>CAIOIC010000027.1 GCA_903858275.1 uncultured Verrucomicrobia subdivision 3 bacterium | reverse complement strand
GGCTGAAAATCAAGCCGCGCCAGCTTCGCCCTCGTGCGGCAACGGTAAATAGCTGGTTGTATAATAATACCAATAATCGGCGATATACGCTTACTGAATATTTTGCCACGCCGGCTGCAATCCACTTGAGGCCTTTTTCAAGCATGGTTAGTTAATGCTTCAGCATATGTCATTTCTAACCGCGCTTAAATTTGACCGAGGCCAAATTGAAAAGATGGATGGCCAACCCTTTCGTGTGACGGCCTTGGGGGGAAATAATTTTGGCATAGTATGGATTCACAAAATTGATGAAGTTATCGGCAATATTGAGGCCGGGAGGCATTGTTATGTCTGCCAACAAGAGAATCAAACCGTGATGGTGAGGGTTGGGGTGGATCAAGGCGGTAAAAAATATCTCAAGGCACACATCGACCCTGATGACGGTGATCCCAAAGTTCTGATGGCGTTGCCATTAAAATGGTGTGGAAACGGACCGGCCACACCTGGCTTGTCAAATTCCAATAGAACATGACATAAATGGTGAGTTTTGCCGCCTATTAGCGCATGGGGGTTGTGGCGCAGTTTGTCAACAATGCAGGGTTATCTTCTCGTTGTTGACGCAATGAAAGCATTAGCTGATGGAAAAGCAGCGCCTAATGCATTTGGCTTGGGGCGCGGGATCGAAACGTGATTAAATTGTGCTGTTCCAAGAAATCACTAGTCCGAAAAATTGGAACCGAGACTCCGCATCACCACAGCATGGTGGTGCGGGGTTTTTGTTTGGCCTGAATTTATTTAATAGCAATTATCTAAACCGAATAGTGTTAAAGCGACTGCGGTTGTCGCCCTAACCAATACTGGGACGATGCGATTCTTTCAACTTGTCAGGTAAAACATCAGTTTAGACAAACAACATAAATACGCATAAGCTTTCGCCACATGGTTCATTATTCAGACCAAAAACGGCGGTTCAAAAAGTTGAGTCCCTTTGATCATAAATGACTATTCCAGAAACAACTTCCATTTTGATCGTCGACGATGTCCCGGAAAATCTACGCCTGTTGTCAGCCATGCTGGAACAGACTGGTTACCTGGTGCGCCCAGCCACCAGCGCCAAGCTGGCTTTGAGGGCGGCCCGCCAAAAATCACCATCCCTGATTCTCCTGGATATGCGGATGCCGGAGATGGGGGGGGTGGAAATGTGCCAGCAGCTAAAAGCGGATGATGCTTTGAAAGATATTCCGGTCATCTTTATCAGCGCCCTAAATGAAACCGAAGAGAAGATTAAGGCTTTTCAAGCCGGCGGCGTGGATTACATCACAAAACCATTTCAAGAGAAGGAAGTGTTAGCCCGCGTCACCACTCATCTGGAATTACGCCGGCAAAAAATTGAATTGGAGGCCATCAATCAGAGGCTGAAAGAGCTTGAAAGATTGCGCGACAGTCTTACCCACATGATTGTCCACGACATGAAAACCCCACTGATGGTGATCAACGGCCACCTCAACATAATCCAGATGTTTGACGCGCCAGCCCTTTCCAAAGATGGCAACCTTAGCTTGACCGAAGCCAAAACGGCCACAAAACGGCTCACCCGCATGGTTTCTGAAATGCTCTTAGTCAGCAAGCTCGAGGTTAATAAACTGGTTCTCCGCCCCGCCTTGAGCGACCTGGTCGCATTGGCCCGCAAAGCGGCGACGGACTTCTGGCCGGCAAACAATCCAAAGAAAATTCACACCAATATCACTTCTGACCCGGAAAGCATGCCCTTGTCGCTGGATGCGGAATTGATTGAACGGGTATTTCAAAACCTCCTCAGCAACGCGGTAAAATATTCCCCGGATAACGGCACCGTTGCGCTGAACATTGCAACGGCCAATGGTCAGGCGCGAGTGGAAGTGACCGATGCCGGTCCGGGCATCGCCCCGGAATTTCATCAGCTAATTTTTGAGAAATTCGGTCAAGTGGAATCGGGAATGAACCGGCAAGGCACCGGGTTGGGCCTGGCTTTCTGCAAACTGGCCGTGGAGGCCCACGGTGGCAACATCGGCGTGATTAGCGAGCTTGGCCAGGGCAGCACTTTCTGGTTCACGCTGAATTTGAAGTAGGCTTGCGTCTGGTTCGCTTGTCGGAAACAAGAATATCCGGCAATGACCGCCACCATGGAATCCGACCTTTAACTGACTATTTTGCAGCCCATGCCAGCCCCGAAAACGGCATTCAACGTTGCAAATAATTCAGTTCCAGAAAAAATCAACCATTATGCCGCCACCTTGATTGGTTGGATTTTCCTGATTAACACCCAGCCTGAAAGTGTTTGAATAACCAACAGCATCAGCATCCCGAAAAATATCTTCCGAGCACAGCAGGCAGATATTGGGATTGGCCTGACAATTTCCACCGTTGAAACTCATCCATCCGCCACAGCACCTGCATACCGTGATACCGCATCCATTGGAGTTCATATAACTTCATGAAAAACCATAAATGGACCATAAAGCCATCGCATTTAAGCGAGCGATGTAATTAATGCAGCGAATGATGCGATATCTGTTCGCAACGGAAGAGGAACGGCGTTTTAACAGTTGAAGATAAGCGGGATTCCTCTCCAAAGAAACGGCCAGTGGCGGGGTACGCGGTTGGAGCAACTACCAGGGCAACTCTTATTGATTGTAATTTTTCAGGCTCTGGTTGAAAGCCGACTTGGCTCGCTGGCTTACTTTTATGACCCGCCTTAAGCCATGGATATGGATGTGCTGATTACCGCACTCATCCTTCTTCACATAATCCAGAAAGGCCAGATTGACGATGGCTTCGCGATGCACCCGCACAAATTCTTTCGCCGGCAATTCCAGCTCCCATTGCTTTAAAGGCTTACGGAAATAAACCTGCCGGTTTTGGCCCCAGCATACTGCTGAGTATTCCCCCTTAGCCACAAATGCCTTCACTTCAGAAAGTTTCAGATATCGGCGGATATTTTCATCTTTTATCAGCAATAAACCTTTAGGAACTTGCGCTGGCAACTTTCGTTTATATGCGCGCTTTTGTTTTTTGATGATTTGCCGAACCCGCTGAATAATCTGGGCGGGAGCATCGAACTTGCTCTTGCCGGCCTCGCTCCACCACTTGATGTCCGATTCCGAATGGCCCAGATTGTTGATAATGCCCGCAACAACATTGGCCGCCTGATCGAGCTGCTTCGCTTTACGTCGCCGCTGCTGTCCCAGCCGGGCCATTCGCGCATTGATGGTTTCGAGAATTTCCATCAGCTCGGCGGGCTTGGTGATGAAATCGTCGCCGCCCAGATTCATACTTTGCCGGATCTGTTTACGATCAGCGCAAGCGCTCAAAAATAGCACTGGAATTTCAGCCAGCTCTTCATTTGCCCGCAAGGACGAAACCACTGCCTGCCCGTCCAGTTCCGGCATGTCCAAATCACAGAGAATCAAATCCGGAGAAAAAGTGGCGGCTTTGATCAATCCCTGGCTCCCATTGGAAGCCGCTTCAACCTCATACCCGTGGCGGCTCAAAAAACCACCAACCAGCTGCTGGAGCTGCTCGTCGTCGTCGATGATTAGAACCTTGGCCATGATGTTTATAAATTTTGCGCCGGAGTTAACTTTGGTCACGCCAAAGCTCAGGCAAACTGAATTGATTGTCTGAATTTAATTAATTGATTAAGGAAAGTTTGTCTTGCTCCAAATGCTTATTTTCAGCAAGCGTTCACTTATTGTCAGTAAGCGTATCAATAAAGCTAAATATAGCAGTCGCTTAATTTTTAGGGATGAGTCAAAAAAAATGGCGGACCTGGATGAAACGCCTTTGTCGAGTTGGGAGCGGACTGATGGGCCGCTATGAAACAGGCTTGCCGGCAAGTTGTTTTCTTTAAAAAAACACCAACAAACAACTCGCATGAGTTTTCTAAATCATGGCGGTAAATTAACTGGCAATTATCGCTATCGAGAATTGGCAGCAACTTCAAGCCGGCCTTTTTTTTGCCGACCTGGGCGACAGCTTCAACACTTCCGCCTTCATTTCCTTGCCCGCCTTGAACCTCACGGTTGAGCGCGCCGGGATCGCCACGTCAGCCGCCGGCTTTTGCGGATTACGCCCGATACGAGCCTTCCGGATTTTTACGTCGAACACTCCAAAGTTACGCAGTTCCACCTTGCCACCCTTGGCCAGAGCCTCGGCAATCTGGTCGAGCGTTTTCTGCACCACCGCATAAACCTCGGCTTGAATTAAACCGGATTCTTCGCTGATGCGCTTAACGATTTCTCTTTTAGTCAGGTTCATATCAATTATAATTCTACTTTTTTTCCAAATAACGCGGGCAATGCCAAGTTCACTCCGGCATTGCCCGCGATGTGTATAGGCCCCAAGGAGGTGGGACAGAAGATGTCCGCGGAAAAAGGCCTGATGAGCTTTTATCTAAGAAGCGCCACCAATTCAAAGATAAATCAGCAAGCGTAGATATAATTGCATTAATTGCCGCCGGCGTTTTAAAAACCCGCATAGGAGAGCCGTGAAAACCGCAACATGTAAATCATCCTCCCACCATCAACTGCTGCCGCCAACCAGCAATTTTCCGACGCCGTTATGAGATGGCGAGAGTCTGGGTTATGGCTGGCTGAAAACAACCCGGCATAAATAGCCGACAATTAAAACTGGTCGGGGCGATGCACCCGATTCATCAGCCACAACATCCCAATCATGCCCAGCAACAACACCACAGCAAACAAAATCAGAATCATCCGCATCTGCTTTTGATTTTTGGTCGGCTTTTGCTTTTTGTTCAACCTTCGCCCCCCGGTTAATGCGGCTCGCTTCATTTTGCTCATCGGCGTCCTCCCAACTGTTCGATTTTTTTGGCGACCCACTGACGCCGGGGCGAGCCGGCCGGCAATTCCTTTTTTGGTTCGTCGCTCAAAACGATTTAAGACGGCCCGTCAATTATTCAAACTCTGCTGCAGCGTCCTGGCCAGAGCCAGCATGTCGACCGGTTTTTCCAACAACTCACGAATGCCTGCCCCACGCAAATCTTTCGCGCTCACTGTCGCAGTATATCCGCTCATAAGGATGATCGGCAGATCGGGGCAAATCACACGCAGCTGCCGCGCCAGCTCCAACCCGTTAATATCCGGCATGGTTAGGTCGGTGATCACAAGACTATATTCTTCGAGGTTTGTTTTCACCAGGGCGATGGCATTGGCCGGGCGATTACAAACGGTGGGCTTATAATTCAGGGCCGTCATTAACTGCTCCAACATCGTCGTCACGATGTATTCGTCATCCACCACCAGGATCTTCTGGCCGTTCCCCATCGGGATAGCTTCAGCCAGGGGGCGGGTCCCGCTTTCAATCTGCGCCCGGCCCGGAAAATAAAGCCTAAAGGCCGTGCCCTCGCCAAGCTTGCTCTCAACCGTAATAACGCCCTCGTGGGATTCGATGATGCCATGCACCACCGCCAGCCCCAGGCCCGTGCCTTTGCCCACCGGTTTAGTGGTGAAAAAAGGTTCGAAAATGCGCTCTAAAGTTATGGCATCCATGCCATGCCCGGTGTCCACGACGGTCATTCGCGCGTAGGGCACCGGCTGCAACTTCGGATGCTCCATTATAAACGCCCGGTCCGGGGTGAACGCCTCCAATTTCACCGTGAGCCGCCCCTGCCGGCCATCCATTGCGTGCAGCGCATTGGTGCCCAAATTCATCAGCACCTGATATATCTGCGTGGCATCGGCGAGCACGGCCGGGGCGGCATCCGATATTTCAACATCCACTTGAATGCTGGCCGGCAGCGAGGCCCGCAAAAGTTTTGTCGCCTCTTTGACAATGGAACCCAGCCGGATGACTTCGCGTTTTTGTTCGCTTTGGCGGCTGAAGGTCAATATCTGCTGCACCAGATTTTTGGCGCGCTCGGCGGCCTTTATGATTCCCACCACCTGACCCATCCCCTCCTGGTTTTTCTCCCGGGCGTGCTGGAGCATGTGGCTATAGCCAAAAATGACCGTAAGGATGTTGTTGAAATCATGGGCGATACCTCCAGCCAATGTGCCCATCGCCTCCATTTTCTGCGCCTGCCGATATTGGGATTCCAGCTTCAATTCATGCGTCACGTCCCGTTTAACCGCCACGTAATTGACAATCTTTCCCTGCTCATTCCGGAGGGGCGAGATGATGGCTTCCTCCTCGTAGAGCACGCCATCCTTGCGCCGGTTGATAAAATGGCCGCGCCACGTTTCGCCACTGACGATGGTCTCCCACATCTGGCGGTAAAACTTGTCATCGTGCTCGCCGCTCTTAAGCAGGCTCATATTTTTGCCGAGCGCCTCGGCGCGCGAGTAGGCGGTGGACTTCTCAAAGGCCGGATTGACATAGATAATCTCACCTCTGACGTCGGTGATGATGATGATTTCGTCCGATTGCTCCACCGCCATCGCCAGGCGGGCATGATTTTCCTCCGCTTTTCTGCGGGCGGCTCCCTCATCCAGGTTGTGCAAAGCGCGCGCCACATCGTCGGCCAACCCGGTCAGCAGCTTAAGCTCCTCGTCGTCAAAGGCGCTGACATGGTCGGCTTTAATGGTCAGCACACCATAAAGCTTTCCGCCATTCATCATGGGCATAGATGCAATGGAAGCGGCCCCGCTGACCGCAACCGCATCCCTCCAGGGAATGAAATGCGGGTCCTGCCGGATGTCATCGATGACCACGGCGCGGTGTTCACGGAAAGCCGTGCCAGTTGGACCTTGACCGAGCGAGCTGTCATCCCACGTAATTTGTGCGTGCTGCAGAAAATCTTCGTTTCCTCCAGCATGGGCCACGGGGATGATTATTTTCGTTTCCGGTTTTGCCTGCCCGATCCACACGGTCACATAGCCCCGGGTTTTGATAAGGATTTCGCAGACCGCCGACAGCAGTTTGCTGGCATCGGTTTCGCGGTTGAGCGAAGCTGCCACTAATCGGGAGGCGTGCAGAATTTCATTGAGCCGCTGGAGCGACGCACTTTTATCGAGCAGGTCTTGCTCAGACAACCGATATTTTAACTCAACCTGTTTAAAATGAGAGATGATCACGGCCATGAACCAGACGGTGCTGATGCCGGTGTAGCGATTCACCAGCGCCATTTCCGAGTCGATGCCGTTCGATGACCAATTAAAAGCGGCCAGAATCAAAGCCGAAATCAAACCGGCAAGCAGATAGGAAAAAAGGCGGCTGCCCACATAGATGGAAAGATAAATCGGAATAAAATACCAGACCCAGTCAATCAAATCATTCGGCGTAATCAGATCCCAAACGAACTCCGCCTGCACGACCACGAAAATCGCAAAGAGCATCCATCGCTTGTGTATTTCTTTATTCATGAGACTTGGTCCGGGCGGCTGGTGAATTTCAAGGTTTATTCAGGCGGTAAAACTTCACCGGGCCGCCAGCCGGCACAGTCGCGGGGTTGGTGGCCGCGCTGGATGAATTCACCCAGTTGGTTGTGGCGAGGTTGAGATTTTCCTGCAAGACGAACCCGTCGACAGCCGGCGTCCAGGAGATGGTGGCATAGCCGGGCGCGGCGGGGACGATGCTGAGCACGGGGGCGCCGGCAACCTGCACCGCCTGCGGCAACACCCAGAACCCGCCGGTGACGGAATAATAATTGGTGCCGGTCACCGGCCCGTTCGTCAGTGCCCCACTCGCATCATGTTGACCGATGGTGCCGCTGACCGTGTATTGTCCGCTGGTGCTGGTGCCGCCGCCCCCGGCGATTTTATGCCAGTCAATGCTGTAGGTTTGGGCGGCGCCCAAGAATGGCAGCAGCAGTCCGGCGATCAGTAGTAGTTTTTTCATAGTTGCCTTATTGGTTGTTTGTTTCATTGGTTTTCAATCAGGGTTTGCACCAGCTTTTCCAGCGCGTCCAGCTTCTGCGCCAGCGCGTCATTCTGCTGTTTCAACTCCGCATTCCCGGCGCGGAGCGCGGACACTTCTGAATCCACTTTTTCATTCAGTCCTTTGATGGCGGCGAGTTCCACGCCGTCGAATTCCAGGGTGGTGATGCTCTTGTCATCCGTGCCGGGGTAGAAGGCGGCCTTGAAATCCTGCGCCATCGGGCCGATGTGCGGGGTGACGCCGGCGTCCTCCCATTGATAATGCCACTGCGTCACGGGCATGGCCGCGAGCTTTTCCAGGATGCCCACGCTGTCCACGGGCGC
>CAIOIC010000026.1 GCA_903858275.1 uncultured Verrucomicrobia subdivision 3 bacterium | reverse complement strand
ATGATCGGTTACCACGGCGGATAAAACAACCCCGCCAGCCCGACGAGGAACAGAACCGTGCCCGGCCGCATACGGTTTGGCGGCTTCAAAAATTCAACCATCAAACTTCGTTCGCGGCGGCTGACTTCGCGGCAATCGCGCTTGTTCCCGCCAAGCCCGGGGCGAAAGACCTTGCGTCGCGCGAAATTGATAGGAGAAATGAAAGGCGGAATGAAACCCCAGCAACTGGGCGATTTCTTTCAAGGGCTTGTCGGTATTGCGAAGCAGGTCGCGGGCGCGGTCCAGCCGGATGCGGAGGTGATATTGTTTCGGGCTGGTATGGGCATGGGCTTTGAACAACTCCCGAAACCGCGTGTAACCGACGTTCAACTCCCGGGCCAGTTGCGGCATGTTGAGCGGTTCGTGGGAGCGCTCTAGCATGAGCATCATGGCGCGCCGGATGAGTGCCGCCTCCGAGCTGCGGTTATCCGGCGCGACTTCGCGGATCAACAGCGCCAAAAGTTGCAGGCCGAGCGCGGAAATGACGCCTTGATTGGCCAGCGGATCGCGCATCGCCCACGCGTGGATTTCGGCAAAGGTGTTTTTAAACGCCGGGTCGGCCGACCGGATCGGGCAATCAGGATTTAGGGCACCGCTCGCGAGGGCGGCATCAAAGGCATGGCCGCGACATTCCACCCAATTTTCCGTCCACCCGGCGCGGGGATCCGGCGCATAGCGATGCCAGATAGAGGGGAAAAGCAGGAACACATTGCCCGCACTGATGGGTTGCGGTTCCCGGGTTCGCGCAGATTCAAAAATGCCGTGTCCGCCGGTAATCTGGACGATCTGGAAGGCATCAATCATCCGCCCGCTTTCCCAAGTGAAGTGATGATCATCCGGGTGACGTTGAGGCGGGTAGGTTGACCCAGGCCGGATGCAAGTATGTCCCAAGGCCGTGACCGTACACCCCCAGGCGGCACAGAGCCGGTTTTCCGGCAGGTAGGCAAAGTAGTTTTTGCTCACAATGATTGGCGGCAGATATTGTATGGTTTCCGGCAGATTTTCAATGCAAATTGGAATGCCGTCATTAACCATTTCCGGCAGATTATGAACATCACGCTGAACCCAGATTAACAACGCACCGGTCATCATCATGAAATATCCCGCAAAAATCGGTCTTTTTGGCATCGGCCTGAACGCATACTGGCCGCAGTTCGCCGGACTTAAAAAAAGGCTGGAAGGCCACCTTGGAATCGTCGAAGGCAAGCTGCAGCGGCCCAGCGTTGAGATCGTCAATCTGGGGCTCATTGACACGCCGGAAAAGGCGCTGAAAGCCGGCCACCAGTTTCGCGCGGCGGATGTGGACATGATTTTCCTCCACGTCACGACGTATGCGCTGTCCTCGACCGTGCTGCCCGTGGTGCAGCGCGCGAAGGTGCCGGTCATCATCCTGAACCTCGCGCCGGCGGCGGCGATGGACTATGAGAAATTCAACGCCCTGGGCGACCGCACCCGGATGACCGGCGAATGGCTGGCGCATTGCGCCGCTTGCCCGGTGCCGGAAATCGCCAACGTCTTCATACGGGCGGGCATTGATTTTCACCAGGTCACCGGGATGCTGCACGACGATCCAATTTGCTGGAACGAGGTGGAGGCGTGGATGGAAGCCGCGCGCGTCGCGCACACGATGTCCCACAACCGCCTCGGTTTGATGGGGCATTACTACGGCGGTATGCTGGATATTGCCTCGGACACGACGCTGCAATGCGCCACGTTCGGCGGGCACATGGAAATCCTGGAGGTGGACGAACTCGCGGCGTTGCGCCGGGAAGTCTCGGCCAGACAAATCAAAGACCGCGTCGCCCGGTTCAAAAGGGTGTTTGACGTGCAAGCCGGCTGTTCGCCGGCGGAACTGGAACGCGCCGCCCGCACCTCCGTGGCGCTCGACCGACTGGTGAAGGCGCACGACCTCGGCTCACTCGCCTATTATTACAGCGGCACGGGCAACGCGGAGAACGAGGACGCCATCAGCTCGATCATCCTCGGCAATTCGCTGCTCACGGCGCGCGGCATTCCGGTGGCCGGCGAATACGAGGTGAAGAACGCGCAGGCGATGAAAATCATGGATGCATTCGGCGCCGGCGGCTCATTCACGGAATACTACGCGATGGATTTTGCGGCCGACGTGGTCCTGATGGGCCACGACGGGCCGGGCCACATCAAAATTGCCGAGGGCAAGACGAAGGT
>CAIOIC010000025.1 GCA_903858275.1 uncultured Verrucomicrobia subdivision 3 bacterium | reverse complement strand
TTCACCGCCTTGCCCCCTTCAAATTGAAACGATGGCACATCCACCGAGGGCGGCGCCACCGTGGGCGGGGCCACGGTGGGCGGGGCCGCCGCCTTGGGTTCCACATACTTCGGCGCTTCTTTGGGGACATCCACTTTCGGCACATCCACTTTCGGCGGCTCCGGCTTGGGCTTTTCGGGTTCGGGCTTCTTTTCCTTCACCATTTCCACCGAGATCTTCTTCATGGTTTTGCCCAGATAGCCTTCGCGCGCCGCAAAATAGACCAGCGCCAGAATCAAGATGGTATGAAACGTCGCCGAGATGGTCAGGTTGACCTTTGACGAGTTCTTTACTTTCTTGGGCTGTGATTGCGGAATCATTTGAGCACTTCCGTGGCCAAATCCACTTTGACCAGATTCGCCTGCTGGCAGATATCCAGCACGGCGCGGATGTTTTTGTATTTGGTCTTGGCATCACCGCGCACGATGACGTTCAAATCCGGGTCGTCCGTTCGCAGGCTGATTAATTTGCCCAGCAGTTCGTCCAGCTTAACCTCGGTCCGATCCAGAAACAGCGAGCCATCCGACTGGAACGAAATGTATTTCGCCTTGCGCGGCGGATCTTTTTGGTTCTTGGCCGCCACGGGCAGCTTCAAGTCCTTGTCCTCGACGGGCGGGATGGTGGTGATGATGAAAATCACCAGCAACACGAAGGCAAGATCCAGCAACGGAGTGATGTTCAACTCCGTCAAGGTCTCGTGCGCGCTGTGGGAACACTTCTTCATCGGTTCTTAGTCCCTTCCCGTCTTAGAACTGGGTGGTTTGCTGCTCGTTGCGCTTCAAGGCGCCGGCAATTTTCTCCTCGAGATCGCGGTTGTCCACGTAGGTGTGCTCAATCTGGTTGGCAAAGCGCGAGGCGAAGCCGTCGAGTTCCTGCGTGATATTCCGGATGGTCGTCACCATGAAGTTGTAGCCGAACATCGCCGGGATGGCGACGAGCAGGCCGACGACGGTGGCGATCAACGCGCCGGCCACGCCGGGCGCCATCGCCGTCAGGCTGGCCTGGTTCGCCTTCGCGATGCCGGCAAAGGTTTCCATGACGCCCCAGACCGTGCCGAGCAGGCCGATAAACGGCCCGCCCGCCACCGCCGTGGACAGCACAATCATGCCTTTCTCCAAAGCCATCGCCTGCCGCGCGGCGGCTTCCTCCAAAATCACCTTCACCGCCTCGAAGGACGCCGCGCTGATCTTCGTGGTCATCCCGCGCGCCAGATGGTCGGTGTTGCCCTCGCCGGTGCCGAGCGGGGCGACGGACTTCACTTCCACGGGATTGTTCTTCAAGTGATACAGCACTTCATCCGCACCCCGGTCATAAAGTGCAAACGCCGGGGCGCCGTCAAACTCCTCGCCGCGCTTCTTGATGTCCATCGGGTCGCGGGTGCTGCCGTAGGCCGCAAAAAACTTCTTTGCCGCCGCGCGCGCAATCCACAACTGGCGGAACTTGGTGATGATGATGGTCCAGCTGAACATGGACAGCAGGAACAGCAAGCCGATGGTGATTTTGCCCTCGACCGTTGCTTTCTCAAAGGCGAACTGCAACGCGCCGGAGGCCAGGAAGGGTTGGATGGTCGTGATCATGTGTTTTTAATATTTGGTTTTAAATTTTAATTTCGGCAGCTTTGACAGGTCAGTTTTTCGACGGCAGCAGCACCGTCACCCGGCTCACTTTTTGAGCCAGGGCGATGCCCTTGGTTTTCTTCTTCGTCGTATCGTCCTCGCCGGTGTCTTCAGATTTTTTGGCGACCTTGGTGGAATCATCGCTGGCGGAGGCGGCATTGGCCGTGGCGTTGGCCGCGCCGCCGGTGCCCAAACCGCTTTGCCCGCTGGTGGCGCCGGAGACGTTGGCAGACACCAGTGAAGCATCCACGCTGCTGCCGCTGGCGCTCACGCCACCGACGCCGATGACCGTGCCGGAAACAGTGCCGCCCGCGCCCACGCTGACCGTGCCCTCGCCGAGCGCGGTGACGTTCACGTTTTGCTGGGCCACGATGTTAATATTGTTGCGGGCGAAAATAAGGCCGTTGATATCGCCGGTGGCATCCAGCCGCGCATTGCTGGCGATGATGCCGGAGCCTTGGGC
>CAIOIC010000024.1 GCA_903858275.1 uncultured Verrucomicrobia subdivision 3 bacterium | reverse complement strand
GCTGCGCGCCTATAACCTCGCGTTGAAAGATGTCAGCACGGCCATCGAACGCAGCAACGGCGAAGTCGGCGGCCGTTCGCTGGAACTGGCGGAACGTGAATTCATCCTGCGCGTCAAAGGCTACATCACCAGCCTCGACGACTTGAAAAAGATTGCCGTCGGCCTCGGCGACAAAGGCGTGCCGATTTTGCTGCGCGATGTGGCCACCATCCAATTCGGTTCGGATATGCGACGCGGCATTGCCGAGGCCAATGGCCGGGGCGAAACCGTCGGCGGCATCGTCATCGTGCGCTACGGCGCGAATGCGCATCAGGTCATTCAGGACGTGAAAGCCCGGCTGGCGACGGCGATGAAAGCCTTGCCGGTAGACGTGAAAGTCACGGTGAACTACGATCGCTCGGAACTGATTGATCGCGCCGTAAAGACGCTCGAAGAAAAGCTGACCGAGGAAAGCATCGTCGTGGCGCTGGTCTGCTTCCTGTTTCTGCTGCACCTGCGGAGTGCGCTGGTGGCGATTATCATTTTGCCGGTCGCGGTGCTCATCGCGCTGCTCGTGATGTTCGGTCAGGGCATAAGTTCCAACATCATGTCGCTCGGCGGCATCGCCATCGCCATCGGCGCGATGGTGGATGCGGTCATCATCATGATCGAGAACGCCCACAAGCATCTTGAGCATGACCAGGGCAAAAAACCGCATTGGCAGATCATCCGCGACGCGGCGGTGGAAGTTGGCCCAACGCTGTTTTACTCGCTGCTGGTCATCACGGTTTCGTTCCTGCCGGTGTTTACATTGGAAGAGCAGGAAGGCCGGTTGTTCAAGCCGCTGGCGTTCACCAAAACCTATTCCATGGCCGCCGCCGCGCTGCTGTCCATCACGCTCGCGCCGGTGCTGATGGGCTGGTTTATCCGGGGAAAAATTCCGAAGGAAGAAAAAAATCCGCTCAACCGTCTGCTCATCTGGATTTATCATCCGGTGCTGGATTTTGTGGTGAAATGGCGCTGGCAGGTGATCATCGCCGCCGCCGCCATCGTCATCTGGGTGTTTCTGCCGTGGAACTGGATGGCCTCGCGCGTGCTGCCCGAAGGCAGGGTGCGCGACGCGGCCTTCAGCGTTGGAAAAATATTTCCGTATCAAAACATCGGCTCGGAGTTCATGCCGCCGCTCTACGAAGGAGACCTGCTTTACATGCCGACAACCTTCCCCGGCATTTCTCCGACGAAGGCGCGCGAAATCCTGCAAGTCACCGACCGGCTCATCAAATCGTTTCCCGAAGTAGCGGAAGTTTTTGGCAAGGCTGGCCGCGCCGAGACGGCCACCGATCCCGCACCGATGGACATGATCGAGACCACGATTCGCCTCAAACCCGAGTCGGAATGGCCCGCCGTAGATATCAAGAATGAGAACGGAAAAGTCATCGCGCATCGCCAGCGCACGCCGGATGAACTCACCGACGCGCTGAATGAAGTGGTGCAGATTCCCGGCCTGAACAACGCGTGGACGATGCCCATCCGCACGCGCATTGACATGCTTTCCACCGGCATCAAGACGCCGGTCGGCATCAAGATCGCCGGGCCGGACTTGGCCACGCTCGAGCGCATCGGCACCGAGGTCGAGGCCGTCGTCCGCAACGTTCCCGGCACGACCAGCGTGTTCGCCGAGCGCGTGATGGGCGGACGCTTCATCGAATTTGAAATTGATCGCGAAGCCATCGCGCGCTACGGCCTGACCGTCGGCGACGTGCAGGACGTTTTGTCCGTCGCGCTCGGTGGCATGGCGTTGACGACGACCGTGGAAGGTCTGCAGCGCTACACGATCAATTTGCGCTACGACCGCGATTTCCGTTCCGACCTGCGGGCGTTGCGCGAGGATATCGTGGTGCCCACGCCGACCGGCGCGCAGATTCCGCTTGGCCAGCTCGCGGCGGTGAAAGTCGTGGACGGCCCGATGGGCATCAAAAGTGAAGGCGCGGTGCCGAACGCCTGGGTCTATGTGGACATCCGCGGCGTGGACGTCGGAACCTATGTGCAGATGGCCATGCACGCCGTGAACGAGGCCGTGGCGCGTGGTGAAATTAAATTGCCCGGCGGCTACAATGTTTTCTGGAGCGGTCAATACGAATACATGCTGCGCGCCAAGGAACGGCTCATGATCGTCGTGCCGCTAACGCTGCTGCTCATCACGCTCATCATTTATCTGAACACGAAATCCGCCATCAAGACCGCCATCGTCATGCTCGCGGTGCCGTTCTCGCTGGTCGGCGCGTTCTGGGCGATTTACCTGTGCGACTACAATTTGAGCGTGGCGGTGTGGGTGGGCATCATCGCGCTCGCCGGCCTCGACGCGGAGACCGGCGTGGTCATGCTGCTCTACCTGGATCTCGCCTATGAGGACTGGAAAAAGAAAGGCGCGATGAACAACGCCACTGATTTGCACGCGGCGATTTATCATGGCGCAGTGAAACGCGTCCGCCCGAAGGCCATGACCGCGTGCGTCATCATCGCCGGCCTCGCGCCGATTTTGTGGAGTCACGGCGCGGGCGCGGATGTGATGAAACGCATCGCCACGCCGATGGTCGGCGGGGTCATCACCTCGACCATCATGGAACTGGCCGTGTATCCGGCGATTTACTTCTTGTGGCGCTCGCGGGGCTGGGGCAAATAAACGCCCCGCTTGAAAGCAACCAGTTGCAGCCATGACAAAACGTGCTATGATAGTTCCTACCCGGATCTTGTGGCGGGTGCTAAACCAAACAACCACGAACTAAACAGACTGAAAATAGACTAAATATGAAACAATTGATGATTCTGGCTGCGGTTCTTGCCGCAGGCATTCTGATGACCGCCGGCTGCTGCTCGACCTGCGACAAGAAACCTGCCGCCTGCACCAAACCCACGGCTGCAGCAGGCTGCACTAACAAAACCTTCGCCGCCGATTTCCATCTGGCGTGCGCCGGCAGCTGCACGAATAAATTCACCGCCTACCTGGCGGCTTGCCCCTCGGAATGCACCAACAAGCCCAGCAAGGGTAAGAGCTGAGCCGCTCCGACTGACTTAAACCAAATCGCCGTAGCGGGGAAATCCGTTGCGGCGATTTTTTGCGTTTGAATTTTATCCGGCAGTTAAAACAGCTTGGTCTGATTTCCCGTCGCCGGCTTCACACCGATTTTTTTGTAGCTCAATTCGGTGGCGATGCGCCCTTGCGGCGTGCGGTTGAGATAGCCTTCCATGATGAGATACGGCTCATAGACTTCCTCGATGGTGTCCGGCTCTTCGCCGACGGCGACGGCGAGCGAATTCACGCCCACCGGTCCGCCGCCGAACTTCACAATGATGGCTTCGAGGATGCGCTTGTCCATTTCGTCGAGGCCGTTCTCGTCAATTTCCAGCATCGCGAGCGCCTTGTCGGCCACGGCGGCGGTGATGCGCCCGTCGTGCCGGACTTGCGCATAATCGCGCACGCGGCGGAGCAGATTATTTGCGATGCGCGGCGTGCCGCGGCTGCGGCGGGCGATTTCGTGCGCTCCGGCCGGGTCAATTTCCACATTCAGGAGATTCGCCGAGCGTAAAACGATTTTGTCCAGATCGGCGGCGCAATAATAATCCAGCCGCTCGCGCATCCCGAAGCGCGTCAGCAGCGGCGCGGTGAGCAACCCGCTCCGCGTCGTCGCGCCGATGAGCGTGAAGCGCGGGAGGTTCAGGCGGACGCTGCGGGCATTCGGTCCCTGGTCAATGATGATGTCCAATTTGAAATCTTCCATCGCGGGATAAAGATATTCCTCGATGGTCTTTTGCAGCCGGTGAATTTCATCAATGAACAGCACGTCGCCTTCCTCAAGATTAGTCAACAGCCCGGCGAGGTCGCTGGCTTTTTCGATGGTCGGGCCGCTGGTGGCTTTGACATTGGCGCCCATGGCTTTCGCCAGAATGTTGGCGATGGTGGTTTTGCCGAGGCCGGGCGGGCCGGACAGGAGAATGTGGTCGAGCGCCTCGCCGCGCTGCTTGGCGGCGGCGACGGAGATTTCCAATCGCTCCTTCACCTTGGGCTGGCCGGTGAAATCGGAAAAGAGCGAGGGGCGCAGCGTCATTTCGAGCGCCGCGTCGGGCTTGTTCAAGGTGGCGGCCGGACGTTCAGACATCACGGAAAGTTTGCGGCAGGACACGCGCAGCGGCAAGCGCGATTGCGCTGGCGTTCAAAGCCGCTTTTCATCCGTTAGAGACTGTCTGAAAAAGATGAAATGGCGGGAGGTATAGGGGAAGGGAGTCAGCCGGGCGGATCAAGATACGGCGATTTGGGTTCGTTTGGCAAAAACGAGACCTTTGCAAAACGCTTGTTTCGTTGTAGCGGCGGGCAGCGCCGGGGATAAACTCAATAAGGAAATCAGGAAGACAACATCCAACACCCAACATCCAACCCCTCGCAATTTTCAGACAGGCTCTTAAGTTTTTTCTGCAATATCTGCCATCGAGCATGGTAATTACTTGGGAGTATCCGGCTCCACAAGCATCATCTTGGCTTTTGACACCACGCACGCTTAACGGCGGCAATAGCCCTGTAAACCTCTAAGGCGTGGATACGCTGGAAGGTTTCGATTCTGGTTAGGACTATTTTTTGGTCGCGGGTGGTGCGATGATGCGCGTGGCCGCAGTGATGGCTTCGACCGCGCGGCGGACGTCTTTGGTGTGGACGCCGGCTTTAGAACCGCGGGGCCAGGAGAAATCCTTGAGGACGGCGTCGAGCCGGGCGAGGGCAACCTGTTTGTCCGGTGATGGGGCGGCAGCGGCCCATTCGCGCAGCAGACGGATCTTCTCGAAGTCCTCAATGCCGTCGCGCAGCCGTTCGAAGCGGACGGAACTGCGGTTGCCGGGATACACGAAGAAGCAGTCGCCGGTCGGCCACTTGGTGTAGTCGGTCGAGACCAGCGGGTCTTCCACCCACGAGCAGTAGGCCCAGCGCAAGAAGCCGTCGAACCCGTTTGCCGCCGCGAACAGCCCCAGCCACTCGGCCTCGGCCGGAGGCGAGAAGGTGAACGTGTTGGGCCGGGGCGGATGACAGCAGACATAGAAAGTGGTTCGTTTGCCGGCCTGGCGGCGTGCCGCCAACTCGTCGGCGGGGAACGCAAACCCGGGGCGGAGACCCGGCGAAATGTCATCCACATCACGGGTAAGTTCGCTGGCGCGGTTGATGGCCGAGGCGACTTTCAACTCGGGCGCGTGCTTCGCGAGTGTGGTGAGCGCGCCGCGCATCAATTCGTCGGGCCGCTCGTCCATGCTGATGCGGGTGCGTTCCAGCCAGCCCTTCGATGCCAGGTGCCGGGTGAAATCCTTCAGGAACCGGCCCCAGTATGCGTCATATTCCGGCGTGCCGGGGCGGAGTTCAGCATCCACGGTGGCCTGCTTGGCCTCGTCGTAATAACGGAACTTCAACGACCACGGCACCATTGAGTAGCAGTGGATGCGGGCCTGGCTCATGCCGACCTCGTCCGACATGAAGGTGACCCACTTGTCGAAAATCGAGTAATCGTAGGCCCACGAACCATTGGCCTTCTTGCGCCACTCGATCATGCCGGGAATCCAGTCGTAGATTTGCGCGCCCCACGGTTCGTGGTAGAGGGAGCACGTGATGGTTTTCTGCCCGGCGTCGGCAAGGCGCTTCATGAGGGGTTTCAACAAGGCGAAATGTTCGGGCGACCACAGGGGCACGCGGTGGTAACGGGCCACCGCCTCCGGCTGCTGCCAGAGGTCGAGGTGGAACCGCCATTCCTTGGGCGCGGGCAGTGTGGCGGCCAAAATTTCGAGCGCTATGGGAAACAGGACTAACCCGGAGTCGGTGCGGACCGTGACCGTGCCGGCATAATTTCCCGGCGCGATGTTGGCGGGCACATCCACCGTCAGCCAGATCGGACGGTTGGCGCCGGCCGCAAGCGTGAGCCGGAGCTCCGTGTCCAGAATATCCCCATGCGGTTGAATGTTTGCGAAGTTGGTTTGCACACCGCCCGCGTTTTTCCACTCTTCGCCCGTCACATTGCCGAGTGTATAGCGGACAAAATTCGCCTGCACGGGGATGGCGGCCGAGCCGTTGCGCAGGACGGCGGACTCCACACGCAAGTTGGCCAGCGTCGCGCCGGCGGTGACGACGATTTGGGCGCTGACCCGTTCGCCGCGCCACGCGGAGAGCTTGATTCCGCCGGCGGCCGGCGCGAGCGCCAGCGGGCCGGTTGGCGCATAACGAGTGTCGGTGTCGCCCACTCCGCCTTGCAGACCGCCACCGGGTTCAGTGACCGCCGCAGGCGTGTTGCTGACCATGCCAGACACGGGTGGCTCGTAGGACGGATGCCACGCCGGGGCGGCGGATACTTGCGCCACCAGACCTGTGAGTGATGCCAGTAAAAGGGCGGTGAGTTTTTTCATTTGAATAGCAGTTGATTTCGTGAGCGATGGTTTATTCCGCACACCGGGTCATGGCACAGGGCGCAACGGAATTTGAAGGTTGTAGGAGTGGGCTAGCTTGGCGTCCTCGGCGACAGCACACAGGAGCACGGTGGGGCGACCGTTCTCAAAGAACACTTGCGGGCGTTCCAAATACACCACCGCTTGCTTTTGGCCGTCGGCCCAGCGGATCTCGGTTGTCGTCACCATGGGATGGGCAGCGAGTTTCCAATCGAAGCCGTCCCGGGATTCCCACAGGATGAGCGACCGGCCGCGTTGCGGGGTGAAGTGTCCATTTTGATCCTTCACAATCGCATAGTATCGGTGTGCCGACTTGTCGAACCAGATGAATGGATCTTCGGCCGGGAATGCGGCACCGGGAGCGGTGAAGGTGGGGCGCATCTGTTTGGTAATTGGGCCGGTGAGCGAGTCCGCGGTGGCGGTGAGGTGCACCACCGGTCCGCCAAACGGCGGTTTGCCCTGCTTAGCCACCGCTTTGTAGAGAATCAAATAGCCGCCATCGGGTCGTTCACAGAACGCCGGGTTGGACGTCATCAGCGCGTCGGGCGCATCGAAGTCTGGACTTACGTCAACGACGGGCCGGTCCAGCCGGGTCCACGGTCCATTGGGCGAGTCCGCCACGGCGACGCCAATGCGCTGGTTGTTGCGGTGCGTCCAGTTCAGCCCTTTCATGGCCACGCCGTCGCCGGTGTTGCCCATGTAATAGAGGTAGTATTTGTCGCCGAACTTGCGGACGGTTGGATTGTGCGTGCACAGGCCGTCCCAGAACTCCTTGCCGCG
>CAIOIC010000023.1 GCA_903858275.1 uncultured Verrucomicrobia subdivision 3 bacterium | reverse complement strand
CCATACGGATTACTTGAGCCTGAAACTCTTTGGGTCTGGTTTAATTTGAGAAAGCGGTAACATATATCGCGCCGGGTTATATGAGGAATGATTCACGTTTGCAGCGGAATTGCAAGGTCGCAGCCGGCAGGGCAAATTCATATTTGCGCACAAGCTGCGATGTTGTCCGCATTTCAGGAGTCAACTAGTCGCACGAGTCTGTAACCTTGTGGCTTGGGCTTTCGTCCGTCAGACAGGCATCCCATTGCAACCAAAAATTTCGGAAGGCATTCTCCGTATAAAAAGCGGCCATCAATTTTATGAAAACGTCATCACCCCGTCAGCAGCGCAGTTATCCGGCTGGATTTATAAAAATCCGCAGTCTTTTCATCTGTCTGGCCGGAGTTTTCGCCGGTTCGCTATCGGCCCAGTCGTTGGCGGAGAAGGATATGTTTCCTTTCGTCATTCCCGGTCTGGCATCGCCTGCGGCAGGCTCCATCACGGATCTTTCCTGGCTCAATGAACGACCGGCGGGCGGGCATGGCTTTGTGCGGGTAAAGGAAGGGCATTTCGTGGATGGACGAGGTCAGCGGCTCCGGTTTCTGGCCAGCAATTTCACTTTTGGAAGCTGTTTTCCCGACCACGACACCGCCGACAAGCTGGCTGCGCGGCTCGCCAGTCTGGGCATCAACTGCATCCGCTTTCATCATACCGACAATCAATCGTCGCCGCGCGGTATCTGGAAAGCCGGCACGGCGAAGAAGAACGAGCTCGACCCCGACCAGCTCGACCGGTTGGATTACTTTATTGCCGCCCTGAAGCGCCAGGGCATCTACGCCAATATCAACCTCCACATCTCCCGCAATTATTGGGAGGGGGAAGATTTTCCCGACGGATTGGCAAACAATAAAGAACGGCAGAATGAACTTCCCAAATACGGCAAATCCATCGACAAGATCAACGAGCAGATGATCCGGATGCAGCGCGACTACGCGAGCGCGCTGTTGAAGCATGTGAATCCTTACACCAGGACGAGCTACGCCAAGGAACCGTGCGTGGCCATCGTCGAAATCAACAACGAGAATACCCTGCTCGAACTCAAGGTGGCTTCGTTGCCAAAGTATTATCGGGACGACGTGCTGAAGAAATGGAACCAGTGGCTCAAGGCCCGTTTTGGTTCCACGGAAAAACTGGCGGCGGCATGGGGCGGAAGAGAAGAGATGGGCGCCAATGTTCTGCCCGCCCGGCTCGCCACCCAAGGCGGACAATATCTCGCCGTGACAAACAATAGTGCCGCCGAAACGCGCATCTCGCTGCTCAAAGTTCCCGAGGTCAGCTGGCATGCCCAGCTTCATTGGGCCGGGCTGAACTTACAGGAAGGCCAGCTCTATACGGTGGAATTCTCGGCCCGTTCGGACAAGCCCCGCCGGATTCCGCTGAGCGTCCGGCTCACCAAACCGGACTGGCATAATTGCGGCTTGATGGAGGATGCCGAGCTGGGGGCGCAGTGGAAAACTTTCAGTTACACCTTCCGCGCCTCCCAAGTGGAGCCGGGCGCGGTGCGATTTGATATGGTTGTGGGCGGTGGGTCGGCGGGAGATTTTTCAATCAAGAATCTCACCCTGCGCCGCGGCGGTTCGCTCGGGCTGAAGCCAGGCGAATCCTTGGAAGCCGGCAACGTCGAAGCGGCGTCACGCACCAAGAATTCGCCGCGCGGGCTGGCTTGGACGCAGTTCCTGGCGGAGACGGAGCGGGCTTACGTGAATGGCATGCGCACGTTCTTGAAAAAAGATTTGGGCGTCGAAGCCAACATCATTGACACGCAGGCCAGTTACGGCGGCGTGGTCGGGACGTATCGGGAATCCTTCAGCGACTTCGTGGATATGCACGCCTACTGGCAGCACCCGCACTTCCCCGGCCTGGCGTGGGACGGTGGAAATTGGAATATCCCCAACACGCCGATGGCATCCGATAAAAACGGCGGCAACCTGATGCGGCTGGCGGTGTATCGCGTGGCGGGCAAGCCGTTCACCGTCACCGAATATGACCATCCCGCGCCCAGCCATTACGCGGCGGAGATGTTTCCCATGATCGCCAGCTACGCCGCCGTTCAGGATTGGGACGGGCTGTTCCAGTTCGACTGGGGCGGCACGGATGCCGACGCGCGCAAGATCAATGGCTATTTTGCATTGCAACAGCATCCGGCGAAGCTCGCCTTCCTGCCGTCGGCGGCGCTGATGTTTCGACGCGGCGACGTGGCGGCCGCGCGCGGCATGGCTCGTCTTGCCATTTCCGCCCCGCAGGCCGAGGAATTCAGCGCGAATAGCGTTTCGCTGCCGGAGGTTTGGAAAAAAGGCGGGCTGGCGGTGAATGACATCCTGACTCATCGTCTGGAACTGCGCTTTGCCCCGGGCGGAAAACCGGAGGTGGCGTTGACCAAGGAAGCCGGTTCGCCGGTGGCCTGGGATACGGAGGCCGGGCTTTACACCGTGAACACGCCCGCCGCCAAGGCGGTGGTGGGACGCTGCCCCGGAAAAGTTACCAGGCTGGATGGCGTTGAATTCGACGTGAAGGCCAACGCACGCAACTTTGCCGTGCTGACGCTCAACGCAGCGGATGGCCAGCCGCTTACCCGTTCGGGACGGTTGCTGCTGACGGCGGCGGGCAATGTTGAGAATACCGATATGGGCTGGAACGCCAATCATACCAGCGTGGGGAAAAAATGGGGGCAAGCGCCGACCATTTGTGAAGGAATTGCCGCCCAGGTCACGATTAACAGCGAAGCCAAAAGCATCAAGGTCTATGCGCTGGATGGGGCTGGTGGACGCGCTGGCGAAGTGCCGGTATCAGTGAATGCGGGAAAATTCTTCTTCAACATCGGTCCCCAGTTCAAGACGCTTTGGTATGAGGTGGTGACAAAATAAATCCAGTCAATAGGGTTAGACCCGCTGGCAGAAACCTGGCCGTTGCGGATTAGAATACCAGCTCTAACACCTGCGACTCCGGCACTATAAAAGCTACTTAGGGTCGGGCTCTGTTGCCGCAGAGCTAAGTCAAAGCCATTCATTCTTTCGATTCCGGTTTACACTGCGGTTCCTCTGCGCTAAACCATCCGACCTTTTTACGAATGAACGAAGCTCACATCCAAAAAATTGCCGGTGAACTCAAAGTTCAACCACGGCAGGTGCTTGCCACGGCCAAGCTGTTTGCCGAAGGCGCCACCGTGCCGTTCATCGCCCGCTATCGCAAGGAGGCCACGGGCTCGCTCGATGAAGTCGCCGTGACCAGCATCCGCGAACGTTTGATTGGCCTGGCGGATTTGGATCAACGGCGCGAAGCCATCATCAAATCCTTGGCCGAACGCAATCTGCTTTCCGACCAGCTCAAGCAGGACATCAATGCCGCCGACAACGTCACGCGGCTGGAGGACATTTATCTGCCGTATCGCCCGAAGCGGCGCACGCGGGCGACCATCGCCAGGGAACAGGGCTTGGAGCCGCTCGCGGATATTTTGTTTCAACAGCAGACCACCGCCGATCCGCAGGCGGAGGCGACAAAATATGTCAGTGCTGAAAAAGGGGTCGCGGACATTGCCGCCGCCCTCGCAGGAGCGCGGGACATCATTGCCGAACGCGTGAACGACGATGCGGTCGCCCGCGCCAAATTGCGCGACCTTTACCAGAGTGAAGGCGTCGTGAAGTCAAAAGTCATTTCTGACAAGGTGGAAGCCGGCGCGAAATTCAAAGACTATTTCGACTGGAGCGAGCCGGTTGGAAAAATTCCCAGCCACCGCCTGCTCGCAATCCGGCGCGGCGAAGCGGAGGGCTTCCTGATGATGCGCATCACGCCGCCGGAGGAATCCGTGCTGCCGCTGCTCGAACCATTGTTCGTCACCGGCAAAGGTCCCGCCGCCGAACAGGTGCGGCTCGCGGTCCAGGATAGCTATAAGCGGCTGTTGGCCTCGGCAATCGAGGTTGAACTGCGGATGGAAGCCAAGAAGCGGGCGGATGCGGAAGCCATCCGCGTCTTCGCCGACAACTTGCGGGAGCTGCTGCTCGCCTCCCCCCTCGGCAGCAAGAATGTGCTGGCGATTGATCCCG
This sequence comes from uncultured Verrucomicrobia subdivision 3 bacterium, assembly GCA_903858275.1. Lineage (GTDB taxonomy): Bacteria > Verrucomicrobiota > Verrucomicrobiia > Limisphaerales > UBA11358 > UBA11358. The sequence continues at coordinate 112,263 of CAIOIC010000023.1, read as the reverse complement.
GCTTCCGCACCGGCTGCAAGATCGTGTGTCTGGATCGCCAGGGGAAATTGCTGCACAACGACGTGATTTATCCGACCGCCGCGAGCGCCGGCGAAGTCCGCGAGGCCGCCGCCGCGCTGTTGAGCATGATCAAGAAATATCAGATCGAAGCCATCGCCATCGGCAACGGCACGGCCAGCCGTGAAACGGAAACTTTTGTCAAAGCCCTCAAGCTGACGCTGCCCGTCGTCATGGTCAACGAAAGCGGCGCCTCGATTTACTCGGCGTCCGAAGTCGCACGGGAAGAATTCCCGACGCAAGACCTCACCGTGCGCGGCGCGGTTTCCATCGGCCGCCGGCTCATGGATCCGCTCGCGGAACTCGTGAAGCTCGATCCGAAATCCATCGGCGTCGGCCAGTATCAGCACGACGTGGACCAATTTGCCCTCAAGCGCAGCCTCGACGACGTGGTGGTGAGCTGCGTGAACGGCGTGGGCGTGGAACTCAACACCGCCAGCAAACAGTTGATGGCCTACGTTTCCGGCCTCGGCCCGGCGCTGGCGGCGAACATCGTGAATTACCGCAATGAAAACGGGCCGTTCAAGTCGCGCGCTGAATTGAAGAAAGTGCCGCGGCTCGGTGAAAAAGCGTTTGAACAGGCGGCCGGCTTCCTGCGCCTCCGCGACGGCGCGCATCCGCTCGACGCCAGTGCCGTTCACCCGGAGCGCTACGAAGTGGTGGATCGCATGGCGAAGGATCTGAATTGCTCGGTCAGCGACCTCCTGCGCGATGCCGGCTTGCGCCAGAAAATTCAATTGCCGAAATACGTTACCGAAGCCGTGGGTTTGCCGACGCTGACCGATATTCTCGGCGAACTGGCGAAGCCCGGCCGCGATCCGCGCCGGCAATTTGAGGTGTTCTCGTTCCAATCCGGCATCGAGAGAATGGAGGACTTGAAACCGGGAATGAAATTGCCGGGCATCGTGACGAATGTCACCGCCTTCGGCGCCTTCGTGGATATCGGCGTGCATCAGGACGGTCTGGTGCATGTCAGTCAGTTGTCCGATCGCTTCATCAAAGAACCGGCGGAAGTCGTGAAAGTTGCCCAGCGCGTCACGGTCACGGTCACGGAAATAGATTTGCCCCGCAAACGCATCGCGCTGTCGATGAAGGCGGCACCGCAAATCGGCGCGAGCACTTCCGGCACGCGCACGTCGCCGGCAGCTCCGCGGCCGGCGGGCGGCGGATTCAATCGCCCGGCGCAACCGGCCAAACCGCCGGCGGTGGACTGGTTCACCGCGGCGATGAACAAGAACAAAGGCTGACCAGCCGCGACAATAGAGAATCAATTTTATGGCCAAAGAAAAAAAATCGGTGAAATCCAAACAGGACGAGCAGGCGCAGTTGCTTACTTTGCTGCGAGCCATTTTGCCCAAGGTGGCGCCCGACCCGGCTTTCGCCGAAAAACTTTATTCCGCCTTTGAGGCCGAATTAAGGGCCAAGAACCGGGTCAATTCGTTTGAGAAATTCTGCGAGCGCATCCCGCTGCCGGATCTGGAGGCGAAGACGCTGGAGGAGGTGAAGCAGCAGCTCATGGCTGGCTTTGGCGATGCGGATCTGGAGATTGAGCCGAATGAAGATGGCAAGGGCTTGCGGGTGGACGTCTCGCTGCCGGACGGAACGCAGTTTCATAAATTGATTCCCGTGCGGCCGCTCGCGCCGGAAGACAGCGGCGAGGCGGAGGTCACTTTGAAATTTGTGCCGTTCCCCGTGGCGTTGCCCGGCGACCCGGAAATGATTTGGGCGCTTGCCAAGCGCGAAAACCTGAATCCGGACGAGGCCGCCATCGCACTGACAAAAATCGAGGATGAGTTCTGGGCTTCCAAAACCGGGCAGAAACTGATCCGCGACCGGGTCGAGCGCAGCTTTCCGGAATTCATTGCCCGGGTGCCGGCTGGCTTGCTGGGGGATTCAGGCTTGAAGCGGCATTACAAATTGCCCGAGCCGGTCAAGGTTTTGCGGGGAGGCCGGAAGCAGAGCTGATCAATGCGGTTGCTGGCGAAGGTCGGCTTTTTATTGTCGTGCTAGAGATTTCTCTGGTTGAGTCCGCCGTCACTGCCGTGCGCGCCTCTATCATGGCTGACGCGCAGAAATGAAAGGCAAAAGAAAATTGAAAATCGCTGCCGGCAATTAATTTTAAATCAGGGGACTGCCCCCCCCAATTCTACTGCTTGGCATAAGCCGGGTTTGTTTCTAGAATCGCCGCCATCACCGAATTGTCGCCGGAGAATTCTGTGCTAGGTTTATTTGGGCACAGGCTTGGAAAGCAGCAGGTGCGTTATGAATAGTGGACCAACTTCGACTGAATCACAAAACGACGCGGACAATGCCAAGTGGAAGGAGATTGTCCTTAAATACCAGAAGCCGTCCGCCTGGAAGGCTTCGTGGCAGATTGCCAACACGTTCGTGTCCTATGCGCTGTGCTGGTATCTGATGTATGTCTGCCAGCCCATCTCCTGGTGGCTGGTGGTGCCGCTGGCGGTGCTGGCCGGAGCGCTGCTGGTGCGGGTGTTCATCATTTTTCACGACTGCGGCCACGGCTCGTTTTTCAAATCCCACACCGCCAATGCGGCTGTCGGTTTTTTATCGGGCATCCTGACTTTCACCCCGTATTACCACTGGCGCTGGGAGCACGCCATTCATCATGCCAGCGCCGGCGATCTCGACAAGCGCGGGGTCGGGGATGTCTGGACCATGACGGTGCAGGAATATCTGGAAGCTTCGCGGTGGAAGAGATTCGCCTACCGGCTCGCCCGCAATCCGGTGGTGCTGTTCGTCATCGCGCCGCTGTTCCTGTTTGTGGTGCTGCAGCGGATTCCCTCCCGGGCGGCCAGTGCGCGGGAACGGCATTCTGTCTATACGACCAATCTGGCCATTCTGGGCATGGCGGCGGCCTTGAGCTTGGTGTTTGGTTGTTCGGCCTATCTGCTGATCCAATTGATCATCCTGATGGTGGCCGGTGGCGCCGGAGTGTGGATGTTTTACGTCCAGCATCAGTTTGAGGATGTTTACTGGGAGCGCGGTGAGAACTGGAGTTTCACGGCGGCGGCCTTGCAAGGGAGTTCCTTCTACAAACTGCCTCGGATTCTGCAATGGTTCTCCGGCAACATCGGCTTCCATCATATCCACCATTTGAGCCCGCGCATCCCCAATTACAATCTGGAGCAATGCCATCGGGCCGACCCGCTTTTTCAACAAGTGAAACCGATCACTTTCTTTTCTAGTTTGAAATCGCTCACCTTCCGACTCTGGGATGAAAAAACCCGCAAGTTGGTCGGCTACCGTCATCTAAAGTAACATCGGAATGCCGAGTCCCCGTCAAGCCGGTCTTTAAAAAAATCCGTCAGCCCATTTCATCACCCATGGACCGGCGGCGCCAGGCTCCTAATCCTTCATCATGGCGTCGAGGGTCGGATTCATAGCATCCGCCCATACTTGGTAGCCTTTTTCCGTCGGGTGCAGGAAATCGGCCATGATGTCGGCGGGAACTTTGCCGTCCAGCCCGACGAGCTTCGGCCCGAGGTCCAGGAACTTCACCTTCCGGCCGTCGGCGTATTTGGCAATGAGATCGTTGACCTGATGAATTTTTTCCATCTGCTCCGGCTTGTCGGTCGGCTTGTTGCGCGGGAAGACGGCGAGCAGCAGGATTTTAGTATCGGGAAGCCGCGCGTGAATATCGTCGATGATCAGTTTGATGGCCTTGGCGATGTCTGCCGCCGGATCGGTATTGCTGTTGTTGGTGCCGATCATCAGCACCGTGACCTTGGGCTTGATGCCGTCCAATTCGCCGTGTCCGATGCGCCAGAGAACGTGCTGTGTCCGGTCGCCCCCGATGCCAAAGTTCGCGGCGTGCCGGGGCGCGTAACATTTATTCCAGACGTTCAAGCCTTTGTTACGCCACATGTCCGTGATGGAGTCGCCCAGGAATAATATCTCTACCCCGCCTTTTTTCGCCTCCTTCACAAACCCTTCGTGGCGCGCAAGCCAGTTGGTTAGAGTGGTGCGCGGGGCGGGGATCAGTGCCGAACTGGAGGTGGACTTGTTTTTGGCAGCGGGTGCGGAAGCCGGTTGTGCAAACACGGTCGCGGAAAAAAACAACGTGGCCAGCAGGACTGGAAGAATCAGGATTTTTTTCATGGGATATGGGTCAAATATTTGCTGATGGACGCCACCAAGGCAAGCTTGTTGAAATTTTCCATGTTTATCGCCGGGGAGTAAACAGCCATTGCCCAGGCGATGTCAGAAATCACCTTGCCCTGCTGTGGCATCTGCGGCTAAATCGCGCCCATGAAATCGCTCACGGAACAACTTTGGTTTGAAGTGCCGGGTCGGCGCGGCTTTATCAACATCACCGACACAGTGGAGAGATTGGTCGCCAAAAGTGGCGTGCAAGAAGGATTGTGTCTGGTCAATGCCATGCACATCACCGCCAGCGTTTTTATCAATGACGCCGAGGACGGGTTGCTGCATGATTACGAGGTATGGCTGGAAAAACTGGCGCCGCATGCGCCGACGAAAAATTACCGGCACAATCTCACCGGCGAGGACAACGCCGACGCACATTTGAAACGTCAGGTCATGGGCCGCGAGGTCGTGGTGGCAATCACTAAGGGGCGGTTGGATTTCGGGCGGTGGGAACAGATTTTCTACGGCGAATTCGACGGCAATCGCCGCAAGCGCGTTCTGGTGAAAATCATCGGCGAGTGAGGAAGGCGGCTTCACCTTCAAACGCCCGCGCCGGGTTCTTGCCGCCTAGAGCAGGCGGTTTTCCTTGATGACTTGTTGATACCAGCGAAAGCTCTGCTTCGGCGTGCGCCGCTGCGTCGCATAATCAACGTGGGTGATGCCGAAACGGCGCGTGTAACCCCAGGACCATTCGAAGTTGTCCATCAGGCTCCAGTGGAAATAGCCTTTCAAGGGGTAGCCTTCGCTGATGGCGCGGTGCGCATTCCGCAAATAGGACCGCAGATACATCACGCGGCTCAAGTCCAGAACTTCGCCTTTGGCCGTCACGGTGTCGTCTGTGGCGCAGCCGTTTTCAGTGATGAGGATGGGCAGATTCTTTTTGCCGAGCGCCTCGGAAACCATTCGCACGCCCCAGTAAATCGATTCGGGAACGAAGTTAAGCCACGGCATATGCATCTGCGGATATTCGCGCGGCAGCGGCAGGATTTCATAACCCCGGGCGTTGGCGGCGGCGCGAACGTAGGAACCGGTGTAGATGTTGTAACCGAGCGAATCCAGCGGCTGCCCGATGGTTTTCATGTCGCCGGCTTGAATGTCCGGCGCATCGGCGCCCAAGGCCTCCAGCGCTTGCGCGTTGTAAGCGCCGGTGAGTGCGGGCACAAGCACGGTGCCGTTGTGTTCCTCGCTGACAAACGCCTTCTTGGCGGCTTCGATATTCGCCGGCGTTTCGATGACGGGAATATAAGATTCAAAATTCACCACGAGCGATACGCGGGCGGGTTTGGGGGTCGCGGCGCGAATGGCCTGGCAGCCTAAACCGTGCGCGAGCAGGGCATGATGAACCGTTTGCAAAACTTCCTTGCGAGCTTTGACCACGGTGCCGGGCGCGTGCTGCGGCACTTTGCCGACGCCGTAACCCATGTAGGTGAAACAATAGATTTCGTTGATCGTCATCCAATCTGTGATGCGGTCGCCGAGCCGTTTGACGGTCTGGCTGCAATACTCCGCGAAGTCCTTGGCCATCTCGCGGCTGCGCCATGAACCATAACGGTCCTCCAGCGCCTGCGGGCTGTCCCAATGAAGCAGCGTGGCGTGCGGCGTGATGCCGTGCTGGAGCAGGGTGTCGGTGAGGCGGCGATAAAAATCCACGCCCTTTTCATTCACTGCCCCGCGCCCATCGGGGATGATTCGCGGCCAGGAAATGCCGAAGCGATAATGTTTGATGCCCAACTCGGCCATCAGCTTCACATCGTCTTCAAAACGGTGATAGTGGTCGCACGCCACATCACCGGTATCGCCATTTTTCACCCGGCCGGGAATCCGGCAGAAAGTGTCCCAGACACTCGGCTTGCGCCCATCCTCGTTCGCCGCGCCTTCGATTTGATAAGCGGCGGTGGCGGCCCCCCAATAAAAATCCGGTGGAAACGAGAAATCGTTCGGCGAAGATTTGGCCGTTCGGGCCGGTTTGGCAGAAGCAATTGAAGCTGGCACACCAGTGGCGGCTACTACGGCCGCCAGCCCGGCGGTTTTGGAAAGAAAATGACGCCGACTGGTCAGCACGGTGGGATTCGATTGGGTGGCTTTCATTTGAAGGTATTAATTATGATACGAAGATTCGCAAGTCGAGACGCGTTTGCGTGATCATTGAGGATTTTATCTTTTCAGGTATTTGTCGGCATAAGTCACCATCGCCTGCCAATCTTCCAGCGTGACATCATGTTTGCCGGCGTGCATGAAATAACCGATGCGGCTGTCCACCAGTTGACCGGGTGCCGGCCATTCTTTTTGCGCCAACCCGTCGGTGCCCAGCAGACGATAGACCGGATTTGCGCCAAGGCCGCCCAGGAATTCCCCTTTGGGATCGGACCAGAGATCCTCGGTGCCGCTGACAATCAACAAAGGTCGCGGCGCGATGAGTGCGACCAATTCATGCTGATCGATCGGTAAAGCGGCTTCATTGGTGGCGTATTGGCGAAAATCCGGACAGAACCAGCGCCCGAGATTGCCCGTCAGATTGGTGACCGTCTCTCCGAATATCCGCTTATGCAACGCCACCCCGCCCGCGCCAGAATTATTGGAGACCAGCAGGGCAAACCGCTCATCCTGCGCGCCCGCCCACATGGCGGTTTTGCCCAGCCGGCTGAAGCCGATCAACGCCACACGTTTGGCATCCACGCGCGGATTGGTTTCCAGATAATCCAGCGCCCGGCTGTAAGCCCACGCCCATGCGCCGATGCAACCCCAGTCCTTTGCTCCCGGTTCCGGCCCGAGTCCGCGCGGACCTTCTTTCCAACGGCCGTTGGCATCGGGTTCGACTTCGCCATAGCCCGCCGTGACGACGCCATAGCCGTGTGCCAGCGCCAGATCGTACGGCCACATCGACTTGTGGATTCCGCGCCCGACTTCGGTGGGAATGTTTTTTATCAAACGATTGGCATAAAGCCCCATCGCGTAGTGCTTCGGCAAGGGAAGATCCGGGTCGTCGGTGGTGGAATAATTGCCATCAAAATTGAATCCGAGAAACACCGGCACGGGACCTTTCACCTGGTTGGGCAGATAAACCAGCAACTCCATCTGCCGGCCATCCTCCCGGCCTTCAAACAAAACACCCACGCGCAATCGCGTCGCTTTGCCGCCGCGCGCGTCTTGCTTTTCCTCGCGGAGCACAAACCTCATTTTCTCCGGCCGGCCCAAAAGGGTTTTGCCATACTCTTCATTTTCGAAGAGATGCAGTAATTCCGGCCGCCGCTGCTCACGCCACATTTGGGCGTTGGTGATCCGTGTCCCATCCTGGCAAATCAACGGATCCGGCAAAGTGTAGGACGGAACCTGCGCCTCATTGGTGATGGTGCCGGCAGCCATGCCGACCGGGCTGTAAACGCCGCCCAGCAGCATGAGGATTACGCCTGCTTTTTTAAGGACCGGGTGTTTCATAATTATTTTGATCCAGCGGAGGATTCATGGGCGCCGGGTTGAAATTTGGCATCAGGTTATGTTCTTGGCTCGCGCTTCGGCTTGCGGATCACCGCCAAACCAGCCGCTCCCGGCGTTTGATCACCGGTGATCTTGAGTGGTGTTGTTGATGGTGATTTGTAAACTTGCCCGGGTCATTTGGCAAAGGAATTCCCGAACCTGGCGGGCTCGTTGTGGGGGTGCGAAATCCGGCCCATTCACCTGCGATTAGGGCATTGTCGCCTTGATTCTTTCGCGCTTTTTCCATTTGCCGGCTCGGCCGCATTGCGATATAAATGACCCTTAATTCCAGAGCATTCTTGGGGTTTTTTAATAATGGCAAAGATACTTATTATCGACGACGATCAGCAGATTTGCCGGGTGCTTGGCGAATTTTTGCGTCGGCAGGGTCATGAGTCATCCTTTGCTTGCAATGGAAACGAGGGGTTGCTGGCGGTCGCCGCCTCGAAACCGGATTTAATTCTTTGTGATTTGGAAATGCCGGGCATGGATGGGCAGGGCGTGGTTTCCACTTTACGCCAGGACCAGCGGCTGGGGGAAATCCCCGTCATTTTTTTGAGCGGTTGCACGGATCGGCGGCAGATTCGCAGCAGCATGAATTTAGGCGGGGATGATTTTATCACGAAGCCGGCGCAGCTTCCGGAAATCCTTGAGGCGGTCAACGCCCGCTTGGCGCGCCGTCAGAAGCAGGTCCGGCAATTGGATCAGCAAATTGAACAGGCGGCGCAAGTATTTGTTGGGATTATCCACGACCTTAATAAAACCAAGCCTGCCATCCAGTGGTTGGCGGACACTGGTGCCGGCATCGCTGAGCAGCAAAACAAAATTATTCAGCGGGTCCGCCAGTCTTTGGATGCTGGCGACTCGAGTTCAAACAAGCACAATGAGCATCTCCCCGATTCCCTGCTTGTAAAAACCAATAGTCGGCAGCATTTTTTGAAGCTTTCCGAGGTGAAAGCCTTGTTGGCCTATGGTGAATACTCCAATGTCTACTGGGGTAAGGACCAGCATATGATGTTTCGCAAGCCGCTCAAGCAGTGGGAGGCCGAGTTGCCCGCCGAATGGTTTTTCCGCGTGCACCGGCAGGCGATTGTCAATCTCTCCCACCTTGATTTTGTGGAAAAACACGGGGCGGGCAAACTGCGGGTCCATCTGCGTGAATTCAATGAAGTGATTCCCGTCAGTCAGCGGGAAACCGCTGCTTTTAATCGCTGCTTGAAAGCTTTCAAGGCCAACTGAAGCGTGGTTTTTCAGGACGGTTTTTCTTCTCGGTTTTTCGTTGTTGTTTCGTTGTGATTCTAAATAGACCTCGTTTTTCCTCCGCCTCTTCGTCTTCTTTCTTTGGTCAAATGCTTGTAGGTATTGCCTGAAATCAATCGTTTACTGCAATTTGTTTATCGGTCGTTGCTTAACGCTGTCTGTTTGTTTGGTAACCGTGTTATTAAAGGTCAGTTTGCTAAAGGTATGAATTGGTTGAGCGAGAACGGACGGTAAAATTATATGAGCCTTGTTGCTGCCATTGACGGTGTGTCAGGTTTATTTCAGCTGCTGACGGCTTTTTATGCCTTGCGCATAAGCCTGATTTTTGGAGCCGCCCGCGTGGGGTGGTCGGTGTTTTTTGCGTTTTCATTTCTTGCTGTGCTCCAATTAATGCAGGCCGCAATGCCGCCTGGCTTGGGAGCGGGGTCTCTCCTCAAACTGGAGGCAATCTATGCGCTGATTTCCTTTATATTGTTTGTTTTTTTGGTTTTTGCCGGTTTGGCTCAAATAGAAATCATTATCAAAGAACGGCTCCAGTCTGAGCGCATAAAGCGGCAGACTCGCCTCGGACTCGAATCGAAGACCGATAACCACCTGAGTCAAAACAGAGGATTTCATCCAGGGAAGGAGAACATCAAGGGAGGCCGTCAGAAGGCTGCTGGCTTGACAAGTTTGAAGCCAACTTTGTTTGAGAGCTTTTCCGAAATGATTGCGAATATTCCTCCCCAATCCATCCTGCGGGTTTTGGCTGCCGAAGCCTATATGTTGGGCGTCGATTTGGCGCAGCATCGTCCATTGTTGCCCAAGGATGTGGGTTCCATATTGATCTTCTCCAGGTTTATCGAGGCGGGGGGCAGGCGCTCCCAATCGGTTCTCGCTTCCGTCGAGCTGCCATCCGCGCACGTTGCTTTTTATCGGGCGACGGTCGAGCGATTAATTGAAGCCGGCGAACTGCCGCCCTCTTCAGTCCAAGAATTTGGGAAAATCTTCGGCGTCTGTAATGATTCGCCTGAGGTTGGCCGATCACTTTTGCCAGAAACATATGACCGCTTTCAACAATTTCAGATTGGGACATTGGCTAATTGCCGAGCGGCTTAGTTATTATGCTCCACAAGACTTTGCTGGCAAATTTACCGGAAAAAACCGAAATATGAAAACAAGCCTGGCCTTAATCTTCTTGTTGCTGGCTTTGGCCGTGACCGGGGCATCGGCGGCATCCGCCCTCCAGCCATCTGTCTCGTCGGCATCTGACGCGGAAAATATTCCGGCCGCGGCGTTAAGCCAAAATGCCATAATTGGGCTGCCGGAGCCGGTGGGGCTGTCGCTGATTATTTTTGCCGCCATGCTGCTGGCGCTGTTCGGCCTGAATCGGGCGTGGTCCAAACCGCCTCCCTCCGAGGCCGCTTCCAGCGGGTCCGGCACAACCCTTCCTTCTGGAGAAGGTTGCCGGCGGGGCCGGGAACCCCTGCATGCTTGTGCCCCCCCCGCTGCCGATACGTTGCTGGCCCGCTTCTGCCAGAAATATAATTGTTCAGCGGTGGAGTTTTCCGAGCGGGTTTTGTGGCAATGCCTGAAGCCGCAGGCCCGGCCGTGGGCCTTCCTGTTGCGGGGCCGTAACGGGCGGTTTTTTGCGGTCGATCTGGAGCTGATCCATCAGGTCGAAAACCTGAGCAATCTCCGGAAGATTGAAGAAGAGGTCAACGACTTCAGCCATTATGACAAATTCCGCCCGCGAACCTTTGCCGCATCCTTTTTTCAACACACTTTGGGAATGCGCCTTTCTAGCCGGCGGCTTGTAATTTTGTGCCGCAACCTGTTTACTTAGAAAGTTGGAACCGAACTTGAATTCAATTACCCATTCCCTGTGGGCGCGGGCCAAATCTTCGCGGGTGGATTTATTCCTGGCGGCGGTGGGACTGGCCCCGCTGCTGGGCATTTTTATGGTGGGATTGTGGAATCGACCGACCTATCAGTTTTTCCCGTTGGCACTGTTCGCTGCCGGGATGCTTGCCTGGCGGGCGTTAAACCAAATGAGCCCGCCGCTTGCCTCGGGCCCGTTGGGGCTGACCCGCCTGTTAATCTTAATCGCTGGCAGTGTTTATCTGGCGGCAAACATCCTTTGGTCGCCCTGGCTGTGTTATGTTTCTTTCATTCTTGGCCTGCTGGCGGTGCTGTGGAGCTTGGGTGGTCAACCGCTGCTGCGAGTCTTGGCGCCGGCCTGTTTGATGTTGCTGGCGATTCTTCCGTTCCCCGGCAACCTGGATCAAAACCTGACCCTCGGGTTGCGTTCCTTGGCGGTGAGCCATAGCAGCGCGTTGCTGGACTTTCTGCACGTGAATCATGTGCAAGATGGCAACACGCTGCTGCTGCCCGGTAAATCGTTGTTGGTGGAGGAAGCGTGCAGCGGTGTTAACTCGTTTTTTTTGTGCAATGCCTTTTGCCTGTTCTGGGTGTTGTGGCAGCGGCGTTCGCTGGCCTGGCTGCTGCTGGCTTGGCCGGCCGTTAGTCTGTTTGTGATTCTAGGCAATGTCCTACGCATCACGGTCGGCGCGGCGGCATTTTACTACTGGCAGATGAATCTGCTGAGCGGCTGGCCGCATGAAACCTTCGGTCTGGTTTTGGTGTTGGCTTATACCGGCCTGATATTGAGTCTGGATCAATTCATGGTGTTTCTCACGCAGTCGGTTCGGCATGTTGCGCCAGCTAAAGAAAAAACAACCTGGCTGGCACCCGCTGCGTTGCTTCCAGTGCCGCGTTCGGGGTCGATTTTGGGTTTCAAACTGGCCGGCCCCATTCTGGCCGCGGTGGGGCTGGGCGTGTTGGCCGTGCATCTGCATTCGAGTCGCGGACCGGCCTTGGGCTCCTTCGCCCGCCTCAACCGTCAGGAACTTAAATTATCCCTGCCCACCAGTCTCGCCGGCTGGCAGCGGATTAATTCCGATGCCGGGGACAAATCCTTGGTGGCAACGCTGGGCGTTCATTCCCTGATCTGGCGTTTCCAGCGCGAAGGCATGGAGTCCGTGGTGGTGGCGGTGGATTACCCGCTGGATGGCTTTCATAATGTGAAGATTTGTTATTCGGGCAACGGTTGGCAGATATTGGCGGAAGACGAGCTGCTTATTCCCCGGAGCCGTGAAAGTCTTAATGCCTTTAAGCTGACGATGGAAAAATCCATTAAGCGGGCGGTGGTGTATCATTCGGTGGTGGACGGAACCGGCCGCTGGCTGTCTGCGCCCAAGCTGCTGCAGAGCCGGTTGTCATCCACCATGGTTTCCTCTATCGAGACCGGTTATCGCATACAATTGATTACTGGCGGGTACAAGGCCGTGCCCGCCACCGACAGTGCCGCCCTCGAGGGTTTGTTTTTTCAGGCCCGCCAAACACTGGTGCAGCAGCTCGTCAATCAGTTGGGTAAGGCCACTGCTAAATGAAACGCCGCCTCCGCAAAATTAAAAAGTGGTTTGCCCGCCGGCGCTGGATTGTTTTCGGGGTTGATTTGCCGGCATTGAACGCCCGCCTGATGGATAAAGTATTTTGGCCTGTGGCGCGTGTCCTCCGCATCAAACGCCGACTCCGCCGGATTAAAAAGTGGTTCGCCCGGCGGCAGTGGAAGCTTTTATGGCCCAGTCTGCCGGCGATTCTGGCGTTATCCTTGTTGGTCTTCGGCGCGCTGGCGGTGTTTTTCATCCAGCATCAGCAGGATGGATTGCAGCGCCGCTATCTGCGCCAGGCGGGCGCGGCGTTGGCGGCGGGAAATTTTGAAGCCGCCCGGGTGGCGTGCCTGCGTGGTCTGGCTGCCCCTCGGACCGAGCGCGAGCGAGCGGACTGGATGTTTTATCTGGCGGTTTCGCTGAACGGCCTGGGGCAGACCGCCGAGGCGAACGGTTTGCTGGCGGCGGCGGCGCCGCTGAATCAACCCGGTTCACCGGAGGGCCATGTGATGGTGGCGCAATCGCTGTTGAATTCCACCAATCTCAACCCCGAAACTCTCCGGACGGCCGAACGCCATTTGCTGAACGCGCTGGCCGTGGACCCAAAGTCTCTGGCGGCCAACGAAATGCTCGGTCGTTTCTACATCAATACTCGCAAATACAATCACGCCCGGGCGAACCTGTTGAAAGTTTACCCTGCCAAGCCCGACACCGCCCTCCTGGTGGCTATCAGCTTTGATCTGGAAAAAAATACTAATTCCGCCGTGCTTTGGGCGGAGCGGGCGATTCCGGCCATCCGGAAAAATCTCGCCAGATCCGCCGCCAAATCCAGCGCCACTGAACGCCTGAGCCTGCTTCAGGCTTTGTCGATCAAGGCGAAATACGCGCCGTTACCCGACCCGCTCGAGCGCGCCATGCTCAGCAGCACCAACGCCGCCCCGCAGGACGCGCCGCCGGTCTGGCTTGATCTGGTGCGCGGCCTGGTGAACTCGGAAAAGTATTCATCCGCCCTGGCAACCCTGGATCACGCGGCGATGGTTAGCCCCAGCCCGGTTTATCCGCCGGTAATCGCCGAGGTTTGTGCTGCTTGGGTGGGGAAATTTCCCCGCAACCAAAACGCCGAGCGGCTGAAGGTTATTCAAAAAGGATTGGCCAACGCGCCGCAAAATTTGAAGTTAAGATGGCATTTGATTCAGGCGACCCATGCGCGGGATGATTCGGGCGCGGTAGCCCAAAAGACGCTTGCGGCGGAAATGGCTGCTGTTTCTGGTCAATCTGCTGCCATTTGGCAGCTTCTCATCGCCACCGATTGCCGCGGACGCGGTGACCTCCCGGCCGCTCGCCAGCATCTGCAAACCGCCTATGAACTGGCGCCGGCCATCCCCGAAATTCAGAATGACATGGCTTGGGAACTCCTCTCCGGCAATTCGCCGGATTTGGCCCGCGCCCTGAACCTCATTCAATCCGCGTTGGAAAAATTTCCCGATAACCCCAATTTTCGCGACACGCGCGGCCGGGTTCTGGCCAAGCTTGGCCGTCCTGCCGAAGCCGCCGCCGACCTGGGCTTTGCCGCCAACCATCTCACCGGAACGGATGCCAAGGAAACCCTTGCCCTGCTGGCTCAGGTCAATGCGGCGATGGGCAATAAGCCCGCCGTGTTGCCGAAAGCCGCCACCGCATTGGATAACATCCCCAAACGGCTCGGCCAGGTTCACAACCTGTTGGCCGAGGGGAAATATGCGGCGGCACTGGAGACCCTCGACCAAGGCATGGCGATCAACCCCAACCCGGCTTATGCCGCCGCCATTGCCGACGCTTGCGTCACTTTCGTTAATAAAATCCCGGCGGCGCAAAAAAACCGCCCTGCCGAGCGGCTGCGGCTTGTTCAGAAAGGACTTGGTCAGGTGCCGGAGCATCTGAAACTCCGCGTTTTGCTTGTCCAAGCCGCTTACGCCTCCACGGAGGCTGCTCCGGCTGCAAATAAGCTGCTGGATCAATTAGTCTCCGCTTCCACCGGAGGTTCGGCTGCCGGATGGCAGCTTCTTCTGGGTCAGGAAGCCCGCAGCCGTGGTGACGCTGCTGCTGCCCGCCGGCATTTTCAAACCGCATGCAAACTTGCCCCCTACCTGACCCAGGCCAAATATGAATTGGCGGCCATGCTCGCCGCCGGCCCGCGTTCGGATTGGGAGCTGGGCGTGCAGTTGATGAATGCCGTGGTGGATGAATTTCCCACCCGGCCTGACTATCGCCAGATGCGCGGGCTGCTTCTATTCCGCTTGGAACGCCACGAAGCAGCGGTGGTTGATTTGAAGCTGGCCGTTGACCACATCCCCCATTCTTCCGAGACCCGGCTGGCTCTGGCCAAAGCATATGACGCGCTGGGCAAAACCCAATTGGCCGAACAGCAGCGCCGATTGGCCAAAATCGGCACCCCGGCGCAATGAATACATCACTTAACGCATTAATCCCATCGCTTACTGCAATTGTATTACAATTCATTGACGGTTTTTTAAAAAAAAGTATATTTTTTTAATAGTTAACAAAAAACCTGAACAAAAATATCAAATGAAAACACTCAAACACGTTATTATCTTGGCCGCCGCCCTATGCGCTGTCAGCGCGCAGGCTGTCCCTTCTTTTAGTTTGGCAGCACCTTCTACTGTATCGACCACAGTCGGTGGAAGTGGTTTTTCGGTTTTTACTTTGACTGTCAGAGAAAATACTTATTTTGATGGCTTTGGCGCCCCATATAACGAAAACCCGTCTGCGGTATTTAATGGTATTTTTTCGGTGGTTTCATTTGATGCTGCCCATTCATCATCCGCCCTAGCCGGACTTGGTGGTACAGGTACTGCCTTTAGTGCCCCTCATCAAGGTGGTTATCTTGTGGGTGCAGGTACTTATGATTTAGCAATTTCATGGACTGTCAGTGGTAGTACTACGCCTGACTTTTATGTCGCTGGCCTTGGGGCAAATGTTGTGGGATATACCAGCGGCAACTATTTAACTTCTGGCTTTAAATATACTGCTTTTGATGTCGCTGCTGCCTCCGTGCCCGAGCCCTCGCAGGCCATTGCCGGATGCATGCTTTTGGGCTGTGGCGGCTTGGTCTTTGTCAGCCGTCGCTTTGTCAAGAAGCAGGCCAAATAATTTTCTACAGTTAGTGGGTGGTTTTCTTTTTCGAACCCGGGCTGATAACAGCTCGGGTTTTTTTATGCCCATTTCGCCAGCCCCAAAATGCCGCCAGAATCCCGCCAGTCGCCCTCCGGCTTCGGTTTTCAGGTTAAGCCCGCTGCGGGTATGAATAATAATGTGGAAGCGACGCGTCCCGTCGCTTGTGCGGAGGCTTGAAACCTTTGGTAATAACGGGGGGGGCGTCGTCGCCACGGGTTTTATGGGGTCTCAAAATTTATTTTTTACTTGCCTGACTTCGGCTTCGGGCGGAATCTATCCTCGGTTCTTTGAAGTGGAAGTGGAGGGGCGTCGGCGTTTTCCGCTTTATTTCCGCTCTAGTTGCCTTGGCATCTGGTTTTGGTTGGGAAACCTTGGCGACTTGAGCTAGGTCGCTCCGGTTTCAGGCTTCCAAAATAAACCGGGAATTTGATTATTGGGGTTTATCCTGTAAAGTCGTTTACTGATAAAGAAAATGGTAAAGTTTTTCGGTGGGGCGAGCGTCCTCGCGAGCCGTCATGGCTCGTGTGACGGACACCTTCTGCCCCACGGGGGGAGAAGGCCAGGATGAGGGGGCAACCGCGCAATACTTTACCGCCCAAAATTTAAAAAATGGTAAAGAAATGGTAAAGTTTTGAGTGCTCTATCAAGCACTTGCAACAATTGCCCCTGATCCTGGTAAAGTAATTGGTAAAGAAAACGTGGCGCCCTCTTCCCGCATTCAGCATCCAGTTTCCAGCGGAGCGGCGATACCTCTTTCCGGGTCACTTTCCCATCGCTTTGATTCGCAGCACCCGGTTATTCCAGGTATCAGCGATGTAAATATCGCCGGTGCGCGGATGCGTGATGACTCCGTGCGGATGGTTGAGTTGCGCCTCAACGGCGTTGCCGGGCACTCCGGCGGCGCCTTTCTTTCCGGTGCCCGCGAGGGTGAGCAGTCGTTTTTCGGCAATGATGAAGATGCGTATGAGACAGTTGCCTTCGTCAGCGATGAGGATGTTGTCATCGTGATTTACCCAGAGATGTTTCACCCCCTTCAGCGGCGGTTCCGCCGTGACGTCTTCGAGAAGGATGGATTTGCCGTCGACACCCAGTTTTCGAACGCCGCGGGTGGCCGCAATGAAAAGGTTTCCCTTCGAGTCCACGGCCTGCGCCCGGCTTCCCGGGATGCCTTGGACGGTATTGATGATGCCGGTCTTCATCTCCACAACGCGGATGGCCCGGCTGAAGCCGCCGAGATAAAGCTTCGTGTAATCGCGGTTGAAGCACAGGCAGGCGACCCCATCAAGGTCAGCGTTCGCTGCCGGGCCGCCATCGCCCGTGAACCCCTTCACTCCGGTGCCCGCAAACGTTGTGGCGACACCCGTCTTCGCGTCCACCCGCTGCACGGCGAAATGGAGGCTGTCCGCGATGAAAAGATTGCCCGCTGCGTCGGTGACGAGGTTATGCGGCGCGTTAAAACTCGCGAGCGATACCGGTCCCTCTTTGCCCAATGGGTCTTTCGGCCTTGCGCTGGTGACGACGGTGAGCACGCCCGTCTTGGCCTCCACTCGCAGCAACCGACCGGGGTATTCGCAGATGAACATATTGTCCTGCGGATCAAACGCGATGCCGAATGGCTGGCTGACTTTGCACTCGGTGGCTGATTTGCCTTCAACCGCAGTGCCACCGCCCGCGAAAAGTTCGATCTGGTCAGGACCTGTGGCGGCGTGAAGCGCGGCGTTCGGAGTCAGCAGCAAGGCGGTTAGGGTGAGGAGGGATGCTATTTTCATAATGGTGTGTGCGGCTTCGCGGGTTGCGGTTTGGCGCCAAGTCACATTGGGCATATTGCAAGGCTCGCAAGACCGTGACGCGGCGACTGTCACTATATTCGACTAAATAAAATCGGATTGCGCGAGCCGTATTTTTTTGCCAGACTATAAAAATAACGTTCAAAACCAGGCCGTTGGTGAACGTTGATTCAGATCGCGCGCTTAGCTCAGTGGTAGAGCATTACCTTCACACGGTAGGGGTCGCAGGTTCGAAACCTGCAGCGCGCACCATCCTTATTTATCAAGGTTTTCATGGGTTTAAGGGCTAAAACAAGCTGTAATAACAACACCAATAAATTCAACTCGATTCGTTTTTAAATGGTTCAATGAACCCGGAATCAGTTTTCGCCATCGAAACGAACCGCCAATTGTTTCCTTTTTAAATCCTTGGCCAGACTGGATAATCTGCTTTGCAGGAATTTTTCCACCGATTTTCTTGCGCTATCCCGGACCAATTCGGAATTGGCATATTTGGTGGCGTTTAACTTCAAATTGGGAGTGATCAATTCTTGCAACCTTTTCTGCGCCTCGGCAGTAAGTTTTGGGTATATGCTGGCATCGATGTAAAGCTGGGCGGCACTCATATCGGGGGCTGGCGGCTGGGAGGCGTGAATGGATGGTGCAGTGACAAGGATGGAGTCGCCGCGCTCGCCGATGCGCCATTTCTCAGAAAGTAAAATGTGGAATCGGTAGGTCACTGGAACGGTGATGGAAACTTTGGTGTTGAATGGGATATTGACGCCGGGAAGGAGGGTGAAATCAATTTTTTCTTCTTGAGATAAACTTGCTGCGGAATTAAGCGTGCCGACCTCAAGGACATCGCCGGCGTTGCTTTTTACCCCCATCAACTCTTCGATGAATCTTTGCTCGATGGATTTATGTTTGAGCAAAGGGGACAGCTCAAACAAAGCCAATATTGATATGGCGGCTATTAATATCAGCGTTAATTTGGTTTTCATGGCGGATTTATAACAATCAAGGCTCAGTTTCGTAAGTGGATTTCACAGCCTGAATTTCATCCGCAGTTCCATCAACAACGTGCTTTCCCAGGTGCTCACATTAAAGTCCGAACTCATAATCTGCAGGACTGCCCCAAATACCTGCTGCTGTTGTCTCCGGTCTGTGAAAGCATCGGCCAATCCCAGTGCCAGTTCCCTGGCTTTTTCGAGGGATTGTATGCTGGGCCGGATTCTAGTTACGGCTTCATCAAATTCACGTTGGCGGGCTGGTTCCTCGGTAAATCCCATGCCAGCCAACAAATTTTGCAACTGCTCGTCTTCAAAGGTTGTTAAATGGCCGTCCGCATACGTTGCCAGAATTAACAGGTCAAAAACCGCCCGTTTTTGTGCAGTCGAGAACCCGGTGAGATCGATGTCCATGAGGAGATAATAACAAAGACTGGGGAGATTGACAGGCTTGGAGAGGCGCTCTGGGCTGAGTTGACAGGGTGGGGTGGGAACTTTTTTGAAAAACTTGCCGCTAGACTCGAATGGACTCATATTGAAATCATGCGATTCGGGGATTTCTTAAATGATGCCGGTGGCGGGTTGGCGGCTACGGTTAAAATTGTTTTCTCCAGAATGTTGCCGAGGGGGGTGGCGAATCGAAAAAGTCAGAGCCGAAATCAGCAATGGTCTTCCAAAGAAGTATGGCTAGATGACCGAATTGGAAATTGAAAAAAAATATAACCATCACTGTGGATTTCGATTTGAAGGGGGAAACAGAGGGCCTTCAGATATCCGCCTGCAGGTCACATATCATCATGAATCAGGAAATATCGCGCCGTAAATTCCTGGGCGCTATCGCCATATCCGGGGCGGCTCTCCATGGCGCTTTGAATCACGCTCTGGCAGGCGATTCCTTGATTGCGGCAATGCCGCAGATGGCTGGTATCCCAGTCATTGATGCCCATATCCATCTCTACGATCCTTTTCGTCCCCAGGGTGTGCCGTGGCCGCCAAAGTCAAACAAGGCTCTTTATCAAACCTCATTGCCGGCGCAATATCGCTCTATCGCCCGTCCGCTCGGTATTGTGGGCGCGATAGAAGTGGAATGCAGCAGTTGGCTCGAAGACAACCAGTGGGTTTTGGACATCGCAGCCAAAGAGGATATCATGGTGGGAACCGTTGGCCGTCTGGAGCCCGGCACGCCCGGCTTCAGGCTGAGCCTTGACCGTTTCCGGCAGAACCCCCTATTCCGTGGAATTCGATATGGACTGGGAAGGCAATCCGGCAAAGAACTGGACCGGCCGGAATTCATCGCGGATCTCAAAGCTCTGGCTGATGCGGACCTGGTTTTGGATACCGCCAACCCAAGTGTTTCATTGTTGGCCGATGTCGTGCGTGTCAATGAACTGGTTCCTCAATTGCGCATTGTGATTGATCATCTGCCGCAAATGATGCCGCCCAACGAACCAGTGTTGCGCGCGACCTATAATGCCAGCATGAAAGCCTTGCGGGAGCGCCCGCAAGTGTGTGTGAAAATATCGGAGGTGTTGCGGCGGACCGACGGCAGGATTCCCACCAACTTGGATTTTTACCGGCCAAGGCTGGATGAAATTCTGGATATATTTGGCATTGACCGTGTGCTGTATGGCAGTGACTGGCCCAACAGCGATAATTGGTTGCCGGTCGCAGTGGGATTTAAACTGGTTCAGGAATATTTTATGGGGCAGGGAAGACTGGCTGCGGAAAAATATTTCTGGCGGAATTCAGCCAAGTGCTACAAGTGGGTAAAGCGCAATGACCGCCAGCCCAGTCTCTAAATCCGCACCGCCCTGTGAGGTGACTTCGCTTTTAGCCAAGTCGCGATATTGAGAATGTCCATCCCAGCCAGTCAAATTTTTAGTTCTGCCTGGATTTCCTGGCGCGTCTTCTTTTTTTGCCTTTCACTTGACCCGCACCTCTTGGTCTTTACGCTGCAGACATGACCAAACTCCCTGTTTGCTTGGTAGTCTTTTGTCTGTGTCTGGGCACCATCCTCGCGGTCGCTGAACCAAATGGCGCCCTCGTGGGCTGCTGGCGGTTTGACGGCGGTGATGGCAAAACCGTCAGGGATCAATCATCTCGGAACAATTCCGGGGTTATCGAAAATGGCGTGCTGTGCAAAGAGAAGAACACTACTTCTTTGGAATTGGATGGCTGGGGCAGCCATGTTTTGATCCGCCAAACCACGCCTTTTGGTTTTAACAACCAGATTACCGCCACCCTCTGGGTCAAGGCTTCTGAACTGCGAAACAACACCCCGCTCTTCGGGCAACCGCATACCAACGATAGCTGGACCACGCCCATGTTCGGCATGTATGCCTCGGACGGGCGAATAATTTTTGGACTGTGGGGCGATAAAGGCAGTAGCAAGGCATTAGTGGAGACCACCAGAGAATTTCCGCTCGATACCTGGACTTTCCTGGTCGGCACATATGACGGAACAACTACCCGGTTGTTTATCAACGGTGTGCTCAACAGCGAAAAACCGCACACCGGTCGTATCATCAACAATGGCCAACCACTGATTTTGGGCAAGGGCCTGGGCGACACCAAACCCCCGTTCAAAGGGCGCGTTGGAGAATTGCGCCTTTATGCCCGCAGCTTTACCGCTGAGGAAGTGGGCGCGCTATTTGAACAAACCAAAACGGCTTATGATCTTTCCAGTTCGCCAGCCCAGGCGGCGGCGCGATTCAAAGACGGAATCGTGATAGTTGAGACACACGGCAGCAGTCCTGAGTCCAGCAAACCTTGGCGGGCTAATCCCACAAGGCTGCTGGAGTTGCTGGACGGCTATAAGCCGACGGGTGCGGCGGTGAAGACGGATGCCTACGGCGGTCGTGTCGATCGGCCCCGTGTGAAAGCCTCCGGCTTTTTTTACACCATTAGAATCGAAGGCCGGCATTGGCTGATTGACCCCGATGGTTGCCGTTATTTTAACAAAGCCATCAACACCGTGCGCGAACCCAGAAACGTCGCTGCCAATTTCGGTTCGGCGGAGCAGTGGGCAGAAGTCGTCACCGACCAGCTCCGTACCAACGGATTCAATGGGCTGGGCAATGGGGCGCCCTCGCGGCTGCAAGCGGCAAAATCCCCGCTCGTCTGGGTGCTGCGCAAGGATTTCATGTTCGCCTTCGCCCGGGAAAAGAAACTCACCCAGCCCGCCTCTGGCACCCAGGGTTTTATGGGCATGTGCATGCCGATATTCCATCCCGACTTTGAGGCGTTTTGCGACCGGTTTGGCCAGGATCTGGCAAAGACCGCAAATGACCCCAACCTGTTGGGCATCATGACCGACAATGAAATCCAGTGCAGCCCGCATCTATTGGATCGTTATCTGGCACTGGACGTTTCGAATCCCGACCTCAAGCCCAATCATGCCGCGGCGGCCGCGTGGCTGACGGCGCGGCGCGGCTCCGCGAATCCCGATGCGGCCACCCTGCGCGATCGGTACGAATTCATCGCCTATGCATTTGAGCGCTATTACCGGATTGTGACGAAGGCCATCCGAAAATACGATTCACACCATCTCTATCTTGGCTCCCGGCTCAATTACCACGAAGGTGAATTTGACAACCCGTGGCTCTGGAAAGCCATGGCCCCGTATCACGATGTGGTCTCGATAAACTACTACGGGTATTGGGGGCCTCAAGCGAAACAACTGGCCGAATGGGAAGCTTGGGCTGGCAAGCCGATCATTTTCACGGAATGGTATGCCAAGGCCATGGATGTTCCGGGCCTGGCCAATACCCACGGTGCCGGCTGGCTGGTGCACACACAGGAAGATCGCGCCCGCTACTACCAACATTTTGTCCTCAATGCGCTTGAGCTGAAAAATGTGGTGGGGTTTCACTTCTTCAAATATCTGGATGACCCCAAGGAATCCGTGGCTTTGGATGCGGCCGGTGGCGCAAACAAGGGAATGTTCGATTTGGAAGGCCGGCCGCACCTGCCCTTGCTGGAGCGCGCCCGGGCGGTCAACCGGGAGGCCTATTCGCTCATCGATTTCTTTGATGCTAGAAACCGGTAAAAGCGACAATCGTTCAGAGCTGAAGAAAATGGGTCGAGGGCGTGCGTGTTTTAAGATTTTAATTGCCAGCTCCCAGCGCCATCCCGCCATCACCGCCGCGTCAATCCGGTCGGCACGCCCGGCTGGCCTACCGACGGTTTCGCACCTGTTCTTTTTTATCTTCGAGTTCGGCGTGGATTTTCTTTCGTTCATTGACGAGCTGGCTGGCGAGCGCCGCTGCGGCGTCCGGATCATCGGCGGCCTTGAGCATTTCACCTTTGAGCGCAATTTCCCGCTCGGCAATTTTGGCGGCGTAGCGGCTGTCCAGTTCGGCGAGCTGTTTCTTCTTTTCCGCAGTGAGCTTGGTGGCGGGCGCGGTCTTGTTAAAACGCTCCATGGCGATTTCGTAGGCGGATTTCATAAAGGCTAGAGTCTGAATTTCATGCGGAGCTCGGACAACAAAATGCTTTCCCAGGTCGTCACATGGCCGTCACTGGTCATCAGTTTTTCCACCGTGGCAATCACCAGCCGCTGTTGGGCGCGTTCAGAAAAAGCGTCAGCCAGCAGCAACGCCTGATCCTTGGCTGCTTGAATGGAGCTTAAAAATGGCCGCGTTTTGGTCACGGCAGAGTCGAATTCACGGTGTTGGTCAATTTCATCTGTGTAGCCCATGGCGACCAACAGTTTTTGCAACTGCTCGTCTTCGGCGGTGGTCAGATGGCCGTCCGCATACATCGCCAGAATCAACAGATCGAACCACGCGTGTTGTTGGGAGGGCGAAAATATTTTGAGGTCGATGTCCATGGGGTAAGGATGGCGTATTGGGTTTCTTAATTCAACGCTCAGGCTTGGTGCCAGCAGTGCAGGAACCGTTTTCACACGGCCGGGCACCGAGCAGCCGGCCCAGTGGGACGCGATAACGGGCAAACAATTCGTAGCCCCAGTTTGATAAGGTTCGCAACCCTGGCCAGTCTGTCGGAGCCAGCAGCCAGCCCAATCCGATTAACCGATAGGCCTGACGAAACACTTCAACTTTGGTGATGATCCGGCCATCTGGATCGATGCCGTGCATTACGCCCATTACTTGGGCCTGCGTCAAGCCGTAGACGGCGGCATCGAATTCCGGTTTGGAAATATCTTCGAAGGCCAGTTGTCCGCGCCGGTCTCGCCGCTGCATCCATCGAGCCTCCATGGCGCAGAACGGACAGCCGCCATCGAAGAGCAGTTTGAGTTTCCAGTTGGACATGTTTTCCACGCTGGCACTTTACCCTAAATCGGCATTAATGCCCATGGTGATAATATCCGCCACCACGATAATACCCTCCGCCGTGATAATATCCGTGGTGATATGGACCCCACCCCCACCAGAAAAGTGGCCATGGGTCAACATACACGGAAGGGTAAACAGGCTGATGTATTACGGTGGTGGTTTGAGCCGGCGGTTTGCCGGCAGTGTTGATCAATGCATTTATCACTATGTCGCTGGCTCCAGCTGTTTTCAGGGCGATGATTTGGTCAGCTGTCAAATAATATCGGGTGCTGGAGTTTTGAATCTGGCTGACAATGATGGCATCACTGACCTTGGCCTGAACCAGCGTTTGCACTTCGGCGAGCGAGGGTCCTGCCGGTTGGGGCGGGGCAACCGTTGTGTAAGTTCGCGTGGCGCAGCCGGCCAGTAAAAGACCGGCCAGGGGAATCAACCATATAGTTTTCATGTCTGAACATAGCTCGATTTGGCGTTTTGGACAAATTCAGCTTTGCAATCCTTATTAACACGATTAAATTGTTTGAACCAAATCCAAGAACCACTGTCTCTAACTCTGAAACCTGTTAAATAAAATTATGAAAAAAATCCTCACCCTGCTCGCCACCGCCGTTGTTGCCGTGTCTGCCTATGCCGGTGAATTTTCGGACATCAGCATCGCTGAAGTCAAAGCCCTTGCTGAATCCAAAAAAGCCGTGATCATCGATGTCAACGGCGGCGATTCCTACAAACAGGGGCACGTCCCCGGCGCGCTGAGTTACGCGGCCATCAAGGACAAGCTGGCCGATAGCCTGCCCAAGGACAAAGGCGCGTTGATCATTGCCTATTGCGGAAGTCCCAAGTGCGGAGCCTATCTGGCCGCTGCCAAAGCTGCGGAGAAGCTGGGTTACACAAACATCAAACACATGTCGGCCGGCATCTCTGGCTGGCGCAGCGCGGGCATGAAGACCGAATAATTTCTCAACTCCTTTAACCCGGGCGGCTTGGAAACAAGCCGCCCTTTTTCTTGTGAAGATGTGTTGAGTAAAGAACTGCGGTTGCTCCGACTGCCTCCGCATCAGTGGGTCCAGACCCGTAAACCCATAACTCGCCCTTTACTTGTTTTGGTTGGCCGATAAAATAAGCAGACATCCAACGCCGAATAAAAACCAGAAAATAATTATTTGATATGCAAACCTCACGTCGTTTCTTCCTCAAGAGCATCGCTGCCTCAGCGGCGGCGGCCCCGTTCATCCTCCCCTCGCATGTCTGGGCGGCTCCGACCGGGCCCAACAGCAAGCTGACCATTGGCTTCATCGGCATGGGCATCCAGATGCGCGGCTTGTTGAACACCTTTATCGGCCGCCAGGACACGCAGGTTGTTGCCATCTGCGACGTGGACACCAATCGCCGGAACGCCGCCAAGAAGCGCGTGGATGATTTTTATAAAAACAGCAATTGTGCCGCCTATAATGATTTTCGTGAGATCATCAACCGCAAGGATATTGACGCGGTATGCATCGCGACGCCCGATCATTGGCACGCCATCATCACGCTCGCTGCGTTGCGCGCCGGCAAGGATGTCTATTGCGAAAAACCGCTGACGCATAATATCTACGAAGCCATCGAAGTCATGAAAGCCGTGGATGCCAACAAACGCATCTTGCAAACCGGTTCGATGCAGCGGTCGTCCAAGGAATTCCGCATCGCCTCTGAGTTGGTGCAAAACGGTGTTATTGGCAAGATCAGCCACGTCGAGTGCCAGTTTGGCGACCCGGGCCGGCCGTATGATTTGAAAGAGGAGGCGGCGGAACCGGGCTTGGATTGGGACATGTGGCTTGGCCCCGGCCCGGTGGGAGTCTATAACCCCGAGCTCAGCCCGCGCGGCAGCGATTACAAACACTACCCGCACTGGCGCAATTTCAAAGAATACGGCGGCGGTATGGTGTGCGACTGGGGCGCGCATCATCTCGACATCGCGCAGTGGGGTCTCGGCATGGACAACAGCGGTCCGGTGGAAGTCGTTCCGCCCAGCGACGCAAACGCCAAGCGCGGCTGCAAGCTGGTCTATGCGAACGGCATCTATGTGCAACACACCGATGGCTTTGGTGTCCATTTCCACGGTTCCAATGGTGAAGTGAAAGTGAACCGCGGCAAATTTGAGCTGATTGTGGACGGCAAGACGATTGCCAAATTTGACGAAAAGAAACCCAAGCCCGGCGAAAAGGCTCCGAAGAGCGAAACTTCCTGCGCGGCCGAGGTTCAGAAAGCGGAGAAAGCTTTCCTCCAGAACGCGAAGATTCAACTCTACAAGAGCACGAATCACATCTCCGACTTCATGGATTGCGTCCAGAGCCGCAAGAAACCCATCACGAGCGAAATCGTTGGCGGACACAGCGCCATCTGCTGCCACCTGATGAACCAGAGCTATTACAACCATGCGCGCATCGCCTGGGATCCGATCAAGCTTGCGTTCACCGGTGGCACCGGCAATCCGAAATGGCTGACCCGCGAATACCGCGGCCCATGGAAAGTGTGATTCAGCACTGATGCTTTCTTGGAAAACCCCGGAATAAGTCGGAATATTGGTTTGGAACGCCGAGCTGTGCTCGGCGTTCCGCTTTTCATAAGGCGACAGAAAAATGCCAGGCCCAGCGCCTTCATTGACGCCGTTCGTTGGCAACGGTAACTTCTCCCCATGATTGATGTTGCAGAGATTCATCCGCGCGTCGGCATGACCAAAGAAAAGTTCGCGCCGCTGGCGCAGGAGATTTTCACGCTCAAGCAACAGCTCAACGCCGTCATCCTCGCGCACAATTATCAGGTGCCGGAAATCCAGGACGTGGCGGATTTCGTAGGCGATTCGCTGGGCCTCGCGCAGCAGGCGGCGAAAACGGATGCGGATGTCATCGTGTTCTGCGGCGTGCATTTCATGGCGGAGACGGCGAAAATTTTGAACCCGAACAAAATCGTCGTCCTGCCGGACCGCGCCGCGGGCTGTTCGCTGGAAGAAAGCTGTCCCGCGCCCGAACTTGCGAAATTGCAGGCGACCAATCCGAATTTCTGGACCATCGCCTATATCAATTGCAGCGCCGCGGTGAAGGCGCTGTGCGACGTCATCGTGACCAGCGGCAACGCGGAGAAAATCGTCAACGCCGCGCCGAAAGATCGCGACCTGCTGTTCGTGCCGGATGAAAACCTCGGCCAGTGGGTGATGGAGCAGACGGGGTGCAAGATGACGTTATGGAAAGGCAACTGCTACGCGCATGTCGAGTTCCAGCGCGACCAAGTGCTGGCGGCGAAGCGGCAGTTTCCCGACGCGAAAATTGTCGTTCACCCCGAAAGCTTGCGTGCCGTTCGTGACTTGGCGGATTCCGTCTGTTCGACGGAGAAAATGATTGCCTATTGCCAGACAAGTCCGGCGCAGCGGTTCGTGATCGTGACCGAGTCCGGCATCATTCATCGGCTGCGGAAGGAATGTCCGGGCAAGGAATTTCTTTGTGCGCCAACACAGGACGCCCTGCGCACGCCGACGGATCCCTGCCATTGCAGCGAGTGCAAATTCATGAAGCTGAATACGCTCGAAAAAGTGCGCGACTGCATGAAAAACCTCGCGCCGCGCGTGGAACTGCCGCCGGAAATCATCCGGCGCGCTCGCCTGCCGATTGAGCGGATGCTGGAAATTTCCGCGAAGCCGCTGGAGAACGCGGGGTGATTCTCGTCGGTGAAGTTTCGCGTCATCATCGCCATGGCCATTCTTCCTCTGCTCGCTACCGCCACGGAAAATCAGGAATACGTCATCCTGCTGCATGGCTTGTGCCGCACGAGCCGCTCGATGGCGCCGATGGAAAAGGCTTTCTTCGCGTCCGGCTATCGCGTCTTGAACGTGGATTATCCATCGCGCACCGCTGCGATTGAGAAGTTGAGCGACGATGCCATTGGTCGCGCGGTGGCTGACTGCCAAAAGGATGGTGGAGCGAAAATACATTTTGTCACGCACTCACTCGGCGGCATTCTCGTCCGCAGTTATCTTTCGAGGCATTCCATCACCAATCTTGGCCGCGTGGTGATGCTCGGTCCCCCGAATCAGGGCAGCGAAGTGGTGGACAAGCTGGGATCGTGGTGGATTTTCAAAAAGCTCAACGGCCCGGCGGGAAGCGAGTTGGGCACGAGCGGAATTTCTACGCCAAACCAGCTCGGCCCGGCAAATTTTTGCGTCGGCGTGATTGCCGGCGACCGCTCCATCAATTGGATTAACAGCGCGCTCATTCCCGGCAGCGACGACGGCAAAGTTTCGGTCAAACGAACAAAGCTGGAGGGCATGGCCGACCATATTGTCATTCACGCCACCCACCCTTTTCTTATGCGCAACCGAATCGCCATCCAGCAGTCCATTTATTTTCTGCGCATCGGCCGATTTGAGCGGGGAACCGAAGCTTCAAACAAGTGAACTGAATTTACGGTTTCCGGCCGTTTCGGCGGCATCCGTCAGAGCGCCAGATGCAAAATCCCCACTTTGACACAGGCCCAGACGAGGCCAAAAGACACGCCAGCGGTGACGGGGATGGTCAAAATCCACGCCCACACAATGCGTTCCACGACGCCGAGTTTCAGGGCGCTGAAGCGTTTGGCGCAGCCCACGCCCATGATGCTGGTGCTGATGGCGTGCGTGGTGGAAACCGGCATGCCCAGCGAACCGGTGATGGCGAGCACGGTGGCCGCCGTTGTTTCCGCCGCAAAGCCATGCACAGGCTGAAGTTTCACCATCTTGTGGCCCATGGTTTTGATGATGCGCCAGCCGCCGGCAGCGGTGCCAGCCGCCATGGTGAGGGCGCAAAGAATCACGACCCAATTGGGAATGCCCTGACTCTTCACATCTGCCGGAGCCGGCATATAGCCGAACTGTAGGAAATTAGGCAAGGCCGCCACCATCTGATCTCCCAAGGTAAGGTTAAACGGGCCGGAACCTTCTTTGG
Organism: uncultured Verrucomicrobia subdivision 3 bacterium; assembly: GCA_903858275.1. Lineage (GTDB taxonomy): Bacteria > Verrucomicrobiota > Verrucomicrobiia > Limisphaerales > UBA11358 > UBA11358. The sequence continues at coordinate 83,681 of CAIOIC010000023.1, read as the reverse complement.
TCACCAGAAAACCGGCCCAGGACGGCAAGTCGGCAAACACTCCGGAGGTGGTGGCGGCAACGAGCGCGAGCGTGATGATGCCCATGCATTTCGTGGCGTCGTTCATGCCGTGGCCAAAACCCATATAGGCCGAACTGCATAATTGCAATTTTCCAAATACGCGGCTCACCGTGGTCGGCCGCCATTTGCGCAGCAGGAAATACAAAATAATCATGAAGATGAATCCGCCGACAAAGCCCAGAAGCGGCGAGGTGAACATGGGGACCACCACTTTGTAAAACAGGCCGCTTTTATCCGCGTGCGGCTTGACCACCGTCTCCACCACCGCTACCCGCCCGCAGAAGGCGACCACCTGCACCTTGTTGGTGCCCATATGAATCGTGTGGGTGCCATTTGTCTTCAGGCTGGCACCCAGTGCCGTCACCACCTCGGCGGGTGCCGGAACCAGTTTTTTTTCTTTCTTATCTTTTACCTCAGTCCATTTGACGGCGCTCCAGATGGAAACCGGTTTGCCATCTTTGCCGGTCAGTGGCTTGACGTCATCCAAGCAGACCGCGTAGGCAATCGCCGCGCCAATGAGGCAGCCAACCAGCGCGTGGCTGGAACTGGAAGGCAGGCCGAAATACCACGTCAGCAAATTCCAGCCGATGGCGGCAAACAAGCCGCAAACCAGCACCCCCTGTGTGACAAAGTTGGCATCTACCAGCCCGCTGGAAATGGTCTTGGCCACGGCCAAACCGAAAAACGCGCCAAACAGATTCGTGACCGCAGCCAGCGCAATCGCCTGCCGGGGCGTCAACACCTTGGTGCCCACGACGGTGGCAATGGCGTTGGCGGTATCGTGGAAGCCGTTCGTGTAAGTGAAAATCAACGCCACTAAGATGACCGTGAATACCAGGATCATGGGCGTCAGGAGTTTTTGAGGACGATGTGCATGACCACGTTGCCGGTCTCATGGCAGCGATCAACGACTTTTTCCATCAATTCATAGACATCGCGGATGACCATGGCGCGCAGCGGATCGAACTTGCCGGCATAGAGGTCGCGGAGAATGTCGTTCATGGTCTTGTCCGCCTCGGCCTCGACATATTGGAGACGGTCATAGAGCCGCTTGATCTTTTCCAAGTCCTTCATGTCCCGGAGCTGCTTGATCATTTCATGCAGGGCGTCGGTAGCCTTGGTCATCATGTCCGCCTGCTTGGAAAAATCCACGCCGTCCATGTGCGCGCCGGCGATCACCAGCCGTTCGGCAAGTTTCTCGGCGGCCTTGGGAATGCGATACAGCCCGCGCGCGAGGGCTTCGATGTCCTCGCGTTCCAGTCCGGTGATGAAGGTCTGCACCAGTTCGGCGCTGATCTGCTCCGAAATCTTCTTTTCTTTGCGGCGGGCCAGCACCAGATCGTCAAAATTCTGCGTGTTGCGCGGGGACTTCATCATTTCGATGACGAGGCGGACGCTTTCGTGGGATTCCTGCGCGGCGGCTTCCAGCAGTTCCTGAAAACGGTCGCCTTTGCTGAAAAGTTTTTGCAATGAGAACATAATTTATTTTCGGGATGATGGCGTAATCTGAGATTCTAACCGGTTGGATTCTGCAAATTTTTCGCCCAGCTCGCAAGCGGCAACCGGAATTTTGTAACCGGAATGTAACAAATGCGACATATGTCCGTAACAATAATGAAACAAAGTGTCACTGTTTTAAGACAAAACTATTTATGAACATGACCAAAACACAAACCACAACCAAACTCGCCCTCCTCGCCGGCGCAACCGTGCTGGCCGCCCTCGTCCCGCAGGCTCACGCGCAATCTTCCGATGCGCTGATTGAGAAGCTCGTCAGTAAAGGTATCCTCACTGTCAGCGAGGCCAAAGACCTCCGCGAAGAGTCCGACAAGGATTTCAAGACGGCCTTTCAGGCCAAGACCGGGATGCCCGACTGGGTAAGTGGCTACAAAATCAGCGGCGACGTGCGTGGCCGCTTCGAATCCATCAACGCAGATGCGGGAAAGCAAATCACCCGCGACCGTTTTCGCTACCGCTTGCGGGCGGGTTTGACGGTTTATATGCAGAATGATATCGAAGCCGGCTTCCGCCTATCTTCCGATGAGCCGGCCAAGAACAACACCACCGGCGGCGACCCGATTTCCGGCAACACGACGATGACCGGCAACGGCAGCAAAAAATTTGTGTATATCGATCAGGTGTATGGCAAATGGTCTCCCCTGCACGCGAATGGCTGGGATGGCAATCTCACCATCGGCAAGATGGAAAATCCGTTTGTCACCTCGGACATTGTTTTTGACCCTGATTATACCCCAGAAGGAGCTGCGCTGCAGTTGGGTTATGCTTTCAATGACAAGCATAGCGTGCGGTTCAATGGCGGCGGTTTCGCGATCTATGAAAACGAGAATTCCAGCTATGACACCTACATGTTCGGCGCTCAGGCCCGTTTTGAATCCAAGTGGACCCCGAAATTGCAAACCAGTTTCGGCGTCAGCTATTACGATTTGATGAACAAAGCCGGGTTGGTGACGGCCAATTTGCCCGACCAAAACGCCGGCAACTGGCGCACCGGTGGCGCGCTTGATGCCAGCTTCAATCCGTGGGTGGTGGATGCGTCGGTGACTTACCTGCTGGATTCGGTCCCGCTTTACAATGGAGCTTTCCCCATCAAAATCGGCGGTGACTACATTGACAATCCCTCGGCTCATGGCCATGAAAATTACGGCTATTCTGCCGGTGTCACCTTCGGCAAGGCTGGCAAGAAAGGTTTGTGGGAAGTGTCCTACCGCTACAAATATCTCGGTGCCAATGCTTGGTTTGAAGAACTCGTGGATTCGGACTTTGGCACTTATTATGGAACCAGCGCCGGTCATTACGGCGTGAGCGGCTACAAGGCCGGCACCAACGTCAAGGGCCACATCTTCAAGGCGGCCTATAACTTCACCGATTCGCTGTCCTTAGGGGCTACTTACTTCCTGACCGAGTTGATTGACAAAACCGGTCAAACGGCCAAAAGCGACACCGGCCGTTTGCAAGTGGACGCGAACTGGAAATTTTAACTGTCACCAAAACGTAACAAACAAGATTACACAAATTCCGTCATAATATTCATCGTATGAAAAAATTAGCCATCATCCTCGCGGCGGCCGCGTTCGCTACCGGCGCCTTCGCCGGCAACATCACCGTCAAAGGTTCCGACACCCTTGTCATCCTCGCCCAGAAGTGGGCCGAGGTTTACATGGGTCAGCATGCCGGGATCAAGATTCAGGTCACCGGTGGCGGCACCGGCACCGGTTTCGCCGCGTTGCAAAACCAGACCACCGACCTTTGCAATGCCTCGCGCAAAGCCAAGGCCGCCGAGATCGCCAATTGTATCAAGGCGTTCAATAAACGACCGACCGAATACAAGGTCGCCCTCGACGGTCTTTCCGTTTATGTCAGCGCCGATAGTCCCTTGAAAGAACTCACCGTCGCGCAGGTCGGCGACATCTTCACCGGCAAGATCAAGAACTGGAAGGAAGTCGGCGGTGCGGATGCCCCGATCACGATCTACAGTCGCGAGAACAGCTCCGGTACGTATGAATTCTTCAAGGAACACGTGCTGCAAGGCAAGGACTTCGCCGCCAGCGCTCAGACCATGCCCGGCACGGCGGCGATTCTGCAGGCCGTCAGCAAGGACAAAAACGGCATCGGCTACGGCGGTGCCGCCTATGGCGCCGGCGCGAAGCATCTCGCCATCAAGAAAACCGATTCCTCACCCGCTGTGGAGCCGACCGAAAATAACGTCGTTGCCGGCAAATATCCCATCTGGCGGCACCTGTTCATCTATGTGAACCCCGCGCTCGACAAGGGCGAAATCGCCGCCTACCTCAACTGGATTCGCAGTGATGAAGGCCAGAAGGTCGTCAAAGATGTGGGTTATTTCCCGCTCCCGAAAAACCTCCGCGAATGATTTGAAGCTCTGTTCCTCCAGAGTTCACCACCGGGCGGGCGGGAATCATCATTGTGATTCCCGTTCCGCCTGAATAATTTATCCAAGTGCAACCCGCGCCGAACCAATCCAACGCCCCCCACGGATGGCTGGGCATTCACCGTGGCCATAAGGCGCGGCCGTTGGAGTGGTTCGCCGAGAAATTCATCTTTGCCGTCGCGCTTTCAACCATCGCCGTCGTTCTGCTGATCTTCGTGTTTGTCGCCCGCGAGGCTTTCCCGGTTGTTCTCGGAAAATCCAACACCGCGCTCATCCAGCCCGTCATTCCCCCCGCCGACCTGGACAAACTTTCGCCTGCGAAAATCCAGGAATACCTTGCGCTTACGCCCAAGCAGTTTGCCGGAATGGACAGGGAAACCCTGCGCACGCTCATGGACGTGAAGGTCGAGGCCGCCAATGAAGTGCCCGTCCAATTTCGCGACGACCCGGACGCCAAACGCAACACCATCGAATGGAATCTCATGGTAAAGCCGCACCAATGGCGCGGCTACGACAAGCCCGAATACATCTGGCAGCCCGTCGGCGAAATCAAGAAGTTCAATCTCATTCCGCTCGTCATCGGCACGCTCAAGGTCACGCTCATCGGTCTGTTCTTTGCCGTGCCGCTGGCCGTCGGCGCGGCGATCTACGTCTCCCAGCTCGCCCGGCCGCGCGTGCGCGAAATCGTCAAGCCCACCATCGAAATGCTTTCCGGCATCCCCTCCGTCGTGGTCGGCTTTTTCGCGTTGCTGGTGATGGCGACGTTCCTGCAAAATCTTTGCGGCTACCAGACCCGCCTCAATGCCTTTGTTGCCGGCATTGCGCTTGGTTTTGCGGTGATTCCCGTGGTGTTCTCCATCGCCGAGGACGCGCTCACCAGCGTGCCGCAGGCCTACACCCAGGCCGCCCTGGCGCTGGGTTCTTCCCGCTGGCAGACCGCCTGGCAAATTGTCCTGCCCGCCGCGTTGCCCGGCGTTTTTGCCGCCACCGTGTTGGGCTTTGGCCGCGCCATCGGCGAGACCATGATCGTGCTGATGGTCTGCTCCGCGAGCGTCGTATCGTGGAATGTTTTTGATTCCGCTCGCAGCATAACGACGACCATTGCCGCCGAAATGGCGGAGGCCGTTTCCGGCGGGCCGCATTACCGGATTCTCTTTCTGCTCGGCGCGCTGCTCTTTGCTGCGACGTTCATCTCCAACATGATCGGCGACTTCGTGATTCACCGCTTCAAAACCAAGATGGAGGGTAAGCGATGAACACCGTAACCCCTTCGCAATATTTGCCGGAGAATCCACGCGAGTTCCGGAATTTTCGCGCGGCGCGATTTGATTTCTGGTCGTTTTTCTTCGGCGGTCTTACCGGGCTGGCGACGCTGCTTATCCTCGCGATTCTCGCTGTCATTCTCGTCAACATCACCCTGAACGGCTGGAGCGCCATCTCGTGGCACTTTGTCTCCACGATTCCGAAAAAGGATTTCTTCAATCCCGACACCACCGGCATTTTGCCAATGATCATCGGCACGACCATCCGCGTGTTTGTGATGACGCTGTTCGTGATTCCCGTTGGCGTCATCACCGCGATTTACCTGACGGAATATGCGTCCAACACCTCGCTTGTCACTCGCATCATCCGCGCCGCCATCAACAACCTCGCCGGCGTGCCGTCGATTGTGTTCGGTCTGTTCGGCCTTGGCTTCTTCATCAATTTTGTTGGCAAAAATCTCGACGCGCTCCTGCACAACCCCGGCCCGGTCTGGGGGCAGCCCGCGTTGATCTGGGCGTCGTTGACGCTGGCGGTCATGACGCTGCCGGTCGTCATTGTGGCCACGGAAGAATCGTTAAAAGCCATTCCGCCCGGCCTGCGCGAAGCCAGCCTCGCGCTCGGGGCAACCAAACTGGAAACCATTTGGAAAATCGTGCTGCCGCAGGCGTTGCCGGGTATCATGACCGGCGGCATCCTCGCCGTGAGCCGCGCGGCCGGCGAGGTCGCGCCGATTCTGTTCACCGGTGTGGCGTATTACATGGCTAGCCTGCCGCACAAGGTTACCGACCAGTTCATGGATTTGGGCTACCACGTCTTCGTGCTGTCCACGCAATCGCCGAATATTGAGCAGACGCGGTCCATCCTTTACGCGACGGTGCTGGTGCTGCTGGCACTGACCTTTGCCTTGAATTTCGTGGCGGTCTTGATTCGCGCGCGGGTGCGCAAGCAACTCCGCTCCGGCCACTGATTTTATGACGGATATATTGATGCCAAAACTTTCCGTGAACGACGCCCGGCCTGCTGCGACGGGCGGTGCGTCGTTGATCGAGGTGCAGAACCTGAGCCTGTTCTATGGCGCCAGCAAGGCGCTGAAGAACATTTCCGTGACGCTGGGCGAGAAAGTGGTCACCGCCTTCATCGGGCCGAGCGGTTGCGGCAAATCCACCTTGCTGCGCTGTTTCAACCGGATGAACGACCTGATTGACAACGTCCGCATCGAAGGCGCGGTGAAGATTGGCGGGCACGATATTAACAATAGCAGCGTGGATGTAATCGAGCTGCGCAAACGTGTCGGCATGGTTTTTCAGAGATCAAATCCTTTCCCCAAATCCGTCTACGAGAATGTCGCCTATGGTTTGCGCCTGCACGGTGTCAAAGCAAAATCCGAGCTCGACCGCATCGTGGAACAAAGCCTGCGCGGCGCGGCGCTGTGGGACGAGGTGAAGGACCGCCTGCATTCCAGCGCGCTCGGACTTTCCGGCGGCCAGCAGCAGCGGCTGTGCATCGCCCGTGCCATCGCCATCAAGCCGGAAATCATTTTGATGGACGAGCCGGCCAGTGCGCTGGATCCGCTCGCCACCGCCCGCATCGAGGAATTGATTTTGGAATTGAAAAAGGATTTTACCATCGTCATCGTCACCCACAACATGCAGCAGGCGGCGCGCATCTCGGATTACACCGCATTTTTCTACATCGGCGAACTGGTGGAATACGACACCACCACGAAGATTTTTACCAACCCTGCGAAACGGCAGACAGAAGATTATGTGACAGGCAGGTTCGGTTGAGCTAATTTTACCCAATACTTATGGAAAATCATTTTGAAACGGGCATCGAGGCATTGCGGCAAAAGCTGCTGCTCATGGCCAGCCACGCCGAAACGGCTGTCAACCAATCTATTCAGGCGCTAACCCAGCGCGACTACGACCTCGCGCTGCGTGTCAAGGCGGCGGATGTTGTCATCGACCAGTTCGAAGTGGAGATTGATGAACTGGCCATCCAGTTGCTCACCAAGGCCCCGCTCGCCACGAATCTCCGGCTCGTTACCGCCGCCATGAAAATTTCCCAGGATCTCGAACGCATTGGCGACGAGGCGTCAAAAATTGCCAAGCGCGCCCGCGACCTTTCCCAGGAGCCGCCGGTGAAGCTCCAGCTCGAATTGCCCAATATGGCCAACCGCGCGTTGATTATGCTCAAGTCGGCGTTGGATGCGTTCGTGAACCGTGACTCCGCCGCCGCCCGCGCCATCATTCCCCAGGACAAGGAAGTGGATGTGCTAAACAAGCAAATCCACGCGGCCCTCGCGAAACACATGACGGAAAATCCCGACACCATCAGCCGCTGCCTGCACTGGATGGTCGCCGCCAAGAGCCTCGAACGCATTGCGGATCACGCCACCAACATCGCCGAAGATGTCGTGTTTCTCTGCGAAGCCGAGGACATCCGCCATGCCGGAATTAAAAACGCGGCCGCCAGCAAAACCTGACGGCCCAAAGCCGGAGGTTGCCGCCGCCAAGGGTTTCTGTTACTGAAAAGCTGTGTCCGATCCAAGCCTGTTGCTCCTCATTCCGGCTTACAACGAAGAAACGCGCATCGAACCGGTGCTGCGTGAATACGCAGAATTCTTCCAGAAAAAATATTCCGGTCCCTTTCAACTTGTCGTCGTTCTCAATGGTTGCCGCGATAACACCATCGGCGTCGTGCAGCGCGTGGCGCAGGATTTTTCCTTCGTGCGCTGGCTGGATTTTCCCGCGCCCATCGGCAAAGGCGGCGCGCTTATCGAAGGCCTCAAACTGGCCGGGCATGCTGACTTGATCGGCTATGTGGATGCGGACGGCGCAACCGGACCGGTGGCGTTTCTGGAACTGGCGCGGCATATTGGCGACGCGGATTGCGTCATCGGCTCGCGCTGGCTGCCGGAGAGCATTCTGGTGCAGGCGCAGCCGAAATTCCGCCAGTTCGTCAGCCGCTGTTTTCATTTCATCGTGGAACTCCTTTTCTGGATGCATATCAAGGATACCCAATGTCCGTGCAAATTGGTGCGTTGCTCCGCCGTGGAAAAAATCCACCCGACGCTGTGCATCGCCGATCTCGCATTTGATGTGAATTTTCTGGTCTGCCTGAAACGCGCCGGCTTCAAGATCAAGGAAGTGCCGATTGAATGGGCTGATAAAGTCGGCTCGAAAGTCACCGCCTCGCTGTTCCGTGCTTCGCTAGCGATGTTTCTGTCAGTGGTGCGCTTGCGGCTGATTTATTCGCCATTTTATAAATTGCTGGCACCGCTGCGTCCGCTGGAGGTGTGGATATATAGAAAACTGCGTGCCCCGCAGCCGCTGTCGCGGTCTCAAAGCGTAAAATCCAAAACGGCCTGACCGCGCGTTAGGCGGCTTCCGGCTTCGTTCTTTTCACTCCCCACACGAACCACGCGCAGACACCGAATAGCAGCAGGTTGAATCCGCCTAATGTTTGGAGCACCACTTCACGACTGTGAAAATGTTCGAGCATCACCGGCAACGTGAAACCGTAGCCCGCCGCCAGCACCACCATCCACGGCACCACGCCGAAGCGCCCGCGCGCCAGCAGGTCGTTCACCATCACGTTTGCCAGCGCCAGCGGCACCATTGCCGCCGCATACCACGGCAGCAGCGCCGTGGTGGCTGCGACATAGTTGGAGGTGTAAACAATCTTCACCATCACCGGCCCGACCAGCCACAATCCCAGTCCGCCGCAAATCGCCAGCACCGCCGTGCCTAGGACTACAAGGCTGAACAAATTGCTCTTCTCCGCCTTCGCGCTCGCATGGACGATTTTAGGAAACATCACCGCCGCCAGCGGCAGCACCAGCCACAATAGCGCCCGCGACAACGTGCCCGCCGCCACATACGGCGCCATCTCGTCATCGGTGAAATACGCCTTCGCGAACATCGTGTCCGACGTGAACATGAACTGGCACGCGCCGAAACCCAGCGTCAGCGGCAGCACCTGTCGCAAGAATCCCTGCCAGTCGAATTTCTCCGGTTTCGCCAGCCACAAATCCCGCGTCCGCCAGATGGCGATGCCGGCCGCCAGCCCGATGCCCAGGAACGCCCCGGCCAGCATGCCCGCCGCGCCGAGTGTCAGCGCCAGCACGAAGATGGCCGCCGCCAGAAACCGGCCCGCCCCCGCAAAGATCTGCGCCCAGCCCATCCAGAAAAAATCCTGCCGCCCTTGCAGCACGCCGATGAACAGCGGCAGCCACAGCGACACCAGCACCGTCAGCACCGCCGCCCACAAACCCAGCGCATTGGGCAGATGCCAGCCCGCGACGATTTTATCCTGAAAGAAAAACACCCCCAGCGCGCCGAGCGCCCACACGATGAAAGTCCACAGCCACGCCAGCCGGATCATGCCCGCCAGTTGCCGTTCGCGCCCCGTCGCCAAGGCTTGCGCCGATTGCTGCGCGAAAACCATCTGCAGCGGCATCGCCGGCAGGCACGCCACCACCATCAGCAGCGTGCCAAACGCCGCGTATTCTGATTTCGGGATGGATTTGGCCAGGAAGTGAACACCCCATGTCAGCCCGCCCGCGCCGATGTTGGCGATCATCAGCCAGCCGCTCTGGCGGAAAAACGCCGCGTGCGGTTTGTGGTCAACCGTTGGAATGTTTTCTGCGCTAGCCATTGCCCGCGAAGGTTGGCGGAGGAGACGGACGGTGAAAAGAATTTATTTTACGCTGTGGACTCGTTTTGGTTTCTGCCTTCGCAGCCTATCCTGCTGTTAAGCGTTAGGGTCACTTCGCAAGGGCTGTCTTAACGGTAAAAGATAGTTCGCCAATTTTGATTGTTGCCACCTGATTCAGTTTGGCTTTGATTTGGGGTGCCGCAAGTTTGTCGGCTTGCTTGCCATTCTGCTTGGTGAGAGCGGCACGAAGATCTACGGTGCCATCATCGAGTAAGGTGGGGGGTGATGGTATATTCGAGCTTGTCAACTCGAATGCTTGCCTGCTTGCCGCTTTTGGCGTGATGCTCTGTGATGGTGGTTTCGACAAGAAGCGCCGGTGAGGCAGAAGCCGTGAGGTTGCTAGCAGCGTGTTGATGGTCGTTTTCATTGGCATGTTATGCTATCGGTCGGGAATTAGGGTAACAACGTGAAAAACCTGACAAGCAAATCCTTCCCGTGCTCCAGTTCCGCCAGCGAAATCCATTCATCCGCCGTGTGCGCCTGCGCGATGTCGCCGGGGCCGAACACCACGCTCGGAATCCCGCCTGCCGCCATCACCGCCGCGTCGCAAAAATAATCCACGCCCATCGGCCGCGCCTGTTTTGCCGCGCCCGGAAATTGCCGCACCAGCGGCAGCTTTGCGTCTGTCTCCAGCGGTAATGCCGGTGCGCCCTTGGAACTGAAAATAGTTGCGGAAAGTTTATTAGCCCGGAGCAGCGCGGTGATTTCGCGGCGGACGGAAGCTTCTGATTCTCCCGGCAGGGTTCGCCGGTCAATTTCAATCACGCAGCGATCCGGCGCGATGTCCCCAAGTTTAACCAAAGAGCCATCGGGATATTTCATAATGCGGACATGATGGCTAACGTCTTGGAAAGCCAAATTGATTTGCCGCCTGTCTTGTTTCAGGGATTGTGATTGTTCCAGAAACTTGTCGAGCAAAATGAGGGGGGGGGTTATTACACCTTCACCCACTTGCCCTTCGCTGAGGATATTTCGACGGCGGTGAGCACACGCTGATTTTTCAGGCCGTCCTCGAAGGTTGGTTGCACCGGCTTGCCGTCGGCGCAGGCATTCACAAAATCGGCGACGGCGTGGACAAACGTGTGTTCGTAGCCGATGCCGTGACCGGGCGGCCACCAGTTTGCGACGTAGGGCTGGATGCCGTCGCGCTGGGTCACGAGGATGTCACGAAAGCCCTGCCGGTCTTTCGGATCTTCGCCGTTGTAAAATTTCAGCCGGTTCATGTCCTCGAAATCGAAGTAGATGGAACCTTTGCTGCCGTTGATTTCAACTTCGATGTGATTGCGCCGGCCGAGCGCGTAGCGGGTGGCTTCAAGGTTTGCCATCACGCCACCTTCCATCCAGCCGATGAAGGCCGCCGAATCCGGCGCGGTGACTTTGCCGAGAACGCGTTTGCCTTTGGCCAGCATGTCGGCGCGCGGACGTTCGGGGATAAAATTATGCACGACTCCGCAGACATCGGTGAATTCCCCGACGAGATACCGCGCGAGGTCAATGATGTGGGAATTGATGTCGCTGTGAACACCGCTGCCGCTGGTCTCTTTTTCCAGGCGCCAGTCGAGCGGAAATTCCGGATCCGCCAGCCGGTCCTGCGCGTAGCGGGCGCGAAAATGGTAAATCTTCCCCAGCGCGCCTTCGTCCATCATGCGTTTCGCCAAGGCGATGGCGGGAATGCGCCGGTAATTATGGCAGATCATGTGGACGACCTTGGCCTTTTTGGCCGCCGCATAGATGGCTTCACATTCCTTCAGATCCCGGCCCATGGGTTTTTCCAGGAGGACATGTTTGCCGCTCTTGAGCGCGGCGATGGCCATTTCTGCATGTGTGAAGGTCGGCGTGCCAATGTCCACGATGTCAATCAGCGGAGATTCCACAACTTCGCGCCAGTCGGTCGCGGCGTGTTGCCAGCCGAGCCTGGCGCGGGCGGCTTGCACGCCGGCGGCATCGCGGCCGCAGATGGTGTGCATCTCGATGTTGGCCTTGAGATCAAAGAATTTCGGCGCCTGACGCCAGGCGTTCGAATGGGCGCGCCCCATGAATTTGTAGCCGATGAGTCCGACGCGGAATGTTTTAGCCATAAAAGCAGTTTGAACTGGATTCGCGTGTCTTTATAGTAGGCGGCGACAACCAAGTCAAATATGCCTTTCACCACCGCTGAAATAGCCAAACTTCTCGCCGGCGAAGTTCTGGGCGACGTCAATGCCACGCTCACCGGTTTTGCCGCCGCTGATGCCGCCAAACCCGGCGACCTTACGTTTGCGGAGAACGAAGAATTTTTCGCCGCCGCCGAAAACAGTCTAGCTACCGCCGTCATCGCCGACGCCCGGTTTACTTCGACCATGAAGATTGTCATTCGCGTGGCACAGCCGCGGTTAGCCTTTGCGAAAGCCATCGCCGTCTTTTTCCCTGAGCCGAAGTTGCCAGCCGGCATTCATTCCACCGCCGTGGTGGCGAAGTCGGCGCAAGTTGATCCATCCGCGTATATCGGACCGCATTGTGTGGTGGGCGAGCGCGTGAAGCTGGGCGCGAATGTGGTTTTGCAGTCTGGAAATTCCGTCGGCGACGATGCGGTGCTTGGCGACGACGTGAATTTGTTTCCGAATGTGACGATTTATCCGCGCACGCAAATCGGCAAGCGGGTGCGGATTCACGCCGGCGCGGTCATTGGTTCGGACGGTTTTGGCTATGTGCTGGACGGCGGTATTCACCGGAAAGTTTTGCAGATTGGCAACGTCGTCATCGGCGACGACGTGGAAATCGGCGCCAATGTGACGGTGGATCGCGGGGCGCTCGGCTCGACGGTCATTGGTAAGGGGACGAAAATCGACAACTTGGTCCAGGTCGCCCACAACGTACAGATTGGCGAGCACTGCATCATCATCTCACAGGTTGGCATCGCAGGCAGCACCAAGATCGGCAACTACGTCATTCTTGCGGGCCAAGCCGGCTTGGCGGGACATCTGAAAATCGGCAATCAAGCCATCGTCGCCGCGCAAGCTGGGGTGATGTTGGATATTCCCGATGGCGGCAAATGGTTAGGCTCACCCGCGCAACCGGATAAGGAATTCAAGCGTCAAGTCGTTGCTCTCCGACGTCTGCCTGATTTGCTAAAGAAAATTTCCGCATGGGAGAAAAAGCTGGGCGTGAATCCGGAGTAAACTGGTTTATTCAGTTAGAGCGATGATTCTGCGTCAGCTTTATCGCATTTCATTATTGTGCCAAGATGCGCTTTTTTGAGTTGACGAATTTATATACTGCGCCATTCTGCTACTGGTTAAATTTTGATTTTGTTCAATGGCGACGGCCAAATCCAGTTTTCTTGACAAGGTGCTCGGCCGCATCGGGCGGCTGGACACTGAAGGCTTGCAAACTGTTGTCCAGCGGCTCGCGCGGGAACGGAGTTTTCTTGAGACTTTATTCAACACCATCGAAGACGGTGTGCTGGTGGTGGATGAAAACGGGCGGGTGATTTATTTCAATCAGGCCGTCACGCGGCTCGTCGGCTTGCAACCGGGTGAGGAGGAGTTGCACATCACCAAATTTTTGCCGGAAGTGGATTGGCAGAAAATTTCCCGTGTTGCCCACGGCGGCGGCACCCGCGTCACGCGGCATGAGTTTGAGGTGTTTTATCCGCGGCCGTGTTTTCTCCGCCTCTACGCCGCGCCGCTGGATGGCGAGGCTACGGGTAGTTCCGGGGTGGCGCTGATTTTGCACGATGCCACCGAGGCGCGGCAGAAAACCTTTGAAGCCATCGAAAGCGAACGCGTCCAGGCGCTGACGCTGCTGGCTGCGAGCGTGGCGCATGAAATCGGCAATCCGCTTAATGCCTTGCACATCCACCTCCAACTCATGGAGCGCGAGGTCAAAAAACTTAAAGGTGCGGCGGCGAATGATAAATCCGCTTCCCGTTCACGCCCCAAAAATCTTTCAGCCGAAGTGGACGCGTCTGAAATTGGAAAAAAACTCGAGCAATATCTCGACGTGGCGAAAGGCGAGATTCATCGGCTGGATTATATCGTCACGCAATTTCTTGGTGCGATTCGCCCGTCCCCGTTGCAATTAAAAGTGGCCTCGCTCAACGAGGTTGTGGATAAGACTTTGGATTTGCTGCGTCCGGAAATTGAAAATCGTGGCATCATCATCAAATCCAAGCTGGCGCGGGCGCTGACCGCGACGCCGATCGATGCGACGCAGCTGCAGCAGGTGCTGGTTAATCTCGTGAAGAACGCCGCGCAGTCAATGACGACCGGCGGCACGCTGACGCTGCAAACCGGCGAAAACAATGATGGCGTGTGGGCGAGTGTGACGGACACCGGCGGCGGGATTCCCCAGGAACAGCTCAACCGCATTTTTGAGCCGTTTTATACGACCAAGAAAAAAGGCACCGGCCTCGGCTTGATGATCGTGCAACGCATTGTCCGCGCGCATAACGGACGCATCGAACTGGAAAGTCACGTCGCCAAAGGCACAACCTTCCGCGTGTGGCTGCCGCTGCACGAACGCAAGCCACGCCTACTGGAGAATAAAAATTATGAAACCGACGTTGCTCATCGTGGATGACGAGAAGACGACGCGCGAAGGTTTGCGCGCGGCGCTCGACGAGCGCTATGACGTTTATATCGCCGAGGACGCGCAGGCGGCCATGAATCTTCTGGAGTCGGAAAGCTTTGATGTGTTACTGACTGATTTCCGGCTGCCGAACGAAGACGGCATGAAGTTGATTTCACGGGCCAAATCTTTGCCCAAGCCGCCGATTTGCATCTTGATGACCGCCTACGGTTCGGAGGAGTTGGCGGTGAATGCAATGAAACAAGGCGCGGATGATTATATTGCCAAAGGCCGTTTTCAGATTGATGAATTGGAGATGCGGATTGCCCGCGCCTTGAAGCAGCAAACTTTGGAAGTGGAAAATGTTTCACTGCGAAAGCAACTTGATTCCAAATTCGGCCTGGAAAATATCATCGGCGAATCGCCGGTGATGAAGGAGATTTTTGATGTTGTCCAGCAGGTCGCACCGACGCGGGCAACGGTATTGGTCGGCGGCGAAAGTGGCACAGGCAAAGAGCTAATTGCAAAAGCCTTGCACCAGTTGAGTCCGCGAGCAAAACAACCGTTTGTGACGGTGCATTGCGCGGCGCTTGCGCCGACGCTGCTGGAAAGCGAATTGTTCGGGCACGAGCGCGGTGCCTTCACTGGGGCGCACGAGCGGCGCATTGGGCGCTTTGAGCAGGCGCAGGGCGGCACATTGTTTCTGGACGAGATTGGCGAGATTGATGCGGCCATCCAAGTGAAGCTGCTGCGGTTTCTTGGCGAGCGGACTTTTGAGCGCGTGGGGTCAAACAAGACTTTGACGGCGGATGTCCGGCTGGTGGCGGCGACGAACAAAAATCTGGAAGAACTGGTCAAGGCGGGAAAATTCCGTGAGGATTTGTTTTTCCGGCTGCGCGTGGTGGAAATTGAGTTGCCGCCGCTGCGTGAACGGACGGGCGACATTCCGCTACTGGCGCAGAGTTTCCTTCGTGAATTTGCGAAGGAAAACGGAAAAGCGGTGAATGATTTCACCGCGGACGCGCTGTCCGCGTTGATGAGTTGTCCGTGGCCTGGGAATGTGCGGGAATTGCGCACGGCGATTGAGCATGCGGTGGTGTTGAGCCGGAGCGAGCGGGTGGCGCTGCGAGATTTACCACCGTCGGTGCGCGGCGGGGCGGTGGCCGGAGTTAAATTGTTGCAAGGAAAAGCTTTGACAGTGAAGGATGCGGAGAAACAATTGATCATCCGCGCATTGAAAGAGACGGACGGCAACCGCACCCACGCTGCGAAAAAAATCGGCATGAGCCGGCGGACGTTCCACCGGAAATTGCACGAATTTCATTTGAAAGGTTTTTGATTATGTTAACTCGCGAGCGGATTCAGACATTTATTCACGCCGTCGAAGTCGGCCGAGGGTTGCGTTGGGTGCGGTTTGCGGTGTGGACGTTGGCGGTCGTGGCACTGGCGTGGTTTTATGATTTGACGGCGTATCGTAACTTCAACTCGCCGGAAGCGATGGATGCGGCGCAGTTGGCGCGCAATTTGGCGGAAGGCCGGGGTTATTCCACCGACTTCATCCGGCCGTTCAGTCTTTATCTGGTTCGCAAACACAATCAGGCAGCGCATTTGGGCAATCTGACGGCTACAAATGCTGATTTTTCCAGGATCAAAAGTCCGCATCCCGACCTTGCCAATCCGCCGGTTTATCCGGTGGTGCTGGCGGGGTTGATGAAAATCTGGACGCCCAACTGGAAGGCCGAGATGAAAAAACCATTCTGGTCGGAAGGCGGGCGGTTCATGCGGTTTGAGCCGGAATTTTGCATTGCAATCTTCAACCAGTTGTTGCTGTTGGTGGTGGTGTGGCTGACCTTTCTGCTGGCGAGAAAAATTCTGGATTTGCAGACTGCCTGGCTGGCGGCGCTGCTGGTGCTAGGGGCGGATTTATTGTGGAGATTCAGCGTGTCCGGCTTGTCCACCATGCTGGTGATGGTCATTTTTCTGGGGCTGGTCCTATGTCTGGCCCATGTGGAGGAACTGGGCCGCGCAATAGTTCCAGACCGCCGACGGCTACTGTGGCTGGCGGTGCTGGCGGGGGTGTTGACCGGCGTGGGCATGCTGACGCGCTATTCGTTTGGTTGGGTGATTGCGCCGGTGGTCGTCTTTCTGGTGATTTTTGGCCCGGCCAAGAGTGAGGCGATTTGTCTTCAGTTCGAGAAGCCAATACTGTTGATTCTGCCACGTTGGCAGTCCCGCCCGAAGCCTTCACCGGGGCTGGCGATAACCGCTTTTCTGGCGTTTGCGTTTGTGGTTATTCCGTGGATTGGCCGCAACCTAACGGTGAGCGGCACCTTTTTCGGCACGGCGGGCTATGCGGTAACCGAAGGCACGTTTGCCTTTCCGGGTTCTCGGCTGATGCAGTCGATAAACCCTGACATGACCTCGGCGTATTGGGTGATGCCATATCTCCGCAAGTTTCTGGAAAACACGCGCGCCCTGTTTCAGGGCGAGCTGTTGCGGTTTGGTGGCGGATGGATGGGAATTTTGTTTTTTTCCGGCTTGCTGCTGGGTTTGCGCAATGTCACTGCCCGGCGAATGCGCTATTTCACGATGGGCTGCCTGTGCGTGTTCTTCATCGCACAGGCGGTGGGCCGAACCAAGTTGTCCGATTATTCGCCGGAAATAAATTCGGAAAATTTGTTCGTCCTACTCACACCGCTGGTGGCGATTTTTGGGGTGGCATCATTTTTAAAATTACTGGAGCAGGTGAATCTGCCATCCTTGCAGGTGCGTTACTGGGCCATTGTCCTGATGCTGTTGCTCGCGTGCCAGCCACTCATCGCCATTTTTTTGCCACCCAAATCACCGCCGCTGGCCTACCCTCCTTACTATCCGCCGGACGTGCAGAAAATCGCCGGCTGGACGCACAAAGACGAATTGCTGATGAGCGACATCCCTTGGGCGGTTGCGTGGTATGGGAACCGTCAGTGCACGTGGACGACCTATAATTCGAATTATGAATTTTTCCAACTCAACGACAACACGAAGCATGTCAGCGGGCTGTATCTGACGCTCTACACGCTCGATGCAAAATTATTCAGCGAATGTCTTCAAGGCGGCGTGGATAGCTGGGGAAACTTTGTTTATAAAACGCTCGCGGCGAACCAGCTTCCCGCCGGTTTTCCGCTGCGCAATTTCCCGGAGGAAAGCCTGCTCTCCGGTCTTTTTCTGGCCGACCGCCAACGCTGGTGAGCGGATTTCTCTTGAAATATCACTCGAAGCTCTGCGGAACAGCCGAACCGGATTTGGCCGCGAGCCACTTCTCGTAGTCCGCCTTGCTGTCCACCACGATGAACCCGCCGGCCATCGCCGCGTGACCGTTGCCGCAGAGCTGGGCGCACTCAATCTGGTAACGGCCAATCTTCGTGGGGGTGAAGGTAAATGGTATTCGTAAGCCGGGAATGGCGTCCTGCGTCACCCGCATGGCGACAAGCTTGATGGAGTGGATGACATCCTTGGAACTCAAATAAATCAGCACCGGCTTGCTGACGGGAACGTGCATCTCATTGAAGACCTGCACGTCATCCTTGCCGTTTGCGTCGGCGGAATCCACGCCAAAGATGTTGTTCTCCGCGATGAGCTTCATGTCCTGACGGCCGAATTTCCCATCCGCTCCGGGATAACGGGCGTTCCACGCGAATTGCTGCGCCATGATTTGCATGACGGTCGCTTCTTCCGGTTTGGGGAAATTATCCACGTTTTTCGCCCAGATCGGCACCGCCACGCCGATAAGCAGCACCGCTTCCACACCGACGATGGCCAGTTCAACGTAGCCGGGCACCTTGCTCGTAGAGCCTTCGTAACTGGCCTTCTGATGGCGCGCGGCGTTGAACCGCCAGAGCACGTAGGCAAAGTAGATACTCCAGCCGGCGAGCAGCACGAGCATCAGCCAGTGGAGGTAAACCATCAGGTTGTCCACGGCTTGGCCATTGGTGGAGGCCAACTCCGGGAGGCGGAGAACTTTATAGGCAAACCAGTCTTTCATACTTTTAAGGCTTCAAAGAATTTTTCTGTTCAGCGGCGGCGGTAAGCGCCTCGCTTTTGCGGATGGCGTAGATCAAAAAAGTCAGGAACGCGCCGAGCACCGTGGTGATGACTGCACCGAGCGTGAGGATGGCCCAGTTCATGCCGTCAGCCATCGGCGAATCAATAGCCCCGCCGTAGCATGCGGCGCAGGCGAAGACGTTCGCCGGAGCGAATGTGGCGAGGGCAAAAATAAAAATGGTGCAGAGCGATTTCACAGGTAGCTGACACTTTTGAGTTTCTTCAGGAAATAAACACCATAAATGATGACGAATATGCCGGCAACCACCGCCGTCACGCCCCAAAGCACACTGCCAGATTGAAACGCCCACGCCGCGCAACCGAACGACAACGCCGTGAACAGTGTGACAAAAATAAGATGAAAGGCTTTGAGCGACATAACTTGTTCAGTGTGAAACGGTGCCGGGCGGAAAACCGTTCGTGGCCCAGACCGTCAGGCCTAGAAGACCAATGAAAAAGAACGCGGTAAATCCCAGCACGGTGTATATGAGTTTCTTTTCAGACAACAAATGCATCAGATAGCCGGCCACGAGGAAGGCGTTCACCACCGCAATGGCGAGGATGAGCGTAACCTTCAGCGTCCAGCCTTCACCAAGGTGCGAAAATGACGTCCCAATCATCGCCGATGTGGTGCAGACGACAACGAGAAACACCACCGCGCAGAGGCGGAAGTAGCTTTGCAGAGAGACGGGCTTTTCGGATTCGCTCATAGAAAGATCAGGTTAAGTATAGCACCGGGAACAGGAATATCCACACGAGGTCCACAAAATGCCAGAACAGGCCGGAGACTTCGATGCGGTTGGTGAAGCGTTCGGGATCCGTCTTCCACATCCGGCTGCCCGGTCCCCATAAATAGAAAATCACCAGCGTGCCGCCGAGGATGTGCAGCGCGTGCAGGCCGGTCAGCGTGAAATAAATTGCCGTGAAAGTGTTGTGCGCCGGGCCGTAGTTGCCCAATTTTTTGATGTCCGTCGCGGCAATGGTGATTTCCTCATGTTTGGCCGCCTTGGCTACCGGGCTGCGCAAATCCACCAATTCCTTGCGGTCTTCGACGATGTGGCCATGAAGGGTGATGGTGCCGGTTTTCTTCGCGAGATTGAAGTCCTTGGATTCTTTCACGAAGTGGCCGTCGGCGAACTTGCCGTTGGTCAATTGGGCTTCGTAGTGCGTCAGCTTGTCGTGGTATTCGTAGCTTTTAATTCCAAGAAAGGTCAGCGCCAGCAGAATGGTGCAGGCGTGGAAGAATTTGAATTTTCCGAACTCGCGCACTTTGCACGCGGCCCAAGCCAGCAGTGTGGTGATGGCGGAGAGCGCCAGCAGCAGGGTGTTGACGGTGCCGAGCGTGACATTGAGCCAGCCGTGCGGCCAGTCGCCGGGCGCGGCGCCCACGCGCAGCAGAACGTAGGCGGAAAAAAGCCCGCCGAAGAGCATCACTTCCGACGCGAGAAACAGCCAGACGCCGAGCTTGGCGTTGTATATGCCGGTGTCCGGCCGGTTTTGAACTGTGTAGGGAATTTCCATGGAAAATCAGTGGTGCGCGGTTGGGGGTTTCGGCGCGGAAGCACTTCCCGCTTCATCCTGTGGCGTAAAATCTGTGGCGTGGCCGGGCGCGCTGTATTCGTAAGGTCCGCGAACGACCTGCGGCTCGTGGGTAAAGTTCCCGTGGGGCGGCGGCGTGGGCGTCCGCCAGTCCAGCGTGGTCGCGTTCCAGGGATTGTCGCTGTTCACTTTTTCGCCGTGGCTGATGCTCCAAAATAGATTGATGATGAATGGTATTTGCGCAATGCCCAGCGCGATGGCGGCCCAGAGAATCCAGCCGTTTAATTGCATCACGCTGCCGGGCAGGGCGTCAATGGCGTTCGGCACGCGGGAAGCGGCGTAGTTCACCCCGCCATCGCTCATGCGACGCAGCATGCCCTTGATGCCTTGCGCGAACATCGGCATGAACACGATGTTCATGAACGTGAGCGAGCACCAGAAATGCACGCGGCCCCAGAATTCGCTCATGCGTCGCCCGGTCATTTTCGGGAACCAGAAATACACGCCGGCAAACAGCGCAAAAATCGTCCCCGGCGCAACGACGTAATGGAAGTGCGCGATGATGTAATAGGTGTCGTGCAGATACAAATCCGTCGCCGCGAGGCCGAGCGGCAGGCCGGTGAGGCCCCCGATGCCGAACATCGGCAAAAATCCCAGCGCAAACAGCATCGGCGTGTTGATGCGGATGGAGCCGCCCCAAAGCGACAGAAACATGCACGTCAAAATGATGACCGATGGAATCGAGATGATCATCGTCGTCGCCTGGAAAAACGTGGCGATTTTCTGACCCATGCCGGTCAGATACATATGGTGCGCCCAGACGATGAATGACAGGAAGCCCACGAACAGCGCGGAATACACCAAGGATTTGTAACCCCACAGCGGCTTGCGCGTGTTGTTGGCGATGATTTCGGCCACGATGCCCATCGCCGGCAGGATCAAAACGTAAACTTCCGGATGGCCCAGAAACCAGAACAAATGCTGCCACAGCAGCGGGCTGCCGCCGCCGCTGCGTTCGGCCAGCTGGCCGCCGACCGCCAGACCGGTGGGCAGGAAGAAGCTCGTGCCGGCGACATTGTCCATCAGCTGCAAAACCCCGGCTGCTTCGAGCGGCGGAAACGCCAGCAATAAGATGAACGCCGTGACAAACTGCGCCCAGACGAAAAACGGCATCCGCATCCAGGTCATGCCGGGCGCGCGCAGTTGGATGATGGTCGCAATAAAATTCACCGCGCCGAGCAGCGACGAGGTGATGAGCAAAACCATGCCCACCAGCCAGAACGCCTGGCCGTGCGTCGGAATGGTCGTCGCCAGCGGCGAATACGAAGTCCAGCCCGCCTGCGCCGCGCCGCCGGGGATGAAAAAACTCACCAGCATCACCACGCCGCCGAGGAAAAACGCGTGGAAGCTCGCCATGTTCAGCTTGGGAAACGCCATGTCCGGCGCCCCGATCATCAGCGGCGTGACGTAGTTGCCGAAGGCCGCGAACGCCAGCGGCACCACGCCCAGAAACACCATGATCGTGCCGTGCATCGCGCCGAAGGAATTATATAAATCTGGCGAAATCGCGCCGTGCGCCGCCGGCTGGCCGAGGATTTTTTCGAGCAGCGGGCCGAACACCGGCACCGGCACGCCCGGATGCGCAATCTGCCAGCGCATGAGCAGCATCAGGAAGAATCCAAACAGCATGAAGAGCAGCGACATGAAACCGTATTGAATGCCGATGACCTTGTGGTCGGTGGAGAAAATGTATTTCTGCCAGAAATTCAGCTCCGGATGTTCATGGTGGCCGTGCCCGCCGTGCGCGTCTGGAGCGGAAATTTCACGGAACGGCGGGAATTGTTGGACGTTTGCCTGCATAGAATCTTATTTCACTTTGTTGCCGACCAGCGCCGCGATCAGCAGCGGCAGGTAAATGATGGACGCCAGAAACAACTGGCGCGCCCGCGGCGCCGTCAATTGCCGCGCGAAGCGAACCGCGCAGAAAAAATATCCCGCACCAAGCACAAGCGCGACGGCGAGATAAACTTTTCCATTCAGCCCGAAGGCAAACGGACACAAACTCGCCAGCAGGAGGGCAATGGTGTTGCTCACCGCCTGTTGCGCTGTGCGACTGCCTCCTGACTCAACGTTGGGCAGCATGACAAAGCCGGCTTTGGCATATTCATCCCGATACAGCCAGGCGATGGCCATGAAATGTGGAATCTGCCAGAACGCCAAGATGGCAAATAGCGCCCAGCCTTCGCCGCTCAATTCATTCCGCGCCGCCGTCCAACCCATTAGCGGTGGTAAAGCGCCGGGAATCGCGCCGACGAGCGTATTCACCCAAGTCACGCGCTTGAGCGGCGTGTAAATGAAAAGATAACTGACGGAAGTGACCGCACCGACAACACTCGTGAGCGGATTCACCAAAACGGCCAGATAAATCAGCCCCATCACCGAGCATGCGCCGCCGAAAATCGCCGCTGTTACCGGCTGCAAACGTCCGCTCGGCAGTGGGCGACTGACAGTGCGGCGCATCTTCGCATCGTAGTCGCGTTCGAGCCACTGGTTCAACGCCGCCGCGCCGGACGCGACGAGCGCCGTGCCGAACAGCGCGTGAAACATCAGCAGAAAATTTACCGTTCCGCGTTCGCCAAGGTAAAAGCCCACGAAGGTGGTAAGCAGCACCAACGCGGTGAGCCGCGCCTTGATCAAATCCGCCAAAACCGCCGCGAGATTTCTTTCCGCGCCGGTCGTTGAGACAAATGCTTCCGCCGATGATTTCATTCGTTGGTGTAAAAGCCGTGATGAGAATCACAGCTAATTCATCCTATCATGCCATGTGTTAGTAAAACCTGTCAATGTTGTTTCCCGCAAGACGACAAGCGCGGAATTGGTAATTTCTTAGTGCTGCCAACCCTCTTTGACAGAACAGCCAATAGCATTGGCCTTCGTTTTTGAGGGATTTATATGGGATTATTGATTTAGCATTGGACTGAAACGCGTTTCCAATGTGGCGGTTTGTCCTTGAGCCTCCAGATACAGCGCATCGCGCCGGGCGGGCGGATAGTCGGGGGCTGAGCTACAGGTGAGCGTGAATTCTCCCGCCAGTTTCAGCTCTACACGAAGAAGCAGACCTTTATAATCAACGAATAAAACCGCCTTGTCCTTGAAACGGGCGGTGCGCGGCTTGGTCCAATACTCAAAACCGGTTTGCTTCCAGGTTGACCCAAACGATGGATTGTCCGCAAAGGCTTCGGGCAAGCGCACCTTTCCCTGAAGATTCAGCACGAAACCAAGCGCATGATTTTTTTGATCCAGCGCGCGGATGGTTGCGGTATCGCTCAATTGATTTCCATTAATGGTGAGGGTGCGTGAAGCTTCGGCATTTTTACGATATAGCGGCTGGCTGGCGGTGACGGAGGTGGAACTGAACTTATCCAGGCGACCCGGATGCCACCCCTCTTGTCCTAGTCCATCCACCAGTGGCATATTGGCACAAACGCCTTTGCGATAATAACCGCCGCTCAAGGGTGAGCCATAACCGACGGTGCCGGGGTCGTGGGTGACATCAGTATTGTCATAAAAGGCTTCATAGTTGAGTGCTTCCGCTTGGGCATGGGCGTTTCCGAGTTGGCCGAAGTGTAAATAAACCTGCCAGGGTGCGGCATGCAAAATGGCGAAGCGTGTCGCTTCCATTTTACGGCTCACCACGGGTGGAAGCGTCATGCCGCCGGAATCTGGAGCTGGGGAATCTAGCAGGGTCATCCAGTTTTTGGTCGAGGACAGCTTTTGGAGGCTTAATCTGGTTGGGAATATATCGGCTGTTTCCAGTAACACCGCCCAATCAGGGACCATCCCTGCCTTTCCAGAATCCGCTGGGTTGGGAACCTGCCCGTTCGGGAAACGCATGGCCATCGGGGCCAGCATCAGGTTCTCCACCGCCTCCATGATGGGGCGAAGGCTTTCCCCCCGTCCCGACACCAGCGCTTCCCGAAAAAATGGCACCAGCGCCAGAACCACATAGGCGTTGTATCCCATGGACTGTTCATACCAGATGTAATCGTCGGAAATTCCCTTGGTGACCTGGCTCCGGATGCCAAAAGGCCCATTCACCGCCTGATTCCAGAGCGCCTCGTCATTGCAATACAAGGCCGTCACGGCTTCAGCCGAACGTTGCCAGCAGGGGATGTTTTGAATGGTTTGGCCGGTTCGCTCCAAAAGTTCGGCGTTCGGCTTGAAGAGTTTTCCCTTCCACTTGGCTTTGCGTTCCGGGGTGGCAAAATCACCCAGAAATCGCGCAGTCTGGACATATTTGATGAGGTTTACGGCCTCATCCAGACTTTGCCACATGATCCGGGAGGAGCCGCGAAACACCGGCCACTCGGTGTAATGGTCGGCGTAAAAATCAAGCTGCGCGGCCGCCCATTCCGCATAATTTTTCTCGCCGGTGAGGCGGTAGAGCCGGGCGGCCTCAGCCATCTTGTTGGCATGAGCGCTCCGGAAGGCAAAGACCCAGCCGCCCAAGATTTTGGGAGTGACCTTGGCGGCTGGATCCGATTTGCTGGCAAGGGTGGCACCGGGAAATTCAGGGGTCCAAATGAGTTGGGAGCCGTCCTTGGGACTCACAAAATCATGAAACCATCCGCAGGTCCACTCAACATGATCCCGCCGCTTGGCCATCCAGTCATCCATGGCCGCGCGTGTTTTTTTTAGCCATGCCTGCCAGGCCGGATCTTGCTGCACAAGCTGCCGGGCGCGAGCCCAATCCTCACGCGGTATTCGAATCGGAGAGCCCTGTGCGGTATAGACTTTGTATTCCGAAAAGGCTTGGGCGGGGTTGATGTGCTTAAAAGCTGGCAACTCAACTATTCCCGGCCAGGGAACCGACTTTGCCGGCTTATTTGCTGTCTGTGCATGAGTCAGCGTGGCGGTGGCAAGCAGGGCAATGGACAGGAGGTGTTTAGTAGTCACTTAGTGCTGTATCGGAGGAGGATTCCCTTTTGCCAAAGCCTCTAGCCACGCCTTCGAGCGTTGATCAAAGGCATCATGTCGCCCCCTATGTTCGGCGCTTGGCATGGGAACAATTTCTTTTGGCCCCTTGGTCTGATTGAAGGCAGAATAGACTCCCCACGGAGGAGAGGTAACATCGGAGAGTCCGACCCCAATCAGCACAGGGCATTTTACCCGGGCCGCAAAAGTTGCGGCATCAAAATAGGGCGCCGTTTTCGAAACCTTCGGGTTTTGGTTCGGTTGAATCCAATACGGCCAGCCAAGTGGCTGATCCTTTGCGGGAACGGCATTGCATCCGGCGGGAACCCCCACGATGACTCCCGTCATTTTTGGAAACAAAGCGGCCGTCGCGAACGATTGCAGTCCGCCCTGGCTGTTGCCGGTCACCACCAAAACCCGGCCATCCCAGTCGGGACGCGTTGAGAGATATTCAGCGGCACGATAACAGGCGAGGAGCATTCTAACGAAGTAGGAGGTTTCGCGGTCCGGTTCACCAATGCGCGTGTAGTTCAACAAGGAGCCTTTGGCTAGGTTGTCATAAAACTCCTGTTTCTCATCGATGGGAATATCGTGAGCGATGATATTCATGGCCAGCCAGCCACTGGCGGCCCTCCCAGTGACCCAACCTTTTTGCAACGGATAAACTCCCGCGTATTGAACCTGAAGAATGGCGGGGAATTTCGTTCCCTTGGCGGGACGGGCAATCTGGCCGTAAACACGGGTGCCGTTGATGTTGTCCATTGTGATCTTGGAATACTCCACGCCCTCTTTTTCACTCGGAGCGGATACCAACACCGGATTGGCGGGGATGGCTTTAAGCTGCTTGATTTTGCCCTGCCAGAACGCATCAAAATCCTCCGGGCACGGAGTTCCTTGCGTGAATTTTTCCGGAGCTACCACCGCGCCGCAAATCCCCTTGATGTTGTTGGGTGGTTCACCCGCCGTGAACAAAACCAACTCGGAACCGAAACCCTCGGGCGTGAAGGACAGGGTGGCCTTGTTGTCGGTCAAAGGAAGTTTTCCTTTGGCCACCTCGGTGACTCCATTTCTCTTGATGATATAGGAAACGCTGCTTAAGTGCTGTCCATCCTTGGATGGCACGCTGACGGTCCAATTGATTTTCTCTCCTTCCTTGTAAACACCATTAGGGTGATCCGGCTGGGCGGCGATGGTGTTTGGGGCTGGCGCCGCCCACAAAAGATTAAGTGATGTGGCTAGTAGAGAGAGAGCGAAGATGGAGGTTCGGCGGAGGTTCATCGAGTGATTAGACATTTCCAATATTGCCAAGTCACGCCAAAAATCAGCCCAGCTTTATAGTTTTGCGCCTTCGCGGCTTCGTGGTAGTTTTTCGCCGTGGAAACGGTTACCAAGCTCACCAATGACCTCGTCGCGTCCTACGCGCAGTTCGGCGGTATCAACCATCTCGACGGCAAAAACCTGCCGTCGAAGCGCGCCATCACGGCCATCACGCAGGACTTATTGCGGCTGCTGTTTCCCGGTTTCTTTGATGAAAAACTGATTCACTCATCGGAAATCAAGGTCAAGACGGCGGCGTTGCTGGATTCGGTTTTCGGCGAACTGGAGGATGAAATCCGCAAGAGCCTGGAATATCAGCCGCCTGATGGCTTGAAGAAAAAAGACATTACCGCCGAGGCGCACAAGCTGACGACCGAATTTCTTGGCGGCCTGCCGTGCCTCCGCGAGGTGTTGCAAACCGACGTGGAAGCGGCATTCAACGGCGATCCGGCCGCGGCCAGCAAAGAAGAAATCATTGTCTCCTATCCGTTCATCGAGGCGATTTCCGTGCAACGGCTGGCACATGAGCTTTACCGGAAGAACATCGCACTAATCCCGCGCATCATGAGCGAATGGGCGCACGCACGCACGGGCATGGACCTGCATCCGGGCGCGAAGATCGGCACGCACTTTTTCGTGGACCACTGCACCGGCACGGTGGTTGGCGAGACCGCCATCATCGGCAACCATGTGAAGATGTATCACGGCGTGACCCTCGGTGCGAAATCCACCGCCGCCGGTCAGTTGCTGCGCGGCAAGAAACGCCATCCAACCATCGAGGACAATGTGACCATTTATCCGGGCGCGACCATTCTCGGCGGCGAAACCATCATCGGCGCGGGCAGCACCATTGGCGGCAACGTGTTCATCATGGACAGCGTCCAGCCGAATTCGCTGGTCATCTATGACGGCCTGGATATGCGCGTGCTGGAGAAGCAGAAAAACACCGCGCTGGATTTCCAGATTTAAGTCTCGTTTATCTGGAAAATTATTTGGCGTTACAGGCAACTGCTTTCACCAATAAATACAGGCTTTTCATTCACTCGGGTTGCGGGTATGCTTCCCGTTTCAGTCGCGGACAATCTATTTTAATCACATGGCCAAACTTTTTCTCGGACTCGATTCCAGCACGCAAAGCTTGAGCGCCGTCATCATCGACCTCGACGCCGGCAAGGTGATTTACGAAAAATCGCTGAACTTCGATCAGGCGCTGCCGCAGTTCAAAACCAAGAACGGCGTGCTTCCGAATCGCGACCCGCTTGTGAAGCATAGCTCGCCGCTGCTTTGGGCTGCCGCGCTTGACTTGCTATTCGCTCAGATGAAAAAAGACAAGGTCGCCCTTGGTAAAATCATCGCTATTAGCGGCAGCGGACAGCAGCACGGCTCGGTTTACCTCACTGAAAAAGCCGCCGAAGCGCTGGCCAATCTGAACCCAAAAAAATCCCTGGTCGAAAACCTCGATGGCATTTTTTCGCGCAAGACCTCGCCCATCTGGATGGATTCATCCACCGCCAAGGAATGCGCCGAGATCCGCAAAAAACTCGGCGGCATCAAGTTCACCGCCTCGCGCACGGGCTCGGACACCTTCGAGCGCTTCACCGGCCCGCAGGTCCGCAAATTTTACAAGACCGAACCCAAAGCCTACGAAAAGACCACGCATATCGCGCTGGTCAGCTCCTTCATGGCGTCAATCCTCGCCGGCAAAATCGCACCGATTGATTTCGGCGACGGCGCAGGGATGAACCTCATGGACATCCGCAAAAAAAATTGGAACCACGACGCCGTCAAGGCCACCGCGCCCAGCCTCGTCAAAAAGCTGCCGACCCTCGCGCCCTCCGGTCATGTCGTTGGCCCGGTCAGTCCTTATTTTGTCCAGAAATACGGCCTCAATCCCGAAGCTCTTGCCACCGTCTGGACCGGCGACAATCCCGCGAGCGTCATCGGCCTCGGCCTCGTCAAGCCCGGTCAGGTCGCCATCAGCCTCGGCACCAGCGACACCTTCTTCGGCACGATGGCACAAGCCCATACCGACGAGAATGGCGAAGGCCACGTCTTCGGTTCGCCCACCGGCGACTACATGACGCTCATCTGTTTCAAAAACGGCTCGCTCGCCCGCGAAAAAATCCGCGAGCTCTACAAAATTTCTGACTGGAAAAAATTCGGCGAACACGTCGCCTCCACTCCGTCCGGCAACAATGACGGCGTGCTCCTGCCGTGGTTCGAGGCGGAAATTGTCCCGCGCACCAAGCCGGGCATCCACCGTTTCGATCTCGACGAAAAAAATGTCGCCGCCAACTGCCGCGCCATTTTTGAAGCGCAGATGCTGTCCATGCGGCTGCATTCGCAATGGATGCAGGTCGCACCGGAAAAAATCTTTGTCACCGGCGGCGCCTCCAGTAATCCGCAACTCCTGCAAGTGCTGGCCGACGTTATGAATTGCAGCGTGCTGCGCATCGAAGTTTCCAAAAGCGCCGCGCTCGGAGCGGCGCTGCAGGCGGCTCATGGCTTCCTGGTCCACACCGGAAAAAGTCCCAAGTGGGACAAGCTCGTCGCCAGCTTCACCAAGCCGGTGCCCGGCAGCGAAATCCATCCGGATAAGAAAGCCGCCAAGATTTACGACCAACTGCTGGAAAAATACGCCTCCTGCGAAAGCGACGTGTTAGAAATCGTTTGATTTCTGCCGGTCAGCCCGGCGGGAGCCGGAGCGTTGCATCCAAAGGCTGGACATCCAGCAACTCCTTGCCCGCCGCCGTGCCGCCGAGCTTTTGCAGCTTTTCGCCCGCCGGCCGGACGCGCGATTCGTAGCTGCCCACCGCCTGATTGAAGGCTTTGTTCGCCGTCTCCAGGCCGCCCCGGATTTTTTCCAGATGCTCCGTGAAGGTGACCACGCGCACAAACAGCTCCTGCGCCGCCTCGGCGATTTTCTGCGCGTTCTCCGTCTGCGCGTGCTGCTGCCAGCTCACGCTCACCGAACGCAGCAGCGCGATGAGCGATGCCGGGGTGGCGAGCAAAATCCGTTTCTCCGCCGCCCAGATGATCAAATCGTGGTCGCCTTCCAGCGCGGCGCTGAACAGTGATTCCGCCGGCACGAACAGCACGACGTAATCCAGCGCGTTTTTGAACTGCGCCGGGTAATCGCGGTCGGCGAGTTGCTTGATGGTGTTCTTCAGCTTCGCCGCGTGGTCGGCCAGCGCCTGCGCCCGTTTGGTTTCATCCGCGCTGTCCAGCCCGTTGAGAAAATCCAAATCCGGCACTTTCGCGTCCACGATGATGAACCGGTCGCCGGGCAGTTTCACGATGAGGTCGGGTTTCTTGTCATCGCTTTGCGTCTGTTCGGTGAAATCGCAGTGGGCGCTCATGCCCGCCGCCTCGACCACGCGGCGCAGCGTTTCCTCGCCCCACTTGCCGCGCGCCTGGTTTGATTTCAGCACGGAGCGGAATTGCGCCGTCTCCGCCGCCAGCGACAGGTTGGTCTGCGTCAGCGATTCCAGCTGTTTCTTCACCTCGCCCAGCGCGCCCGACTGGGCCGATTCGCTTTGCTGCAACCGCTGCTGGTAGGTCTCCAGTTGCTGTTTGAGGGGCTCCACCAATCCTTTGATGGCTTCCTGCCGCTGCGCCAGATCGCCTTTCGCCGTCTCCTGAAATTTGCCGAACGACTGCTCCGCCAGCCGCAAAAATTCCGGGGCGGATTGTTTCAGCGCCTCGGCACTCATCGCCTTGAATGCCTCGCGCAAATCGGCGATGGCTTTTTCCTGGGCGAGTTTCGCGTCCCGCAACGTTTGCTCGTGAAGCAGCTTTTGCTCCGCGAGAATTTTTTCGGCCGCCGCCTGGTTCGCCTGCGCGGTGGCGAGCGAGGTTTTGGTTTGCGTGAGCTGTTCGCCGGCTTGTTTCAACTCCGTTTCGCGCTGCGCGAGGCGTTGTTGCAAATCCGCTTCCAGTCGTGAATCGGCGGGCGCAACGGTCTGCCTGCGCGCGCCAAGCAGCCAGCCGGCGAGCAACCCGATTCCGCCACCGACAACCAGCCCTATCAATAAATAAATTCCGGTGGACATAGTTTTAATGGCTTGGACGTTCTCCCTCACCCCGGCCCTCTCCCGCCGGGAGAGGGAGAATTGTGCGCCGTCTTCCGAACCATTGAACTGCTGGATTCGCGCGGCTGGCATTCGGGTTGTCGGCAGGCGTGGACACCGCTTCCCTCGCCCGGCGGGAGAGGGATTGAGGGTGAGGGAGAACGCCTGTCAGTTTTTCCATATCCAACAGATGATTTTTACAAAGCAATTGCATTTCAGAAATGCGCGACGACTTCGATCTCCACGCTCGCGCCTTTGGGCAGCGCGGCGACCTGCACGGTGGAGCGCGCCGGAAAATTTTCCGTGAAATGCTTCGCATACACCTCGTTCATGGCGGCGAAGTCGCCGAGGTTCGTCAGGAACACCGTGCTTTTCACGACGTTGGCGAAGGTCAGCTTCTGGTCGTCCAAAATGGCTTTCACGTTTTGCAGCACGCGCTCGGTTTGGGCTTTGATGTCGCCGGCGACGAGGTTGCCGGTGGCGGGCTCGATCGGAATCTGCCCGGCGCAGAAAAGAAGGTCGCCGACGCGGACGGCGTGATTGTAAGGGCCGACGGCGGCCGGTGATTTGGCGGGTTTGATGATGGTTTTGGTGGCCATGGCGTTCTGGCGAATGGTCTAGCGGCTTTGGCGGCGCGGGTCAAGGAATCCGCATGGTTTTTGTTGGCTGGACTTTTTATTGAACCGGTGGAAACTCGGCCGAGTTCATTTCCAATTCGCCTATGAAAAACAGCTTCATCTTTTCGCTCCTGCTCGTCGTGTGTGCGGCGGGCGGCGGCTACTGGTTCGGCCGGCATCACGCGCCAGCCCAATCCTCCACCGCCGAAAGCCCGGCTGCATCGGATGCGTCCGGCATGGCGGGTTTGAGCAAGCTGCCGCCGGTGCGCGTCAAGCCCGCCGCCTCGTCAGAAAAGACCGAAAAGTCGTCCGGCAAGCTGTCGCTGACCGATCTGGAGGCGAAGATTATGGAGTTGAGCAAGAGCGGACGCATGAGCTTTGGCTTTGGTTTGCAGAAGGAACAGCAGGAGTTCATGAAGCAACTGATGGATGTGGAGGTGGCGGACATCCCCGAATTACTCCGGTTTACGGACAAGAATTTGCCGCAGCAGATGCGCTGGGTGGTGCGCTATTCGCTGCTCGCCCGCTGGGCGGAGGCGGATGTCTCGGCGGCGATGGCCTATGCCAATGCGATGACGAGCCGGTCGGAGCGTGAGCAGGCCATCGGCATTGTGGTGGGCGCGTGGGCCGGCAAGGATGCCAAGGCCGCCGCCGAATGGGCCAAGCAGCTTCCAAAAGGCCAGCTCCGCGATCAGGTCATGAACAGTGTGGTCGGCGCGATGGCGGCGACGGATCCGGCGGCGGCGCTGGAGCTGGCGAAAAGTTTGGGCCTGAGCGGTTCGCGCCGGTTCGGCATGGGTTTTGCCTGGCAGATTTTCCAGTCGTGGGCGGCCCGGGATCCGTCGGCGGCGGTGGTCAAGGCGGCGGAGTTGACCTCGGCCCAGCAGCGTTCGCAGGCGTATCAAGCCATTGCCTCTTCCTGGGCGCAAACCGACCCGGCGGCGGCGGCGGCTTGGGCCAATTCCCTGGCGAACGGAAACGACAAGCGCAATGCCCTCAATAGTATCGTTTCGCAGTGGATGCAAAATGACGTGCCAGGAGCTTTGGCCTACGCGAAACAACTGCCGGAAGGCCAGGCCAGACAGCAGGCTTTGAACACGGTCACCCAGCAATGGGCGCAGCAGGATCCGAAGGCCGCGATGGATTTTGCCAACACGCTGCCCGCCGGCAAGAAGCGGACGGACTTGCTCGGCAATGTCATCAATGGCTGGATTCAAAGCGATCCCGAGGCCGCGATAAAATTTGCGCAGGATTTGACGCCCGGCGCGGAGCGCAACAAGATCGTGCAGAACACCGTCAATTCACTGGCGTGGCAGGATCCGCAGGCGGCGATGAAGCTGGCCGCCCTGCTGCCCCCGGGCCAGGCGCAAAACAATGTCATTAGTTCAATCGCCAACGGTCTCGCCCAAAATGATCCGGCGGCGGCGATGGACTGGATCAAGACATTGCCCGAAGGCAACGCCAAACGGAATGCGCTCCAAAGCATGAGCTGGCAGCTCGCGCAAAACGATCCGCAAGCCGCCGCCGACCTTGCCGCCGCTCTGCCCGCCGGCCAGGCGCGGGAAAGTTTCATCAGCAACCTCGCGAGCCAATGGTCACAGTCCGATGCGACCGCCGCGCTGGCGTGGGCGCAGGGCCTCCCGGACGGCCAGGCCAAGCAAAACGCTTTGAGCACCGTCTGCCAGAACTGGGCGCAGAACGACCCGCAAGCCGTGGTGCAATACGCCCAGACCATGCCCGCCGGCAGCCAGCAAAACACATTCATGCAAAATGCCGCGCAGCAATGGGCGCAAAACGACCCCGCTGCCGCCGCCATCTGGTTTCAATCGCTGTCCGAAGGCGAAGGGAAAAATTCTTTCATGCAGGGCATGATTTCCGGCATGGCGCAAAACGACCCGCAGGGCGCCGCCACCCTGGTGGCCGGTTTGCCCGCCGGCGATGCGCAAAACAAGGCGGCCATGACGGTGATCAGCCAGTGGGCGCAGAACGACCCGCAGTCGGCGGCGGATTGGGCCGTGGGCTTTACCGGCAGCACGCGCAGTCAAGCCCTCAATTCCGTGGTCCAAAGCTGGGCGCAAAATGACCCGACCGCCGCCGGTCAATGGCTCGCCGCGCTGCCCGAGGACAGCGCCAAACAAGGCGCCGTGCAAAGTTACGTCAGCAATCTCGCGTGGCAGTATCCCGAATATGCCGCGCCGTTTGCCGGTTCATTGACCGACGCGAACCAGCGCAACAGCGCCATCCAAAACGTTGCCCGCAACTGGTTGAAGACGGATTTCATCGCCGCCAAAACCTGGTTGAACGGCACCGCCCTGCCGGAAAACCAGAAGCAGAACCTGCTGAACAGCGTCAAAAACAACTGAGCAGTAATTGCTGGAATTTGGCTGGCGCCCTGCCGGCCATGCGGTGATATGTCCTGATTTCGGAGCGCGGGTCACAGACCCGCGCTCCATTTTTAAATAGAGCGGTTTAACTGGTCTGGCCGGAAACCCGGGTGACGGTTGTCATCGCCGGAGTGCGCCCGTCCCCGGGCGCTGCAACTTGCTTCCGGCCGAAGACGTTCAAAAATATCACGCCGCTCGCAAGTTGAAAATTGCTGTGGCCGGGGACGGCCACACTCCGACCGCGCGGGCCGGGCGAGCGTGCGCGAGCGGGTCATTGGGCTGGGGTGAGATTTCTCCCAACCAAGGTTCGCGCTTTGAACCCCTGAACCAGCCAGTGCTTTCAGACGACAAGACGCACGGAGCGTTTCCCACTCTCCGCGTCGGCGGAGCCGATGGGGAGATGTCTCTCGCCCATCGGATGTCCTCTCCCCCGGGAGAGGCGTTTAGCAATCACACTTCCGTCAGCTTGGTGGCTCCGCAAGGAATCCAGCGTCCGGTTTGCTCAAGCAGCGGGAACCGTTCTCCTTCTCCTTGGGGAGAAGGCCGGGATGAGGGAGGACAAGAAACTAACTTCTATATTTGGTTTTACGCCCGCCCTCACCTGTGTCCTCTCCCCCGGGAGAGGAGTTTAGCAATCATACTTCCGTCAGCTTGGTGGCTCCGCAAGGAATCCAGCGTCCGGTTTACTCAAGCAGCGGGAACCGATTCTCCTTCTCTATGGGGAGAAGGCCTAACGCCCATAGGACACTGTCGTTGTGCTTTTCCATCGCCCGTCGTTTGTCCGGCTGCTATGCTGCCCGGCCGAATTGAATGTCCGCCGATCCAAATAAACTGTCCGCGCAACTGAAAGCCGCCGCCGCGATTCTTGAGCAGGCGGCGGCGAACCGCGCCCTGCTCGCCGGATTGACCGTCGAGGAGCGCACCCGCCTGCTCAAGGCCGCCGGCGACATCTATTGCCCGGACGTGGCCCAGCGGCGGCGCCTCGTGAAAGCCGGCGTCAAACAGCGCAAGGTTGAGAAGCAGCAAAAGGACGATGCCAAGCTCCATCAGACCGGCATCCGTAAGCTGCGCCGCGAAAAGGTTTTCACCACGCCCAATGTTTTCCCGCCGCAAAATTTCATCCAGGAGGAAGTGAAGGAAAATCCCGATTTCCGCGAAGTGGTCGAGCCGCAGAATTGCTACATCTGCAAACAGGATTACTCGCAGATCCATCACTTCTATGACCAGCTTTGTCCCAAGTGCGCGGAGCTGAATTTTTTGAAGCGCACTGAATCCGCCGATTTGCGCGGGCGCGTGGCGCTGCTCACCGGCGGCCGCGTGAAGATTGGTTATCAGGCCGGCATCAAGCTCCTCCGCGCCGGGGCGCAGCTGATTGTCTGCACCCGTTTCCCGCGCGACTCGGCGATGCGTTACGCGGCGGAACCGGATTTCCAGGACTGGGGCCACAGGCTGGAGATATTTGGCCTCGACCTGCGCCACACCCCCAGCGTGGAGGCGTTTTGCAAGCATCTGCTGGCGACGCGGTCGCGGCTGGATTTCATCATCAATAACGCCTGCCAGACGGTCCGCCGGCCGCCGGATTTTTATCAGCACATGATGGAGCTGGAGACCGCGTCGGTGGACAAGATGCCGGAGCACGCGCGCAAGCTGCTCGGCGCTTACGAAGGTCTGCGCGGCTACCATATGCTGCCGGAAGGCGATGCGGCCCTCGTGCAGAAGCGCATGTCCGAAGTCGCCGGCCTCACGCACGCGGCGGAACTGTCGCAGGTGCCGCTGTTGCCGGACGAGCTGGCGGCGCAGCAGGCCTTGTTTCCGCAGGGCCAGCTCGACCAGGATTTGCAGCAGGTGGACCTGCGCGAACACAATTCCTGGCGCATGCTCATGCACGAGGTTCCCGCCGTGGAACTGCTCGAGGTGCAGCTCGTCAACGCCATCGCGCCGTTCATCCTCAACGCGCGGCTCAAGCCGCTCATGCTCCGCACGCCGGAGCGCGACAAGCACATCGTCAACGTCTCCGCCGTCGAGGGACAGTTTTACCGCAAGTTCAAGACCACGCGGCATCCGCACACGAACATGGCCAAGGCCGCGCTCAACATGATGACGCGCACGGCGGCGGCGGATTACCACGCCGCCGGCATCCACATGAACGCCGTGGACACCGGCTGGGTGACGGATGAGGACCCCGCGCACATCGCCGAGCGCAAGGTGGCGGAGCATCGGTTCCACCCGCCGCTGGATATTGTGGATGGTGCGGCGCGCATCGTGGACCCGATCATCGCTGGCATGAACACCGGCGAGCACCTCTGGGGAAAATTTCTGAAGGACTACCGCGAGACGGATTGGTGAGGCGTGCCGCCTCTGCCAATGATTCAAACGAATTTATTCATGGCCACCGTGCTGGCGAAGCAATTCTGTCATGCCCTGACCGCCGCGCGCCGCCGCAAAATACATAGGTGTTTCACCGACGTTATTCGTGGCGTTGACCTCGGCTTTGTTTGCCAAAAGCAAAGCAGCCATGTCCTTGTTGCCCGAAAACACAGCTTTCTGCAAAGGTGTATCTCCAATATTATCCCGAGCATTAACTTCGGCATGGCTTGCCAGCAATAATTTTGCCACATCCGACTGCCCGCGATTTGCCGCCAAATGCAAAGGTGTTTCCCCGTTGCGATTTCTGACTTCGACATCGGCCTTGTTGGCTAACAACAATTTCGCCGCGTCATAGTGGCCGAATATTGCCGTCAAATGCAAAGCTGCCAGACCGCCGGCTGTTTCCTTGGCATTAACTTCGGCCTTGCTGGTCAGCAGCATTGCCACCATGTCCTTGTTGCCGCCAAGTGCAAAGCTGTCTCGCCATTTTTGTCTTTGCTGAAAACCAAGTCAGGATGTGATTTGAGCAGCATTTGGACGTTTTCCAAGTTGCCATTCTTGGCCACGTCATGAATCCCGCCGCATCCAGCGAGGCAGACGCAAACCATTGCCAGCAGAGCAATGGCAACCAAGCGTATTGCGGAGCAAGAGTGCCTTTTCATGTGCATGACGTTGCTCCTGTCTAATCCGTTTATCAAGCCAAAGGCGGTGGGCATTCAACCTCGTCAGATGTTGCATAGAGGTTGTAGCGGCGCTGTGTCAGCGCCGATCCTGCATTCGTCGGTCACAGACCGACGCTACAGATGCCGCGCCTACGGCGCTGATTCAGCGGAACTGCAAAGTGGCGGCTTGGTCGAGACGCCAGCTTTCGGCCAACGTGCCTTCCAGACAGAGGCGGCGATCATCCTGGGCGCGATACACGCCAATGTTGAATCCCACCTTCTGGCCCGACGCAGGTTTCAGCCCCAACGCTTCGAACGGAATGGCCCATTCGCCGCGCCAGCCGCTCTTCCAATCGCCTTTTTTGCTGCCATACGGCTTGGCCATGAAACGAACGGCTTTGCCCAAACAATCAGCGGCAGCAGCGGAAACTCCACCGTCCGTGACGCTCTGAACCGAGCCGCCTGCAAACCCACGGATGACAAATGTTCCCGAAGTTCCGGCGATACAGATTTCCGCGCCGTCGTCACGGCCCCAAGTGGAATTTTTTTGAAGTTGGGTCACATCGAAGACCACCACATTTACGGCGACATAGAGGCAGCGTTCATCGTAAGCAATCCGCGCATACGCCGGTGCCCCGCCGGCGGTCCAGCGCGAGGGTTCCCGGTCGAGGGTCACCATGGCTGGCCATTCCTCCTGGCCGATCTCGCCATCCAATGTCGGCGGCGTGGCGATGCGGACGGCTTCGATGGGTTTGGTGCGGCGAGCCGGCGGCGGCATGGGCGGCATCGCGTCCTCAATGGTGAAAGCCTGCGGCGCGCCGCCTTTGTCCAAGCCCTCGCGGATGACGAGGTTGTTGGTCCATACTTTGACGGCGTTGGGCGGATTGACGGAAATTTTTCCCGGCGCAAACACGATGTTGTTGGAAAACGTCGCGCCGCTGGAACGCTGGAAAGAGAGTGTCATGTTGGTGTCTGCGACAAACACATTGTCGCGCAGAATAATCCGGCTGGTGATGTGATTGTGCGTGGGACGTTCGATGCCGAGCGAGACGTTGCGTTCGATCACCGTGTCCTCGGAACCTTCGTCGAGGTAATAAGCGGAGACGCCAAAGCCATCGCCATTTTTCACCACGTCGCGCACCACATTGCCGCGCACCACGCTGTGTTTGGCGTTGCCATAGATGCCGCCGCCATCATGCATCTCGCGCATGACGCGATGGACGAGGTTTCCCTCAACCAGCAGACGCTCGCCACCGATGATGATCCCGCAATAAGGTGCGTCATGCACTTCGTTGCGGAGGACGTGCAATCCTACGGGCGTGTTCGTTTGCGCCCACGAGTTGACGGACAAGGCGGCCGCGCTGGGATGATATATGCCCACATGATGGATGTGATTCCGCGCCACCACCGTGCCGACACCTTTCACGCTGGCACCCCCAGCCCCGATATGATGAATCTGACAATCGCGAATCTGGCACTCCGACAGATCGCGCGCGAGGATGCCCAAGCCGCCGGCATTG
Organism: uncultured Verrucomicrobia subdivision 3 bacterium; assembly: GCA_903858275.1. Taxonomy (GTDB): domain Bacteria; phylum Verrucomicrobiota; class Verrucomicrobiia; order Limisphaerales; family UBA11358; genus UBA11358. The sequence continues at coordinate 45,648 of CAIOIC010000023.1, read as the reverse complement.
GAAATATCGAGTTTCTCGACGACGCACTGCCGGGCTTGCTGCAAATGAAGCGCCCCATCGTAGTTTTGCATGGCGCCGAAACCAGCCGGCTTCAACGGCGTGGTCGTGGCTTGCAGCGCGAAGCCGCGAAGCGTGAGGTTTTTAACCGGCGCCTTGGTGGTTCCGGTGGCGTTGATGACACATTCCAAAACCGGCGCAATCACGCGAACCTTCGTCATGTCCTCACCCGCCAGCGGCCAATAGAACACCCGGCCCGTCACGCGATCCAGATACCATTGTCCCGGCTTGGTCATACCCTCGCGCGTGTTGAAAATTAAATATTTTTTGATGCCAAACGCACCCGGCGGAAACATGGCGGGCGCGGAAAAGGTGAACGTGTGTTTCAGCCAATCGTTGGTGGCGATGCCGACCAGCGATTCATCCCACATGTGATACACCCGCAACTCTGCGTTGCGAATCTCGAACGCCGCTGAAATATCCTTGGGGTCATATTCCATCGAGATGCGCTCCTGCGGTGTGGGTTGTCGCGCCCAATATCCGGCCACCGCCGGCATGACGGCTACATCAAACTTGCTGCGATGCACCAGTGTGCCCGTTTCCGGCACGCGGGACCGTTCGGCCAGACGCCCGTTGACGACCAATGCCCGAAAATCCCACGTTCCTTCCTTCACGCCGGGCAGATCGGCGCACCAGAATTTCTCGCCGTCCCGCCGCCAACCCGCAACCACCCGCCCGCCGTATAATGTCGCCATGCCGCCCGCGGCGGATTCGATGGTGAGGCCGTTGTCGCGCGCGTCCAACTCCAGCGACTTCGTCAGAAAGTAATCGCCCGTCATCAGAACCACCCGATGCGACCCCGCACCAGCCGCGCGTGCCGCATCCCGCGCCTTCAGAACGCCGGCGAAGGGTTTTTCCTTGGAGCCGGAGTTGGCATCGTTGCCGGCGGGGGCGACGTAAAAATCAGCTGCCGTGGCGAGGCTGGTGGCGAGCGCGAGCGCGCTCACGACGATGCGGGTGATGGTGGTGGCCATAATTATTTTCCGGAGTGCGATTTATTGATCTAGCGGGAAGACATGGCGGAATTAACCGGTTCCAACACCGCGCCGCAGAGAATCGCGCTTCCTTTCACCGGCGTCAACGTCACAGCAACCGCGCCCGCCGTTTTGAGCGTGACGGGATAGGCGAGTTCGACAATTCGGTTTGCTTTACCGGCACGGCTGAAAACATCCACGCGGTCAGCAGAGAGGCTGGCAGCTTTAACTTCAAATACCCGCTGCCCCGGTGCGGTGGAGTCGGTATCAACGACGAGCAAGCGCAGGCGGTAGGCGCCCGGCGGCAACGGCTGGGATCGCATCATGAAGGGACGCAGCGTCAGCGTGAGCGGCTTGGTGATTTCAATCCCGCTGCGGCAGACCTCGCTCCAAGCGGCAGGCACGGGGGCATTCGTCGCGGGTGACGAAGGCGGCAGTGTCATGACCGATGCTCCCGTTTCCTGCTGGCCCCAGCATTCCCATAGATCGTGATCCGGACCGAAGTGGAAAGTGTAAGTGCCACGCGACTGGGCGAGCATATCATGCGAAGTCGCAGTGAATCGAACGCGCACCAGCTCCAGTCCGAGCGCCTGACGCAAACCAACGATATGACTCAGCCAGCGCGTATTCAGCGAGATGACCAATCCTTGTTCGCCGCGCGTGATGCCGCCGATGGAACTGAAGCGGGCGAACTGCTCAATTACTTTTTCCGGCTGGCATTTGGCGATGGCCGTTCGCGCGCCGGTGGCGTCGCTTTTTTTCAGCAAGTCCTGCGCGTCTTGGAAATATCCGTGCGCCTCGTGGAATGATGTGATGAATCGCTCCAAGTCCCGTTGATAGTCGAGACGCTGCTGCTGTTCCGGCAGCAGCCCGTCGATGCTTGCCTTGTCCATTATCGCCAGCCGCGTGCGGCAGCCGTTGATCACTTCCGTGATGTTCGTCAGTTGGCGGTCAATAAACCAATCGCTAGTGTCACGACCGAACCGGGGTGCGCCGGTGATCCACGCTTGCAGGTATTCCCCCATCACTCCCCGATTCTGCGCTCCAAACCAGTCGCCCGCAAAATCCCGACAGGTTTCGCGCAATGGTTGATCCTTCGTGCTTTTCCAAACCTGTTTCGCAAGGCTGTCGAAGTAGAAATCCAGCGGTCTCGTGGTCCAATGAATGATACCGAAACCCGCAGCTTTGGCGTCTGCCAGCTTTGCGGCGAATTCCGGGAGCGGCGTATATGGCCGGCCGATGTAATGTCCGTCGTCGTGGTGCGCCCACACCACCGGGATCACCGGCCGATGCGCGCCAATCTCCCGCAAGGGTGCGCGCGAGGCGGCCTCGCCCAGTTGCGGTTTTTCGTGGATGACATCGTAATCCAAACCGATCAGCGGCACGCCAGCGGGGAAAAAACGATCCGCCGTCGGGAGAAATTCAAATCCCCAAGTGCCCGCTACCACCTGAGTCCGCGTGGCGCGGCAATCCTTCAGTGCACGTTCAAAGGCCCGCACAATTTTGCCCACGGCAAAAATTCCGGGCGCACGCCAGAACTGTTCCGCTTTCGGCGTTAGCGCAATCTCCGCTGCAAATTCTTTCTGCCAGGCCGCAGGCAAATCGCCCGCTTTCAGCGTCACCCACGGCGTGCCGTCACGGCGAAACCAAACCACCAGCTTCGTGATTTGCGGATAGTTTTTGAGCAAGCCTTCAACTTGCGCGCGATAATAGGCGTAGCCTTCCGGCGTGTCCGGATTCGGCAGCCAGATACGATTGGTTGAACTGCCCGTCAAAGTTGAAGTCGCGCCGCTCGCTTGGAAGCGCGCCGATTCCGGCAGCAACGTCACCAGTTCCTGCGGATTCGCGCTGGGCGTGTCCACATCCACCGCAAAATAGACGCCCATGCCACGTTGTCCCGCATCGGCAAAAACTTTTTGCATCAGCGACTGCGCAGCCGCCACCCGCTGGTCTTCCGCAACCAAGCCTGCTTCCGAGCCAAAAACCGGCTGATCAAAAACCTCGCCACCAAAAATCCGGCGAACATCGGTCACATGCATCGTTGACCAATCACGTCCCTTGACGGTCGTGGACAGATAACCGACGGGCTTGGCAGTTCCCTGAAAATTGAATCCCGCCATCGGATTGTTGCCGTAGGCGTGAACCATGATCGCGTTGAAACCCATCTTCTGCGACTGCGCGGTCCATTTCTGCCAATCGGGCAGATTCCACGTCGAGCAACCGCTCAAAAAGTTGTGCCAGTTGAAAACAATGCGCTCAGGCGTAAGCGGAGCGTTCTCCAAATTCCACCCGGCAAAGTCAAACGCGCCTGTCTTGCGAGCGGGCAGTGTGTCGCCGCTCAAGTAAAAGCCGCAGCTGAGTTGGGCGAGTAGTTGATAAACGCCGTAGGCCGCGCCGCGCGCATCCGCCCCGGCGATGATGCCCAAATCCAAGCCGCCGCTCTTTTGCGTGCGAATGACAAACGATTCCGGTTTCGTTGGAATGTCGCTGCCCAAACGAGCCTGCACCAACTTGTCGGAAATCTGGCCGACCAGAATGGCTTTGCCGGTGGTCGGCAAACTTCTGTCGAGAGTAAACTTGTCCCGCGGATACAAACGACCAAGATCATTGGCCAAGTCCTGCGCCGCGAGACGGGCACTCGATGGTGCGTCCGGCGCGAGAATAATCGGCACGTCGGCGGCTCGCAGACCTGCTGCGCACAGCATGATGGATAGGAGCGAGATGATGGAATTGAGGGCTAAGGTTTTCATAATTCAAAAAACTGTTGTGTTCACTGGCCAAATTCCTGCCACGCGTCGCGGAACCACTGGATGACTTTCCACTGCGTGCGGATGGAGGTGTTGCAACTGGCCGCGAGCATGAACCGGTGCGAGTAGGGCCGCAGCCGGCCAAACAGATCCTCGACGTAGCGCCGCACCTCGTCGGCGCTCTGAAATTTTTCTGTCTCCATTGCACTGATGCCGCCGGTGGTCAGAAACCGGTCACTGGTCAGTCGCATGACCTCGTCCAGTTGCACGTCGCCCAGCGGCGGGAACGCCACGCCTTCCAGGCCGTCCACGCCAAGCGAATCCATCAGCTTCAGGTTGACCCGCTGCCGACCGCAGGCGTGGATCCAAAATGTGCTGCCATGCTCATGCGCGATGCGGCTCGCCTTTTCATAGAACGACGCGGAGTATTTCTCCAGATAAGTCGGCGTGTGAAACGCGGCGTCGAGATTGTCCATCGCCATCATCGCCGGCACGCCCGCCGTAGCCATCTGGCGCACCAGGTCCAGTTGCGCCGCCTAGTGAAGCGCGAGCAGTTCCCGCACGCGCAATTCGTCATCGTCAATCAGGTAGGTGGTGTTGACCGCCCCGGCGAGCAGGTGCAGCGCCTTGAGCGGACTGAACAACTCCCCGGCCACCACGAAGCCGTCGTTGCCGACGCGCGCCTGCTCCTGCGCGTATTTTTCCGGAAGAAAACGCCAGCGCCGCGCCCGCAGCAAATCCTCCAAGGCGCCGAGCGGATCGGCGGTGTCGTCGAGCGCGAATTTCTCCTGCACGAGCGTTGAATCGGCAAAGATGTAGCGCTGCCGTTCGGTCAGCGCGCCGCGGCGTGTGGCATAGGTCCGGTTGACGACGCGGTCGCGTCCTTCGTTGCAAACTTCCTCGCGCGCCTCGACACCGTCCCAGACTTCCTCCGTCAATCCGCCGAACCAGCAATGCTGCTGGTCGGAATAGACATTCCGGCTGAAAACATCCAGGCCCAGATGCCGGATGAGGTCGAGTTGCGTGCGGCAGTGCGCGATTTCCGGCGGCAGCAATCCGTGGTGCTGGTGGTGTGCGAACCATTGCCAGTAATTCGGCGCATAGACGATGCGCGGCGGGTTTTTGCGCCGGAGCACGGATTCCACGCACGCACGGTGGCCGGCGAGGCCCGCCGAACCAGCGACGGTTTTAGTCGGGATTTTAGGATCAAGCACGATGCACCTCCGCAGGTTTTAGGTCGGGAATCAAGACATGCATAACGGCCAGCGCCAGCAGATAAGCGCTGCCCGCAATCATAAACAGCGGCCAGTAGCTGCCGGTCGTCTGAAGAATGAAACCGGTCAATTGTGCAAAGCCTATGGCCGCTACCGAGCCGAACATGGCACCAAGCCCCACGACCGAGCCGACCGCCTGTTTCGGAAACAAGTCAGAAACGAGCGTGAAAAGATTCGCCGCCCAGCCTTGGTGTGCAGCCGCAGCCAGGCCGATGAGGAAGGTGGCCAGCCAGAGATTGGACGCCTTGGCGGCAAAAATCACCGGCACCACGCACAGCGCGCAGATGAGCATGGCCGTCTTGCGGCTCGCATTGATCGACCAGCCGCGCTTCAAAAGAAATCCCGACAGCCAGCCGCCGCCGATGCTGCCCACCGAAGTCATTGAATAGATCACCACCAGCGGCGGGCCGAGGCTCGCCAGATCCAGACCGTGTTGCTGGTGCAAAAACTTCGGCAGCCAATAGAGGAAGAACCACCAGATCGGCGCGGTGAACGATATGGCTGCCACAAACGCCCATGTCTGCCGGTAGCGCAGCAATTTGCTCCACGAAATCTTCGCCGTCGCCGGCTCCGGCGGATCGCTGTTGATGTGCGCCAGTTCCGTCGGCGAGACGCGGCTGGATTGCGCCGGCGGCGCGTAAAGCCAATACCAGAAAAGCAGCCACCCAAAACCGGTTGCGCCGAGAATGACGAACGCCATCTGCCAGCCGTAGTGCAGCGTGAGCCACGGCACGAGCAATGGAGCGAGGATTGCGCCGACGTTCGAGCCGGAGTTGAACAGGCCGGTTGCCAGCGCGCGTTCGCGGCTGGGAAACCATTCGGCCACGGTCTTGACTGCGGCGGGAAAATTCCCCGCCTCGCCCAGACCGAGCGCGAACCGCGCCACCCCGAATCCAAATACGCCGCGTGCGAGTGCGTGCGCCATCGCCGCCAGACTCCACGCGAAAATTGAAATCGCATAACCGTGCCGCGTGCCGATGACATCCACCAATCGTCCGAAGACGACCAGGCCCAGCGCATAGGCCGTCTGAAACGCCATGACGATGTGGCTATATTCGATTTCGTTCCAGCCGAGCGCCTTTTCCAGCGTCGGCGCGAGGATGCCCAGCACCTGACGATCCATGTAGTTAATCGTCGTCGCCACGAAAAGCAGCGCGCACACCGACCAGCGAAAACCCCGGAAGCCTTGGAACTTTGTTTCCATGTTTGTGGCCGGGGTTTGCATGACTCAAATTTGTTTAGCAAACTTGCCCATGCCGTAGGGTTTCCGCTCGAGCCGGCTGCGCATGGCGTTGGCCTCAGTATCGCCGGCGAATTCTTCCTTCACCGGATCCCAGCGCAGCTTGCGGCCCAGCTTCATGGCAATCCAACCGAGAATGCACGCACTGGTGGAACGATGCCCGATTTCAGCCGTGGTGACAGCGGGTTTGCGGCTCTGAATGCTTTCAAGCCAGTTCAGATGATGGTCGTTGCTCTTGTAGAGATGAATTTCGTTCGGGCCGATGTTGGATTTCAGAATCTTCTCATCGCTCGCGTCGAGTTCCTTGGCAGCTTTGCTGTTGGGATCGCTGGCGGTCGCTTTGCCGCCGCCGCGGCTGACGAAAATCCAGCCCTCGGAGCCTTCAAACCGAATGCCGTTCTCGAAGGTGTGATCAATGATCATTTTCACACCGCTGGCATATTTGGATTCGATGTGATAGGGGCCGTGGACATTCCAGAGGCCGGACTTTGGAAACTCCGCCTTGCCTTCGATTTCCAGCGGCCCGGTGTGTTCCGTGTCCATGCCCCAATGCGCGATGTCCACATGATGCGAGCCCCAGCCCGTGATCATGCCGAGGCAATAGGAATCAATCCGCAGCCAGCCGGGCCGCGAATAATCATTCTGCGGATGCACGCGCTTTTCGGTGTAAGCCACCTGCGGCGTGGGGCCAAGCCACATGTCGAAATCCAGATTCGCCGGCACCGGCATGTCCGGTTCCACCGCGCCGGAAGGGTCGCTCGGCAAACCAATTTTCACCGTGCGCAGCGTGCCGATGCGGCCGTTGCGAACCAGTTCGGCGGCGGTGTGAAACTGTTTCCACGAACGCTGCTGGCTGCCGATCTGGAAGGCGCGGCCTTTGGCGCGGACGATGTCGCTGACCGCGCGGCCTTCGGCCAGTGTCATGGACAGCGGCTTCTGCACATAGATGTCCTTGCCCGCGAGCGCAGCGGCGATGACGGGTTCCGCGTGCCAGTGATCCGGTGTGCTAATGGCGACGGCGTCAATGCCTGTATCCTTGAGCAACTCGCGGTAATCCGTGAAGGTTTTTACCGTGACGGCGTTCTTGCTGCCGGTCTTTTTGGCGTAGAAATCCTCGACCTGCTTCTTGGCGTTGGCCAACCGTTTGGTGTCCACATCGCAGAGCGCCACGATGCGGGCGATGTCGTGCTTCAGAATGCCGGGAATATCCATGTCCTTGGCGATGCGGCCGCAGCCGATCTGGCCGATCTGGATTTTCTTGCCGGGCGCGGCGGCCCCGAACAACGAGGACGGCACGATGAGCGGCGCGGTGAAAATTCCGGCGGCCCCGAAGGCGGAAGCTTTCAGAAAATGACGCCGGGAAAGATGAAGGGATGAATTGGACGGTTTCATTTACGTAGTTTTTGGTTTTACGTTTGGAATTTCAACTCACTTTTGGCTGGCGAACTTCTGGTGCTCCATTTCCAGCCTTGCCTTGTCCCAGCGACCGGGATGAACGATGACGCGATATTGCAGCGTGAACCTCCCGTGCGCCGCCAGTTCAAAAGGCTGGAGCTGGATCCACGCGCTGTTCAGGAAGTTGAACGACGACGCGGGATTGACGATGGCATACCAGCGCGTGGGATGGCGCGGGTTTGCCGGATGATCGAGAAAAGCAACGCCCGTTTTGGTGCCATCAATGCGTCCACTGTAATCCGCCGCCGTGGCGGCGAAACGAAATCGATTCTCTTTCGGTTCGCCGATGTCCGAGGTGGCGGACACTTTCGTTTCGGCCAGCTCCTTCGCAAACCGCAGCGATAATCCCGCGTAGCCGCCGTAGGTCTTGCCTCCCGGTTCGCCCTCCAGCGGCGTGCGGTCGAACTTTACCTTTTCGTCCCCCGACTGAAAATTGAGACTCCAGTCCATCGAGTAAGAGCTGTCCGCAGCCGGCGGCGAGAGCGTGATCGTGCGCTGCTCGGTCAGCAGCGGCTTACCCGCTCCGCGTGGGCGATAATCGAGTTCGAGCGTGATCTGCGCGGAGAAATCAGCGCGTGTTGCGATCTTCATTACGCGCCAAGAGGTCGTGCCTTCACTCTGACGCTGTTTATCCTCTTCCCAATAGTTCACGCCATTGAGAAATTTCCACGAGAACCACAGGCCGTAATGCCAGACGTGATCCGCCGGGCTTTGCCAGGAGAGCGGTGAACCGCCGGGCAGCGCGAGCGGATGGAAGAAGGGCTTGGTGCCGTTGGTTCCGTAATTGAACTGCCAAACCGGTTTGCCATCGCCAACCAGCGCGATCGAGGTGGTGTTGGTTTGCCAGGAAAAATCTGCCGCTGCTGCTACACGGGTTGTTGGCGACAATACGAACAAGCCGCCCAAGACCGCTACCGCCAAATCTAGCAGGGTTGATTTCATAAACTTTATTCTATTAGATTTCATGTCCTCTGCCTTGTCAAAATGACTAACTCAGTCTTTCTTGGCCGATCGGCAGGTGCTGTTTTTTGGATTCAATCTCCGTTTTCAGATGGCGTTCCGTGGCTACCTGATCACGCCTCCGTTGCTTGCAACGCCGCCTTCATCCAGCCGCACGCGTAAGCCATGCCGGCGTGCCACGGCGCACCGCACGTCATCTGCGGCGCATGATCGGGAATCAGCACGCCGTCGAAGCTGTTCTGCTTCAGAATCCGCAGCACGCGCAGCATGTCAATATCGCCCTCGTCCACGAACGTTTCTTTGTAGTGAGGCGCTTTGCCGCGCACATTGCGAAAATGGATATAGGCCACCTTGCCCTGACGGCTGTAGCTTTCGACCGCGTCGTAAATATTGCCGTCCGTCATCTCCGCCAATGTGCCGAGACAAAACTCCAGCGCGTTGCGCGGACTGGGGCGACGATCAATGAGCCGTTGATAAAGCTGCGGCTGGTTCACGAGCCGTGGCTGGCCGCGCACCGTCGGCGTCGGCGGATCGTCGGGATGCGCCGCGAGTGTGACGCCAGCCTTTTCGGCCACCGGCACGAGCGCGTCGAGAAATTCGCCATGCCGCCGCCACAATTCCTCCTGCGTGATCGGTGCGAGATTTCCTGCCGGAGCATTCTTGTCATAGACCATGTTCCAGATCATGCCATTCGGAATCGGCTTGTCGTAAGTCCCGTCCATCGCGACGACCTCCGCGCCGCCGCGTCCCCACGCGCCTTTCACGCGGCCCGCGACACCGGCGAGCGAGAAGTTGTAGCCGATGACCGGAATGCCCGCGCGCCCGACCGTGCGGACGATGGTCTTGAGATTTTCAAGCTGCTGCGCCTTCTTCGGTCCATTGAGCAACACATCGTGCCAGTGCGCCGGATCAAAATTTTCAATGGCTTCAATCTGCAAACCGTGCGCAGCCACTTCAGCTTTGAGTGTGGAAAGTTCCTCGAACGACCAAAGTTTGTCCGGATCGCCCGCGAGTCCCCAGCCCGCATCGTCGCCGATGGGCTGGTCATCGGGACGGTTGCTGCGCGACGAGCGGAAATAATCCACGAGGTGAATGACCAGATGCGTCGCGCCGCATTGGCGCGCGAAGCGGTAGTGGTAGGCGTTGAGTTGATGCCGATAAAGTCCGAATCCGAGTTTCATAGAATTAAAATCCGATGCTCACACCACCATCCACCGGCAGCACGACGCCGGTGACAAATTTCGCCGCCGGTGAACAGAGATAAACCGCCGCCCACCCGATGTCGTCCGCGTCGCCGAACCTGCCCATCGGCGTGCGACCGAGAATTTTGTCGCGCCGCGCGGGGTCGCCGGCAAGCGCTTTGCGCATCATGTCGGAATCAATCCAGCCGGGCGCGACGGCATTCACGCGGACGTTGTCGGCGGAAACTTCCGAGGCGAGCGTCCGCACCATGCCGACGTAGGCGCTCTTGGCGGCGGAATACGCGACAACTTTCGGAATCCCAAAGAGCGACGCCATCGAGGCGATGAAAATCACGCTGCCGTGCTTGCGCTGAATCATTCCCGGCAACACCGCTTGAGTCAGCGCATGAGCGCCGATGACGTGAGTGTTGAGGACGTTCAAAAATTCCTCGGCGCTGGTTTCCACGGCGGGCTTCTTGAGATGAACCCCGGCGTTGTTGATCAGAATGCTCGGCGGCGCTCCGGCCGCGCGCGTGGCGGCGGCGACCAATTCCCCGGCCTTGCCGTGTTCTGTCACATCATGCCGGACATAGCTGGCTGACGCGCCCAGCGCGGCAACGGCCTTCTTCAACTCGTCCTCGCGTCGTCCCGCGAGCACGACCTTCGCTCCAGACGCAACGAAACTTTTGGCCATGCCGAAGCCAAGGCCGGTTGCGCCGCCGGTGATGATGGCGACTTCGCCGTCCAAGCGGAACGGCGTGCTGGATGATTTAGAGGCTTCCATATTTTTGAAAAACTGCCGTGCTGCTGTTGATGATTCGTTCTGTGCTGTTGGCCGGCTCAATCTGGCGATGTGATGCGCGAGTGGCGGATGTCAGGAAACCCATTTTGATAAGCCGTAGCACTTCGCTACCCGCCAGCAGAAACGTGCCGGTGATGTATTCGTGTGAATCCTCTGCCTTGACGGCCACGGGACGGTCGCCCACCAGTTGTCCCCAGCACACCTTGCCGTCGGCATTCACGCACTCCGCCAATCCCGTCCACGCCTTGCGGACGACTGGTAAATACGTTGCGCGATCAAGCAGGCCGTTGCGCACCCCCCAGGCCATCCCATAACAAAAGAAACCTGTGCCGCTGGTTTCAGGCATGGAGAAATCCTCGGGATCGTCCAGGTTCGGCCGCCATAAGCCATCGGGTTGCTGCTGTTTCGCAATCGCCGCCGCCATCTGCTTGAACAGAGCCTCATATCTCGGCCGGCTGGGATCTTTTGCTGGCAAGGCGGACAAGATTCTCGGCAGGCTGGCAAAAACCCAGCCATTGCCGCGCGACCAGAAAATTTTCTTCCCATGGAGATTGGTTGCACCGATGAATCGTTTGTCGCGATAGAACAAGTTGTCCGCCGAATCAAAAAGTTCCGCTTGAACGTCCCAGAAAAAGTCGTTCATCCAAGTCAGGTATTGGGAATTGCCGGTCGCCTTGGCAAGCATCGCCAGCGGCGGGGCACCCACATAGAGGGAATCGGCATAACGACGACCGCCCTCGAGATACCAAACCTTTGCACCGCTGGGCGTGTTTGACCGTCCCGAATTGACCCACAGAATCACCGGTTCAATAAACGCATGATTCGTGGTGAGAAAATACAGTTCCAGATAAGTCTGGGCACAGGTGAGGACGTTGGCCCCGGATTTCTCGGTGCCAGGCTGCCATTGGTTGCTTTCACCGAAGCGCGTGGCCTGATCAATAAAGCGGCTATCCCCCGTCGCCACGCCCGCCGCCATCACTCCCGTGAACCAGGTGCCGCGCTCCCAATTGCGGTCCGTCGCTTTCATCACGGGATGTGCCGTTTGGTAGTCATTGACTTTCTGGAGCAAGGCGATGATGACCCCGGGCGCAAACAGGTTTGTGGATTTGGCGACAAAATCCCCTGACGACTGGCTATGGCCAGCCAGGGCAATCAGGCTGGCCAATACGATGCAGCCAAATCCAAGCGTGCGGTGCAACCTTGAGATCATTGGATGAAAATACTTTTGCATCAGTTTTGCCGGGCCGAGAAATCAAAGGATTCCATACTTTTGAAAAGCTGCGGTGCTCGACATTCCATTTTCGATTTCCTTGCGCACAAGATTTTCACCCGAAGCTTTCTTGAGTGCTTCGGTGATGACCTCTGCTTCCACATGACGCGGCACGATGACAACGCCGTCGAGATCGCCGAACACAAGGTCGCCCGGCTCGGCGGACACCTGGCCGACTTCAATGGGGCAGCGATAATCCGCGACCTGCGTGCGGACACCCGAGTCTTGCGCGAATCGTCCACGACTGAACACCGGCCAGTTCTGTTCCAGAACCTTGGGCGTATCGCGATGAAAGCCATTGATCACCGCGCCCACCGCACCGCGCATCCGGGCGGTGGCCGTAAGGATTTCGCCCCAGTAGGCGCAGCGCATGTCGCCGCCGCTGGCCAAGTAGATTTCACCCGGCTGCAACTGGTCGAGCGCCTCGGTGAGTTTGCCGAATGGTTTTTTCTGCGGGCCATGCACGTCAATCATCAGCACCGGCATCGCCCGCCCGGCGAGTTTCATTTCGGGCAGTAGCGGTTGGACGAGCTGCGGCAGAAACTGATGCGTGAAGCCGAGTCGATCCAAAATGTCGCCCACCACCGGCGTGTAAAGCCGGGTCTTGATCAAATCAAAAAGTTCCGTGTCAGATTTCCAAGCAGTCATAGGAAAATCAAAAGCCGAGGGTTTTCATCGAGGCGATTTGGTGCGTTGATAAGCACCGAGATCAATCGGCCCGGCGGCAGGCCGAATCAACCCGCCGATATCGGTGGATGGTGCTGCCTTGTTCAGTCCGCGACCGAGCGCGGGACTGTCGGGCTGGAGGCGGAAACCTTCGGGCCGTGCCTTGAGACCGGGCGCGACGAATTTCGGGTCCGCCTCGATGATGCCGTCGTGCATCAGCACATCGGCGCAGTTGTAAAACAGATTGTGGCTCCAGATGATGCGCGTGCTGCCATCTTGCGTGTTGCCGCGCTTTTCCTTGCGACCGTGGGCAATGTTGTTGAGAAACGTCACCTGCGCGGCTTGGATCGCCGTGAACTCACCCGCGTTGATGTCGGCGGACTTCTGGTTCATGTAACAGGTGTTGTTGATGACATCCACCTTCTCGGAGCGAAACACATGGATGCCGCGTCCGCCGTTGTCGTAGATGAGATTGTTTTCGACCAGGGTGCGACCCCGGTAAGGTTCGAGCGGACCACCGCGATCCTGCGTGTGCGGCTTGCGCGGATTGGCGCGGCTGCGCATGAACACGTCAATGATGATGCCGTTGCCGTCGGTCAACGTGCGGCCATTGCCGCCGGAAGATTCAAGGACGGAAACGAGCAGTTCGTTGTCGTAGCAGATGTTTCCGCGCACGACATTGTGGTAGCCGGCAAATTCGTCGCAATTGAAAGCCCGGCAAAGCGAGATGGCGCTGCCACCATAAGGCGAAGTCTTGGCCGTATCGTAAATCACATTGCCCTCAAGATGGAGGTGATCACAGTCGAGCGAGCAAATGCCGCCGGTGCCGAAACCGTGGACAATATTGTTGAGAAAGCGAAGGTGGTGACTCGCGTAGGCCGGCGCGATGCCGACGCCATCCACTTGCTTGGCGGTCTGGGGATTGGGCACCCATGCGACCTCGAATCCCTCAATCTCGATGTAGGAAATGCCGCCGGTCAGCCCAAAACCGTGCCAGCCGGAGCTGATGATTTTTGGCCGCGCGCCGGGGGCGGCCTTGATTTTGATCCACGCGTCCGGACGTCCGGAGACTTTGATGGCAATGCCGTTCACCTCCCGGTAATCACCGGCGGCGACGAGAATGGTATCGCCGGGTTGAACGACCGCGAGCGCCTGCGGAATGGAGGCAAACGGAGCGTCAGCCGAACCTTTGCCAGCGGCGGCACCTTTCGGCGAAACATGCAAGTTGCGTCCCGGCGCAGGCGCGGGTTTGGCGACGGCAATTTCATTTCTCATCGCGGCGATGCGGATAATTTCGGCGGCGAGGACTTTGGGCGAAACCGGATCGGCGTGATGTTTGGTTTTCGGCAGCGCGGCGGGCAAAACTTCCGGGCCATAGCGGAACACCTGCACGTCGGCAATTTCCGCCACCTGCGCCGGATAGCCGAACATGAAGTTGAGCCGGGCTTCGTTGGCGGCGAAATCGTTCTGGCAGGTGAAGGGAATGTCGTAGCGCTCCCACGCCGAGCCAAGCCCGATCTCGCCGTTGTAGGAGCTGTCGTAATGGGGCGCAGCCTTGGAAAAACTGACACGGATTTTGGTGACGCCCGTGGCGAGGTCCGGCTTCAGCGAACGCGCGGCGAAACGGACGAACAGCGTGTCGCCCTTTTTCAACGGAATTTGATTCGGTAAACCGATCTGAAGATTGTAAACGTTTGGCGGCTGTTGGCGGGTGATGAGTTTCAATCCCGGGGCTGGAGCACTGGATTGAAACCCGCCAAGGTTTGTTGCCGGAGCGCGAGCAACCAGCATCGCCGCGCGCCAGTCTGGCGGCGTGACGGACGCGCCGGAGAACGTCACGGCTGCAGCGGGAGGAATATCATTGATCCCGGCGGCATGAAGGCTCGACACGGGAAACAGAAACAGAGCGGCCAGCCGGAAGAAACGGAGGAAATATTTCATATTCTTAATTGGCAATACTAGCGGGTTGGGTTCCATGCCCTTCGCCGAAAACTGACAAAAAAGTTTTGCGGCAATCTTTCATTGGGTCATGGCGAAAAGTCTAAAGTCTTCGCGCTTGGCGGGCGAGCGGAGATTTACGAATATCGTTTCGTGAAATTCGCCCAGCCTGTCACCATGCGGCACGTCGCGCGCGCTGCTGGCGTCGCTGTTTCCACAGTTTCCAAGGCGTTGCGCAATGATCCGTCCATTCCCGAGCGGCGCTGCCGGGACATTCAAGCGACGGCCGAAAGTCTCGGATACCGCCCCCATCCGCTGGTCGCGACGCTGATGTCGCAGTTGCACCATCATCGTCGCCGTAGCGATCCGCATCACATCGCGTGGATTGACCTCTGGCCCGCCGGCAAAGACAACGCGGTGGCGATGAGCGCGGAGCCCATCCTGCGGGGCGCGCGGGAGCGGGCGCAGGAACTCGGCTACGGCATCGAAGTCTATTCCGCCGGCAAAGATGGCCTGTCGCCGGAGCGTTTGCATCGCACCCTCACGGCGCGTGGCCAGTGGGGATTGATCATTCCGCCAGTGCCCGAATCTGCGATGAAGTTCCCGCTCGATTTGCGCGGCCTGACGGGCGTGACCATTGGCACCAGCCTCCACGAACCGGTGATGCACCGCGTGTCGCCCAATCATTTCCAAGGCTGCGCATTGGCGTTTGAAACGCTGCGCAGAAAAGGTTTTCGCCGCATCGGTCTCGTGCTCACAACGGCGATGAACCAGCGCGTGGAAGGCAAATGGCTGGGCGCTTTCCTCGCCTGTCAGCGATCTTTGCCCAAGAACGAACGCGTTTCGCCGCTCCTCGCTGACCGCGTTGACCACCAAGCCATCGCCCGCTGGCTGCAGCACGAAACCCCCGATACCGTGCTGGCGGCTGAGACATTTTTTTGGACTGGGGCAAATCGAAGTTTGGGAAAATCATCGCACCGCCCATTCATAGCGTGGCTTATGCACCAGCAACGAGGAATGGATAGCGGATTTGGCGGACTCGACCTCCGCTCGGAACAATTGGGGCGCGTGGCGGTGGAAATGGTGGTGGCGCAGATTCATCGCAATGAACGCGGCAGTCCAATCATCCCGCATACCGTGCTGATTGATGCGGTTTGGGTTGACTGAAAACCATTTTTTCTTCCTTGTCTTGAACCCCGCAACTAAAAACGCCCTGTATGATTGATCCAAAAGTCATCAAGGAATGTGCAACAGCCGTTCGGCGAGATGGGTATGAAATGTGGGTGGTTTTTTCAACTTAGCGCGACGCGGAGCGGTGACTCTCAAAGCCGCAGCGTTAAAATGCGATTGAAACCAGCCTCACTTGCCGGCTTTGCGCGCGTCAATGAGCCGGCGCACCTCCAGCGCCTTCGCGCGGGTGATTGGATAAGCGAGCACGCAGAGAAAGCCAAGGCAGAATCCCACCGGCTGCGTGAACAGCAGCGCCTTCATCCAGAAGCCGATGGTCTCGGGCGTCTGCGTCGCGAGTTTCGCGCTGAAGCCCGAGGCCGCCACGAGCAGGCCTTGCAGGAACATCGCCAGCGCCACCGCCAGCTTGTCGCACGTCACGAACATCGCGCTGTAAAACGCCTGCCGTTGCTGACCGCATTCCAGTTCGTCCACGTCGCACACGTCGGCGAGCATTGAGTTCATGACCATCGGCATCGTGAACGTGAAACAGCCGATGCACAACGCCGTCACGAGCAGCGGCCAGATTTGCCCGATGAAAGCCGGAATCGCAAAGGTCTGATGCAACAAGTCCGCGACGCCCAGCACCCAACCGGCGGTCTGTGGGCGCAGCGTGAAATAAACCGAGATGTAAGCCAGCGCGCTCAACAGCAGCAGCGTCAGCAGCGCGGGTTTCTTTCCGACGCGATCGGTGAACCGCACCATCAGCGCCATGCCGGCGAAGGTTGCGACGTTGTAGGTGTTGGAGAAAACCGCCAGCCGGATCGCGCCGGTGGAATTGTCGCCCCCGCTGACGTGATAGACCATGACGTAATAAAAAAATGAGCCGGTCACCGCCATGCCGAACTTGGCGAAAAAATTTCCCGCCACCAGCGGCCAGAATGCCTTGTTGCGCAGCGTGAGCCGGAGTGCCTCACGGAATTTGATTTTCTTTTCCGCCGCGTGTTCGCCCCGCTCGCGACAACCGAAGATCGGCCCGCACGCCGCCAGCAGCACCACCGCCGCGATGATGAGGCTGACGGTGTGAATCGCATTCGCGCCGCGCGTCACGTTGGCCATCGGCCCCTCCAACTTGAGACATAATGCAAGAATCCACGGTCCGAAAAAGCCGATGGCGGCGAAACAATACAGCCGCCATTTGAAAATATGGTTTCGCTCGTTGTAGTCCGTGCTCAACTCGTAGCCCTGCGCCGTGTAGGGAATCATGAACATCGAGTAGCCAAACGTCAGCAGCAGCACGCACATCCCCACCACGAACGTCGTCGTGATCCAGGGCGCGCAATGCGTCGGCGGATACCACATCATCACTGCGCAGAAGGCGGTGATCAGCGCGCCGACAAACATCCACGGCCGCCGCCGTCCCCAGCGCGAACGGGTGTTGTCCGAGAGATGACCAATGAAGGGATCGGTGACCAAATCCAGCAAACGCGGCACGCTGCGGGCCAGACCAATGATCGTCGGACTTAACCCCATTGCGTTGACATAAATCGAGTCCATCAGCCCGTTCAAATTATTATAGACGAGTTGATCCACAACGCCGCCCAAGCCCCAGAAAAAGCGTTTGCGCGTTGGCACGGCGGCAGGCGGCGCAGTGGGAGCTTGAGGCAATGGCGGATTGGTGGATGACATGGTGTGGTTGAATTAAAGGTTAAAGAACTCGTCTTCGACAAGCAGGCAAATCGTGTGATAGACCGGCAGATGCAATTCCTGCGCAAGCAGTGTTCGCGTCGCAGGCACGCGCAGACACAAATCGCAAAGGCCCGCCAGTTTGCCGCCACCCGCGCCGGTCAAGCCGAGCACCGCGAGGCCGCGCGCCTTTGCGACTTGCGCGGCGGCGCAGACATTGGCCGCGTTGCCGGAAGTGGAAATGCCGATGAACAAACTTCCGGGCCTTCCCAGCGCGATTACGAGCTGCGCGTATTCCAAAACCGGATCAAGGTCATTGGCTACCGCCGAGCGCAGCGCGGGAAATCCTGTGAGCGGAATGCACGGCACAGCCTGTTGCAGTTTGTCCGCAAACGCCGGCGGAAGTTTTTCCCGCTCGGCGGGCGGCAGCGGACGCCGCGATTCAAAACCTTTCATCAATTCACCCGCCCAATGATCCGCGTCCGCCGCGCTCCCGCCGTTGCCGGCAATCAACACATTTCTGCCCGCGCGAAAACTGGCGAGCAACATATCGGCGGCGCGACGAATGTCCGCCGCGAGCGGATTTAATTCCGGACGACGTTGAAGCAATTCTGCCAGATGGTCGCGGCGGTCGGGAGCGTTTGAATTCATGAGCTGATTTAGTAAGTGCATTCCTTCGCTGCGGCGGCGAAGTGCTTGAGGTTTTCCGGCGGCGTCTCAAAAAAATGGTCGCAGGCGGAACAGATGTAGCCGCCGTCCTTGCCAAAATCCCGGAACAGTGCGTGGGTTTCCGCGCGGATTTGCGCCGGTGAGGAGTTGCTCAAAATGCCGAACTGGTCCATGCCGCCAATCAACGCAACCTTGCTTCCCAGTTTCTCCTTGAGTGGCGCGCGGGTTTCCGGACGGACATCGCCGCCGACGCCCGGAGGACTCAAGGTTTCACTCGCATCGCAACCATTCAAAGGAATCAATTCCGCCAGCGGCACCATGCCGCCGCAAGTGTGATAGACCACGGGAAAACCGCCGTCATGCAGCGCGGCCACCACGGGCCGGTCGTAAGGCACGCAAAATTCCTCAAACATGGCGGGACTGATGACCGTGCTGCTGGCCGCGCCGCCGCCGTGTTCGATGAGGTCGTATTTTGCCCCGGGCATCTGGTCTTGCACGAAAGTCACGCGTTGGCGGGAAATCTCCGCCAGCAGCGCATGAACCCGCTCCGGTTCATCCATCGCATACAGGATTGCTTCCTGGGTGCCGACGAGTTCGACGAAATCCTGCCAGACGCCCGGCTGGTTCCAACCGGAAATGAACCCGCGCACAATGCCGTGGTCGCCGGTGCGGTCATACCACGAGGCGACATAATCCCGATCCAGAGTCTGCCCGGGCCAATGGCGGAGAAAGATTTCCACGTCGTCGAGCGACTTGGCGATGTGCTCGGAAAAAAATGTGGTGTATTGGTCCGCGCATTTCCGATAGGTCAACGTGCCGGAGGGCGTCTTGACTGTGTATCGAGTCTCGACCGCACCGCGTCCATCCGGGGGGGATATCTGGCTGGTCACCTCCCAATCCGGTGATACCCGGTCAATCATCACCGGCCAAGGCATGATGGACGCATCAAGCCCGCTACGGATAAACGCCTCAAGCTGATCGCATCCACCCATGTATTCGCGCAGGTGGTAGGCCTGCCATTGGTGAATCGTGACCGGAAGGCAATCCGGTTTCTCGCGGCGCAGGGCGCGCATCATTCGTTCTTTGGAAGTCATGGTGCCGTTGATTTTATTACGCTAGTTGGTTCTAACGCTGCCGCGAGCGCTTGCAAGTCGCCAATGTTTTCGCCGAGTTCGGCGGGGACGACGCGGCAGGACGCGAGCAATTCCGGCAACGCTTCGGCTTCCAATTCGCGACGCAGCGCGGGTTCAAGATGGCGGCGGGCGCGAACATAAAGCGAACCGAGCACAACAATCTGCGGATTCAACACATCTACGAGCATCGCAATCGTGCGACCAAGTTTTGCGCCGGCTTGTTCGAGCAATGCAATCGCCCGCGTGTCACCCGCATCGGCCGCGAAAGCAATGTCTTTCGCGGTCGTGCCGCTTGGCCAACCCGCCGCCACCGCCTGCCGCCCGATGCCGCCGCCGGAACTCCAGCCTTCCGCACTACCCGCTTTGCCGTAGCCGAGCGGACCGGTTTCGGTGAGCCGCACATGGCCAATCTCGCCCGCGTTGCCGCCCGCACCTGCGAGCAAGCGTCCGCCCGCAATGATGCCCGCGCCGAGTCCCGTGCCGCAGGTGAGAAAGACGATGTCCGTCCCACCGCGTCCCGCGCCCCAGCGCCACTCGGCAAGCGCGCCGGCATTGGCGTCGTTGACGAGCGCCACCGGTTTTTGCAAATCATTTTCAAACCACGAAACCAATTCCGCACCTTCCCAGCCGGGCAGATTCGGCGGCGCGAGAATGCGTCCACGCGCGGCATCGAGCGGCCCGCCGCAGGCAATGCCCACGCGCTCAAATTCGCGACCGAAGCTAACGGCAGCTTCCACGATGCGACGGCGCGTTTCCAACGGAGTGCCAGTGGAAAACTGTGCGCGCGCGTGAATCTTGCCAGTGTGATCGCCAAGCACGACGGCGGTTTTCGTGCCGCCGAGATCAATGCCAAGGAGGTTTGGTTCGGTTGAACTCACAGTTTTCCCTCCAAGCTGTCAACGGTATGCGCGGTCCAACCGTTGCGCGTGAGTTGCAGGCGCAGCGTTTTGATTTCCCACGGCTGCAACGGAACTTCTTTGAGCGCAGTTTGTCCGCCGAAAGTTACCGTCGCCGCGCTGGCGCGACCGGACATTTCCTGCAAGCGCACGATGAAACCTTTTCCATCCTCGGCGGGTTTCACCGCGAGCACCGACACCGTGACCGGCGCGACGGCGAGAAAAGATTGTTCCCACGGCTCGGTCCCCGGATGCGCCGAATCCACAAATGCGAACGGCTTGAGCTGAAATTCCTCCGCCTGACGATCAATGCGCGCGAGTGTGGCCGCGACCTTGCCGCGATGCTCCACCAATGCGAAACGCCGCTCCTGCCAGACTTCATCGGTGAACGGCTCGGGTGCATCGTCCGGCACACGCGCGCCGATAACATTGTTTCCGCCCGCGCTGCGCAGTCCGTCCACCCAAGCACCCTGTTTTTCATCCAGCGGCAGCGCGAACTCGGCGAACGGCGTGGAGCGAACCAGAATCGTGCGCAGACAAGAACCTTCGCACGAGTAGCTGTAAGATCCGTCGTTGAGCAAAGCGAGGGTGCGTGCGGCTGCGCCGATTTTTCCCGTGAGCGCCACCCAATCCTGCTGCGGCTGCTCGTCACCGGCAAATGGTCGCGCGGACATTCCACCGGCGCTCCGACACACGACGCGCGGTGCGGCCAGCGCGGTGGGAATTTCCAGTTTTAGAATTTGCCGGCGCTCCTGCCAGTTGATGCGGAAGCGCAGTTCAATCGCGTCCGTGGCAAGGTCGTGAACGAAATCAATCCAGATTTGCGAACGCCCCCAAGTCGCCTTCTGCCGATGCACGGTGCGCAGCGGACCTTGTTCCACGACGCCGCTTTCCACGAGCGTTGGCCGACCGATTTCTTTCGCGAAGGCATCCACGCTGTGCGCCCAGGTGTCGCTCTGGTCTTCGATCACGACCAGGCTCAGCGGCGCGACGAGCAATTCCACGCCGTCGCGCGAAGTCCACGATTCCAAGCCGGGCGACTTGCTCGAAACGCGGAACGAAACCACTGGCGCAGGCTTCGGCTTCGGCGGCGCGCCGGTGGCGAGACGAAAAACTTGATACCCCAGCGCGGGCAATTCCACGACGGCGGTCAGCTTCTGCCACGGCAACAGCCACGGCCCAAAGTGCGCCTCAGCGCGCATCCATTGCAGCGGGATTTTCTTGCCATCGCGGGTTTGTAGATGCGTGATGGGATCACGTCCGTGCGGATCGCTGAAGGCGTCGGTTTGCACGGTGACGCGGCGCGGCCACGGCAACGGATTGTGCAAAAACAAAACGCCGCCCGGCTCGCCGCGCGTGTCCACGCTTCGGGCGAGACGCAGCGCGGCTTTCGTCGCCAGCTCATCCGCATCGGCGCACGCTCCGCCGACGGCATCGCGCGTTTGCGGCAGAGCGGACGCCACGCACGAGCCGGCGAGAATGTCGTGAAATTGATTGAAGAGCAGACGCCACCACGCCGCGCCGAGCGACGGCTTGGCGAGATCGCGCTGCCCGGCCAGACCGGCGGCGACTTGCGCGGACTCAGCCACGAACAAACTTTTTTCGGCGCGACGATTCAGGCGTTTGACTTCGCCGGTGGCGGAGTAGCAGCCGCGCGCGTGGTATTGCAAATCGCCGCGCCAGACGGGCAGTTTGGCGAAAGCGGGAGATTTTTCCACGGCGGCGAAATATTCCGCGAGCTTGGAGAAACGCAGCTCCGGCAAACTGGAATCGTTTTGCAGTTGCTTGATGCGGGCGATGTGTTCGCGCGTCGGCCCGCCGCCGTGATTGCCGACACCGAAGAAGAAAAGTCCGTGCTCGAAGCCCGGTGAGAAATGGCGCGGGTTCGTTTCGCGGAGCAATTTTTCCAAATCTTTCGCCGTGGTCTTGGGCGACTGGCTGTATTGCTCCGGCACGCGCTGCGTGAGGATGCGCGATCCGTCGGGGCTTTCCCACCAGAATAAATCCGGCACTCCCGGCGCTTCGTTTTTGTCGGGCCGCATGAAGACGTAACGGCGGAAACCCGCGCGGCGTAGCATTTGCGGCAAACCGCCCGCGTGGCCGAAGGAATCGACGTTGTAGCCGATGTCCACGTCCACGCCGAGTTCGGCTTTCAGCCACGCTTTGCCGTAAAGACTCTGCCGGACAAAACTCTCGGTGGACGGCAGATTGCAATCCGGCTGCTCAATCCAGCCTCCGACCACTTCCCAGCGCCCAGCGCGAACCAGTCGCCGCACTTGCGCGAAGAGGCGCGGATCCATTTCCTTCAGCCAGCGATAGGTCGCTGCCGAGGCGCGGGTGAATTTGAAATCCGTGTTTTCGGCGGCGCGATCCACCGCGCTTTGCACCGTGGTCAGAACTTCCGCCGCGCCATCTGTCCACGGCCACAGCCAGACAGGATCAATGTGCGCCTGTGAGATGAGATGAAGCGTTTTGCGAGCGGGAGCGTTCATGATTTTTTCTCCGGCAGCCACGCGCCATGTGCGCGGAGTTGGGCACGCAGCAATTTCGGATTGAGCGCGAGCGGCTCGGTTTGATGTTGGTCACAGAGCGCGAAGGCCGTGCCGATGGCTTCGCCGGTGGCGATGGTGTTGGCCATCACGCGCACGGCGGCCAGCGCCTCGTGCGTCGCAGAAAGGCAACGTCCGCCGACGAGCAGATTGCGGATTTGCAGCGGCACGAGCGAGCGATACGGAATCGTCCAATGGCGGCCGCCATAAAAATGTTGATCGGGAAATTCCGTGGTCGAACCGGTCGGGCTGTGGATGTCGATCGGGTAGCTGCCGTGGCAGATGGCGTCCCGGAACTTCACAAAATTCCAGATGTCCTCCCGCGTGAGCGTGTAAGCGCCGACGATGCGGCGGGTTTCGCGCACCCCGATCTTCGGCGCGGTCCACGCCACGAAGGCTCGCTCGAAGCCGGGCACGCGCGGACGCAGAAAATCATCCACCAACTCGAACACCTGCCGCCGTCCCTCCACCTCAGCACGCGTAAGCGAAACGCTGTCCGTGCCATCGGCCTCCAGCACGCGCGTGCCGTTGAACGCCCATTCTCCGGTGCGCGAAGCCGGCCCCCAGAAATGAGAGAAGTCCGTCTTGCGCGGATTGCGAAAACCGGCGGACACGTTTTGCCACAATTCCGTCATGCGCGCATAGCCGCCCCAGGCGTTGAAAGCGTCCTTGTTAATGCCACCAATGCCGAACATCAGCGTCATGGCCTGCGTTTTGCCGTCTTCGCGCCGGCCTTTTTCCGTCGGCACACCAGCGGCCACCGCGAGATCGGCGTCGCCCGTGGCGTCCACAAACCAGCGCGCGGACAGTGCGCGACGTCCGCCTTTACCCTCGACGATGACATGCGTGATGCAGTCCGCCTCCGTTTTCACGCCGGTGAACAGCGTGTGCAGGCGCAATTGCACGCCGGCTTTTTCCAGCAGGTTCAGCAAAACATATTTCAACCGCTCCGTGTCCACATTCACGATGGTGGAACGGATCGGATAATCCTCCGTGCCGCCCTGCCGGTGGAGTTCGCGGACAATTTCATCGGCGATGCCCGCGACGACCTGCTTTTCGCCGTCGTGATAACCGAGAATGGGAATGCCCGAAACCAACGTGCCGCCGACGTGCGACGCGGGATCAACCAGCGTGACGCGCAGACCAAGCCGGGCCGCTGCGAGCGCTGCCGCAACGCCGGTGCTACCCGCGCCCACGACAATCACATCGCCCGCGTCTTCGATGGGCGTGAAAAATGTTTCGATGAGGCGCTTCATGTTTGCACGAGTTCAGGCCGGCACATCCTTGAGATAAGCGCCGTCGTTGCGCAGCGTGGTTTGCAGTTTGGTAAGATTTACTTTGGCGATGGCCGTTCCCGC
Source organism: uncultured Verrucomicrobia subdivision 3 bacterium (assembly GCA_903858275.1). GTDB lineage: Bacteria > Verrucomicrobiota > Verrucomicrobiia > Limisphaerales > UBA11358 > UBA11358. The sequence goes on along the minus strand of CAIOIC010000023.1, from coordinate 21,626 downwards.
TTTCAGTGCGAGCGCGATGGCTGTGCCGAGTCCCTGGCCCATCGTGATGCAATGAGTCTGCACGCGCACCGAGCCGTGACCTTCGTGCGTGCTGGAAGCGCAACGGCCAGCCACGGCGAGATTCGGAATCTGATCGTTGAGACACATGCCGAGCGGGATGTGATAGCTCTGGCCGACGGGCGGCGTGCGGTCGTATTCCACCCAGGTGCTGTGCCCGCCGCCTTTGGGATCGTGGATGTCCACGGCAAAAAAACCGTGGCCCACGGCGTCGGGACGCTTGCGCGCCTTCACGACATCCTCGGCGGTGAGGGTTTCGCGGCCCTTGACGCGACGGCCTTCGCGGATGCCGAGCCAGAAGCCCATCTGCGTGACTTTGGCATTTTGAAAGCCGGGCATTTCGCGCCGCCATAGATCCACATACTGCAAAACCTGTTTGCGCGCCTGCACGGAACAGCGCGTGAGTTCCAATTCATCCAGCGGATTTCCGGCAACGGGGCACATGTTGTAGGAAACACCGGGGTCGCGCCCGAAAGTCAGATAACTTTTCGCGGCGAACTCGAAGAACTGCGGAAACTCGCCGCGATCGCGCAAATCTTTCATCAACTGCACCACGCGCTCGGCTTCGGCTTCGTTGCGCGAAACTTCGTGGGCGTCCACGCCGGAGACGTTATACATCATGGTCATGCCCTGAACGCGCCCGTCGGATTTGCGGCCGAATTCGTAAGGCAAACCCGCCGCCGCCGCCACATCGCCGTCGCCGGTGCCATCCACCACGAACCGGCCGAGGAACGCCTTGCGCCCGGTCTTGGTGTCGGCGAGCACGCCGGTGATGCGGTTGCCTTCGACCAACGGCTCGATTGCGGCGAGATGGCAGATGGTGGTGACGCCGACATCGTCGAGCAACTCGTGCATGGCCACGCGCATTTCGTGCGGCGCGAATTCATAGGTCTCCGGTTTGCTCGGATATTTGTGCAACCGGTGAATCGCACCCGACCGGCGCTGGAGGCGTTCGATGAGTTCCTGAACAATGCCGAGAATCACAATTTTCTCGCGGTCGCTGGTGTGCCAGATGTTGACCAAGGCATTCGTCGCCGCGCCGCCGACGCTGGGCCAGCGTTCGAGCAGAACCACCTTCGCGCCGTGACGCGCGGCGGAAACGGCGGTGGCAATGCCCGACGGTCCGCCGCCGACAACGACGAGATCGGCTTCGTGGGCGACGGGAATGGTTCGGGCGGGGATGTGGATGGTTTTCACGAGTAATGGTGCTGACTTGGTTCTCATCACGGAGCAGGCACTTCCGGCTTGTTGAATTGCAGCAAAGGCAACCGCAATTTGGAATAGGCCGGCTCAAGCCCGGCTTTGCGGATGATTTCTACGGCTGCCGCCGGACGGTTGCTCCCTTGATAGACGGTGTTATTTGTCACCACGCAGTTGAGACCTTTGTTGATGAGCTTCGGGCTGTCGCTGAAGTTGCCCGTCACGGTGATATCATGATGATCCTTGGACCACAGGTGCAGCCATTTTCCGTGCGAAGTGGTTTCGACATTTTCCAGCACATTGCCGGTCAGCTCGTAGTAACAACTGCCTTCATCGGGATACAACGCGCCGTAACCCGTGCCGATGCCGGTGATGTAATTGCCGCGAATCTTGCTCGTCAGCGTGTCGGGATCGGTGCGCGATTTGCCAATACCGATGGTGTAGATGCCGCCGCCGTCGCTGCATTTCTGGCAGAAGTTGGAGATGAAATTATTTTCGATGACATTGCGGCGGTTGCTGGTGGTCCACGCGCCCATGCCTTTCCACGAACCCCAACCGGAGGAAATGCCGCTGTAAGGAAGATCGGTCAGCTCGTTGTGGCGAATCGTCAGGCCGTCCGTGAAAAAGGCCGTGATGGCGAGTGAATTGTAATATTCCTGACCGACCCGAGTGATGAGATTGTTGGCGATGACATCGTCCTTGCAGACCTCCTCGTTCGGGCCGCAGTAATCCTGGTCCCAGCGGCCAATCACAATTGCCGTGGCCGAGAGGTCCCGGAAAATGTTGCCGACAATCGCCACCGCGTTGCCACCCTGCGTCAGCTCAATCCCGACGCCGCCGAGATGTTCAAAGCGGCAATTCTGGATGGCGATGCGCTCGGCGGCATTCACTTCCACACTGCCCGCCGGCTTGAAACCTTCGGCCTCGCCTTGCGCATCCACTACATAGTCGTAGGCGGGATCGAAATAGAATTCCTTGCGGAAGATGGCTTTGTGCGCGCGGCCGATGTTGCCGAAGCCTTTGATGTATTTATCGGCCTGATTGCAACACGCGCCCAACCGGCTCGTGCTGGGCCGCAGCCAGGTCGTGTGCCGGAATGTCAGACCGTCAAAGACCAAATCGCTCACTTTGTTGGAAAGCGTAGAACCGGCGATGGCCAGAATCGTTTCGACCGCGCCGGGAACGTAAACTTCCGCCATCCGCAAATCTTCACCGGCGCGCGGATGGTAAAATAGCTCGCGGGTGCTGCGGTTGAAATACCATTCGCCCGGCTCGTCCAAAAGTTCGTAGGCGTTCTCGATGTAAAACGGATTTCCCGGCAGCGGCCGCGACATCAGCGAACTCGTCATGACGAAGCCGTAGTTGTCCAGCTTGATGATGGTGGAATTGCTCCCGCCAGCCGCGAGCGAATTCACCAACAGCCGGTGACTGCGCCAGGTGCATTTGGATTCCTCGCCAATCCAGACGAGTTCGATGTCCTTGTGATTTTTCCAGTTCGCGCCAATGGCCGTCTCCGCCACCTTGATGCCGTCGGGGTAAAATTCGTTCGTCAACTGCCAGTTGTTCGTCGTGAACGAAACGTAAGGCTTGGGCCAGCCCGTGCCCGAAACCATTTGCTTCGAGCGCGCCCGGTTGGCGCGAACGCCGTTGACGTAAAGCTGCCGGAAATTATCCACCGCAATGCCCGACGCCTTCCAGATGCCGTGACCCGCCTCCTGCCAGCCCGTCACGCGGACGCCGGCGTCCAGCACCGGCTGCTCTCCCGCGTAAGCCTGGTAAATCACCCGATACCCGTTCGCGCCGCCGTCCCGCTCGTCGAAGCGGAGCGTGGCGCTGACCGGATAATTGCCGCCGCGCAGTTGCACCACAAGGTCGCGCGTCATGGACGAACGCACCCCGCGCACCGCATCGCGCGCCCGCTCCACCGTGCGGAACGGAGACTCGACCGTGCCGGGATTCAGGTCATTGCCGCGCACCGGATCGACGCAATACTGCGCCGGCAAATCCAGCGCGCCCAAAAGCAACACGACCACCGCGCACGCAGTAAATGCGGCAACCCGGCGGCTGGCGAAGTGAATGGAAATCATGCCGGCAGATTAACTGCAAAACGAACTTCCAGTTAGCCTATATCCGATTTATTCTTGGTCTGTGCCTGACCATAAAACTCAAAGCAAAAAAAGTCGCGCGCGCGAAGCGAAGTTGTCCGTCTTTCAACGGATGTTCCAGCTCTTGGAGGAAACCAGTCCGCTGAAGCTCAACTTTGAAGACTTGAGCGGCATCACTTACGACGTGCCCGACTTGCGATTGCTCAAGGCAAATCACATTCATTCCTGCCAGTTTTGCACGCTGGCGAAAAGGCAGCGACTGGGACATTTCGATTGCGTCCGCAACAAACTCGCGACCAACCGGCTGGCGACGCGACGGCAGTGCGGCTTCACCGGCCAATGTCATCTCGGCTTGACCGAACTTGTGCAGCCCTTGATTTACCGGGGACGCGTGCTCGGAATATTCTACTTCGGTTCGGTGGTATTGAAAGCCACCGAGGGCGCGGGCCGCCGCCGGATCAAACGCTGGGCGCAACGCCGCAAGTCCGATGCGCGACCGCTGTTGCAGGCTTTCGAACGCGTGCCGCTCATTGACGCCGCGCAATTGCACGCATGCCGGGAACGCTTGCAATTGGTCGCGACGCTGGCGGAACGGGTGTTGGACGCGCACGGCCTGCCGTTGGAACGCTACCGCACGGCGATGATCGCCGAGCCGGATCACAAGAACATTCCGCCGCTGGTGCAGTCGGCCATGCACTATGTCCACCGCAATCAATCCGAGCCATTGACGGTTTCCGCCGTGGCCGCGTATCTCAACTGCCACGCGGATTACTTGAGCCGCGTGTTCAAGCAATCCGTGCGCAGCGGATTAGCCGACTATATTCTGCGCGTGCGGATTGACCGCGCGCGGCATCTGATCGCGACCGAAAAATTAAGCCTCGGCGAAATCGCCTGGCGCACGGGCTTTCAGGATCAAAGCCATTTTAGCCGCGTCTTCAAACGTCTCGTCGGCGTGCCGCCCGGACAATATCAGGGCGAAGGGCCAACTTCGCCACTGACCGAAAAGTCAAACCGGCTGCGCGAACCAAGTCGCTATCGAATCGCATCCGCGAGCAGATAAAGCTTGGTAACACCAGCCTCGCGCGGAAGATGGCACACGCCATTTTCACCGCGCACTTCCCCGCCGTCTAAGAGTTCTTCCAGGCGGCACGGCTTTCGCAACGGCAGGGTGATGACGGGTGCGGTGTCGCTCTGCATGTGGATGCCGATGAGCCGGCTGTTGATGTAAACCGGATCGTTGCCCTCGTAGTAAATGTGAACTCCGGCGTGGCGGGCGATCTCTCGGAAGACGGCAGCCGGGATGTTTCCAACCGCGCAATAGACGGAGGTGTGGTTTTCCAGTTTCCTCGCGGCAAGCGCCACCGCGCCATCCGTTCCGTAAACGCCCCAGGTTTCCGCAGCGGGGTCGTTCACTTGAAAAAGCGGGGCGGTTTCCATTAGTCCTTGAGAGCGCATGTCGAAGGTTTGGTCGCGTTTGGTGGCGTCGGTGGCCTGACCGGGGGTGAAGCCGAAGCGCGCGGGCTCTTTCATCTGGGCGAAGTTGCCTTTGGCATCCACGCGGACATGGCTATTGGCGGCCGTTCGCTGCGCAACTTTGATACCGGTTATTTCGGCGATGCCGTCGAGGGAAAATCCATCGGCACGGATGTAACCGGGAGCGTAGAGCCACAGCAGGGTTTTGCCGTGCTGGCGGAATTTTTTGCGGATGATTTCCTTTTGCTCATCGGAAATCAGAAAGGCGTTGAGGAAGATGCAGAGCTTGTAGCGATCCAACGGCAGCTTCGTGTGGCCGATGTCGGAGAAATTATAGATGTCAAAGGGCGCGCCGATGCGGGCGAGTTCGTCGGGCGGATTGACGAGCAAATCGTCGGCGATGCTGGAGCGGGCGTTGATGTGGAACATTGAGCGCACATCGCCGAAGACGGCAATCTGGGCGACCGAGTCCATCGCCACATTCTTGAGGCGCTGCTGAACCCGCACCAAATTGGCGACCTCCTGCATCAGCGGTTTGGCATAATAGTAGCCGCCAAAAAAATCAAACCACCACATGGCGGTCAACTTTGTGTGGGAGAGGGCGAACTCGCGGCGCAGGACCATGCGGGTTTGAAACTCGTCCTTGAGCTTGGAACCGGAGCCGGGGATCGCGCGGCCGTTTTCCACTTTTGTGGGTGCGATGTAGGTGGTGTGGTCGAGCTCGTGCCAAACCATCTTGTTGCGGAGGCGGAGCGAGTCCACGGTGAGCAGATAACCGCTGGCACCCTCGAAGGCGCGGGGTTTCCCATATTTTGCCGGCGCGTAGATGATATCCAGATCCGGGCAATTCCAGACGCGTTCGTAGGCGAGGTGGCCTTCCTGAAGCAGTCGCTCGCTGTTGAGCTGGGTGAGGTAACCGTAGAATATCCCCAACAGTTTCCGGTGCTCGATCACTTCCTGGGTCTTCGCACAGAAATAGACGATGGCGTCGCCGATGATGTCGTGGTGGAACTTCCAATAACGGAGCGCGTCGGCGTCCTTCACCGGATCGCGAAGAATGCCGTTGGAGGTCTGTTGCAGGACATCGAGGGGCGGCATCTCCGCCGTCGGATCACCGGTGAATTTGCGGAAGGCGGCGGTTTTCATTGGGTGCTGGCGGATGCGGGCATCCGGCCGGCCGCGTCCCTGCGAGTTGGTATACCATTCCGTGGAGGAGCCGCAGAAGAGGCTGTAGGAGAAAACGCGGTCGCCGTATTTCTCCTCGCTGTGGCGGATCATCGCCTGAAGCGCCTCGGCGGTGCGCGCGCGCCAGGCGGGATCGCCGGCGGTTTCGACCAGATTCCAGAAACTGTTGGGATGCTCCGGGTGGTCTTTGAGGAACCACTGCCGGGTGTCGAGCTGGAGCATGACGTTGAAATACGTGTCCGGCGCGTTCTGGATGAAGAGATCCATCTGGCGGTCGAACGCGGCAAAGTCGTATTGGCCGGGGCCGGTCCAGATCTCGCCGGACTTCGAGTAGGGCACGTCCAGCGTGCAATCCATGCCGGTGTGGAGGATGCTCATCAGGCGGACGCCAGCCTGATGGAACTCGCGGATGTTGCGTTCCTCCGGCCGGAATGAACGGAAGGACAGCGGCTCGAAAACCTTGCCGTTGATCTCGATCTTCAGCACGCCGCCAACGGAAACAATCCTGGCCCGCAAGCCACGCGGAGTGGCGGCAGTTGCGGTTAAAGAGAGTGCGTTGGTCAGAGCCAGCGCACCGAGACTGGCGCTCCCGGTGGTGAGAATGAATTTACGGCGATTGGTTTTCATAAACGTGATGTGATTGTGTGTGTCGCTTTAGTCGGTTTCCGCCGGCAACTCGAACGTGTTCCAGCCGGCGCGATCAAATTTGCCATCAGCGGGCACAAGCTTCCGCAGGATGGAGGCTGTTGCGGCGCGGGAGAGAGAGCCTTCGGCTTGTCTCAGACCGAGCGAGGATTGGTCCTTCGACCATGCGCAGGCGGCGGTGTAATGTAGCGCCGGGATGCTTTGCGCGAGGTGATGCCATGTCGTCATCAGCAGGCCGGCGCTGTTGCTGGCGACGGCCGCTTTGGCCAACGCGCGGATGTTGGCCGGAGAGTTCCATGGACAAGCAATCGTCTCGAAGCCGCGCTCGCGGAAATGCGCCAGCGTCGGCACATCGCCCTTGGTCACGTCATAGTGCCAATCGTTGATGATAATCTTGCGCGAAATGCGGTCCAGCGCGAGATGCGTCGGCAACGTCGGCGAACCATTGGCTTCGAAGCCGGACGGCCATTTTGCCCGTTCCAGCAATGCGTCGCCCCACATCATGGGGCGACGACCACGCTTCTCGATGTGAGCGGCGAGGTTGTTGATGTGGTCGGCGAATAGTTGCACGCGGTCGGTCTGCCGGCAACGGTCGCACGTCGCGTGCGAATATGCCTCGTCGCAGCCGATGTGGAAATAATGTCCCGGCCCGGAAAATTCCATCAGTTCGTCGGCCACGCGGCGCAGCAGATCTTGCGAGCGTGGGTTGGTCAGGCACCATGTCCAGCCATCCGGCTCGAACAACGGCGCCAGCTGCGGGTTTTGATCGAGCACGACGTGGCGGCCGTGCTTGATGCGGCTGGCCGCAGCGTGGCCCCACGAGTTGAACATCGGGATGACCTCCAGCCCCATGCTCCGCGCGATGGCGATGAGTTTGCCCGCTTGCGCTTTCGACCACGCTTCCGGCCACGACAGTTCCTTCAACGCATCGAGCTTCAGCATGCCCCAGAATTCCAGCACGACGTGCGTGAACTTGAAGAACGCCGCGAGCCGGATCGCCTTCTCGATCATCACCGGCGACGTTTCGCGGAAAATGCAGAGGTGTAGCCCGCGAAATTTCAACGCCGGCCAATCTTGAATCTCAACGTGTGGCAGCGAGAACGCGAGGCCGCCCCCCGCCGCGTCGTCCGCGTCGAGCAATTGCAGCATCGTGAACCATACATGACGCATCGCTGCAGGCTCCAATGTGCTCGCCGCGACGCCCGTTGTGTTCACCCTGAGCGCGTAGGTGGCGTTTGGCTCCCGTTGTGGCGGTTGTGTGCCAGCTAGCGAGAATTCACCGGTTTTCAATGCTCCATCGCGGGTCACGGCCAGTTCCACCGTGCCAAAAGTGAACCGTTTCCACGTGTCCTTCATCATCTCAACAATGCCTGCGTCGCAGTCGCGCCCGACCGCGAGCGTCACGCGTTTGCTCAGGCTGAGAGTGCCCGTTCCCCACGCGACTTTGTTTGGATACGGATGAATGCTTCGCGGCAGGAGACCGGTGGTCGGTGTTCCGGCCAATTGCGCGGGCGCGGCTTGACCGAGTGCGAACGTTGCGGCGAAGGCGGCGGAGATTTTCAGAAATTCACGTCGCGAGGTGGTGGCGGGTTGAGTCGGAGTGTTCATGGTTTGTCGATGGCAGCAAGTATTTGAATCATTAAGGATTAGTGTGTAGCAGGACAACCATTGCACGAACCGGATGAACGACAGGCCAGCTAGCCCGGTAATCGTCCTTGTAAAGTCCGATGTTCTCTACGGGAATTCGCTGGAAGCCAAGCTTCCAAGCTGGCGAGTCCTTGCGAAGCTGAAAGTTGCCGGATTTTTCATCAACAAATTTTGGGTCCTCTTTAATCAGGTTGTCTTCGAGTTTCACCAGCGGCTTGATCTTGGCTTCAATGTCATCCCACCAAGTGTCTTTGATGGGCTGGCCGTTGGCCACGCGGCGGAGGTTTTCGCCCTGACCCTGCCAAAAGATGTTTCGGCGAACGATGTTGCCCTTGGGCTTCTTGGGTTCGTCGTCGAGCAGATTGACCAATTGCGGATATCGCGTGATGAAAGGCGGCTCCTTGTAGCGGACACCGGCAATGGTGCCTTTCTCGGTCGCTTCCTTGATTCGTCCGTCGGCATGGGGACCGCACCAGCCAAGCGCGCGGGCATCGATATGCATGGCCTTGGGACAATCCACGAAAACATTGTTCTCAATGATGTTGTCCCGTCCGCCACCGAGGAACACAGGCCGAAGTGTTTGATAGAAGACGTTGCCTTGCACTGTGGCCGATGAGAACAGGTCGTCGAGATAGATGCCGTTGCACGGGCCACCATCCTTGCCGCTCAAATGGTGGAGGTAGTTGTGCCGGATCATGTGGCCGCGCAGGGTCCAGCTACGGCCGGCATAGATGGCACCACAGTCGTGCGATTCGTTGCAGACGTTGTGGATCTCATTGAACTCGATTACATGATCGTTGCCACCAAAGAGAATCGCCGAGTGCGGCGCGTCGTGGATCAGGTTGTGCGAGGCGCGCAGACCTACACCGCTCATGAAGATGCCCGGCCGATACATGCGGTCCCAACGTCCGAAGTGATGGATGTGGTTGTTCTCGGCGAAGTGCCCTGCCGGCGCGAGCGTCTTCCGGTCGCCGCCGACGAGATAGATTCCGCCTCCACCCATCCCATGCATGTCGCAGCCGATTACCCCGTGTTCTTTGCCGTCGAATATGGTGACTGCGTGATTACCCAGGTTGCGGAAGGTGCAGCCGACAACCCTGCATTGTTGCCCACCCTTGATGGTGATCGCCGTGCCGCGCGTGGTCTCGAACAGCAATCCCCGAATGGTGACGTGCGACGCATCGGTTAACCTGAATAGTCCGGGTGATATCGAGACTTCCACACAACCCTTGGCCAATTCGCTGGGCGGCCAGAAGTAAAGAATCCCTGCCTGCCGATCTATATACCACTCGCCCGGCTCATCTATCTCGCTCAAGAGGTTGAAACCGCGAAACCATTGCCCCTTGCGGTAACCGTAGTCGTGATATGGCGGTGCCACGGAGATGGTGCGTTTCTCTGTGTCGAGCGAGGCAATCTTGTGACGCTGCACGGCCCAGTCGCGGAACCAATATCCCTCCACCCAGGCATCTGGTTCGTTCACCCAACGTTTCGGGCGGTCTCCTTCGTAAACGAAGATGCCTTCCTTGCAGCCCTTAATGCCGCGAACATCAATTTCGGTTTTGCCCAGCACCTCCTGAATTTTAAAAAAATTATTATTTGGCCAGCGCGAAATTTCCATGGGCTGATCGTTAAAAAAGATCTCCAGTCGCGGACGCACGGTCTTACCCCGACTGGCGAAGGCGCTGCCCATTGCGTCTTCACCTTGGCCATCAACCTTGGCCAGCCACAATTGCAATTCCGCCTCAGCATCCAAGCCGAGGTCGCCGTATTCCGTGATGCCCTGCGCGCGTAAATCGGTCTGATAAACCCTGCCGCGCGCAACCGGTTCCAGACGATCAAGGATAACTGGATCGGTCACAGGTCTCCAATTAATCAGGACATGCCCACCACTGATGCGGACTACGTCGCCCGGCCGGGCACGATAGACGATGGGGGATTCGGCGGTGCCTGAATCTTCCGCCGCCAACTCAACCGGTTTGGTCAACTCATACCTGCCACCAATAATTTCCACGACAACGCCGTCTTTCGGCAGGCCGCCGGTGCGTTTCATTGCGCGGATCGCGTCACGCGCACGTTCCATTGTGGCAAATGGACCATCCGTCCTCCCGCCGTTAGGCTTCGCCAGCGTGCCGGACCACGCGTCGTTGCCGCGGGTGGCAACATGAAACGCCACGCCCTCGGCCGCGCGCGCCTCTGCCACGCACGCAGCGGCAAGTGCAACCACGGTGGCAAGACGAACGGCATATCTCTTCATGCTTTTTCCTCACTATATTGCCGATTGAAGCACACCTTCGCCTCGCTGGGGCGGATGGCGGTGAAAATGAATTTACGGCGATTGGTTTTCATGGCTACTGCTGCCTAACGAAAAGGCTTTTGCTTGCGATCAGTGTTGGCGCGTCATGGACGGGAATTTCTCTGAAAATTACTTTTTCGCCATCGCGCACGATTTTGTCCGCAGGGATTTCGTGGATGCCGCCTGTGATCAAGTCCACCCAGACCGGCTCGGTGAATGAACCTTTGGCGATGGTAAAAGTTGCGGCCACAGTGTCGTTGGCGTTCGAGGGTACGGCGCTTTTGTCCCAGAACACGAGTATGTGCTGGCTGTTTTGTTTGTTCTTGTAGGCATAGCAGGCCGTTGCTTTCGCGCATTGGACGGCGCATGGATAATCCTGCACACGCTCCAGCATGTCATCGAATACCGCGACGACGTTTTGCACTGCGTAATAGCACATTTTCACCTTGAGTAGCCGGTATTGCTTGTCGGTCTTGACCAGCCCGTAGCGGTCCATGTCACCAAGTTGGTCGCCATCCCAGCGGTTGTAGTCGAGATCGGCAATGGAAAAGACGAGCGATTCAACATCATGGCCGAGGTCGCCCAGCATCCGGCGGGTCTGCCATTTTGCTTGTGTTAATTCCGTCCACGGATATTTGCACAAGGCACCGCCAAGGCAATATTCCGACTGGGTGCCAGCCTCGCCCTGCCACAGTTTTATTTCCGGCGCATACTGCCCGAAAAACGATTTTATCTTCTCGACGTTCTCGTAATGTCCCGCGTCGGGATTGCGCGTGTAGCCGTGGTAAATGAACCAGGTGAACAACCATTGTTTCTTGAGGCTCATCACGCGTTTTAGCCAGCCTTCCGCAAAGTCAGGCTTGGCTCCGGATATAACTCCACCCGCAATCCGCGCGTCGGGAATCACGCGCTTGATGATCTCGGCCGTGCGGATGTTGATGTCGGCGACCATCGCGGGCGTGTGATTTTTGTTGCCGTCGGGCTCGTTCCACATTTCCCAGTCGCGCACCTTGCCCTTGTAACGCGTCGCCATCGCTTCCACCCATTTGTCCCAAGCCGCCCACGCCTCTGCGGAAGTCGGAAATCCGCCCGCCAAACCGCGACCGCCGCCGCCGGGATAAATGGGGTTGCCGTAGTTGGTCTCCAGAAAAATCTCCAACCCGCGGCTGCGGGCGTCGTCAATCACCTGGTCCAGCCAGCGCCAGTCGTATTTGCCCGGCTCGCGTTCGGTGGTCGCCCAGCCGCCTTGCAGCCGGATTTTTTTGATGCCGAGCGGCATAAGATAATCTTTGTAGGAGTCATAGTTGGCAAAGCCGCGATCAAGCGTCTCGCAGCCCAGCGACCAGTTTTGTCCGGAGATTTCGCCGACGCTCCGCGGCTTGATGGTGCCGATGCGTTTAAGTCCGGAATCAAGCGTGGTCTGAACGCGCGTTTCCGAGGTGTCAATCACCTGCGCTGAAGCAATAGCGGCAAGTGCAAATGTTATGATGACAATCAATTGGGCATGAGCTTTCATAGTATTTTTATTTTACCAAATCAGTTCAAACAATGCGGTGTCGGGCGTCTCGAACTCATAGCGAAATTGCCGGCCGGTCACCAGCACGGTCTTTCCGGTGAAAAGTTCACGGACTTGCCGGCAATCAACCGGTAACGAGATGATTTTCTCCCCGCCTTGCGCCGTATGGATGGTTACGAGGCGTTCGTTGGCGTAAACGGGAACCTCCTCGTCGCAGTAGATTGTCGCGCCAGCTTCCCGCGCCGTTTTGCGTAATACCTGTGGCGTCAAATCGTCATAACTGCCGATGTAAACGGACTTCCAACCCTCGCGCTGCACGGTGTTGACGCCAGTTGTCTTGAATGCGGTGCCGGTCAACGCTTTCACCCGCGCCGGATCAAGACTCTTGCCGTTGCTGATGCCGGGAGCGTAGAGGAAGAGTGCAGTGCGGTTTTTGTTAAGGACGTATTTCTGCAGCACTTCCATTTTCTCCGGCGTGATCTCGAAAAGTCCGGGGAAGATGAACAGGTGGTATTGAGCGAGGTCGGCGCGCGGCAGATCGTTGAATGAAAAGACCTCGAATGGCGCGCCGAGGCGATTCAGCTTGTTCCGTGTAGCTTGATAAATCTGCGAGATGACGGAATTTTGGTCGTTGAGATAACGCGCGCTTTGCGGATCCACCACCAGCGCCACTTCCGCACGGCTTTTCAATGGTATGGCGCCGTATTCATCCCACAGCTTCTTGCTCTGTGCGACCAGCTTCATGGTTTCCGGAGTCTTGAACACGCCGCCCCACATGTCGAAATACCACAGCGAAGTTTGCGCAGTGATCGCGAGGGCAAACTCGCGTTTCAATCCGGCGTCGGTTTCTTCCTGATCTTTCCACGGCACCATCCAACCGATGGACACGAACTCGTCCAGCTTGACGTTGTAAGTCGGCGTGCGGTGATCTATCTCGTGAAGGAAACCCTTTTTGTTCAGCAACCGTGTGGCATTGGGCACCATGAAGCCGCTGCCGCCGCCCATCGGTCGGTCGCTGTAAGTGCCCGGGCTGATGAAGAAGTCAATGTCGGGCGAACTATAGAGCCGCTCGTATTCGAGGTGCCCCGACCAGACCATGCGGGATTTGGTCAATTCGAGAATGTATCCGAAGAACATCCCGATCTGACGTTGCTTGGGAATAATCGCCCGCGTCTCCTTCGTGAAGGCCAGCACCGCGTCCACAATGATGTCACCGGTGAACTGCGCGTAATCCACGATGTCCCGCTCCGTGGCCGGGTCGCGAATCAAGTCCTCGAACGCCGCGTGGTCGAGCCGCTCCAACGCAGGCACGGGCAGTTCCGGTTTGCCGTGTGCTTTCAGCCACGCTTTCCAAGCCTGCGTTTTGGCGCGGCCCGCGACACCGCGGCTGTAATCCATCCACTCATCGGTCTGACCGCAGGCCAGCAAGTAGGACTTGATACGGTCGCCGTATCGCGTCTCCAGGTGCTTGACGAGCGCCACCAGATACTCGGAAGTCGCCTTGCGCCACGCCGGGTTGGCGCAGGCGCAGCTCAGCATGGTGAAGCTCTCGCTTTCAGCGCTGTGTCCGCCGAGCGAGAGTTGACGCTGGAGCCAGATCGGCGTGTTGAGATCAATCATGCAGATGAATTCCGCATTCGGATTCACCGCGAGCACGTCGTCATACTGTTTGTCCAGCGAGGCAAAGTCATATTTTCCGAACCAGCGCCAGACGGGTGGATATTTGGAGTAGGGCTGGCCCAGCGAATTGTCAGTGTTGGCGGCGAAGATGCAGACGGTGTTCACACCCGCGTCCTTGAATTGTTTCATGGCCTCGAACTCCGGCCAGAACGAACGGTAGGCGAAGGACGGAGGCTTTTGCTCCTGCGCCCAAGCCGTAACCGCCAACAGAGTCGCAGCCATCAAAGTGAAAATGGTGCGACGGTTCATTTTCGATTTTCGCCTTCGCTGCGGATTTCGTAGAGGCGGTAGCCGACTTCGCGGATGCCCGCGATGGTTTCAGGATAGGGAGTGTCGCACACGTCTAGAAAACCGTTCTGGAGGTTCTCACCGTCAAAGCGCCCAGTCGTGGGTTGCTCGCCAAACTGATGCCAGTGCGCACCCACGAAGTTCGGGTGCCGCAGCGCGCTGGTGATGTAGGCGGCATAAGCCTTGCCGCGCGCGGCTTGGTTGGCGACCTCGATTAGGCTCGGATGGAACATGCCCCGATCAAGCGCGCCGAAATGGAACTCACCAATCATCACCGGCTTGTCCACGCCCGCCGGCAGTTTGAAATCATCCAGCGTGTGCCGGTAAATGTTGTAGCTGATGACATCACAATATTTCGCGCCAATCTGGACGGCGGCCTTGGTCGAGCCGGCGAAGCGGCAGCCCATGTAGAGCGTGTTCGGCGCGACCGCCTTGAACTCGTCGCGAATGTTCTTGAAGTAAGCTTCGGTTACGGCGGCAGTGAACGCGACACGGTCATCTTTTGCGCCCGCCGGCGGCTTTTGCTGCGACTGGAGCAGCGCTTCCCAATCCACATAATTCGTTTTCCACGCCTCGTTGAGCTTGGCGATTGAGCCGTATTTTTCCTTCAGCCGACGGATCATCTCAACTTTCGCGGGTTGGGTGGCGGGTGATTGCAGTGTCCAGTCCGCCAGCGCGGTTTCGTCGCCCCAACTGATTTCGTTGTCCACGAAGAACCCGAAGCACCACGGATCATTTAACTCCTCTTTCCGCTGCTCGAGCTGGCGACGGAAGCTGGCCCGGAACTCCGGGTGAAACGGATCCTTGAATCTCCACCAGCCGAGATGCGCGCCCTCGATGTCCGGCGATTTCAACTCGAAGCGGTCGCAGTAGGGCGTGCGGCGTTGCAGGCAGATGCCCTTGTCGGAACTGTTCGCGATGGTGTTCATGCCCCAACTCCGCAACCGTTGGTGCGCCAAGTCGGCGTAGCGCGCCTGCCAATCCGTCCCATATTTACGGAAGGCGTTTGCCGAGGAGAAATCATACGTCCGCTGGATGCCGCGCGCGACGTAATACGGCCAGAGCAGCGCGTCACGCGTTGTGTAGAACAGCGCAAACGGTGAACCCGATTTCGGCAAATCAGTAAAGTAGAACTCGCGTCCGTCCAGCGGCGTCACCGCGGACGAGGAAGTGACGCGCACCGGCCCATGCGACCACCAAAGGCAGCCTTCGGGATCCACCATCCACCATTTGCCGTTGATTTTTTCGACGCGGAACCGGCCGGTCGCCTTCTGCTGCGGCCCCTTGGCCCAGCCGCCGTATTTGTTCCAACCGTCGGGGCCGGGATGCGTGGCGAGGTCGGCACGCTCCGTCTCAATCGCCTTCTTCAGGTCTTCGTCTGAGTGCGTTTTGCCGGGCCACTCCTTGTGCTTGAACTGGCCATACACATCAATGAACGGGAAGAATTTTTCAGGCGGTAGTCGCATCCACGTCGGCACGTTCGGCAATGGTCCCGTGTGTGCGACAATGCGTTTCACGCCCCACAACCAGTCCAGCTTCGGTTCGTTGATATAGACCGCCACGCCGGTAACTTTCGCTGGATTTAAATCGGCCGCCATCCCAACCATTGCCAAGGGACCACGTTTCATGCCGGTGAGTTTGCTGTTGATCTCGCGCCCGAAGGGCAGCGGCGGCGGCAGCGACACTGTGTAAATTGTCGGCGTATTGCAGCGAATTTTCACTCGGTCAATGAACACTCCCTGCGATTTGCCGGGATCCACATCCGGATTGTCGAGGCGGACCGTGAGTGGCAACTCACCTTTGTGGTCACGGTTCGTCAGCTCCAGCGTCAGCCGGTTGCACTTCGACAAATCCCACGTCCCTTTTATCCGTATTCCCGGATACCCCGTCTCGCCCTTGGTCTCAACCGCTAACAAGCCGTCCCGCAGCTCGAACTTTCCTCCCGACTGCGAAGTGATTTCCGATATTGGCGTTGTGGCGGCATCAAACAGGATGATTTCATCAGCCACGCTGGCGATTGGCAGCATGAGAATTAATGGGAGCAGGCTACATGTTTTCATGGTGCGAATCAGAAACGTTTTTTGAGCGGGTGGATTTATTGTTTAAAATAACCCGTGGCATTGGCGGGCCGGATGTCCGTTAGATTGCCGGAATAATGGCGCAGATCGCGCGGTTCGTAGGGATGAGCGGCGATGGCGTCTTCGTTGAGGTCGATGCCGAGACCGGGAGCGTCGGGAATTGTCATGCGGCCTTGGGAGAAACGCATCTGCTCGTTTGCAATCTCACGCCTCCACGGCACATCCACCGCCATCGTCTCGTGAATGAAGAAATTAGGCGTGCAGGCGGCGAGTTGTAGCGTGGCGGCGTTGGCGACCGGGCCGCTCGGATTGTGCGGGCAAACGGCGATGTGACGCGCCTCGGCCATGGCGGCGATTTTTTTTAACTCACCGATGCCGCCGCAGTGGCTCACATCGGGCTGGATAAAGTCGGCGCACTTTTTCTCAAGGAAGGTGGACGCCTCCCAACGGCTGTAAAGCCGTTCACCGGCGGCGATGGGCACGCGGCTGCGCTGCTTCACTTCAAGCAGCGCATCGAGATTGTCCGGCGGCACGGGTTCTTCAAACCAGAGAATGTCGAACCGCTCCAGTTCGCGCGCGATGCGCACAGCGGTGGCGATGTTGAAGCGACCGTGTCCTTCGATGAGCAAATCGGTTTGATTGCCAACCGCAGCTTTCACGGCGGCGATGTTGTCTAGCGCGAGATGCAAATCGGCTTTGGAAATGTCGAGATACGACGAGCCGAAAGGATCCCATTTCAGGCCAGCGAAACCAGCGGCGACGGCGACCTTGGCTTTTTCCGCAAACTCGGCGGGAGTTTTCGCCGGAGCGAACCAGCCGTTGGCATAACACGGCACGGAGTCGCGCACCTTGCCGCCGAGCAATTGATAGACGGGCACGCCGAGCGCCTTGCCTTTGATATCCCACAACGCCATCTCCACGGCCGAGAGCGCGCTCATGAAAACCGGTCCGCCGCGAAAGTATGTGCTGCGATACGCTTCGTGCCAGAGCGCCTCGATCTGGTGCGGATCGCGCCCAACGAGCGTGCGCTCCAATTCGCGGATGGCCTCGGCGACGGTCTTCTCGCGATATTCGAGCGTGGCCTCGCCGATGCCGTAAAGTCCCTCGTCGGTCATCACTTTGACGAAAACCCAGTTGGTACGGTAGGCGTGGCAGATGATGGGTTTGAGCGCGGTAATTTTCATAGGTGAAATGGTTTTGGCAGTGATGCAGGAGTGTTCGTTCAACAGGGTGGAGCTTTCAATAGATTTTCCACAGGTCAAAATGGCGGTGCGTTGGTCGTGGCACGCACAGGCGCGGCGAAATTCGTCAGGGTCGGCGGTGTTCTCAGCGAACATCCCGTAGTGCATCGGGATGGCCAGACGCGGTCGCAACTCGGCGGTCAGTTGCGCGGCCTCGGTGAGATTCATGTTGCCCAGCTTGCCGTTGATGCACACGAAGGCGATATCCGGTGAGCGACCCGCCTGTTCCAAAACCTGTCCGGAAAGTTCCGGGTAATACAAGGTGTCGCCGCTGAACCAAAGCAGTTCGGCATCGGTTTGAATCAGCAGTCCGACCGCACATGGATCGCTGTGCCGGGCGGGCGTGGCAGTGATGTTTACATTTCCAAGCCGAACGGTCTGACCGACGGCGAGCAAGCCGAGCCGCGCATCAGAAATTTCATTTTTCTTGGCCAGTTCCATGACGCTTCTCGGACCGACAAGCCGGCAGGCGGGAAAGCTGCGCATGATTTCCACGACGGTTTCGGGATCGAAATGATCCAGATGATTGTGAGTCACCAACAGGATGTCAGGTCTCAGGCTGGCAATCGAGCAAGGGGGCGGCATGAGCCGGCGCAATCCCTGCTTGCGTTCGACGATGTCGCTGAAGAAGGGATCAATCGCCAGCCGATGATTTCCGGTCTCCAGCAAGTATCCAGATTGTCCGAGCCAGGTGATTTTCATTTTGATTTCAATGGCTTGCCAGCGGTTTCTCGGCAGCGTCGTCAGAAATTCGTTCGCGCTTGAAAGTGAAAACCGCCGCCAGCAGGACGGCTAGTCCGCCAATCAAATACGCTCCGGCCAGCGCGGAAAAACCATGGCCCAATCCCCGGCCGTCAGGCTGCGACTCGCGCAAACGACCCAGCAGCCACGGCGACAGCGATCCGATGAGAAACGCGAGCATAGTCATGATGCCCACCGCCGAAGCGCGGTGGCGGGGAGAAATCACATCGAACAACGCCGCGTGGGTGTTGGCTTCGTAGAGGCCGCGCAGCAAGCCGAAACCGGCCATGGCTGTGCAGGTCGCAATCAGACTGGCGGAAGTGCCCATCAGAAAAATCACCGGCGCGCCCAGCAGCATGGCTGCGCTCATCAGTTGCGGACGGAACAGCGGACGCGCGCGAACCGTCCGGTCGGTGATCCAGCCGCCGAGAAGAATCCCCGCCAAGGCCGCCAGATGATGATAGAACAACGCATAGCCGCCGGCCTGTGTCATTGAGAGATGGAATTTTTCCTGCAAGAAAACCGGCGACCAGACGACGAAGGCGTTGTTGACAAAAACGATGGCGGTAAAACCCGTCGTCAACAGCAGCGCGCTTGGCGAACGAAAAACCACGCCGAGCGCCTGCCAGATTGAATCGCGTTTTACTCCTTCGGCTAAGACGGCGGGCAGCGCATCGAGCAGCCGCCAGATGAGAATTACGCCCAGCACGATTCCGCCTGCGCCGTAAATAAAAAATGCCGAGCGCCAGCCCCACTGTTGAGCGATAAATCCGCCGAGAAAACCCGTCACCATCACGCCGAGATAAAGTGACGATTGATGAATCGCCAGCGCGAGTGAGCGCGTGCGGGTGTGGTGCGAGGCCAGCAGCGGATAGGCCGCCGGCGCATAGAAAGATTCCCCGCCAGCCGTCGCCACGCTGCGGAAAATAATCAGCCCCGCCAAACCACCGGCGAAACCGGTGCACATCGTCGCCGCGCTCCAAAACAACAGGCTGCCGATGATAATTTTTTTGCGGTTCAGCACGTCGCCCAGATAACCCGCGACCGGCATCATCAAAGCCAAAGTGAAAAATAAAACCGATCCCACCAAGCCGAGTTGACTGTCGGCCAGATGCAAGTCAGTCTTGATGGCCGAGAGCACCACGCCGTAAATGGCGCGGTCGCCTTGATGGAAAAAGAACGTGCAAAACAATAGTGCCAGCAACTCCCATTTGTAGCGCGGGCGGGGACTGACGCTGTTTGGTTCCAAGTTTGTTTTCACACGTCGCTATCTTTGGGCATGTGCTGGGCGCAACATCCCCCGTCCACGACGAGGCGGATGCCGGTGATGTTGGAGGCGTCCGCCGAGGCGAGGAAAAGTACGGCGCGACCGATGTCCTCGGGCGTGGCCTCCCGGCCGAGCGGCACATTTTGGCGGCGGCGTTGTGCGTGGTTTTTTGGAAGCGTCGCCCAGCGGTCGCTGTGGATGTAGCCGGGCGCGACGTTGTTCACGCGGATGCCGCGCGGACCGAGGTCCAACGCCATCGAAATGGTGAGGGCATCAATTCCGCCCTTGGAGGCAAGGTAGGCGGTTTTGTCGCGGATGGCACGAGTGGAAACGGCAGAGCCAATGTTAATGATGACACCACCACTTTTTCCCGCCATGAGCTGCGCCGCTTGCTGCGAGACGAGAAATGTGCCGATGAGATTGACGCGGATGACCATCTCGAAAAATTCCAGCTTGGTTTTCAAAAATCCCGGGCCGATGCCGAGGTTGGCGGCGTTGTTCACGAGCACATCAATTCGTTTGGCTCTGGTTTTGATGTGGCGGAACATTTCTTCCACCTCGCCGGACGAACCGATGTCGGCGGGCACGCCATGAATTTTCCGGAAGCCGCGCTTGCGTAGCGCCGCCACCGCTCGATCCACCGCTTCGGGCGTCCGATCGTTGAGATAGACGGTAGCCCCTTCCGCCACGAAGCATTCGGCGATACCAAGTCCCGTGTTTTGGCCGGCTCCGGTCACGAGGACAATTTTATTTCTAAAGCGCATAGGCATTGGCTAGACGGGTAATTTCCTCGGATGTTAGAAGAATCGGGCGGCGCCCGCAATTGACTTGATTAGCCATTGATATTGCATTTTAGGCCATGCACTCTAATGGCCATGCCGACCTTGTCCTCGCGTGCCAAGTCCATCGCCGTGTGCATTGACACCCGCGACGGCGGCGCGCGGCATCGCCTGCAAGGCATCGTGCAATACCTTCGTCGGCTGGGTTGGCGCATGATGCTGGTGCGCCAGAGTGGGAAAGCCGCCGCGATGGATGTCGCCCGTCTTGCACCGGACGGGATCATCGCCTATGTGGCGGACCGCTGGCTGGTTAATGCCGCCAAACAATTGTCCGTGCCGCTCGTGGACACGGCCGTGGGTGAAGTGGCCGTTTCGCTGACCGTCAGTCTGGATAACGATGCCCTGAGCCATCTGGCGCTGGCGCATTTCCGCCAAATCGGACTCAAGTATTTTGGGTATTGCGGCGTCACCGGACGCGTCACCTCGGAGCAGCGTGAAGCCAGCCTCGCGGCGTGTCTTAAGCACCACGCCTTGCCAACCTTCTCCGAAGCGGTCAGCGAAGGCGAATCGGGGCTGGAACCGCTGGTGAATTGGCTCAAGAAATTGCCGAAGCCCATCGGCCTGCTGGTATTCGACGACAAACTCGGAGAGCGGGTTCTCACCGCCTGCCGCTCGGCAGAGATTTCCGTCCCCCATCAAGTGGCTGTCATCGGCATTGGCAATGACGAACTCATGTGCGAAGTAAGCCATCCCACCTTGTCCAGTTTCAGTCTCCCATCGGCGCGCTTCGGTCTGGAAGCCGCAAAAATGCTGACGCAGGCGATGACCGGTAAAAAAATCAAAACTCCGCATCTTAAAATTCAACCCACCGGCATCGTCACGCGCGGCTCGACGGACATGGTGGCGGTGGAAGATGAGTTGGTCAAAGCTGCCATCCAATTCGTCCGCGCCCAGGCGGGCAACGCCATCGGCGTAAAACAAGTCGCGCAGGCTTTGAATATTTCCCGTCGCACCTTGGACCGGCGCTTTGCCACCGCTTTGAACCGGACTATCGGCGATGAACTCAAGCGTGTGCGCCTGCAACTGGCCCAGGCCAGATTGTCGGATGACTCCCAATCCATTTCCGAAGTGGCCCGCAGTTGCGGCTACAGCACCGCCTCCGCCTTCAGTCGGGCGTTTTACAAAAACACCGGCCGCTGGCCATCTGAATACCGACGTGAGCTTGGGAGGTGACAACTGCCAGCAACAACGGCTGGGAACGATCAAATATTCCAGCTGGGTGAAATCGTGCGGCACCCATAGTGTTTGCCGTTTCGGTGCCAGAGCCAGCGAATCGGATGCTTGCGGTTGTCCTGCGCCTTCTGGTAGGAATAGCGCCTGCAAATATAGGTTGCGCGCGTGGTGGAATGGCAGACACGCCAGACTTAGGAT
>CAIOIC010000022.1 GCA_903858275.1 uncultured Verrucomicrobia subdivision 3 bacterium | reverse complement strand
GAGCGCACGGTGTTCAACCAGCCCAACGCCTATTCCGTGGTGGTGAACCAGATCAACGGCCAGAGCGCGTCGCAGATTTTCGGCAGCCTGCAGGCCAACGGCATCGTGGTGCTGATGAATTCGTCCGGGTTTTATTTCGGGCCGAACTCATTTGTCAGCGCCGCCGGCCTCGTCGTCTCCACGGCGAATTGCACGCCGCCGCAAAATTTTGGCGGCACCTGGGAATTCAACGGTCCGCCGCCGCTCGCCAGCATCGTGAACTACGGCAGCATCAAGGTTGGCAATGGCGGCTCGGCCTTTCTCATCGCCGACAAAGTCGAAAACCACGGCACGGTTGAAGCGCCCGGCGGAACCATCGGTTTCGCCGCCGGCCAGACGGTGACCTTGAGCGAACGGCCGGACGGGCGCGGCATGAGCATGCAGGTCACTTTGCCGCAGGGTTCCGTGGATAACTGCGGCAACGTCATCGCCGACGGCGGCATCATTGCGCTGAACGCCCGGGTGGTGAACCAGAACGGCCTCCTTCAGGCCAACTCCGTGCAAAATCAAAATGGCGTCATCGAACTCGTCGCTTCCGAGGCGCTGAATCTCGGCGCAGATTCCAAAATTGTGGCGAATGGCGATGCCTCCGCCGGTGGCAGCGCGGGCGGCCGCATCACCTTGAAATCGGCCAACACTTTCAGCGACCTTGCGGGCGGTGAAATTTCCGTGGCGGGCGGCGCGAGCGGCGGCAATGGCGGACACGTTGAAGTCAGCGCGCCGCGCATGGCGGCCATCCACTCGGCGATGGATGCCACGGCCAGGACTGGTTTTACCGGCGGCACTTTGTTGCTGGATCCGGATTACATCATTCTGGGCAACTCCGGTGGTGCCAGCGCGGGCAGCGGCACGGTGGCTGCGGGCGACAGCCCGGGCGGCACGCTCAACTTCAATGTCAATTCGGCCTTTACCGGCTTCTCGCACATCACGCTGCAGGCGAATTACGACATCCTGCTGGCCAGCGGAACCCGCTGGAATCTTTCCGCCAGCACGGGACAGTCGGGCGGGCAACTGACTTTGGAGGCGGGGCGGAACATCCTCTTCGGCAACAACACCGCGATTTATGATGTGAACGGATGGACCATCGGGCTGTATGCGGGCGTCAGCGATTTCAATTTGAAGACCGTCGCGCCGGGCGCCGGCTCGATTTATCTGAACGGCTTTGACCCGAACAATTCCGGCAACGGCTTTGACCCGGGCAATCCGGGCAACGGATTCATCAAGACCGCTTCCGGCGCCATCACGCTGGTGGCCGGCCAGGACATCACGGTTGGGGTCGGCTACGTCAACACCACCGGCGGCGGCAGCATCAATGCCCACGCGCTGGCCGGGAGCATTGACACCGGCGGCTACGCGCAAGGCTACGTTTTTCAGGCCGCTGATTCCGCGAACCTGGGTTATTATGCGGATCCTTATCTTGGCGTGGGCGGCATCAGCACGACGGCGGGTGGCGATGTGAATCTGACCGCCGGCGGCAATGTGACCAGCCTGCGGCCCGGCCGCGGCGGATATTTTTACGACGATAACTTTTATTCCTTTGCAAACAATCCGCAGGTGGTCACGGCCGGGTGCGGCGCTTACGGCAATCAGGCGGGACAATCAGGAGATGTCACCATTGTGGCCGGCGGCAATGTGACCGGGAATTATCTCGTGGCCAACGGCGCGGGCAGCATTTTTGCCGGCGTGCAGATGGATGCGGACGGCAACCCGGTGAAAAATGCCGGCCAGTATGTGTTGGGTTCCACGGGCAGCGCGGGCACGGACCAGTTGAATCCCAATCTGGCGTTGAACCTCGTCCGCGGCGGCTGGAATGTCACGGCGGCGCAGAACATCATTTTGCAGGAGGTGCGGAATCCCAACGGCCATTTCAACACCGTGGACGCCAGCAGCGGCTCCTTTCACGCCTTTGATTATGCGCCGGCGGATTACGTCAATCTGACGGCGGGCAACCTTGTGCAACTGGGCGCGTCAGCCTCGGCGTTGCCGCGCCTGAACGGCCTCGACAGCCTCAGGGTGCCGGTGATTTACCCCGGCATTTTGAACCTCGTCGCGGGCGCGGGCGGCGTGATTTTGACGGGCGATTCCACCTACAACAAATTGATTTTGTATCCCTCGCCGCTGGGCGGTCTCACCATCGCCACCACGGGGGGCGGTTCGCTCATCGGCAGCCTCCCGGCCATCAGCGGCACGCCGCAAATCTTCAACCTGATTGTTTCGGACAGCGGCAACAGCCAATACAACAAGTCGTCGGGCGACCTCTTCGGTTTGAATGACCACGCCGCCACGCCGGTGCATCTGAACAGCGAGCAGCCCATTGCGCTGAACATCTCCGGCGACATGAATTACCTCCTGCTCGGCGCGCCCGAGGCGGCGCAGATCAACGTGGTCGGCAACATGAACAACTGCCGCTTCCAGGGCATGAACCTGAACGACGCCGATGTGACGAGCATCACGGTCGGGCAGGCCGCGAAGATCAACATGGAGAACAGCGGCATTTTGAATCCCGCCACGGACGGCGGTTTGACCGTGGGCGGCGACATCATCAACCGGGGCGCGTTCACTTTTGTGGATCTCAGCCTGGTTCCCGGGGCGCAGGCTCCCGATCTTTCTGTGCTTGCTCAAGCCTACAACAATTCAATTGCCACCTCCTTGCTGGTCTCAAGTCTTTTTTACAACCCCACGACAAAAATCCTGACCTATCAAAACATTTCCGGCAAAAGTCTGGCCAGTGTTCTTTCGCTCTTGCAGCACCTGACGGTGCAGGTCTATCAAGGCGGCGTTCCGCAATGGGAAGACGCGCCGTTTAACACAATCCCCAAAACCACCACCGTTTCCGTGTTGGATTCCGCCACGGCGTCGGCCTT
>CAIOIC010000021.1 GCA_903858275.1 uncultured Verrucomicrobia subdivision 3 bacterium | reverse complement strand
CGCATTCGCGCCCAGATTCATGATCACCTGGTATATCTGCGTCGCATCCGCCAGCACCATCGGCGCTTCCGCCGCCAGTTCCATCTCGATCTCAAGGTTCGCCGGCAGCGAGGCCCGCAGCAGTTTTATCGTTTCCTTGATAATGGGGTTTAGGTGAATAACTTTGCGTTCCTGCTCCCGCCTCCGGCTGAATGTCAAAATCTGCTGCACCAATTCCTTCGCCCGCTCACCGGCTTTGAGAATTTCTCCCAGCTTCTCCAGCTCCTCCGGCTTGCCTGCCAGATCCATCTGCAACAGATTGCTGTAGCCAAAGATGACATTGAGAATGTTGTTGAAATCATGCGCGATGCCCCCCGCCAGCGTGCCCATCGCCTCCATCTTCTGCGACTGCCGCAATTGCCCCTCCAACTCCACCTCATGCGTCACATCCCGCTTCACCGCCACGTAATTAATGACTTTACCCGCCGCATCCCGGATGGCCGAAATAGTGGCCTCCTCTTCGTATAAGGTGCCGTCCTTGCGCCGGTTGATGAAATGGCCGTGCCACACTTCACCCCGCTTGATCGTTTCCCACATCTGGCGGTAAAACACACCATCCTGCTTGCCGCTCTTGAGCAGCCGGTGATTCTGGCCCATCGCCTCCGCCCGCGGGTAACCAGTGCTCCGCTCAAACGCCGGGTTAGCATAAAGGATTATTCCCTCGGTATCGGTGATCACTATGGTCTCCGCCGCCTGCTCCACCGCGGTGGACAGACGAAGATGCAATTCTTCGGCGCGCTTACGCTCGGAGATATCGCGGATGTTGCACTGAATGACCTTGCGACCGCTCACCAGATAGACGTTGCTGATGAACTCCACATCAATGCGCCGCCCTTTGCTGGTTTCCAACGCCAAGCCTTCGAAGCGGATGTATTCCTTCGCCTGCAATGCCACGAAGTTGGCCTCGCTGGCGATGACATCCTTGAGAAAGCCAAGCTCCCAAAATTTTTTTCCGATAAACTCCGCGTGCGAATACCCCAGCAGCATGGTTAAAAATGGATTCACCTCCACCACCTTCCCCGTCTCGGCGTCCAGAATCAAAATGCCGTCCTTGGCGGTTTCAAACAGCCGACGATAGCGGATTTCCGACGCGACCATCAGTTCCATCGCCCGCTTGCTCTTGGTGGTGTCCTGGATGGTGCCAATCAATTTTACCGGCTGCCCTTGGGCATCGTATTCCAGTTTGCCCAGACCATGAACCCAGCGCTCGACCCGGCTACCCGGTCGGACAATCCGGTATTCCTTGTCGAACGGATATTTCTGCGCGATCACCTCATTCCGAAAGTGATCCACAATCCTGACGCGGTCATCGGGATGAATCAAATCCGCCCAGCCGGCCACCGAGCGTTCGTAGTCCGGGCCAATGCCAAAAATCACGTCGAGCAATTCCGAACTGCTCCAGATGCCGCTGGCGATATCCAGCTCATAGGACCCCAGCGCGGCAATGCGATGGGATTCCTCGAGCCGGCTGGCGGTTTTCTCCAGCGCCACGGTCGCGGCTTTGCGCTCAGTGACATCAAGGAAAACGGTGGCGAATTGTCCGGGCTGCGACTGGAATACCGAGACCTCAAAATATTTTTTCATCGACCCACTGTATTCTTCAAACACCTGCGGCACGCCCGTGAGCGCCACCTGGCCATAGCGATCGATCCACAATTGTTCCGTGCCCGGCATCACTTCCCGCATGGTCCGGCCGACGACATCCTTCGCACGCAAACCGGTGAGATGCTCAAAGGCCGGGTTGACGGAGAGAAAGCGGTAATCCACCGGCTTGCCGGTGCCGTCACAAATAATTTCATGCACCGCAAAACCATCAAGCATCCTCGTAAAGAGCTTCCGGTAATTCTCCTCGCTCGTGCGCAATGCCAATTCCACCCACTTGCGCTCAGTAAGATCTATATCAATGCAGAACAGCTCCGGTGGCTGACCCGGAACATTCACAATAGCATGGCTGGAAAAGACATCCACACTCGAACCATCCTTGCGCATCAAGGTAAGCTCAGAAGCGGGAATAGCCTGCCCCGTATCAGCCATGTGCTTGATGGCTTGCTGCACGCCGGTCCGCATTTGCGGCGAAATGATCAGGTCCAATAGATTTTTGCCGATGGCTTCGGCGGCGGTATATCCGTAAAGCTTTTCGGAAGCGGAATTCCAATAGTGCGTGATGCCATCATAGTCATAGCTTTGAACGGCAACCGCCGGGATGTTTTGCAGCATCTCCCGAAAACGCCACTCGCTCTCATACAGCGACCTCTCCACCTGTTCGCGCTGGATGGCTTCACCGAGAATGCGCGCCGCCGCTTGCAAGGCCTCGATTTCATCCACTTTCCACCCGCGCTCCGTCCGGCATTCGTCGAAGGCCATGAAACCCCACCACTGTTTATTCACCATGACCGGAACCACGGCGATGGATAGAATTTGGTGATACTTGAGAGCCGGCTGTTCGCCGGCGGGCAAATCCCGAACCAGCCCTTGAATCACCATCCCGCTTCCAAGCAGTTTACCCCAGCGCCCGAAACCACTACTTACCAATGGTAAATTTTTCACCGTGGAATCTTCCACCCGGCTGGCCAAGCCGCCGCTGAACCACTCGTATAGCTGGCTGATTAGCTTGACCCCGCGATCCTCCCCATGCGCCTGCCAGACGACAACACGGCTGACCTCGGTGGCCTCACCCAAACTCGTCAACACATTCAGGATGGTGTCGCGCCAGTTGGTCGCGCAGAGCAATTGTTCCGCCGCCAACCCCACCGCTTGCAATATCTGCTGCCGGCGCAATAAAGATTTTTCTGCCAGTTTGCGCTCGGTGATGTCGCGGAGCACGCCGTAAGTGGATTGCAAAGATTTGTTGGAATAAAACGGAAGCGATATGTCTTCGATGAATTTCAGGCTGCCATCTTTACATCGCCACCAAGCCTCCCAGCGCGGGACGATATCGGTCGAAGCCGCCTGCAATTTTAGGAACAGGCGGCGCTGTTCTATAAACCTCCCATCCTGAATCACTGCGGCGAGGAATTTTTCCCGCCCGCCCATGCGGATAACATCGCCCAGAGTGTAGCCGAGCATCCGTTCAAAAACGGGGCTCAGGTAACTAAACTCCAAGCTGTTACCGTCCACACAATACAATACGTCCACAATGCTCGCGGCGATCTGCCGGAAACGCATTTCACTTTGCTCGAGCGCCACCACCGCCTGCTTGCGCTGGGCTATGTCCTGGACGATGGAAAACAGCAGGGTCTTGCCCGCGATCTCAATCCGGTTGGTAAACACTTCCACATCACGGAGTGACCCATCCGCCAGCCGGTGCTTAAATTCAAACCGGGATTGCTGCGACGTTTTTATTTTCCTGATGACGTTCTTCAGGGCCGCCTCGTTCAGCGTATCAATCTGGCTCATCTTCATCCGTGTAAGCTCCGCCACGGGCCAACCGTAGAAGCAAGCCGCGGCTTCGTTGGCATCCACAATTCGCCCCGTGTCTGCTTCCGTGACCAACTTGACGGCGGCATGGCCGTTAAACAATTTCCGAAAACGATCCTCGCTCGCTCGCAAGGCGGCTTCCGCCAGTTGGCGCTCCCGGCGGACGCGCATGACATTCATGCCAAAACTCAAATCGTCCGCGAGTTCCGCCAGCAGGTTTCTTTCGTCTTTGTGAAAAGCATTGGTCTGGGCGGCGTAAATCATCATCAGCCCGAAGCTTTCACCCGCGTGCTTCAGCGGCAGCGAGATGGATGACGCATACCCGCGCTCCGCCGCTTCTTTCCGCCAGGGTCCGGTGATCGGGTCGGTTTGAAAATCGTTGCAGACCACGATTTCCCCGGTGCGGAAGGCCACGCCGGACGGCCCCCGCCCGCGGTCATCATCGTCCAGCCAGGTGATTTTAGCCTGCTTTAAATAGCCTTTTTCATAACCGGCGCTGGCCACCACGCGCACGGATTTCCTTTCGTCGGCTTCGGGAAAGCCAACCCATACCATGCGATAGCCACCTTCCTCGATGATAGCCCGGCAAATCTCCTGCAACAGCTCCTGCTGGTTCGCGGCCCGCACCAAGGCGCGGTTGCAGGCACTGGTGGTTTTCAGTGCGCGATCGACGGCAAATAATTCCTCCTTTGCTCGCTTCCGGGCAGTAATATCGCGAAAGCTCCACACCCGCCCCACGATGGTTTTGCCCACACGCTGGGGTTGGGAATAACGCTCGTAGACGCGACCATCTTTAAACACCAGCTCATCCTTCGAATCAGCTTTCGGCCGGCGATAAAGCTTCTGAACCTGGGACAGAAATGTCTCCGGCTTCTGAAGCTGGGCACTAACAAACTCCAGCAACTGCGAATCATCACGCGCAGCCATCAGTTTTTTAGGAATCCGCCAGAGTTCCAAAAAGCGGCGGTTATGGGTAACTACTTTGCCGGCGGTGTCCACCACCAGAATACCATCCACCGTGGATTCCAGCGTGGCGGCCAAAATAGAATTGGATTGCACGAGTGACTCTTCCGCCTGTTTCCGGATGGTAATGTCACGGACAATAGCCCACATCTTCGAAGGTTTTCCATGATTGTCCCGGATCAGGATCGAGCGCAGCTCCACCGGAAAAAACACCCCGTCTTTGCGGCGAAACTCCTTTTCATAAATCTCGGAGTAGCCCCGGGGCAACACTTGTTGTCGGACGATTTTATCTTCAAAGGCATGCCATTTCTTAGGGGTCAAATCCCGAAAATTGAGGCGCAACAACTCTTCGTCCGCATATCCCAGGAGCTTCCGAAATGCGGGATTGAACTCCTGAATCCGCCCCGCCATGTTCACGCTGACAAACGGGTCGGTGATGGTGTCAAAAAGCCGGCGGAATTTTTGCTCCGATGCCCGCAATGCCTCCTCCGCCCGCTTGCGCGCAGTCAGGTCACGGGCGATGCCCTGGATGGCATAAGGCTTGCCGTCGCGATAAATGAGCGAGGAATAAATTTCCACATAAACCTGCCGCCCATCCTTGCCCCGCAGCCGGAATTCAGTCGGCTTGAGCTGGCGCCCGGTTTTGACCACTTCTTCCGTGATTTGAAAGGCCAGCGGGAGTTGGTCTTCCGTAAGCAGGGAAGCGAAGTTGAGCTTGGAAATATCCTCGTGCCGGTAGCCCAGCAAATCCAGCGCAGCCTGATTGGCATCCAGAATATTCCCCTCAAAATCGTTGAGATACACGCAGTCGAGCGAGCGATCGAACAAGGCCTGGTACCGCTCTTCGCTCTGGCACAATTTCAACTCCGCCCGGCAGCGATCCGTGATATCCAGCATCACCAGCCGGCATTGTCCGCCGTCCACCTCGCGCTTGGCGTCGAGTTGGACCACCATCGCGGGGTGGCCCTCAAAACTCAGCGTCAGCTCGCAGGTTGCATTTTTTGGGGTCTTGAATACCCGCGCAAGAAATTCGCTGAATTTTTTCCGGTCGGATTCCGCCACCCACAAGCCGAGCCGGCGACCGATTACCCGGCCGCGCTCAACCCTCAAAAGCTTCGCGCCGGTGAGATTCACCAGCATAATCGTGCCGTTGGCAGTGAGGTTGAAGTAGCCGATCGGTGCAAAGTCGAAGAGATCGGTGTAGCGATCCAAACCGTGAGTAATCTCCGTCTGCGCCGCATGCATTTCAGCGTTCTGCATCTCCAGTTCAATCTGGTGCACCTCCAGTTCGTGCTGGAGCCGGCGCACGTCGGCCTCGGATTGCGGCTGGCGGGATCGGTTTTGCTTTTTCAATTGCGCCTCGGCTGCCTGCCGCCGGGCGACGGCGGCCGTTATTTCCCAGCGTTGCGGTTTCATTTTACAAAGCCTTTTCATCACAGATGTTGGACCAGCCAGGTCTAGAACGTTTTCCGATGGCAATTTCGCCACCGTTCATGCCGACGCTGATAATCCGATGGGTAACGTTTAGATAAACTGAACCGGCAGGAAACAAAAGACAAGCCTGCAAAAGATATTTCTAAAACCCTGCCCCATGACTACTTGCCGATATTTCCACGCGCCGCTGAAAGCTGCCAAGCAAGCCCAAAGTGAATTTCAGGAGGGAACCAAATCAAATGCGAAAATCGTTTCAACTTAAATACAGACAGCCATTTAGGCAGCATTTCAGCGAAGACGATTCTTGCCTGCGGCGAGAGGAGCGATACACTATCGGAAGCAAGCCCCGACCAAAGAAGCCTTAAACTATTTCAATCCTTATGTATGGAATGGTAAACAAAGCGGTTGAAGACATGGTAGTCCGGCATCATGGCGAATCCGTGTGGGAACAAATCAAGGCTCAAGCCGGCGTGGAAATTGACGTCTTCATGAGCAACGAAAACTACTCCGACGAAGTCACCTACAAGCTCGTGGCCACAGCCAGCCGGATCCTGCGGATGCCGGCGGAACAAATTTTAATCAACTTCGGCGAACACTGGGTGCTCCACACGGCACAGGAAGGCTATGGCGGATTGATGAATGCGGCGGGCAAAACATTGCCGGAATTCATGCGCAACCTGCCGAATTTCCATTCGCGGATGACCATGATCTTCCCCAAGCTGCAGCCGCCGCATTTCGAGTGCACGGACATCACGGAGCAGTCGCTGAAGCTGCATTATCATTCGCACCGACAGGGGCTGGCGCCCTTTGTGACGGGGCTCATGCAAGGACTGGGAAAAAAATTCAACTCCCCGGTCACGGTGCGACAGACCGCCGCAAAAGCGCAAGGGGCGAACCACGATATTTTTGAAGTGAGCTGGACAATTACCCCATGAAGGAGGCGACCCCAACCCCGGCGATGCGAATCGGCCTACCGCCGGAGCAATTCGCCGCCGCCTTCCCCTTCCACTTTGCGCTAGACTTGAATCTGAATTTCATCCAACTGGGATCAACCCTGTGCCGTGTCTGCGCAGATGCGCAACCCGGGGCTGCTTTTGTTTCCGTCTTCAGCAGCGTGCGACCCGCCGGGGAAATCTCACTGGAGTGGATCCAGAAAAACAGCTCCCGTTTTTTCCTGCTGGACCATCGCAAGACCCATCTCCTACTGCGGGGAGAATTCATGCGGCTGCCGGAGCAGGAGATCCTGCTTTTCCTCGGCTCGCCCTGGTTTACCGATTCATCGGAAATCACCGCGCTGG
>CAIOIC010000020.1 GCA_903858275.1 uncultured Verrucomicrobia subdivision 3 bacterium | reverse complement strand
TGCTCACTGCCCCCGCGCTCGCCAAAGTCACGTTCGTCACCGTGTTCCCGTTCACCAACCCGCTGCTCGTGAACTCGCCGCCATTGAAGGTCAGCGTCGTGTTGTAAAGCTTGTTCGTCGTGTTCGCCGTGATCACCAGCGATGCAGGATTCACCGTGACATTCACATTGGTGCTCGCGAGGGTGTAATTGGTCGTGTCTAGCGGCGTGAAGTTCACAACCACATTTGTGACGCCTGCGTTTGACACATTCGTGGCCGACACCAAGGCAAAGCCGCCCAATACCGGCGTCTGGTTGTTCGCATTCGAGGCCACGCTGCCAGCCAAGCTAACATCCGTCAGCGTCTGGCCGTAGGTGATGGCACTGGCGATCACGGCCAACACCGGTGTAGCTGGATTCACCACGTTGCCGCTGACGGTGCTGACATTGGTAAGACTGACAGCTCCAACGCTGGCCACGACCATAATGTTTGAGTCATTATAGCTCCCGGCGGTCGCCGTCGCAGTCAGCCGGATATACACCGTCCCGCTCGCGCTACCGCCCGCATTGGGGATCACGGTCGTAACGCCAAACCCGCTGCCATTGGCCGACACTTCAAACCCGGGTGCCGCCGCATTTATGATGTCGGACGTCAGGCTCGCACCCGTGACTGGAAAACTCTGCGCTGCCGAGGCCAAGCCATAGGTCGTGACGAAGTTCGTAAACGTCGCGGAACCGCTGACTGTCGGAAGCACCACCGCGCCCGGCACCAGCAGGCTACCAGGGCCGGTGATGAAGGGGGCGACGGTGTTGCTGTTATAAACACCGGTCGGCAAACTGACGCCGTTGGTCACAAAACCCGCCACTGGATTGGTCACAGAGAAACCCAGATTTAACACTGCTCCGCCGGCCACCGTCACCGTCGAGTTGGTGGCTATCGTGGGCTGGAGAATCCGCAGCGTGCCCGCGTTGACGACGGTGTCGCCGCTGTAATTGTTCGCGCCCAAGAGCGTCAGCGTGCCACTGCCTAGCTTGGTCAAGCCGCCGTTCGGGCTGCTCTCATCTTGCAGCAACGGCAACACGTTCGTCACCGTGAAACCGACGCTGTCGATGACCGCTCCGCCAGTCTGCACATAGACGGCCGCGTTGATCGCCGCGTTGTTGGTGTTGAGCAAATTGCCGCCGGCACCCGCCGCCAGCGTGCCGCCGTTGAAGTTAAACCGCGAATTCACCCCGCCCAATATCACCGAAGACACGTTCGTCAGCACCCCGCCGCTGAACAAGGTCACAAAGTTGCCCGCCCCAGAAACGACACCCCCACTTACAGTTTTCGCACCCACCGTCAGCGTCGCATTGCTCAGGCTCCACCATGACTGCCCGCTGCCACCGCCCACCGTCACATAGTTGTTGTCGCAATTGGTATTGCCGCCGATATAACTGACCGACCGGCTGAACAACTGTCCGCCATTGGTGATCACCAGCCGGTTCCCCACGCAGTAAACATCGTTGGATCTATCGCTACCACCGACATAAACGATGTTCACATTCGTCACCACACCATTGCCATCAATCGTAGCGAGACTGTTAGTGCCCGGGTTGGGCCCCCCGGGTGAGGCTTGACCGCCGCCCACCGTCAGATTGTCGGTGCCGCGCGGAAAAAACACCGTGGCCTTGCCCACACTATCCGCCCCGCCGACATAGAGGCTACAGTTGTCAAAACCAATTCGTCCCACCGTCAAACCATCTGCATATATTTGCCCGCCGTTGGTCACCGTCAGGCTGTTATTAAGACCGTATATGAATATGTTCGCGTTGGTAATCTGGCCACCGGAACCCACCACCACCGTGTTGTTGGAATAGGCAGAGTTGCCGGTGCCAATTTGCAGTCGGTCAGTGCTGAGACTCCACAACGCTTTCTGACCGGCAACATTCGTGCCCGCCACCAGCAGTCGGTTGTAGCTGCCGCCGCTCCCAACATAGCCCACCGTGGCACCGGCGGCACCATCGGCACGGCTGAAGACCTGACCGCCATTGGTGATGATCAACTGGTTGCCGGTCGAAGCAGCGGAAGCGCCCACTTGAATCGCCCCAGGATTGTCCCGGCCCTTGTTGGTCGCAATCAAGGTGCCACCGTTTACGGTCAGCACGTTGTTCGTCGCATTGTTAGCGCCAATCTGCAAGCCCAGCGTATTGGTCGAAAAGCTATTGGTCGGAATCGCCAGCCACCAGGTGGCGCCCGGATTCACATGGACCTGCACGTTATTGGCCCCGTTGCCCACAGACAGATTTACCGTCAAGTTGGTGGCGTTGGTCGCCACGTTGCTGATGACGTTGGTGCCGCCGTTCATGGTCCAGTTGCCATTGATAGTCCAACTGACATTGGAAGCCAGCAGAATGCGGGATGCCAGCCCGTTGTTGTTGGAGGTGGTCAACGTCCCGCTTTTGAAACTGAAGATGGAATTAGTCAGCCCGCCACACGCCACGTTGGTCGCCAACAGGGTCTTGACGGTGATGGCGCTGGCACTGTTGGATAGGATTAACGTGCCGGCGCTCCCGGCTTGCGCCCCGATATCGAGCGTGGCTTGCGGTGAATTGATCGCACCGCCATAGGCGACCGCCAGTATTCCGCCGTTGATGGTCGTGTTACCGCTGTAGCTATTCGTGCCAGTGAGCGTCAAGATGCCGGCGCCGTTCTCGGTCACAAATCCACCACCGGCAATCGCATTGCCGGAGATGGTGTAGGATTTGTTGGTCAAATTGGCGGTCATGCCACCCGGGGAAACCGTTGCCGCATTCGTCACAAGAATGGGTGATCCGCCGCCCGCACTGTCATCAAAGATCACCGAGTCACCATCCAGATAGTATGCATTGGTCACGCCAGCGGCAGAAGTGTCCTTCCAACTGAAATTGAGGTTGGTGCCCCAGTTACCACTGCCGATCGCCCAATATAGTGTAGATGTCCCGATGATCAGCGTGTTCGTTGCGCTGCCATAGTAATTCAGATCGTTGACGGTGCCGATGACAGTATAGTTGCCGGTGTTGGTCGGCGCATTGGCGCTGATGCCGTAACTGGCGTTGCTATAGGTCAGGTTGACCGCTAATCCGGGCGGATCGGTGCTCACACTCACCGGCCGGGCCATGCCGTCATACGGCTGACGCAAATTGGTCAAGGTCACAATGGCCAGCGTTTGATTGACCGTCACGTTTACGTTGGTACTGGCGATGGTGTAATTGGTCGAGTCAAGCGGCGTGAAGAGAACCGCCACATTCATCGCGCCCAGGTTCGTCACAAAAATTGCCGGCGTCGCAAAGGAAAAATCGCCCAACACCAGCACATTGCTGTTCGAATTTGTCGCCGTGCTGCCGGCCAGACTCGAATTCGTGAGCGACTGACCGTAGGCGATGGGCGTCGCGATTACGGTCAGCACCGGCATGGCCTTAACAACATTGCCGCTGGCGGTGCTGGCGTTGGTGACGTTGTCTGCCCAGAGGCTGGTTAGCACCACAAGGTTGGAGGAGTTATAACTGCCGGCATTGGCCGTGGCTGACAATCGAATATAAATTATTCCACTCGCACTGCCGCCCACATTGGCAAGGGTAGCCGTGTTTCCGTAAGCCGTGCTGCTATTGGTCGAAACTTCAAAACCGGGTGCGGCCGTGGCGGTGATATCGGTCGTCAAATTCGTTCCGGTGACGGAGAAGTTCTGCACTGCCGAAACCAGGCCATAACTTGTTATGAAGTTCGTGAACGTGGTTGAACCGTTAATCACCGGCAGATACACCCCGCCCACCAGCAAACTGCCGGTGCCGGTGATATACGGTGCGGCGGTGGTGCTATTGTAAACGCCCAGAGCTTTGTTGACGCCGTTCAACACCAACGCCCCCACCTGATTTGTCACGGAAAATCCGAGTTGCAAAACGGCGCCATTGGACACGATGACCGTTGAATTGATATCCAAGGCGGGCTGTTGAATGATCAACTTGCCCCGACCCACAATGGTGCTGCCGCTGTAGGTGTTAGAGCCGGACAGCGTGTTGGTGCCGCCCACTATCGTCAAGGCCAGCCGGTGAGTTGCGCCATTTCTGATCGCCCCGGCAAAGGAATAACTGTTCGCCCCGGCATTGATGGTCAGCATGGCATCGCTCGTGGCGCTGCTATTGGTCACCGCCGGCGTGCTGGTGGTGGTGGGACAATCCAAGCCGCCGATGGTCTGATTATAACCAGCCAGATCCAGAAGGTTACTTGAACCGGAACCCCAATTTACTCGGGCACCAGATGGCAGGCAATTCACCGCGCCACAAACCAGCGCCCCCCCGCTGTTCGCAGCAGCGGCAAAGCTGAGGTTGCTCCACGAATTGCCCGTCGAAGTGACGAGCCAATCGGCGTTGCCGTTGAAATCCAACCTCATGTTCGGCGCATACAGCGGCGCGGCCAAACAACCGAAATCTCCCGCGTTGCCACGAAGCGAAATGCTGCCGGTAAAGTTTGTCGCCATAATGTCACCGGCGAGCGTAAGCGTCGTGCCAGCATTCACCACATCGCTGTTCTGAAAAACCATCTGGTAGTTGCCGGTGCCGGTGATCGTGATGGGGCCGCTCAAAATATTATTGCCGCCAACCGCGTTGATAAAATCCCGGCCGGTGGTCGAATCAATGCTGATGGCGTTGGTGAAAATGATGCCGCCACTAATTTGAAACGCCGTCATCAACGTGGTCGCCGATGATTTCAGATTGAGCGGGCCGGTGCCCAGCGCACCGGCATTGGTGATCACCACCGAGCCGAGATTGGTCACGGTCGTCCCGCCGGAGTAGGTGTTCGTTCCCGTTAAGGCCAGGGCGTTGGTGCTCCCCTGGATGACACTGCCGCTACCGGAAATATTATTGGCCACGATCACATTTTCGGGGCGATTAAAAACCAAAATGCCGTTGTTCGTGATGTTTCCGCCATCCATCGTGACGGGAGCAACGCCGTTGCCAATCTGCAAAGTGCCGGCGGTAATCATGGTGCCGCCGGTGTAGGTGGTGGGGTTGGCCAGAACCAAAGTGCCGCTGCCGATCTTGTCCAAACCGGAGGTTCCCGCCACCACGGCTCCGATGGTCGCCGAACGGCCGGCGCCCAGCGCATTGACAGTAATCTGCGGCGCCGTGCCAGCCAGCGTCAGGGTGTTGGCCGTCACGCCATTGTTGTCCAAAAGCCAACCGGCCGCGCTGGCGGTGTTTGTATCGCCAAATATCAGCGTCTGCAGCGTGCGCGAGGAATCCAGATGCACCACCGTGGGATCGTTGGTGAGGTTGACCGACTTGAAATCCACCGCCGCCAGCGTTCCATCGCCGATGGCATTATCAACCCAGTTGGTCGCCGCACTCCAATTCTGTCCGCTGGCGGCGGTGTTCCAGATGGCCGAGGTAACGATGTTTGCCGCCAGTCCGCCAGGCGGAGTCAGGAAATAATTTGCCGCCGCATTGCCGCCCAGGAAATAACTGGAGACGGGAATGTTGGTGCCCGGCCCGGCATTGCCAAAATAGCCCAGCACATAAACATCCGCGCCTACCATGTCGCCGCTCACGACGCCGTTCAAAGTGCCGGTGATGTTGGCGACGGTGGTTCCGTCGTAAGGCTTGTTGCCGGCCACCGGACTCGAAATGGTCAGATTTTTCTGCCCAACGGTCTGCGAAGACAACGCAGCAGACACGCCGGGGAGATAGGTGTGGTCGCCGTAATAGAACGCGACAATGTTCGTATGCGCTCCCACGGTCAGCGCATTCAATGCCGTTATGGTCACGGTTACCGTGTTCGTCGCGCCAGTCGGCAAATAACCGGCGCCCAAGTCGGCTCCGTATTCCCCGCCATCCCGAATGACCACCATGCCGCCGGCATCCGCCGGGGAAACCGTCACATCAAACTGCAAGGCATCTCCATAAATGCTGTTGGTGTCCGTGCCGGTGTGGCGGACAAGGGTGGTCGTCGAGGCGGGTGGAGCGATGACATTGCCAACCGCATTGGAAAAAACCGTAGCCGCAGGCGCAAGGGTGGTGCCACCCGCCGCCGCGAGACCGCCGTAGATGGTGGCATTCATCATCAAGGTTTGATCGCCGCCCACGGGCTGCCAACCGCCGACGTCGGTTCGATAGGCGGCGGAAACCACATTGCCCACGCGGCGGAGGCGCAGCCAACCCGGACTGGTGAACGAGGTGTTGGTGACGGACAAGACCGGTCCCGAATTGGTCGTCCGCCAGAGAAAACGCACGCCGGAACTGCCGCTGAATCCGACGACCGCCCCGCTGGCACCGGCATCCAGAGTTTCCCGCAACGCCACGCCGCCGAGACTGGTGGCGGACGTGTCGCTCTGCTGATTGACGCGGGTAAAGACCTCCGCATCGCCGGTGAAAGCGCGATGAACCAAAACGCCGGCATCCGGCGTCGCGGTCAAAGCGGCGCAACTGGTCACCGTGGTGCTTGAGGCCCCGCCATTAGTGACGTAGGCAGCGAAAGCGTTGGTCACGCCGCTCAACGGGGTCCAAATCCAGCCCGATCCGAGCATGCGTTGGAAACGTTCGTTGAAAATATCCCGGCTGGTTGAATTATCGTCATTCACCAAAAACATCTGCGGCAGGTAGTTGGTGCCGTTGACCATCCGGGAAATGACGGCGCCGGAATTGGCATCAAGCGTGGTGGCAAGCGGCGTGCCGCCGATCGTCACGCCGGCCGAAGATTGGTTGCCGTTGGTGGCCAGCGTGACCACGGCGGTTTTCACTTCATTGAGAAAGCTGGTCACGGCCAGCGCGTTGAGGCATTGGCGCGCGGCGATGATGGTGCCGATCACCGGACGATTGGAGGCATAGATGTTATTTAATATTATCGAATCTCCCTGGTAATGGTAGGCAACGAATCGCGCTGCTTTGCCACCGTCAAATTTGACGGCGTAGGTGGGAGCATAGCCCGCCAGGCCATCCACGCGATAAAACCGCGCGGCGATCACTGCATTTCCCTCCTGAATGCCGACCACCGAGCCGCTGGTGGCGGCAAAGCTGGCGGCGATGTTCGTGTTCAACGCGACCCCATCAAGGTAGACGGCGTCGGCTTGGGCCGGAAAAATAACCGCGCTGGAGAGGTTGGTGTAAGGACCGAGATAATTGGTGGCGATGGAAAAGCTGGGCGACAAAGTTGCCAGGCCAAGAATCGTGCCCCGGTCCTGAACATTCGCGGAATAGAAATTGAGGTGGTTCGGTTTCATGTGCCCGGATCCGGTTTCGAGAACTCTAACGGTGCCATAAGGAGAGTCGTAAGGATCAAAGACCAGACTGACTTGTGGCAATATGTTGGTGGAACTGTAATCAGCGGCGATGGCCTTGTCCTGGGTGACGCCGTAATACCTACCAGAACTGCCGATGCTGAAATCAGGTGTTATGTAGGTGTAACGATCCTGGCCGGGCGTGTTGGTTGGCCCCCAAACTGACTTGATGATGCGGTTGGACCACGAATTGCCCCACGCCACCACGTCCAACGGCAGCAGGTTGCCGTTTTCAATCCCGTTGAGATAGTTATAGATGCCCTCATTAAACAATCCCATCGCCGGCAGGTTGGTCTGCAACCCGGCGAAATAGTAGAAATTATTCACCGCGCCATCTTCATACAAGAAGCTGTAATCCCGGCTGTGCGAGCCGCCGAGCCGCTGCTGTCCTTGGAAATAGTTCGCCGACAGGTCGGTCGCCAGATAATTGGCGAGGGCCCGCAGCTTATCCGCCGCCGCCGCGTTGGTGACATTGTTGGCGGCCAAAATCAAGTTGTTGTAGGTGACCATGGAATAGGTGGGGGAGTCGTATTCATGGATGGTCTCTTTGCCTAAATCCGTGATCCAGTTACCGAGCGCATTCACCCCGGCATTGTAGCTGTTGGTGTCAGCCAGCGCCTCGCCCAACATCAGCCAGTTGGCGATGCGCATCGTGTAAATGTTCGAATAGTTGGTGTTCACGCTGCGGCGACGGGAGGCGGCAAGACAATTGGTGATCATCGGCCTGATGCCGCTGACGTAGTCAGCCCCAAGCTTGTCGGCATAGCGCTTGAGCAGCACCCCCAGCGGCTTAAAACAGAACTCAAGCGAGTTTTTATCCACCACATTGGTGTCGGTAAAATACCAAAGTAATTGTCCGAAGTTGCCGCTGGCGGGATTCGTTTCCTGCATTGTGAACATCAGGTTGAGATACGATTGCGCCTTGGCCACGGCGGTGACGGGATCGGGATAATTGAGCGCCAGCGCATAATAAGCGGCCTGAGGCAGTTGCTGCACGGAGAGCGAAGCGCCACCGGAAAGCAATTGGTAGTCGAGATAATTGACCGAGCCGATCGCCTGATGGTAAAACGTGGCCGGCACATTGGCAGAGCCGGACACGGCGTTGGTGCTGGCGGAAAACTCAAAATTATCCAACGCGAGGCCGTGTTGGCCGGGCAGCGAGAGGTTGGGGTTGTTGAAACGAATCCAGAGATCCGTCCCCGGCGCCCAAGCAACACCGCCCACGATGGCGGTGATGTTTGCCGCGCGATTCGTGGCCACGGTTCCGTCCACGGCGAAGCTGTTGCTGCTCGTCACCGGCGAGCAAAAGTTCAGCTGACCGCGGCACTGCCAGTTGACATTGACGTCGCCCAAGCTGGCCGGCGTGTCCGTCGTGAAAGCGAACGTCAGCGAGTGCACCGCCGGGCTGCCGCACCGCCACTGCTCGCCATCGAAAGCGATCGTGAATGAATTGTAAGTCACGGCACTGCTGTTATGCAGCCGCAGCCCCACCGCGTCGCCGGAAACAGTCGAATAGGTCAAGAGGCCCAGCGCGCGGTTCGTCGAACCACTGGAACCATAATTATGCAACACCGTTTTTGTGGTGCTGGTGCCGGGGTCGAGATTGATCGTGCCGGGGGGCGAATTGGATGCATTGATCCAGGCATACCAGCCGGGCAGCGTCGCATTGTCGACCCAGGAAATCGAACTGCCGGTTGCCGGCAGGGAGTCAAAGTTTTGCCGGTAGCTGCCGCCGCTGTAATTTACTTGAGCGGAGGCGGCGCAGATACAGCCAAGCCAAGCGCTAACAACTACAAAAAAACGGCGATCAAGCCTAACAGTTAATAAACGGAACATGAGTTTATGCCATCTTTAGCAGCACAGCAGAATGGCATGGCTATAAGAAAGTACGCCACAAACATTCCCTGTGCAATCCAGTTTGCCGGGACATCAAACTTCGATAATTGCGTGAAGTTTACTTAAGACCAACGGCCGGTTTTAATCATGAACACTGGCTGATCGTCACGAACAGCTCAAGAGGCAGGCTATTCATCACGTATGGCAGCGAAGACACGTTTCCGCCAGGACCGGCAATTTCACCTGGCAATCAGATCATCCGGTGTCCACAGGATGCGATCAGGACCAGCACTGCGGATTTCCATCTCCCGGCCGGAAAGCTGGTGAAAGAAATAGGGCGTGCCCCAGGCATCCACCAATTCGCTGCCGGCGTTGAGGCGCAAGCCGGCTTCCGCATTGATGAAATTTGACTGCCGGGGATTGTTGCCCTGGAGGGCGGCGGCGATTTCCGGATTCGTGCCGACGGGATTACCGCCGAACATCGAGGCATAGTCACGGATGGCGTGTGCGACTTTTTCCAGAACGATCACCGGTGGAAAGTTGGTGAATTCCGGTTCTTGAGGAACGCCAACCGCGAAGGGCAAAGCGGTGCGCGCAGACGCGCCGGCATTGGCCGGCGGGTTGCCGGAAGAAGTTGCGGTCACAACGGGACTGGCATACGCCGACTGGCCCGGAGCATTGAGCTTCGCTGGGGCTGCCGATGTTTTTGAACCGGGCTGTGCGTTAGAGAACTTCGCCAACTGGCCTGGCACCGTGCCGGCAACGGGAGCGGAACATTGCCACCAGACAAACCAACCGACCACCGCCAAACCGAGGATGAGCGCAAGGATGGGGAGCGATTTCCTCATAGGAAACCGAGGTTCGACGAGCTAAAGCGGCCGAGGTTGGGAAAGATCGTGGAGAGGTTGCTGCTGTCCACGCCAAACCATGTGGCCAGCGTGGCAAAATATTGATCGGTGGCCGTGGTGGGAATCCAGCGGCCGGTGCTGGTGTCATCCGTGCCATTGACGGCGAGCGTGGGAAACTTGCCGTAGGTCTTCTGGCCTTTTACCGCACCGCCCGCGATGAGGTGATGGCTGCCCCAGCCGTGATCGCTGCCCAAGCCGTTGCTCGGAAAGGTGCGGCCAAAATCGCTGGCAGTGAACGCCGTAACGCGCTGCGAAAAAGAAGCATCACCATGCAACGTGCCGATCTGATCCATCGCGGATTGAAAGGCGTTGAGGCACTGGCTCAATTCCGCCAGCAAGTTGGCGTGGGCGCCGGTGATGACGGTGGACGGCGCGTTGCCGGTGGTCTGACCGGTGTGCAGGTCGAAGCCGCCGACGCTGCAAAAGAAAATCTGGCGTTTCATCCCGAACCCGCCCGCGGCGGCGCTGCGATGGCCGGCTTCAATCAAGCGGGCAATCATTTTGAGCTGCGGCCCCAGACCGGAGTTGAATTTTGCAAGCGTTCCGTTGCCCACCGTGGTCGGGGTGGTGACTTGAAATGTGCCGGAGCCAGGAAACGGCGTGGTCCAGAACTGCGTGCCTGTAGGGTCAACCGTGGCGGCGATGGCGGTGTTCAGCAAGGTAGTGGTGTTGATGGAGTGCGTGGCAACGTTGGCATACGCCTGGGCCTGCAAGTTGGCATAGGGCACGTTGAGAACATTCGTCAGCGCGGCAAGCCGGTTACCAGTAACGCCAGTCAAAGCGATGGCACCGGACGTTGAGACGGAATATTGCGAACTGGAATTACCGACTTCAAAAGTGTTGGCGCCGTTGAGGGTGACCGACATTGATATGGGCGCGTTCGGCTGGACGGCGGCCAGCAAATCGGCAATGCGCCCGCCCCAGCCGGTCAGCGGCGGCTGGTCGGGAATCGAGGTCTGCCACTGCGTCACCTGATCGGCGTGCGAGAACAGCTGCGGCGGCTTGGCCAGCGCGCCGGATTGATACTGGGCCCGGGTGAGCGGATAAACCAGCGTCCCGGCGTTGAACAAAACCGCAAGTTTGCCGGAGGTGCCGCCCGTGCCGTTGAACATCGCGGCCAGTTCCGGGCAAGCTGGATGCAGGCCGTAACCATGCCCGTCGCTGTTGGTCGGCGAAAGCGGAAGGACATTATAGGGCGCACCGGAAATCGGCAGCGCGAGGGTGGAGGTGCGGATGGCCGCGTAGTTGTTCCACTCGGAAAGAATCGTCGGGACGATGAGATTGTTGGCGTCGTTGCCCCCAGCCAGAAAAATACAGACCAGCGCCTTGTAATCCCCGTCAGGAATGTTCGACTGCGCGACGGCGGCGTTCATGAAACGCAAGTCGCGGAGCGTGGCGTTGAGCGCCACCGTGCCGACGGCGGCGCAGGCGGCGCGCCGGATAAAATCGCGGCGACTTTGCAGGCCGAGAGAGAATTTAGATTCCATATTATTTTTGGATGATGTAATCCGGCGAAACCAGGATCAAGTGCACCACGGCCCGCACGCGGTCGCGAATCTGGATGTAGGCAGGTGGCGTGGAGTAGGTTTGATAATTGGTGACGTAATTGACGATGTAGGCCTTGCTGGCCGACGACAATTGGCCGGCGCAAAGCAAGGAATTGAGGGCGTCCACCAGACCGGGAATGCCCGCATTAGAAGTATAGGCGGGCGTCATCCACGGCCCCAAATCCAGCGTGATCGCTCCGTTTCCACCGATGAAACTGCTCAGCCCGTTCGTGTTGCCAGTGTTGTTCAACAGGCTGCCCTCCATGAAATTCATCTGCCAGGCAACGGTGGTGTCCGAAGTCAGTTGAAATTCCGGGGTTGTCATTCCCGCATCGGAGAGCGGTCCGGGGAAGGCGTAAGACGGGAAAAAGTAATTGAAGACCGTCGGCGAGTTCAGCGGCGTCTGCTCCAAACTGGCGGCCGCGCCGGTATCGGTGGCATTCATGGCCCAGGTATTCCAGGAAACCGTGACCGTGCCGCTGCGCACCAGGGGCGGCGGCACCAGCGGATAAATGACTTGCGAATCACTGGTCGCGGTAGTGGAACTGGCGACGATGATGGTGAAGTGCGTGGCATCAATCACCGTGTTGACCGGATACAAGCCGTCGGCGGGATTGCCGGCCTGGGTGAAATTGACAAACACATTGCTGCCCACGCCCAAGCCGTGCGGGAACGGAGCATAGATGGTAACGAGGTTGGTTTTTTGCGTGAACCCGCCGCCGGTCCACTTTGAGAGCAGGCAACTGCCGGCGCGATTATTCGTGTCTCCGGTTGAGGCGATGAAACGATTGGCGTCGAGAACATTGGTCACGGTGACCACGTCGTTGGTCGCGCCGCCGGTGGTAAACGACAGGTAGGCGGAATTACTGACCGCCAAACCGTGGCTGGAAATCGCCACCGTCAGCACGCCGTTGGTCTGCGTATAGGTGCCGGTCACCAACCCGGGCGCGTTGACCGTGAAATTGGTCGGGCTTCGCAGGGTGACAGCGTAAGCCTGCGAGGAGGGCGCAGGCTGGCCGGAACCGTCCGTAAATTGGAGCCAGATGGTGTCGTTCGTTCCGAGCCGGTGCGGCGTGGCGTTGGTGATGTAAATGGTATTGCTGCCGGTTTGGTTATAAGTCGCAGTCAACGGAGCCGGCGACGGGAAGGCGCGCGCCGCCGCCGTCACGCGCAGCAACGGCTCGCGCTGTTTACCGTAGGCCGGCTGCGCGAGCAGATCGGGGCTGCGCGCCTCGTAGTCGAGCAGGATGGCCTTGATGACCGCCGGCAGATCGCCACGCACGCCGGAGCCATTGTCATTGAACACCTGCACCACGCGGTAAAGATAGCCCTGGCTGGGATGGCTGGTCACCAGCCGCTGGATGAGCTGGCGGCAGATATATGGCCCGACGTTCTGGTTGTTGAAAATCGAGTCCAGCGCCATTTCCAAATCCTGCGAACAATAAGCGTCGTTGGTGGAGGTGGACGAGACCGTTTGATTGCCCCACGCCGCCGGCAACATGACATTATCGAGCAGCAGTTTGGTGCCCACCTCATGGTATTTGGGAACCAGCACCATCGGGTTCGTGTAATTGGCGGAGGGATTGAAGTTACTCGGCAACCGGCCGCTGGCCTGGTTGGTCTGATAATAGTTCCAGCCGGTGAAGGTGGAGGCGAATCCGTTGATGACGTTTTGATTGTAAGTCGGCACCAAACTTCCCTTCGAGTCCAGGATCAGCGTGCCGTCGG
Source organism: uncultured Verrucomicrobia subdivision 3 bacterium (assembly GCA_903858275.1). Lineage (GTDB taxonomy): Bacteria > Verrucomicrobiota > Verrucomicrobiia > Limisphaerales > UBA11358 > UBA11358. The sequence continues at coordinate 3,966 of CAIOIC010000020.1, read as the reverse complement.
GCCAGAGGCGGTTCAGGCCGATGGAGAAAAGCTGGTTGATTTCGCGGGCGTAATTCTCATTCGCATGTATGCCGTTGGTGATGTTGCCCGGCCCGTTGCCCTGCATGTTCAGATACATGCCCATGGCCGGCGTGAGCGTCACCGCCTTGAGCAGATCACGAAAATTGCCAAAGGCATTATCCAGCAGAGCATCGTAGTAGGAGCTCGTGGCCTGACCTTTATCCTGCAGCGGACCAGAATCGGACACGACCAATATTTCACTTAACGCAAACGCGACGCGCTGGCGCAACTGGTCGGGGGCCGTGATGGATTGCTGCCACCAGGTGTTGAACACCAGATTACCAACGTAGGGGAACGCCGGATTCACGTTACCATTAGACAACAGCAGCGGCAAATGATGCGTGGCGGGCAGGACGAACTGGTTGCTGATCCAACTATTGTAACCGACGGCCTGCACATTCGTGATGTCATTGGGACCCGGACCGAAGGTGGCCTGCGTGAGGAAGCGCGCGGCGCCATTGGCGGAGGCGTGGTCATCCGTCCACGCCGACGGCGCGGCGGGCGCCGTGAACGACTGGGTGCCGTTGACGGGCTTGAAATGGCCCTTGAGTTCGCCGTTCGGATAATCGCCCGTCAGAATGGTGAGATAAGCCTTGCCGGAATTCAGGATGGACAACACATCCGAGGCCGTAAACGGCCCCACCGCCTTGATGGTCCAGAAATAACTGCCATCCGGCTGCGGCTGCGCGGCGGAGATGTCGAACAAAATTTCACTCGGATAGCTGGCATACGCATCGTTGTTGATGTGCTCGCCGATCACCGCCGAAGGCACGCCGCTGAAACTGAAGTTGATGACCGCACGGGAATTATCCGCGCTCAAGCGCAACGTGGCCGTTCCCACCCCCATATTGGTGACGCCCGCCACCGTGTTCAATTCCGCCGCGAAGAGCGTGCCCGGCGCCAGCGCCGGCGGCAGCGGATAATAGCGGGACAACACATAATTCGTCACCACTCCGCCCGGGGTGGTGTTGGTGCCATACGGATCCTGCAGCCAGCCGACAGACCAATGATCATTGGGATTGGCCCCGGCCTTGTGCAGGATTTCGAGGTAATATTTCTGGCCGGCGACGAGCGTAAGCCAGCCGGAGCGCTGGTTCGGAGATTGGGTCCATTGATGTGGCGCGGTGCTGTTGGTGGGCGAGACAAACGCGCGGCGAACCTTGTTGACCGGCTCGCCATCATTGGAAATCCAGAGTTCCGCCGCATCGCTGCCCGCGAGCCAGAAATAATAATTGCCCGTCGCCGGCGCGGTCAGATAGCCGCGAATACGCTCGCCGTAATTGATTCCGTAAGCGGCAACATTGTTGGTCACCTCCAGCGCACCGATCACGTTCGTCGCGGTGGCGGACGTGCCGACGGGAATATCGGCGAGGTTGGTGCCGGGCACGCCGGCCCAGATTTCCTGCACCACGGAATTGCTGTTGGCGATCACCAGAATATCCACAATCCCCGCCGAAAGACCGACGGCATTGCTGGCGGTGAGCGCGACTTGATAATCCCCGACAACCGTGGGGATGCCGCTGATGACGCCGGAAACAGTATTGAAACCCAACCCCGGCGGCAGGCCGGCAGCCGTGAAGGCCAAGGGAGAATTGGCGGCGGTGACGGTGAAGCTGAACGGCTGACCCAGAAACGCGATGGCGGATAACGGGCTGGTAATGACCGTCGGCGCGGGAGGCGTGTTCGTCGGGAACAAGCGGTTGCCGGGGATGACCTGCTTGGACTGGTTGGCACTAAACCAATTAAGATGAGCCTGCGCCTTGTTGGTGTATTGCAGGTATTCCAGCTTGAGGTTATACCGCGTGCCGCCTTGCAGCGCGATGGCGGCCGTCCATTCCAAGCCGTTGTTTTGCGTCTGCCATTTGTCAATCAACAACTGGTCATTAACCCATAGTTTCACGCCATCGTCGGAAAGCACGTTAAAATAGTAAGTCTCAGAATACTGCGGCTGCACCTGCCCGGTCCAGCGCACGGAGTATAGGCCGTTGCTCAAATTGGGCGATGTGCCGTTGGTCCAGGTAAAGTCAATCACGGGGTCAATGCGATTGGTAATCGAGTTCGCTGGATTGAAGTTTGCGTTGCTGGAGTATGTGGAACTGGAATTGGTAAAATACTGGCCAGATATACCGGTGCCTTTCGCGGTCGGCGAAGGATAAATGAGGACATTCGCATTGCTTTGCGCACCGACGGTATAATTCGAGCCCGGCAATAGTTTCAGCTGCACAATGACCGGCGCCGGCAAGTTGGTGTTCGCCAGCGGCACCACGGTGATGGTCTTGGTGCTGGTGCCGACGGGAAAACTCACCGAGGTCGAAAGCGGGAGGTAATCCTGACCGGAAACGGCAAACCCGCCCCCCGGTCCGCTCAAAGCCAGCGGGACCGTGATCAAGCTCAACGGAAACCCGCCGCGCGTGACGGTGAAGGTGCCGTAATCCGTCGCTGATGAACCGGCATCAGGCTGGGTCGTCGCCGGATCGGTGGCGGAAATCGTGATGACATTTTGGGACGCAAAACGGCCGCTGGCATATTGGTGATCGTTCAGCTGCCGGCCATTGCCATCGAGCGTCCCGTTGCTGAAGGGGTTGAAGGGATCCAGACCGAGCTTGTATTTCTCCCAGTCGTTCAGCCCGGCGCCGTCCGAACCCACGTCGGAGATCGTGGTCCGGTAAAATTTCATACTCGAACTCACCGGCGAAGGAAAAGTGAAGTTGGTTCCCGCCCGCACCACCAGGCTGGTTTCCGTCAACCAGTTCGTGCTGCTGAGATTGGTGATGCTTTGCAACTGATATAGTTTTCCAAGCTGCGCCGCCATCGTGATGCTGCCATTGGTGGCGGATACGGAAAACAATGAGATTTTGGGAACCGAGTTGGAATCGAACGGGTTTGTCCCCGCGATAGCCTCCTTGAAATTCGAAAAGCCATCGCCATCGGAATCGGCATTCGGGTTGAGGCCGGTGGCGGAGTAAACCCATTCCCAAACATCGCTCATGCCATTGCCGTTCAAATCCACCCGCTGGGCCGGAACGGAATAACCGGCACAAAACAGAACGGCGAAGGAGACGGCATAAAAAACCGGCTTGAAAAACAAAGCCGCCATTGGGCGCGAAGAAAAATTCAATCCACGGCAAGGGCGGTTATGATGCGCTTTCATTATCGGCTTATTGGGATTATTAGATGCCTGCACCGTGCCCCCGATGGCCGCAAAAGTCAAGCGAGAGAATGACCTTGGCAGCGTCCTCATTCCGGAGCGCGACGCGGCGAGCCGCAGCCCGTCGCCCGGCAAGTACCGCCGCAGCGGGTCACAGACCCGCGCTCCGTTTTCAAATCGGGTCACGACCAAATACTTTTAAACACCACCCCTCCCCCGATTCATTGCAATATGATAATCCCCCGTCGAATTGACGGGAGATTTATGGACCTGCTGAAACACCCTCCCCGTTTCTTCCGCCACACGAGTTTTTTTCAGCTCTCCGGCGAGGCGGCGAATGCCCCCGGCTTAATCGGCATCCCGCTTCTCGGCCTGCCGCCGCTCCAGCTCGCGCCGATGCTTGAACTCCCTTCCGGCATCCGTCTTAAACCACAACGAGACGGCAACAATGATTCCCGACATGGCGAGAACCACCAGCCCGGCCAAAATTTTATAAATTGGAATCATGCGAAAAGGCTTCAGCCTGCCAGCAGTCGAGCACCATCATCCAACCTGAAGCCTGAAATTCGCGATAAAAACGGGCGATCCACTAAAGCGATCAATCATTCAGCGGGGTTTAATTTTTCAGCAGCGGGTTTGGGGGAACAGATGCGCTTCAAAGCGGCCAGGGCCAGGAGCATGGCGGCAAACAGGCCCAGCGCCAGTTCCACCGGCTCCGGCACCACCGTCAGATTCAGCGTCCAGCCCGTCAGCTCCGC
>CAIOIC010000019.1 GCA_903858275.1 uncultured Verrucomicrobia subdivision 3 bacterium | reverse complement strand
GCAGGCGATGAAAATCATGGATGCATTCGGCGCCGGCGGCTCATTCACGGAATACTACGCGATGGATTTTGCGGCCGACGTGGTCCTGATGGGCCACGACGGGCCGGGCCACATCAAAATTGCCGAGGGCAAGACGAAGGTGCGGCCGCTGAAAGTCTATCACGGCAAAGTCGGCCGGGGGCTCTCGGTGGAAATGTCCGTGAAGCACGGCGAGGTGACGCTGCTGTCCGTCGTGGAAACGGCGGAGGGCAAACTGAAACTGCTGGTGGCGGAGGGCGAATCGGTGCCGGGCCCAATCCTGGAAATCGGCAACACGAATTCGCGCTATCAATTCCGCATCGGGGCGCGGCAATTTGTGAACGACTGGAACGCGCATGGCCCGGCGCACCACTGTGCGGTCGGCGTCGGCCATATCGCGGCGAAGCTGGAGAAGCTGGGCCGGCTGCTGCATCTGGAAGTCAGCCGGGTTTGCTAAAGTGATCAAGAATATGATTTATAAAAACAATCGCCTGACGATATGATCAAACATACAACCATGCAGTTGTTTTTAAGTCTGGCCGGCCATGGGTCAGGATTGGCAAAAACGGCGCCGAGGCAGTCCAGGCTAAAATGCCAGCGGGCAATTTTGCGGTAAATGTCAACGCCCTGATAAACATGAAAATATTATTTTTCGCATCGGTTGTCGTATCGGTTTTAGCCGGCGGTTTGGCGCACTCGGAGACGGCTTCCAGTCTGGAAAGCGGCTGGCGCAATCCGCCGAACAGCGCCCGGCTGCGGGCTTACTGGTGGTGGCTCAACGGCAATGTCACCAAGGCATCCATCACGCACGATCTCGAAGAAATGCAGGCCAAGGGCTTCGGCGGCGCGCTCCTCTGCGATGCGAACGGCGCGGCGCAGGATGGCAATGCCCCCGTGCCGCACGGGCCGACTTTTTTCACGCCGGAATGGCGGGAACTTTACCGGCACACGCTGCGCGAGGCCGACCGGCTCGGACTCGAAATGAGCCTGAACATCCAGAGCGGCTGGAATCTGGGCGGGCCGGTGGTGACGCCGGAGGATGCCGCCAAGAAATACGTCTGGTCTGAACTGAGGATTGCCGGCGGCAGCAATCTGACGGTGAAACTGCCCCCGCCGCCGGCGCGGGAGAATTATTATCGCGACACGGCGGTGGTCGCCTACCGCCGGAAGGATGCATCGGCCAACGGCATCACGCTTGCCGCCAGTTCCAGCCTGCTGGGTCACTTGGCAGCCCTGGCCGGCGATGGCGACACCGCGACCTTTTGGGTTTCCCGCGGCACGCAGGCCGGCGAAGGCCCGTCCCGACAGCATTCTGAATGGCTGCAAGCGAGCCTCGAACAGCCGGCGGTCCTGTCGGCATTGAAAATTCTGGGCCGGCCCGGCTACGGCCCGCGCGAGTGCGAACTGCAAGTTTCACCGGATGGCAGTAATTTTCACTCCGTCAAGGCCTTTGCCGTGAAGGACGGATCCGAAACGATGGTCAATTTTCCACCCGTCAACGCCCGCGCCGTCCGCGTGGTGTTTCTGGACGCGTTCGATCCGAAGAACCCCGCCGCTCCGCGCAATGTGCAGGTGGCCGAACTGCAACTGCCGGAAGTGATGGCAAATTTGTCCGCCCGCCATCCGCCGCTGAAAAACTGGAAACAGAAGGCGCTCCAGGAATCGCTCAAGCCCTTCTCCGCGCCGGACACATCGCCGCTGTTCGCGGAAATCCCCGCCACGCCCGGCGAGCAGGATGCCGAGGCGGCGGACGTGGTGGACTTGACCAAAAGACTTTCGCCCGACGGCACCCTCCGCTGGAATGCGCCGGCGGGCGACTGGCAGATATTGCGATTTGGCCAGACCATCGGCGATCATGCCTACGTCTCGACGTGCAGCGACGGCTGGAATGGCTTCGCGATTGATGTCTATAGCGCCACGGCGTTTCAAAACTACTGGGACAAAATCGTCGAGCCGCTCATCGCCGACGCCGGGCCGCTCACCGGCAAGGCCTTGAAGTATCTGCACACCGACAGCTGGGAGGTGGAGCTGGCGAACTGGACGCCGACGCTGCGCGCCGAATTCCAGAAGCGGCGCGGCTATGACCTGACGCCCTGGCTGCCGGTGCTGGCCGGCCGCATCGTGAATTCCAGATTGGAGAGCAACCGTTTCCTCTTTGATTACCGCCAGACATTGGGGGATCTGGCGATTGACGGACATTTCCGGCTATTCCGCGACAACGCGCACCAGCACGGTCTTCTGACCCACCCCGAAAGCGGCGGACCGCACGCAGTGCCGATTGACGCGCAGCGCTGCCTTGGCTGGGACGACGCGCCGATGAGCGAATTCTGGGCGTGGTCGTGGCGGCACCGCATCGGCGACACCAACCGCTTTTTCGTCAAGCAGCCCGCCAGCGCCGCGCATACCTACGGACGGAAGCTCGTCATGGCCGAGGGCTTCACCACCATCGGACCGCACTGGCAGGAGAAGCTCTGGGACAACCTCAAGCCGGCCTTCGACCAGGCGCTGTGCGAAGGCTTGAACGTCCTCGTCTGGCACGCGTTTGTGTGTTCGCCGGAGAGCGAGGGCATTCCCGGCCAGCAATACTTTGCCGGCACGCACCTGAATCCGAAGGTGACGTGGTGGGGCAAGTCCGCGCCGTTCTTCAGCTACATCAACCGCTGCCAGTGGATGCTCCAGCAAGGCCATTATGCCGCCGACGCGCTGTATTACTATGGCGACCATGTCCCGAATTTCGCGCAGCTCAAGGCCTCCGATCCGGCGCGCCTCGGGCCGGGCTACGATTACGACGTCATCTCCGCCGAGGCGCTGATGGAACGCGCCAATGTGCTGGACGGAAAAATCGTTTTGCCCGAGGTCATGGAGCGGGCAACCGTGAGCAGCGGGAAAATCTTTCTGCCCATCGGCACCAGCTATCGCGTGCTGGTCCTGCCCGATCGCGATCAAATCGCTTTGCCGGTGCTGGAGAAAATTGCCGAACTCGTGAAAGCCGGGGCCACCGTCATCGGCCCGAAACCCACCCGCGCCGAAACGCTGGAAAAATCCGCCGCCGCTGATGCGAAAGTCAGAAAAATCGCCGACGCCCTATGGGGCGGCCAGGCTGGCCGGGGGCGCGTCATCACCGGCAAAACCGCACGGGAGGTGTTGTCGGCCGACGGCGTGCCATCGGACTGCGAATTCACGCCCGCGAGCGGATCATTTGATTACATCCACCGCACCGACGGCCAGGCTGAGATTTATTATGTCTGCAACCGCACGAACATGGCCGCGGCTGCCACCGTCGCGTTTCGCGTGACCGGCAAGGCGCCCGAGCTGTGGAATCCCGTCACCGGCGAGCGGAAAACCGCCGCCGGCTGCGAGCAAAAGGATGGACGCACCCATGTGCCGCTGGAATTCGCGCCGTGCGGTTCGTGGTTTGTCGTCTTCCGCGAGCCGGCGGCGAATCAGCTTTCAACGGCTGGCGACAATCATCGGAACCTGGAAACCGTTCAGGAAATGACCGGCGCGTGGACGGTGCGCTTCGACCCGAAATGGGGCGGGCCGGCCACCGCGCAGTTTGATTCGCTCGCGAGCTGGCCGACGCGGCCCGAGCCGGGCATCAGGTTTTATTCCGGAACGGCGGTGTATGAAAAGACGTTCACAATGCCGGACAAAATCCCCGCCGCCAAATCCCCGGCCCTATATCTGGACCTGGGCGATGTGCGCGAGCTGGCCGAAGTGAAGGTCAACGGCCAATCCTGCGGCATTGTCTGGTGTCCGCCTTGGCGCGTGGAGGTGACGCCGGCGGTGAAGCCGGGCGAAAACAAGCTGGAGATCGAGGTCGTGAATTTCTGGCCAAACCGCATCATCGGCGACGCCGGCCTCCCGGAATCGCAGCGCCTCACCCGCACGAACATCCGCAAGCTCACGGCGAAAACACCGCTGGAACCGGCGGGCTTGTTTGGCCCGGTTTTGCTGCGCGCGGCAAAAGGCAATTAAAATTGTTTTATGAATCCATTTTTTATGAATTTAGCCGCTTTGAAGCCGGTGTTTCTCATCCGCCTCCGGTTCATCCTAGGGTTGCTGTTGATCCTTTCTGCCCCGGGTTTGCCCGCCCTTCAGGCCGAACCGGTTGGCGCGTCGGAGATGCGGGATCTCGAGCAGCAGTTTTGCGAACTGCCCATGGCGGCGCGGCGGCTTACCGGCCCGCTGTTCTGGCTGCACGGCACCGAGACCAGGGAGGAGATTGAACAGGAGTTGAATCGCGTGGCGGAGAGCGGCAACGGCAGTTTTACCGCCGAGCCGCGACCGCACAACGACTGGCTGGGCGAAGGCTGGTATCGCGACCTCGGCATCTGCCTGGATGCCGCCAGGAAGCATGGTCTGCAGATGTGGATCTACGATGACTACTGGTGGCCGAGCCAGATGATGGGCGGCCGGGTTCCGGCTGCCTATGGCAGCAAGGTGCTGGCGGCGGCGGCGACCACCGTCACCGGACCCGGACATCACCGGGCCGGCGGCTGTGCCGGCGAGAAATTCATCGCGGTGCTGGCCGGCAGGGAACTGGCCGACGGGACCGTGGACGGCGCCTCCTTAATTGATTTGGGCGGCAGTATTCGCGGCGGCCAGCTCGACTGGGAGGCACCGCCGGGGAAATGGAAGGTGATGACCTTCAGCTGGGACTACAAAGGGCCGATCGGAAAACAAAAGAAATTCATTTCGGTGGATGGCGCTTCGCCGGACTGCGTGGACTGGTTTATCAAGACCGTCTATCAGCCGCACTACGACCGCTTCAAAAACGATTTTGGCAAAACCATCGCCGGCTATTTTTACGACGAGCCCGAGACTCAGGGCGACTGGGGTAGCGACCTGCCGAAATGGATGGGGGAGCACGGCATCGATTTGAAAAAAGCGCTCGTGGCCTACAAGTTCAAGCTCGCGGGCGACGAGCAGGCGGCGGGCAATTACAGCTATCTCGATTCTCTGGCCGAATCATGGGGCCGGACCATGTATGGCGGCATGACGCGCTGGTGCCGGGCGCACGAGGTTGTGTCCCAAGGCCACTTCATGGAACATGATTTCTTTGATCAGGGGTTCAACGCCGGCAATGTCATGCAGCTTATGAAATACAGCGACCGGGGCGGCATCGACCTGGTCGTTCAACAGCTTTACCCGGGCCAGCGGCCGGAGCGCATCTATCACACGCCCAAGATCGCCAGTTCGATTTCGCACCTCTATGGCAAGGAGGGCAACAATGACATTGCTTTTTCGGAAGTCTTCGGCGCCTACGGCCAGTCCATCACCTATCCTGAAATGAAGTGGCTCGCCGACTGGCATCAGGTTCGCGGCGTCAATTATCTGATCCCGCATTCCTTTAATCCCCGCGCGCCTTTCGACCGGGATTGTCCGCCGTATTTCTACAATGGCGGCTTTGAGCCGCGCTGGCCACTCTACAAAGTGTGGGCGGACTATTCGTCGCGCCTCAGCCTCATGCTGACCGGCGGACGGCATGTCTGCCCGGTGGCTTTCGTCCATGTGGGGCAAAGCGCGCATGTGGGGCGTTCGCTGCGCCCTGAGAACATGACCTCGGCCCTGCAGGATGCGCTCTACGATTGCGACTGGCTGCCTTATGATGCCTGGGAAGACCTCGCCCGCATTGACGGCAAGACCATCCTTCTGCGGCAGGAGGATTACCGGGTGCTGGTTTTGCCTGCCGCCGAAGTGATTCCCTGGAAAACCCTGGCGAAGGCGAAGGAGTTTCTGGACGCCGGCGGGGTTGTTTTGGGCTATGGTTTTCTGCCCACACTCTCCGCGACGCTGGGCAAGACGACCGCTGATATTACGGCTTTGCGCTCGGCGATCTGGGGGGCGGATCCAAAGCCCGGAACCACCGCCTGCCGGACCACGCCCGCCGGCGGCCGTGCTTATCTGTTGCCCGAGCAGCCCACGCCGGAGCAGATTCAGGCCGCCCTGGCCGGCGATGCGGATATCCACGCCACCTTGGAGGTGGCGGCGGGACACACCGGCCATTGGCTTCATGTGCTGCATCGGAATAAAGCGGGGCGCGATCTGTTTCTCGTCTGCAATCAGGATCATCTTGGCGGCAGGAAGGATTTTCGCTTGCGCCTCACCGCCGCGGGCGAACCCGAATGCTGGGACCCCATGCGCGCCGAAATGCGCGCCGTGCCCTGCCGCCGCGACGGCGGCATTGCCGAACTCAACCTGACGCTTGAGCCCTCGGAAAGCGTCCTGCTGGTGTTTCAGGCCGCCAAGCGCGCGCTGCCGCTGCGCGGTGGCGACCCGCTGCCGCTGCATGAGATTGCGGTGCGAAACTTGAACCCCGCGACCAACCCGGTCCCGCCGGCCCGGTTCACCGTGGTAAAAGCTGCCTACGGCGTTCCGGGCGATCCCGGGCGCCAACGCGACGTGCGGGCGAAATTGCAGCGATTCATTGACGCCGGTGAGCGCGAGATTCAGGTGCGCCAGCTCGCACGCGGGGCGGATAATGATCCCGCGAAGGGCGTGGTCAAGACCCTGGAAGCGGAGCTTTCCGCCGGCGGCCGGAGCGTCATCATTAAGGCGCAGGATAATGATTTGGTTGCGTTGAGCCCGGTCCCGCCTTCGCCCCGCTATGAAGCCTTGAAACAGCTCGCCGCGGGAAAGCCCTTCACCGCCACCCAGATGGAGGGCGAGCCATTCAACGGCGTCGGCCGCATTCCCGCCGGGGTTGATCTGAGAACTTCGCGCGTCTATCTTGAACTGGACGCCCTCGCGCCCGAGGAAGCCGCGGCCGTGACCGTCAACGGCCAGGCCGCCGGCGGATTCATCGGTCGGCCCTTCCGGCTCGAGGTGACAAAGCTGCTCCAGGCTGGCGATAATCGAATCGTCATCGCGCCCTTCGCGCCGGGGAGCGCAAAGCTGCTGGTCTTTAGCCGCTGATGCCTGCTTGTTTTTTATGAAATCCTTGAAAGCGGCCGTCCAGCTAACGCGTTTGTCCGTTTGTTTGTGCGTGACATATCCGAGGTTTTCAGGGGCCGCCGCCGATTCTCTGGAATCCAACTTTGTTAATCCGCCGGATTCGGCGCGGCCGGGGGTGTATTGGTATTTCATGGACGGCAACCTCAACGGGCCGGAGATGACGGCGGATTTGGAATCCATGAGGCAGGCGGGCTTGGGTAATCTAGTGTTTCTGGAAGTGAACGTGGGGGTGCCGGCGGGGCCGGTCAAATTCATGAGCGAGCCCTGGCAGAATTTATTTGCCAAGGCGGTTCATGATGCCGAGCGCTTGGGATTGGATATTTCACTCGGAACCGGCCCCGGATGGTGCGGGAGCGGAGGACCCTGGGTAAAGCCGGAACAGTCCATGCAGCATCTGGTTTCCAGCGCCTTGGATGTCCCGGGGCCGACAAATTTCGCCGCGCCGCTCCCGGTGCCCGCGCAGCGCACCACCCGTTTTCATAAGTTGATCTCCCCATTTTATCAGGACGTGGCGGTGTTCGCTTTTCCCGCCCGGAAGCCACTCATTGACGACATTGATGAAAAGGCTTTGTTTGTTCGGGAACCTTTCACCTCCGCCAAGCTGGTAAAATCGTTTCTGCCCACTTCGGCGCACTATGTCGAGCCGGGAACGGCGGGGGTGATCCCGCGGGATGGGGTTGTCGATTTGACCTCGCAACTGGGCACGAATGGAGTTTTGAACTGGGACGTGCCGGCCGGTGAATGGACGATTGTCCGCCTGGGCCGGCGAACTACGGGGGCCGGCACCCGCCCGGCGCCGGACCCGGGAATCGGCCTGGAGTGTGATAAGTTTGATGCGCGAGCGCTGACCGGGCATCTCAATCATTATATCGGCGCGCTGTTGGGTAAAATCGGCCCGCGCGCCCGCGCGCACGGCCTGGTGGCGCTGCATATCGACAGTTGGGAAATGGGAGCCCAGAATTGGACGGGGAAATTTCTGCCGGAATTCAAACGGCGCCGGGGTTATGATGCGCGGCCCTGGCTGCCAGTCTACACGGGGCGGGCAATCGAAAGCCTGGAGCAGTCCGAGCGTTTTCTTTGGGATGTCCGGATGACCGCCCAGGAGCTGGTGCTCGAGCAGCATGCCGGGGCCGTGAAAAAATGGGGCGCGCAACGGGGATTGAGTCTCTCGATTGAGCCTTACGATATGAATCCGACGGCGGACTTGGATCTGGGGGCGGTGGCGGATGTTCCCATGGCGGAGTTTTGGAGCGCCGGATTTGGATACGATTCCTCATTTTCCTGTGTCGAGGCGGCTTCGATTGCCCATGTCACGGGCCGGCCGATAGTCGCCGCCGAAGCCTTTACGGCCAGGCCGGAAGAAGGCTGGCGGCAATACCCGACCTCAATGAAAAATCAGGGCGATTGGGCTTTTGCCATGGGGATTAACCGCTTTGTCTATCACACGTTTGCGCATCAGCCGCTGGGTCAAGATTACAAGCCCGGCATGACCATGGGGCCTTACGGCGTGCATTGGGACCGCGGGCAGACCTGGTGGCCGCTGGTGCCGGATTATCATTGCTACGTCAGCCGCTGCTCCGAAATGCTGCGCCAGGGCGTAGCGGTTTCGGATGTTCTCTATCTCACCCCGGAAGGTGCGCCGCAGGTTTTTCAGCCGCCGGCCGACGCGCTGGCGGGGGCGGCGCCGATGGCGGACAAGAAAGGATACGGGTTTGATGGCTGTTCGCCCGCCCTGCTGCTGGACCGCGCCGAGGTGAAAAATGGCCTGATCACCTTTCCCGGCGGCACTTCCTACCGCCTGCTGGTGCTTCCCAAAATTCAGACCATGACGCCGCAATTGCTCCGGAAAATTGCCGCATTGGTGCGGTCCGGGGCGGTCGTCGTCGGTTCGCCACCGCAGAAATCGCCGGGCCTTTCCGGTTATCCGGCTTGTGATGCGGAAGTGAAATCCCTGGCGCGCGACCTGTGGGGAAGTCTGGATGCGCCGATGGTGGCGACGCAGCACCGCTGCGGAAAAGGCGTCCTGCACTGGGGCGGGGCATGGTCGGCAAATGATTCTGCTTTATACCCCGCGTATGAGTTGACCGCGGGCCTGCTGCAGTCCATGGGGGTGGCGGAGGATTTCAGCTCCGCCAGCTCCGTGCGGTACGGACATCGCCGCTCCGCCGGGCGGGATATTTATTTTGTCGCCAATCGCAGCGGTGATTCCGTGCAGGCGGACTGTCGCTTCCGGGTGGGGCAGGGGCGGCCGCAATTATGGGATCCGGTCACGGGCGTCCGGCGCGCCTTGCCGGATTATAAACAAGCCGACGGACTTACGGTCATTCCCATGAACTTTGCCGCGTTCCAGAGTTTCTTTGTCGTTTTTGACGGATCGCGCCCGCCGGAGCCGGCCGGCGCCAAAAATTTCCCCGGGCTTGTGAACGTGCAGGAATTGACCGGTGCCTGGGCCGTCGCATTTGATCCGCAATGGGGCGGGCCGGCGCAGGTGACGTTCGCCGGCCTCGCCGATTGGACGCTCCGGGCGGAGCCGGGAATCAAATATTATTCCGGCATCGCGAAGTATCGGAAGACCTTTGTTGCCGCATCCGCTTCCGGGCGGGGGATGTTTCTCGATCTGGGAACGGTTCACGATATGGCGCGGGTCAAGTTGAACGGAAAAGATCTCGGCGTCGTGTGGTGCGCGCCGTGGCAGGTGGAGATCACCGGGGCCATCAAACCGGGCGAGAATCAGCTTGAGATTGAGGTGGCCAATCGCTGGGTCAATCGGCTGGTCGGCGACCTGCAGCCGGCGGATGCAAAAATGCGGACGGTGCGTTTTTCATCGGGCTTGCTGGGCGGGAAAGACTATCCGGCCGGTCGCTATACTTTTGAAACCCGGAGCGCGCGCGGCGGCTTGTTCAAACCGGCCACGCCCCTGCTGCCATCCGGGCTGCTTGGGCCGGTGATGCTGAAAACACCGGCGGATTATGGCCCCAGCGAGCCGCAAAAAAATCATCATCCTGATTCGTTATAATAACGGATGCCGCATGGCAAAAATGGTCGGTGTTTGGGTAACAAATGGTTAGTCCTGATTCGGTGATGCAGTCATTTTACAACCGGCAACAATAACCAATGCATCCGTCATCGCCAGAAATGCAGCCGTCATCTGCAAAAATCGACCGGCCTTCCGGCGGATGCTTTCACTGTGGCGAGCCGTGTCCGGACGATCGCTTTGTCACGGCTGAAAAAGTTTTTTGCTGCTTCGGGTGCCAGACGGTGTTCAGCCTGCTTAAGGAAAACGGTTTGGAGCAATTTTACGAGCTGAACGCTTCCCCCGGCGCGCGCGTCCGCAATGACGGCGCTGCGGCCCGATGGAAGTTTCTCGACGATCCGGCGGTGCAGGGGAAACTCTTTGATTTTGCGGATTACGTTCAGGCGAAAGTCACGCTGCATTTGCCCGCGATTCATTGCATCGCCTGTGTCTGGCTGCTGGAAAATCTCTTCAAGCTGCATGCCGGCATCGGGCGTTCGCTGGTGAATTTTTCCCGGCGCGAGGCGGCCATCACGTTTGCGCCGGACAAAATCAAGTTCAGCGAACTGGCGGCGTTGCTGGCATCCATCGGCTATGAGCCGCTGCTCACTCTGGGCGAGACGGAAAAGGCCAAGCCATCGCCGTTAAACAAAAGAACCTGGCTGCAAATCGGCCTGGCGGCGTTTGGCTTCGGCAACATCATGCTGATGTCGCTGCCGTTTTATCTGGGGCTCGACAGCTTCAACGGCCCGTGGTTTAGGGTTATGTCCGGCTGGCTGGGTCTCGCGCTCGCGCTGCCGGTCGTGACCTACTGCGCGGCGGACTTCTGGCGCGCCGCGTGGCTGGGCGTTCGCCAGCGGGTTTTGACCATGGAGGTGCCGATTGCCATCGGCCTGGCGGCGATTTACGGCGTGAGCATCGTGGAAGTCCTTTCCCATCGCGGCCCAGGCTACTGCGATTCGCTGTGCGGACTGATTTTCTTTTTGCTCTGCGGCCGTTTGTTTCAGCGCCGGACTTACAGCCGCCTGACGTTTGACCGGGATTACAAAGGGTTTTTCCCGCTCTCGGTCGTGCGCAAAACCCCGGCGGGCGAGGAAAGCGTGGCCATTTCCCGGCTGCAAACCGGCGATCGAATTATTTTGCGACACGGCGAATTGCTGCCGGCGGATGCCAAGCTGGTTTCCGGCGGCGCGTGCATTGATTACAGCTTTGTCACGGGCGAGGCGGAGCCGGTGGCCTGTGGAATAAACCAGCATCTTTACGCCGGCGGGCGGCAGGTCGGCGGCATGATCGAAGTGGAAACGGTAAAGCCGGTGGCGCAAAGCTATCTGGCCACGCTCTGGAACAACGAGGCGTTCCGTAAAAATCGCGACAATGACCTGGACTCGCTGACGAACCGCTACAGCAAGCGATTCACCCGGCTGGTCATTAGCGTGGCGGTGATTGCGGCAGGGTTCTGGATTTTCCGCGACGCGGCGGTGGCGTTGAAAGCTTTCACCTCGGTTTTAATTGTCGCGTGCCCGTGTGCGCTGGCGCTGGCGGCACCGCTCACGCATGGCACCGCGCAACGGATTCTGGCGCGCTTTAAGATTTTTTTAAAAAACGCCATGGTCGTTGAACGCATGGCCGAAGTGAACACCATCGTTCTCGACAAAACCGGCACGCTGACGACGGCGGACGCGCGGGGGGTGGAATTTCAAGGCGCGGCTTTGCTGCCGGACGAAGAGCGCTGGATTGCTTCGCTGGCCAGGTGTTCCACGCATCCCAATTCGGTCCGCATCAGCAAGGCGCTGGGCGCAGCGGCATTTCCCGTGAAAGAATTTGGCGAAACCCCCGGCTTGGGAATCGAGGGCGAAATCGGCGGCCACAAGGTTCTGCTTGGCTCGCGGGCGTGGCTGGGAAATCGCGGCATCATTCCCGGCGCCCATTTTCCCGTCAGCGGGAGCGGGGTCTTGGTGGCGATTGACGGCCAGCCGCGCGGAGCTTTTGCGCTGGAAAATTCTTTGCGGCCGGAAGTGGAGCAATTGCTAGCACAGCTGGGCGGGCGATTTGAGCTGGCGTTGTTGAGCGGCGACAACGAGCGCGAGGCGGCGCGGTTCAAAAAAATCTTTGGCGAACAGGCGACGCTGCGGTTTAACCAGAGTCCGGCGGACAAGCTGGATTTCATCCGCGAACTCCAGCGGCGCGGACGCAAGGTGATGATGGTCGGCGACGGATTGAACGACGCGGGGGCGTTGAAACAGGCGGATGTCGGGGTGGCGGTCGTCGAGCAAATCGGTGTTTTTTCCCCGGCCAGTGATGTGATTCTGGATGCGGCGGAATTGCCGCGACTGGCCCGGGTGCTGGAATTTGCGCGGCGGGCAGCGGTGATTGTGCGGGCGGGCTTCGTTATTTCGACCGGTTACAATGTGGTGGGCGTGAGCGTGGCGGCGGCGGGGCTGCTATCGCCGATGGTCTGCGCGATTCTCATGCCATTGAGTTCGGTTACGGTGGTGCTGTTTGCCAGCGGGGCGACGGCGTGGGTGGGGGCGCGAATTTTCCGGCAGCGGAAGTCGGACAACAGCTTCAAAAAATCAACCGATGAGCTGCGTCCGGTTGCCACCTCGATGGAGGCGGCATGAGCGTGGTCATAATTTTAATTCTCGCAAGTCTGGCGGTGGCCCTGCTATTTTTGGCGGGCTTCGTCTGGGCTGTGCGCAGCGGTCAGTACGAGGACACGTTGACGCCTTCGATGCGTGTGCTGGCGGATGACCCGGATAAAAAAGTTTCGGAAACCAAATCGAAAAACAAATGAATACAAACGTAGAAACCTTTAAATACGACAATCGCATTGTGCGGGCCTTCGGCATCGTCACGGTGATCTGGGGCATCGTCGGCATGCTGGCGGGTTTGCTGGCCGCGGTGCAGCTTTACCTGCCCGAAGCCAACCTGAATCTGCAATTCATCACGTTTGGCCGCATCCGGCCGCTGCACACGAACGCCGTGATCTTTGCGTTCATCGGCAACGGCATGTTCATGGGCATCTACTACTCGCTCCAGCGGCTGTGCAAGGCGCGGATGTTCAGCGATTTTTTGAGCTGGTTCAATTTCTGGGGCTGGCAGGTCATCATTGTGGCGGCGGCTGTGACGCTGCCGCTCGGCTTTACGACGAGCAAGGAATACGCGGAGCTCGAATGGCCGATTGACATCGCCATCGCGGTCGTGTGGGTGGCGTTCTCGGTGAATCTGTTCGGCACCATCGCCAAGCGCCGCGAGAAGCACATGTATGTGGCGATCTGGTTTTACATCGCCACCGCCGTCACCATCGCCGTGCTGCACATCACGAACTCGATGGAAATGCCCGCGGGTTGGATGAAGAGCTACTCGATGTATGCCGGCGTGCAGGATGCGCTGGTGCAATGGTGGTATGGCCATAACGCCGTCGCTTTCTTCCTGACGACGCCGTATCTCGGTTTGATGTATTATTTTCTGCCGAAAGCGGCGGGCCGGCCGGTGTTTTCGTATCGGCTTTCCATCATCCACTTCTGGGCGCTGGTGTTTCTTTATATCTGGGCTGGCCCGCATCATTTGCTTTACTCGGCGTTGCCGGATTGGGCGCAGTCGCTGGGCATGGTGTTTTCGCTGATGCTGATCGCCCCGAGCTGGGGCGGCATGCTGAACGGTTTGCTCACGCTGCGAGGCGTGTGGGACAAGGTGCGGCAGGATCCGATGCTGAAATTCATGGTCATCGCGATCACGGCTTACGGCATGAGCACGCTGGAAGGGCCGGTGCTTTCGATCAAAACGGTCAACTCGCTCTCGCATTACACCGACTGGACCATCGCGCATGTTCACACCGGCGCGCTGGGCTGGAATGGTTTCCTGACGTTCTCCATGCTGTACTGGCTCTGGCCCCGCCTTTACAACACCAAGCTCTGGTCCACGAAGCTGGCGAATTACCATTTCTGGATCGCGCTGCTCGGCATGATGTTTTACATCATCCCGATTTACGTCGCGGGCATCACGGAAGGCCTGATGTGGAAGCAGTTCAACAAGGAAGGATTCCTGCAATATCCAAACTTCCTCGAAACGATTGTGCAGGTCGTGCCGATGTTCAAGCTGCGGGCGATCGGCGGCACGCTCTATATCGTGGGCACTTTCATGATGGCCTACAACCTTTATAAAACAGCGAAGGCTGGGGTGTTTGAGCCGGACACGGAGGCGCAAGCCGCGCCGATGGAAAAAGCCTCCGTCGCCCCCGGCAAAACCGCCTTCCACCGGATGCTCGAAGGCAAGCCGCTGTTCTTCACGGTGCTGGCGGCGGTGGCCATTCTGGTGGGCGGCATTGTTGAAATGGTTCCGATGTTTCTCATCAAGGAAAATGTTCCCACCATTACCAGCGTGAAACCTTACTCCCCGCTCGAAGTGCTTGGTCGCGATATTTACATCCGCGAAGGCTGCCTGGGCTGCCATTCACAGATGATCCGGCCGTTCCGCTCCGAAACCGAACGCTACGGCGAATACTCCAAGGCCGGGGAATTCGTCTATGACCATCCCTTCACCTGGGGCTCCGAGCGCAAAGGGCCGGATCTGGCCCGCGAAGGCGGCAAGTATCCCGACGCTTGGCACTACAACCACATGGACGACCCGCGTTCGACTTCGCCCGGTTCCATCATGCCGCGCTATTCCTGGCTGCTCACCCAGAAGCTGGACAAAGAATCCATTCCCGCCCGGCTTGGCGCCTTGCGCAAGGTGGGCGTGCCGTATCCGGCCGGATTCGAGAACGGGCCAGCGCAGAAAGACCTGGAAGCGCAGGCGGCCAAGATTGTTGCCAATTTGAAAGTCGGCTCGGTCAAGGCTGATCCGGACAAGGAAATCATTGCGCTCATCGCCTATATGCAACGGCTCGGCACCGACATCAAGTCCGCGCCGGCAACCGCCAACCCCAAATAACCGGAGCCCTCAAATGATCAAAAACATCCTTTGCAGCATTGATGGCATCGGCATCTATGGGGTCATCTCCATCTGCATCTTCTTCAGTTTTTTTACCGGAATGCTGCTCTGGGCATTCGTCTTGAAAAAAAACGATCTCAACCGCATGGCAGAAATTCCGCTCGACAGCGGCGAAATCCCGGAAAATTCAAACCCCAATATTAAACTCTAAACACTATGAGCAACGATCCGAAAGAACCTTTGCTGCTGGACCACGATTATGATGGCATCCAGGAACTTGACAACAAACTCCCGAGCTGGTGGGTATGGCTATTTTACCTAACCATCATCTTTTCGGCGGTGTATCTGGTATATTACCACGTCACCCGCACCGGCGAGTTGCAGGCGGCGGAATATGCCAGCGAGATGAAGACTGGCGAACAAATCAAAAGCGGGGCCATGGGAAAATTCGAGTCCTCCATCGCCATGCTGCAGCCTTCAAAGGATGCCGGCGTGCTCGAAACCGGACGGCAGAGCTACGTCAAATACTGCGCCCCGTGCCATCGCGTGGACGGCGGCGGGCTTGTCGGCCCGAACCTCACGGATACTTATTTCATCCACGGCGGCACTTACGCTGACAGTGTGAAAATCGTCTGGGACGGCGTGCCGGCCAAGGGTATGATCACCTGGAAAACCGTTTTGAAACCGGACGAAATCCAGGCCGTGTCCAGCTACATCTACACCCTGCGCGGAGCCAAGCTGGCATCGCCCGGCAAATTGCCGGAAAACCAGCAGCCAGCCAAGCCCGCCGGGCCAAGCACATTTGAATGACGGGTAAAACTTCTGGCGCGTTTCGGTAACGCGCCGGAAGCAATATGATGTGATTGCCAGCTCTAAACCGCCGCCGGAAAAATCCAAGTCGCCCACCAAGAAGGTAGATTGGTCCGACTTCCGCGACCACATCGCCACCGCCGATCGCGAGGGCCGGCGCCAGTGGATTTATCCTCGCAAAGTGGCCGGGAAGTTTTTGCGCTGGCGCACCTGGTTCAGCTGGCTATTGCTGGCCATCATGTTTGCCGGGCCGTTTGCGACCATCAACGGCAACCCGCTACTTCTGATGAACATCGTGGAGCGCAAGTTTGTCGTGCTGGGACAGGTGTTCTGGCCGCAGGACATGATCATCTTCGCCATCGCGGTGCTGGTGTTTTTCACGGGCATCATCATTTTTACGGCGGCCTTTGGCCGGCTCTGGTGCGGCTGGGCCTGTCCGCAGACGGTGATGATGGAAATGGTCTTCCGCAAAATCGAATATGCCATCGAGGGCGATGCGCCGAGCCAGCGCGAATTGAACCGGGGGCCGTGGGACGCGGGAAAGATTTTCAAGAAGTCGCTCAAGCACGCCATTTTCTACGCGCTGTCATTTCTCGTCGGCAATGTGCTGCTGAGCTACATCATCGGCTGGCAGCCGCTTTACCAGATCATCACCGACCCGCCGGCCCAGCACGTTACCGGGCTCTCGTTCATGATCGCGTTTTCGCTGCTGTTCTACGGCATCTTTGCGCGCTTTCGCGAGCAGGCCTGCACGTTTATCTGTCCGTATGGCCGCTTTCAATCCGTGCTGCTCGATGAAAACTCCATCGTGGTCGCCTATGATTACAAGCGCGGCGAGAATCGCGGTCCGCTGCGGCGCGGGCAGAAGTTCGGCGAGCGCCGCTACGCGGGTTTCGGCGATTGTGTGGCCTGCAACCAATGTGTTTCCGTCTGCCCGACCGGCATCGACATCCGCAACGGCACGCAGATGGAATGCGTCCATTGCACCGCCTGCATGGATGCCTGCGACACGGTGATGGGCAAAGTGGGAAGCCCGACCGGCTTGATCCGCTACGCCTCGCTCAATGGCATCGAGCGCGGCCAACCGCTGCGGTTCACCCCGCGCCTGGCGGGCTATGGCGTGGTGCTGGCGGTGCTGGCGGCGGTATTGGCGGTGATGATCTTTTCTAGAGCGGATGTCGAGGCGACGGTGCTGCGGGCGCCCGGCTCGATGTTTCAGCAGATGCCGGACGGCCATTTCAGCAACCTTTACACCGTTCGCGTCGTCAACAAGACCTCGCGGGAGCTGCCGGTGGAATTGCGTCTGGAAAACGCCGCCGGTTCCTTGCAAGTCATGGGCGGCAAACTCATCGTGCCGCCGCAAAAGTTGCTGGAGAATTCAATTTTGATCGAACTTGAGGCGGCAGCCATGAAATCCGGCACCACCCCGCTGGTCATCGGGGTTTATTCCGGCGGCAAACGGCTGCAGACTTTGAAAACCGCTTTCGTTGGCCCGCGAAATTAAGCAATGAAAACCGACCGCAATTTCTGGCCGCTGGGGATTATCGCCGCCTTCGTTTTGCTGTTTGCCGGCATAATCGTGGTCATCGTCATCGCCGCCACCCACCGCGATACACTGGTCAGCGAGAATTACTACGAAAACGAGTTGAAATATCAGGGGCAAATCGACAGTGCCGCCCGCGCCAAAACATCCGGGGCGACGTTAGCCTATGACGCTGCGGCTGGTCGCATTGCGGTTTTCATTCCGGTCGGGCAGCTGGGGCCAAACTTTTCCGGGAACATTACGCTTTATCGCCCATCGGCGTCCGGGCTTGACCGCCAGATTCGGCTGGCTCCCGGTGCGGATGGCATCCAAACGCTGAAGATTTCTGATCTTACCCCGGGTCCCTGGCTGGCGCGTGCGGCCTGGAAATCCGGGGGGCAGGATTTTTACCTCGAAACCAAGTTCGTCGTGCCCAAATAAAATGGACTTTGGCCTCGCCTTTGCCCTGGGAATCCTGGGCAGCCTTCACTGCGCCGCCATGTGCGGTCCGCTGCAACT
>CAIOIC010000018.1 GCA_903858275.1 uncultured Verrucomicrobia subdivision 3 bacterium | reverse complement strand
TTTCCCAGGCAGATGACGTAGCGGTCGTAATTCTTTACGGCCGCGCCAATCTCACGCTTGAAAGTCTCCGGAGTCATCGAGGCAATTTAATTCAAATCTCCGGGATTGCGATTTAATTTACTCCGCCGCCTTGCTGGATCCGGCTTAAACGCTCGCCGAACAAGGCCGTTCCCACGCGCACCATCGTCGCGCCTTCCTCGATGGCGATTTCAAAATCGCCGCTCATGCCCATGCTCAACTCCGGCAACGGCGCGCCCAGCGCCTGTTCAGCCTGGGTTTTCAGTTCGCGCAGCTTTTGAAAATACGGACGCGATTTCTCCGCCTCCGGCGCATACGGCGGAATCGCCATCAACCCCCGGATCTCGAGGCGCGGAAGCGCGTTCAGCGCGTTCAGTTCCGCCAGCAATCGTTCCGGCGCATAGCCAAACTTGCTGCCTTCGCCCGCGACATTCACTTCGAGCAAAATCGGCATCGTTTTGCCCGCCTGCTCGGCGCGCTTGGAAATCTCGCTGGCGATGGCCAGGCTGTCCACGCCTTGGATCAATTCGAACAGCGCCACCGCGTCGCGGACCTTGTTCGATTGCAGGTGGCCGATGAACTGCCAGCGCGCCTTGCCGGGGCAGAGCGGGATTTTTGCCTTAGCCTCCTGGATTTTGTTCTCGCCGAAAAGGATTTGCCCGCCTTCCACCGCCGCGCGGATGGTTTCCGGCGGGTGCGACTTGGAAACGGCCAGCAGCGTGACGGCATCCGGATGGCGATGCGCCCGCGCGCACGCGGCGGCAATCCGCTGCCGGATTGAATTCAAATTTTCGGCGATGTCCATCTGCGAAAAATAACCGCCAAGGCACCAAGACACAAAGTTTTCTTCGCCCATCATCAACAATCCCGCAAGATACAGCGAAGAACCGGGCATCCTGTGTCGAATTTGCGGAAGGTTCATCAAATCGGGATTGTTGCACAAAGGCCGCGAAGCGGGGAAAGGTGTTCGAAACCTGTCTCCGTATTTGCCTGCGTTGCTACACGGAATCGGCCCAACCATGGCACCCCGCAGGGACGGGTCGGCCTGAAAATAGATTCCTTACCCTCTGCCGGACATCACAAGCCCCGCAGTGAAGTTTTCCGCCTCACGCCATTGCTTCTTCCAAAACCACTTCGGGATGCCGCGACGCCACACGCACCAGCACCGACGGCGCATCCCATCAATGCCCCGCCACGCTCCCCCATCATTCGCTGGCTCCGTCCAGACGGCGGTAACCATTGTCTGCAACATGCCCCAAACTAAAATAACAAACCCATCCATCTTCTCCCTGTTCCATTCTTTAAACCCGTCCACTTTTGCTCGCACACAAAAGTCCATTCAAAAACAGAAAAGCATGAAAACCTATACGGCAAAAACAAAAGCAAGCGTTTCTCTTATGCCACTAAAAAATCACCCCATGTAACCACAACTAGCGCATAAAAAAAATTGCATGCAACTTACTGTTAGCTTAATTTGCTCACATGCAAACAATATTTGCAAAATCAAACGATACGCCAAGCGGTAAACTCGAAAATTCCCAGCCCCGTAATTTTACCACCGCCGCCCCCGAAGACAACGCCCTTGGCAACCGCGCATTAGTTGACGCATTAACCAACTCGCGCATCTATCGTGATTACGAACGCGCCTTCAGCGATTTAACCGGTCTTCCGGTCGCTTTGCAGCCGATTGAGACCTGGCAACTACCGCATCATGGCAAGCGCAACGAGAACGCCTTCTGCTCCCTGATCTCCAAAAAAAGCCGCGCCTGCGCCGCCTGCCTGCAGGTGCAGGAACACCTGTGCCAACAGGCGACAAACGAACCGGAGACGGTGACCTGTCCCGTAGGCTTGAGCGACAGCGCCGTGCCGGTGCGCATGAGCGACCGGCTGGTAGGCTTCCTGCAAATCGGCCAGGTGTTCCGTAAAAAACCGACCGCCGCCCAGTTTGAAAAAGTCGTCAAATTGACGGCCAAATGGGGACTGGAAGTCGACCGGGAAACTTTGCGTAACGCCTACTTTTCCGGCAAGGTCA
The DNA here is from genome assembly GCA_903858275.1 of uncultured Verrucomicrobia subdivision 3 bacterium. Taxonomy (GTDB): domain Bacteria; phylum Verrucomicrobiota; class Verrucomicrobiia; order Limisphaerales; family UBA11358; genus UBA11358. The sequence goes on along the minus strand of CAIOIC010000018.1, from coordinate 111,092 downwards.
TTTCCCAAAAAGAACACGATTCCGCCATCAAACTCCTAACCATTTTTGCCCAGCATCTGGCAATGCTGAGCAATCAGGTCTTCATCCAGCAGGAAAACTCGGAGCCGCCCGCCATCACCAAAGCGCGCGCCTACATCCACGAACACCAGACCGAGGAATTGTCGCTGGGACAGGTGGCCAAGTCCATCAACATGAGCAGCTATTACTTCTGCAAAATGTTTAAAAAAGTCACCGGCATCAATTTCACCGATTACGTCGCCCGGGTGCGGATTGAGAAATCAAAAAATCTGCTGCTCAACCCCAACCTGCGCGTCAGTGAGATTGCCTTTGAAGTTGGATTCCAGTCGCTCACTCATTTCAACCGCGTGTTCAAAAAGATTCTTGGCCAGTCCCCCACTGACTACCGCGCCCAGTTGCTGGCACACTAGCCAGCGCATTCAGGCCAAGCCCCAGCAATAGCGGGAGTCGTTTCGATTCTGCAATTGGCATTGCCGATTAAGCGTCAAGACCGCGGAAGTGCTCCGTGCCAATATCAAACACAAGCTGCACTTGAAAACCACCCCAGAATTGGTGGCCACGCCGTGCGTTGGGTGGATTCTCAAGCCCAAAACTCATAACTGCAGGACATTTTCAGCGACTCGGTAGAGCAATGGTTTGTCGGCAAAATCACAATATCAGGTGATGATTTGCCAAATGCGGAGAAGTTTGATGCTTCAGCTACTGCCATTTTCTTAAAGTCGAACGAAATATTTAAGCCAATATTATAATGAATCCTATTTCAACCACTCCTCAAAAGCTGGAATCCGCCCACGACATCCTGCACCACACCACCCGGCGTCCGCTCGACCCGATTTTCTCGCCCAAGTCCGTGGCGGTCATCGGCGCGACGGAAACCCTCGGCAGCGTGGGGCGCACCATCTTGGACAACCTGATCAAGGGCGGTTTCGCCGGTCCGATTTACCCGGTGAATCCCAAGCGCCCGACGGTCCTCGGTCTCCCGGCCTACACGAGCATCACCGCCGTGCCACAAACGCCCGACCTCGCCGTCATCATCACGCCGCCCGCCACCGTGCCGGCCATCATCAAGGATTGCGGGGCCAAAGGCGTCAAGGGCGTCATCATCATTTCCGCCGGCTTCAAAGAAATCGGACCCGTGGGCGTGGAATTGGAACGCCAGGTTCTCGAAGAAGCGACCAAGGCCGGCATCCGTATCGTCGGACCGAACTGTTTGGGCGTCATGGTTCCCGGCTCAAAATTCAACGCCACCTTCGCCGCCGACATGGCGAAGCCCGGCAGCGTCGGTTTCATCAGCCAGAGCGGCGCCCTCTGCACAGCGATTCTCGACTGGAGCTTGAAAGAGAACGTCGGCTTCAGCGCCTTCGTCTCGCTCGGCTCCATGCTGGATGTCGGCTGGGGCGATTTGATCTCCCACCTCGGCGACGATCCGGCCACGAAGAGCATCGTCATCTACATGGAGAGCATCGGCGACGCGCGCTCCTTCCTCTCCGCCGCGCGCGAAGTGGCTTTGACCAAGCCCATCATTGTCATCAAGCCCGGCCGCACCGAAGCCGCCGCCAAAGCCGCCGCGTCCCACACCGGCTCGCTCACCGGCAGCGATGAAGTGCTGCAGGCCGCCTTCCAACGCGTCGGCGTCTTGCGCGTGGATTCCATCTCCGAACTTTTCGACATGGCGGAAGTGCTCGCCAAACAGCCGCGCCCGAAAGGCCCGCGCCTGACCATCGTGACCAACGCCGGCGGCCCCAGCGTCATCGCCACCGACATGCTCATCGGCAGCGGCGCGCAACTCGCCGAGCTTTCGGCGGAAACCATGGAAGCCTTCAACAAAATTTTGCCGCCCACCTGGAGCCACAACAATCCCGTGGACATCATCGGCGACGCCAAGCCGGAGCTCTACGCCAAGTCGCTGGAAATCGCCGCCAAAGATCCCAACACCGACGGCATGCTCGTCATCCTCACCCCGCAAGCGATGACCGACCCGACCGCCACGGCCGAATGTCTCAAGGCCTACGCGCACATCCCCAACAAGCCCGTCATCGCGAGTTGGATGGGCGCGGACATCGTCGCCAAGGGCGAAGACATTCTGAACGCCGCGAACATCCCGACGTTCAAGTATCCCGACCGCGCCGCCAAGGCGTTCTACTACATGTGGCACTCCAGCGAAAATCTCCGCCAACTTTATGAAACCCCGGCGGCGGCACCCGATGATGAACGCGGCGAAATCGACCGGGAAAAAGCCTCAGCCATCATCAACGAAGTCCGCAAATCCGGCCGCACGCTGCTCACGGAATTTGAATCCAAGAAGCTCCTCGCCGCCTACGGCATCCCGACGGTCGAGACGCACATCGCCACCACCGAGAGCGACGCCGTCAAGCAGGCCGCGCGCCTCGGCTTCCCCGTGGTGCTGAAGCTCCACTCCGAAACCATCACGCACAAGACCGACGTCGGCGGCGTGCAATTGAATCTCCGCACCGCCTCCGCCGTGCGCCAGGCCTACAAGTCCATCGAAAGCTCCTGCGCCAAGAAAGCCGGCAAGGAACATTTCCAGGGCGTCACCGTGCAGCCGATGATCAAGCTGGACGGCTATGAAATCATCATCGGCAGCAGCTTGGACCCGCAGTTCGGACCCGTGCTGCTCTTCGGCACCGGCGGCCAGCTGGTGGAAGTGTTCAAGGACCGCGCGCTCGGCCTGCCGCCGCTCAACGCCACGCTCGCGCGCCGCATGATGGAGCGCACCAAGATCTACACCGCGCTCAAGGGCGTGCGCGGCCGCAAGGCGACCAACCTCGCCGCCGTTGAGCAGTTGCTCGTGCGCTTCAGCCAACTCGTCGTCGAACAGCCGTGGATCGCGGAAATCGACATCAATCCACTGCTCGTCTCCGCCGAACGCATCTTTGCGCTCGACGGCCGCGTGGTGCTGCATCCGCTGAACACGCCGGAAGACCAGCTGCCCAAATCCGCCATCCGCCCGTATCCGAACCAATACGCCACGCCGTGGAAATTGAAGAACAAGGCGCCGCTCTTCATCCGCCCCATCAAGCCCGAAGACGAGCCGATGATGGTGAAGTTCCACGAAACGCTGTCCGAAGAGAGCGTTTACAACCGCTACTTCAGCGCGCTGAAACTGTCGCAGCGCATCACGCACGAGCGGCTCCAGCGCATCTGCTTCAACGATTACGACCGCGAAATCGCGCTCGTCGCGGAATTGAAAGCCCCCAAGGGCGAGGAGAAGAAAATCCTCGGCGTGGGCCGCCTGAGCAAGCAGCACGGCCGCAATGAGGCGGAATTCGCCGTGCTCGTCAACGACCACTGGCATGATCAGGGCCTCGGCAGCGAACTGCTCCGCCGGCTCATCGAAATCGGCCGGGTGGAGAAGCTCGCGAAGATCTCCGGCCAGATCCTCGCGGAGAACCACGCCATGCAGCACATCTGCCGCAAGACCGGATTCAAAGTCGTCCACGACTCCGAAAGCAACATCTTCAACGCCAGCTTCACCTACTGAGCCGGCGAACCCATCTGAACCCACCAAAGCCCGCGACCTTGCGTCGCGGGTTTTGTTTTTTCCAGACAATCCCTCCTCGAAGAAGTAGGCGGGAGTGCCCGAACGCCGAGGCTCGAGAAATGTTGGCCGCTATTCCTGCTTCAGCAATCTGTCCAGAATATCGTTTTTTACGGCAAGGACCGTTCCGTGTCGCATCCCCTTCGGCACAGCTAGTTTGTCTGAGACATCCTCCCACGTCTTGAAATCCGTGGTTCGCATGGCTCCATATCGGTGCGTCGCGTAAGCATCGAAGTAGACATACCAGAATTGCCCGATCTTGAGCGCGGTAGCGCCTTCGACCCAGAGGTCCTTGGGCGAGAAGGGTTCGGTAGCCTTGCTCCATGGGCCGGTGACCTTGTCGCTGGTGGCCAGATGCAGGTTCTTTGCGGGCGGATGCCGGGTTTCATTCTTCGAGATCATGACGTAGCAATCGCGGGCGCGGAGGATAGTGGAGTCGATCACATTGAAGCCGGGGTCATAGAAGAGGCGGGTCGGTGTGAATAGTTTAAAATCCTTGGTCGTCGTAGAGTATATCCGATGATTCCACCCGTCGTCGCCATCCTTGGCGGTCTCCGTGAACCTGTCGGGGAAGGTTGTAGCCCAGTAGATCGCATACTGTTTTCCATCTGGATCCCAGGTGATTTCAGGCGCCCAGCAGTTGCGGGCCGTGGGCTCGTTTTTCATGACGGGAACAATCTCCTGCGTCGACCATTGGATCAGGTAGGCGGAGTGAGCGATACCAAATCCCTTGTCACCCCACTTCGTCGTCCAGACCAGGTGGAATATCCCATCCGGTCCTTGGATGAGGCAAGGGTCGCGCATGAGTTTGCCCCCGACCATTGGCGGCAGGAACGACTTGTCCCCCTTGAGCGGTGTCCATTGCAGACCGTCACGACTGTAGGCTAGATGAAGCCCATCCTCGCCGTTGCCCCTAAACGAGGCAAAAAGATAGGACCGCTCATCCGGCTTGGCTGGCGCCGCTGTTTGCCCAAAGGCAGCGCACCCCAGCAGAATCCCTGCTGTAAGAGTTGTGAATAATCTCATCTTCATTCTTCCTGCGACCAACAATGTTATCATGGCGCAGAGCGTGCATGAGGATTTGCACGGCTGATTATTCAATCTGCGCCTTGGAATATGGGCTTATAAAAGCGGACAGGCGGATTTCCATCAAGGCAAATCCGGCTTGAGACTTGAAGCGCGGGGCATGGTGGCTGTCCGCTAGGACCCCGCCCTGACCCAGCCGGAGAACAAGCTCCACCGGCCGTTGATCTGATACCGCGCCGCCCGCAGCAAGCTGGCCGCCCAACTGTTGCAACCGGAAGGAGCCGATGGGGGACGGTGGTGGGGAGATGGGAGTTGGCAGATGGCAGATGGGTTTTCCCCCCAACTCCCAACTGCCCGCTTCCGACATCGCCGGCCGGGCGGGCGCTGCGGATTTAGGGCGGCGCAACGGAATAACTAGTCGCAAACCAGTCGCAAGATACGGGAATGTGAGCGCACCACGGTTGGACCGGTCAAATCCCCGCCGGATTACAACCAACGCTTCGCCTTTGGCAAAAAAGAGTGAGTCGCACCACTTTTGGGAGGCTAGATTGTCTCCGCAATGACCGCGCCGGACAATCCGGCCGGAGTTTCAAGCCCATTAACCATCAACGACATTTTTATGGCCATTAAATTCAAAACCATTGACGGCTGCGAGGCCGCCGCCTACGTCGCCTTCCGCGTCAACGAGACGATGGCGATCTATCCCATCACCCCGTCCTCCCCCATCGCCGAATGGTGCGACCAGTGGGCTTCCGAAGGCAAAAAAAACATCTGGAACACCCAGCCGGCCATCGTGGAAATGCAGAGCGAAGGCGGCGCGGTGGCGGCGGTCCACGGCATGCTCCAGACGGGCACGATGAGCACCACGTTCACGGCGTCGCAGGGCTTGCTGCTGATGATCCCGAACATGTTCAAGATCGCCGGCGAACTGCTGCCGACGGTGTTCCACGTCACGGCCCGCACGGTGGCCACGCACGCGCTCTCCATCTTCGGCGATCACAGCGACATCATGGCCTGCCGTTCCACCGGCTGGGGCATGCTCGGCGCGGCCTCGGTGCAGGAAACGATGGACATGGCGCTGATCTCGCAGGCGGCCACGCTCCGTTCGCGCCTGCCCTTCATCCATTTCTTCGACGGCTTCCGCACGTCGCACGAAGTCTCCAAGATCGAGCTGCTGGATGACACGGTCATCCGCGCGCTGATCGACGACAAGATCATCGCCGCGCACCGCGCGAACTCGATGACGCCGGACAAGCCGGTGCTGCGCGGCACGGCGCAAAATCCCGACGTGTTCTTCCAGGGCCGCGAGGCGGCGAACGCGTTTTACTCCGCCTGCCCCGACATCGTGCAGGGCGTGATGGACGAGTTCGCGAAGCTGACGGGCCGCAGCTACAATCTGTTCGATTACGTCGGCGCGAAAGACGCCGAGCGCGTGGTCGTGCTGATGGGTTCCGGCGCGGAAGCCGCGCATGAAGCGGTGGATCATCTGGTCGCCAAGGGCGAGAAGATCGGCATCCTCAAGGTGCGCCTGTATCGTCCGTTCGACGGCAAGCGCTTCATCGAGTCCCTGCCCGCCACGGTCAAGCGGATCACCATTCTCGACCGCACGAAGGAACCGGGCGCGACGGGCGAACCGCTGTATCAGGATTGCGTGACGGCGCTGATGGAAGAGACCGCCGCCGGCCGCTCGCACCTGAAGACGGTGCCGCAGATGTTCACGGGCCGCTATGGTTTGTCCTCCAAGGAATTCACGCCGGCGATGGTCAAGGCGGTGTTCGACAATCTCACGATTGCCGCGCCGAAGAATCATTTCACCGTCGGCATCAACGACGACGTGAACCACACGAGTCTGACCTACGACGCCAACTTCTCCACGGAGCCGGCGAACGTGGTCCGCGCATTGTTCTTCGGCCTCGGCGCCGACGGCACGGTGGGCGCGAACAAGAACTCCATCAAGATCATCGGCGAGGAGACAAACAACTACGCGCAGGGCTATTTCGTGTATGACTCGAAGAAGTCCGGCTCGATGACGGTGTCGCACTTGCGCTTCGGCCCGCAGCCGATCCGCTCGTCCTACCTCATCACGAGTTCCAACTTCGTCGCATGCCATTTGCCGGTGTTCCTGGAACGCTACGAGATGCTGCGCAGTCTGGTGAACGGCGGGACGTTCCTCCTGAACACGCCGCAGTCGAAAGAAACGATCTGGGCCACGCTGCCGACGCCGGTGCAACAGACGTTGCTCGCGAAGAAGGCGAAGTTCTTCGTCATCAACGCCACCAAGGTCGCGCGCGAAAGCGGCATGGGCGGACGCATCAACACCATCATGCAGGTCTGCTTCTTCGCCCTCTCCGGCGTGCTGCCGAAGGACGAGGCGATTGCGGCCATCAAGAATTCCATCAAGAAGACCTACGGCAAGAAGGGCGACGAAGTCGTCAACATGAACCTCAAGGCCGTGGACAACACGCTGGCCAATCTGCACGAAGTCAGCGTGGCCGACAACATGGTCAACGGCGTCGGTCCCCTGCTCCCGTCCATCACGGCGGACGCGCCGGAATTCGTGCGCAATGTGCTGGGCAAGATTGCCGCCGGCGACGGCGACGATTTGCCCGTCAGCGCGTTCCCGAACAACGGTTCCTTCCCGACGGCCACCGCGCAATACGAGAAGCGCAATCTCGCGCTGGAAATCCCGGTGTGGGACGAGAAGACCTGTATCCAATGCTTGAAGTGCGTGGCCATCTGCCCGCACGCCACCATCCGCGCCAAGGTGTATGACGAAGCGGATTTGAAGGGCGCGCCCGCGACCTTCAAGAGCTGCGACTCGCGCATCCCAGAATTCAAGGGCAAGAAATTCACGCTGCAGGTCGCGGCGGAAGATTGCACCGGCTGCACCATCTGCGTGGACGTCTGCCCCGCGAAGAACAAGACCGAGGTCAAGCTCAAGGCCATCAACATGCGCCCACAGCCGCCCTTGCGCGCGGCGGAGCATGACAACTGGAATTTCTTCCTCGGCCTCCCGGAAGTGGATCGCCGCAAGATCAAGAACGGCTCTTTGCGCCAGCAGCAATTATTGCAACCGCTGTTCGAATTCAGCGGCGCGTGCTCCGGCTGCGGTGAAACGCCCTACATCAAGATGCTCACGCAGTTGTTCGGCGACCGGATGGTCGTGGCCAACGCCACGGGCTGCTCCTCCATCTACGGCGGCAACCTGCCGACCACGCCTTACGCGACCAACAAGTGCGGCCGCGGCCCGACGTGGGCGAACTCGCTGTTCGAAGATAACGCGGAATTTGGTCTCGGCTTCCGCGTCTCGATCGACCAGCAGAAACATTTCGCCGGCAAATTGCTGAAGAAGCTCGCGCCGCAGCTCGGCGATGATTTTGTCACCGCCATCCTCAACGCCGACCAGAGCGACGAGGCGGGCATTTACGACCAGCGCGAACGCGTCGAGGCGTTGAAAAAGAAATTGCCGGCGCTGAACACCACCGAATCCAAGCTGCTGATTCCGCTCGCGGACCAGCTCGTGAAGAAGAGCGTGTGGATTTTCGGCGGCGACGGCTGGGCCTACGACATCGGCTACGGCGGCCTGGATCACGTTCTCGCCAGCGGCCACAAGGTCAATGTGCTGGTCATGGACACGGAAGTTTATTCCAACACCGGCGGGCAGATGTCGAAGGCGACCCCGCGCGGTGCCATCGCGAAATTTGCCGCCGGCGGCAAGCCGGCGGGCAAGAAGGATCTCGGCCTCATCGCCATGAGCTACGGCAACATCTACGTCGCCAGCGTGGCGATGGGCGCGAAGGATGAGCACACCCTGAAGGCGTTCATCGAGGCGGAATCCTATCCGGGACCGTCCTTGATCATCGCTTACAGCCATTGCATCGCCCACGGCATCGCGCTGGATCAAGGCATCGGCGCGCGGCAGCAGAAGCTCGCGGTCGACTCCGGCCAATGGCTGCTGTATCGCTACGACCCGCGCCGCGCCGAACGCGGCGAGAACCCGCTGCAGCTGGATTCCGGGGCGGCGAAGTCCAAGGTGGCGGATTTCATGATGTCCGAAAACCGGTTCAAGATGCTGACGAAGAGCAAACCGGAAGATGCGAAGAAGTTCTTTGCCCAGGCGCAAGTTGATGCCGACCGGCGCTGGAAGTTCTATCAATACATGGCACAGCCCACCCCGAAACCCGCCGCTGTTCCGACGACGACACCTCAGAGCAGCACCGAAGCCTGAACAACCACTTAACGAAATAAAATTATGGATCTCACCACTAATTATCTCGGCCTGAAACTGCGCTCACCGCTGGTCGTCTCGGCCTCGCCGCTATCGGAGGACATTGACAACATCAAGCGCATGGAGGATGCCGGCGCTGCCGCCGTGGTTTTGTATTCGCTGTTTGAAGAACAGTTACGGCAAGACCGATTGGAGATGCATCAAAACTTGCAGCAAGGCACGGAAAGCTTTGCCGAGTCGTTGACGTATTTCCCGGAACCGGACGAATTCAAGCTCGGCCCGGAGGAATATCTCAAGCACATCGCCGCCGCCAAAAAAGCGACGCGCCTGCCCGTCATCGCCAGCCTGAACGGCTCGTCCGTGGGCGGCTGGACGGATTATGCCAAGCAAATCCAGCAAGCCGGCGCGGATGCGCTGGAGCTGAACATTTATTACATCCCGACGGATATGAACCTCACCGGGACGGAAGTGGAGATGACCTATCTCGACATCCTGAAGTCCGTGAAGGCGAATGTCTCCATTCCTGTGGCGGTCAAGCTGAGCCCGTTCTTCAGCAACTTTGCCAACATGGCGAAACGGCTGGATCAGGCGGGCGCAAATGGGCTGGTGCTGTTCAACCGTTTTTACCAGCCGGACATTGAATTGGAATCGCTGGAAGTGAAGCCGAACATCCTGTTGAGCACGCCGATGGCCATGCGCCTGCCCTTGCGCTGGATCGCGCTTCTGCATGGCCGGGTAAACGCCAGCCTCGCCGCAACCAGCGGCATCCATCGCGCGTCCGATGCGCTGAAAATGCTGATGGTGGGCGCGGATGTGACCATGCTTTGCTCCAGCCTGCTCCGCCACGGCATCCCGCAAATCACCGCCATCGAACGCGAACTGACGGCATGGCTGACCGAGCACGAATATGAATCGGTCAGTCAGTTGAAAGGCAGTTTGAGCCAGAAGAAATGTCCGGAACCCGCCGCCTTTGAACGGGCTCAATACATGAAAGCCCTGACCGGCTACACGGCGGAACATTGAAACGAAGACCCTTTTCGCCAAACAAAAAAACCAGACTCCAACCGGAGTCTGGTTTTTTATTGAAAGCAACTTTTAGAACACTTCCGTGCGGAGACCGGTCATTTGACGGACGGTTTGGGCGATTTGCGAAAGCACGCGCAACGGCAAATGACCGCATTCGGCATTGATGCCGGGACGGGCGGCGGAATAGATTTGCACCAGCGAGATCTGGGCGCCGCCAGCTTTGAGCTCTTTCAAGCGAAGCGCATATTCCTTGATTTCTTCGAACGGCGGCTCTTCTCCGTGAATGGCCGGAAACAAACTTTGAATGACCACCGGACGCAGCCGGCCGACGAGCAAAATGTTGGATAGAATTTTTTCCAACGGCACGTTGGGGCAGTTGACCAGATCAATAAATTCCTGGGTCCCGCCGTCAAGCTTGATCCAGATTTCATCCGACTTGGTCAAATGTTCGAGCCCCTGCAAAATCGGCGGCTGATCCAGACCGGTTCCGTTGGTGATCAAAACAATTTTGAAAAATCCGCCCAAGGCGCGCACCCGCACCACCGCTTCGACAGCTTCAACAAAATTCGGCGCAAGGGTCGGCTCGCCATCGCCGCTCAAGGCCACCTGTCGCATACGGAGCAATTCGGATGGCAGGGAATGAAACCACGGACGCTCGACTAAATGGCCGGACTGAATACAGGCAAGGGTTTTGCGCAACTCCATGGCCATGACGTCCACATCCAGTTTGTTTTCGCGGGACGGCTGCCGACGATCCACTTCACAGTAGGTACATTTGAAGTTGCAATATTTGTCGGGGTTCATGTTAACCCCCAGCGACAAACCGCCAGCCCTCGATGAAATCACGGCATAGACAAACCGATTCCCAAGAAAATCCCGGGGGCGATCAAATGCCGTCTCGCGCGTCGACACATGAAAAGAGCCATTGGTCTTTTTTCGGTCGGCCGTTTCAACATTTAAGGCATGCGCTGCTAACTGCGTCATAAATCCGCCCTAAAAATAAGACCGAAACCGTCACTAAACCACACCCTGATTGCTCAACTTAAGACAATTTTTGCGGCCACTAATAGACATTTTACTAACCGTTATAAGCTGTCACCGACCCGAAAGGCATAATCAGCAAATCCGCGGCAACTGTTCGCCGCTCGGCATGTCCAGAATCCGACTCACGCCCAGTTCGCTCTTGATCGTCACCAGTGGCGCGAATTTTTCCACAACCTTGCCGATGAGCACCGCCGTGGCGGGCACCGCGTTTGCTCGCATTATTTGCAGCGCGCGCGCCGCATCCTTCGCCGCAATAAACGCCACGAACCGGCCTTCGTTGGCGACGTGCAACGGATCCAGTCCGAGCATTTCGCAAGCCGCGTGAACGTCCTCACGGACCGGGATGAGTTTCTGTTCAACCGCAATCTTTACTCCGGCCGCTTCGGCAATTTCATTCAAAGCGCTAGCCAGCCCGCCCCGGGTCAAGTCCCGCAAACAATGAATTTCAATCCCCGCTTTCAGCAATTGCAAAACCGCTTCATGCACTGGAGCAGAATCACTTTCAATCGCGCTTTCAAATTGCAGCCCTTCGCGCACCGCCATGATGGCCATGCCGTGCCGGCCCAGATCGCCGCTCACCATCACCGCGTCGCCCGGCCGGACATTTTGCGGGGATATTTTTTGCTCGTGTTCAATGACCCCAATGCCCGTCGTATTGATGAACAGGCCGTCGCCCTTGCCTTTGTCCACGACCTTCGTGTCGCCAGTGATGATTTGCACCCCGCATTTTTTCGCCGCGTCACGCATGGAACAAACCACGCGCCAGAGCGTTTCCATCGGCAGCCCTTCCTCTATGATGAAACCGCAACTCAAATACAACGGCCGCGCGCCACTCATCGCCAGATCGTTCACCGTGCCGTGAATGGCCATGGAACCAATGTCGCCGCCGGGAAAGAATAATGGCCGCACGACATAAGAATCCGTCGTCATCGCCAGTCGGCCCAGCGGAACATCGAACTGCGCCGAGTCATGCCGGGTGTCGAGAATGGGATTGCTGAACGCCCTGCCGAAAACATCTTCAAGCAACCGATGCATCAATTTGCCGCCGCCGCCGTGCGCCATCAATACCTGCGGATATTGCGAAATCGGAATCGGACAGGCAGCGGTAAAATCAGTTATATTCATTGGGCGTTATACCTCCGGTAACGATAGTAAGCCGCGCACGCGCCTTCGCTCGAAACCATCGTTGCGCCGAGCGGATGTTCCGGCGTGCATTTCGCGCCGAACACCGGGCACTCGTGCGGCTTTTTCAACCCCTGCAAAATCAATCCGGCAATACACTCCGCCGGTTCATCAACGTGCCGATCGGCGAGGCCAAATCTCTTCTCCGCATCAAACGCCGCATACTCACCAGCCAAGCCCAAGCCGCTTTGCGGAATCTCGCCAACGCCGCGCCATTTTCGAGGAACTACCCGGAAAACCTTTTTCATCAACGCCTGCGCGGGCTGGTTGCCGGCGCGGCTGACGGAGCGGGAGTATTGATTTTTAACTTCAGCCCGACCGGATTCCAGTTGCTGCACGACCATCAGAATACCATGTAAAATGTCCAAAGGCTCGAAACCGGTGACGACAATCGGCACACGATATTTTTTCACCAGCTGAAAATACTCCTCATAGCCCATCACTGTGCAGACATGGCCGGCGGCGAGGAACGCCTGAACACGACAGTTCGGCGACGACATCAAGGCTTCAATCGCCGGCGGCACCAAGACGTGAGAAACCAACATTGAGAAATTTTTTAATCCTTTTTTCGCTGCCTGAAAAACCGCCATCGCCGTCGCCGGCGCGGTGGTTTCAAAGCCAACGCCAAAAAAAACCACTTCCTTTGCCGGATTTTCTTCCGCCAGCTTTACCGCATCAAGCGGCGAATAAACAATTCGCACGTCGCCGCCTTTCGCTTTGACAGAAAGCAAATCCGTTGTGCTTCCCGGCACACGCAACATGTCACCAAATGAGGTGAAGATTACATCTGGCTTAGCCGCGATTTCCAACGCCTTGTCAATCACCTCCAGCGGCGTCACGCACACGGGACAGCCCGGTCCGTGAATCAGTTCGATTTGCTTTGGCAGTAATTCATCAATGCCGAACTTCACGATGGCGTGCGTCTGCCCGCCGCAGACCTCCATGATTGTCCACGGCTTTGTCGTGAGGCGGCGGATTTCCTGCGCAAATTTCTGTGCTAGGTCGGCGTCGCGATATTCGTCGAGGAATTTCATTTTTAGCCAACTTCTAGTTCGCCGAGTTCGCCAATCTGCTTCAGGTAGCCAAAAACTTTTTGCGCCTCCGCCTCGTCCACCCGACTTAAGGCAAAACCGACGTGAACAATCACGTAATCACCGACAATGACCTCCGGCACATACGCGAGGCTTGCCTGCTTGATGACCCCGGAGAAATCAACCTTGCCCATACGCGTCAGCGGGTCGTCGCCGCTGATACTTATTACTTTTCCGGGAATGGCCAGACACATAATTTATTTCAAAGTTAAGTTGTTTCTTGCCGCATAGATTTGTCCCAGGGCGACACCACCGTCATTGGTCGGCACGCGTTGATGCCAGTATGGCTGAAACTTTTCCGCGCGCAATCGCGTGACCGCCCGTTCGAGCAAATACCGGTTTTGAAAACAACCGCCGCTCAAGGCAATGCGAGCCAGTCCGGACCGGCGGGCAATGGCCACCACCGCCTCGGCCAGACCATTGTGAAATTTGGCAGATATTTCCGGCACGGCCACACCGCCGGCAACATCCGTCAAAATGGCATGGACCATTCGCGACCAGTCCAACATTAGCAACGTCGGATGATTTGCTACTGAAAGCGGATAAAACTCATCCGTAACGACACCATCAAGTACAAATTCCAGTTCCATAGCCGCCTGTCCTTCAAATCGCATGTCATGTCGTAAATTCGTCAAAGAAGCCACGACATCGAACAACCTGCCAACGCTGGAAGTCAGCGGCGAATTGAATGAGCGTTGCAGCATTCCGCGCAGTGTCATCATTTCCACCGGTGGAATCGCACGCAACGGCGCAAGATGCTCCATTTCAAATGCCGACTCGCCATACAACTCATAAAGTAAGCCCAGCGCTACGCGACGAGGCTCCTTTATAGCCCGGTCACCACCGGGCAACCGGAAAGGACGAAAATGCGCAAGGCGTGACACGCCAGATTCTGCAACCGAGATAAATTCGCCGCCCCAAACGGAACCATCGGTGCCGTGGCCCGCGCCATCCCACGCCACCCCAAGCACCGGAAGTTGAATTTCATTTTCAGCAATGCACGAGAGAACATGGGCGACGTGATGCTGCACGCCAACTTTGGCCGGAGTGAGCGGCTGCCCAGCCCGGAGGCGCCGCAACGCGTCCCTACCAGTTATTTCATCGGCAAACTTGGTCGAGAGATAATCGGGATGCAAATCGGCCGCGATGATTTCTGGCTGTGCGGCGTAAAGTCTTGGCAAATCAGCCGCAACTTGCCGGAAGGCTTTGTGCGCCGGCTCGGTTTCCAGATCTCCGATATGCTGACTGATAAAGATGTTGTCATCGATGGCGAATGCAACGGAGTTTTTTAAATGTGCGCCGACAGCGAGAACAACTTTGGACTTCGGACCTTGGACCTTGGAATTTAGGCGAATCGGCAAGGGTGCATACCCTCGCGCCCGCCGCACAACCATTTCCCGCCCCATCATCACACGGACAATCGAATCGTCCACATGACGGACAATCGGCCGATCATGGACGAGGAACACATCCGCAATGCAGCGCAGGCGTTCGAGCGCTTCAGTTTCGTCCGTGCAAATCGGCTCGTCACTTGAGTTTCCACTGGTGGCTACGACGGGAAAGTCCAGTTCCGCCATGAGTAGATGATGCACCGGATTGGAGGGCAGCAGGACGCCGAGGTTAGGATTGCCCGGAGCCACGCCGGGCGAAAGCGAGGATGGAGTATGGAGGATGGAGGAGGAAATTCGACGCAACAAGACAATCGGCGCTGCGGACGAACGCAGCAGGCGTGCTTCCAACGGCAAAACTTCGCAATCGGCTTTTACGCTTTCGAGCGAGGGAAACATCAGTGCAAACGGCTTTTCCTCACGGTGCTTCCGCTCGCGCAAACGCTGCACGGCGGTTTCATTCCGCGCATCGGCCAGCAGATGAAAACCACCAAGCCCTTTCACCGCGACAATTTTTCCCGAGCGAAGTGAAGCGATGGCAGAATTTAGCGCCGCGTCAGCGCTGAAAATAATTTCACCCGCCGCATCCCAGAATTCCAAACGCGGGCCGCACACCGGACACGCATTCGGCTGCGCGTGGAAGCGGCGCTCGCGGGGATTTTCGTATTCCGCCTGGCATTGCGGACACATTTTGAAACCACGCATCGAAGTGTTCGCCCGGTCGTAAGGCAGTGCTTCAATGATGCTGAAGCGCGGACCACAGTTCGTGCAATTGGTGAACGGATAGCGGAAACGACGATTCGCCGGATCAAAGATTTCGCGCAGACAGTCGGAACAAGTGGCGATGTCCGGCAGCACGTGAGCAGACTTACTGCCGCCGATTTCGGAGGGGCGGATTTCAAATCGCCGGTAGCCGACGGCATCCAACCACGATGACTCCAGACTCTGAATGGAACTGTGTGGCGGTTTTTCGGCCTCGAGCCGCAGGATAAATTTTTCCAGCACGGCGCGCGAACCTTCGATTTCGATAAAGACTCCCTGCGGTGAATTATTGACCCAGCCGGTGAGTTTCAATTCCTCCGCGATCCGGAAGACAAATGGACGAAAACCAACGCCCTGCACCGCGCCGCGCAAAGCGACTTTGAGGCGCGAGGTTGAAGTTGCGGTTTGACGGATGGAAGGCATTGCCATTATTGAAGCGATGCTTCAAGGCAAATTTAGCTGATGACCGGAAGTGTGTCTTTACGGAAATTGGCAGCCACCAACTTTTTAATTTCCGCGACAGCGGCGTGAAATCCGGCTTCGGCTTCCGGCGAATAATCGGTGCCAAAACCCAGATGAATCGCGGGAATCGTCAACCACCACGCTTCTGGCGCATGACCAAAAACGTCGCGGGACAGCGCTAGCATCGTGCGCGGGTCGGCGGAATGCGCCATGAGTTGCGTGGTTTCGCCGGGTTCCAGCTTGCGAAAATGGACGCCATCGATTTTGTCCACGGCGGCGTCCACAAAAATGACGCGGCGGGCACGAGCCATCGGGTCGGCGTATTCAGGCGTTAGCAACTGGCAGACGAGTGTGCGAACACCGGAAAGCTGTAATTCTTCAATCGCCTCGGCCACGCGCGGGCCAACGCCGTCGTCACGGCGCAGGCTGTTGCCGTAGCCGATGACGAGTAGTTCGGCTTCGATCTGGGCTTGCACAACCGTATTCATAAAAAATTTCACCGGCGGAGAAGGACCAACCAACCTTCCCCGCCGGCATTGTTTTGCCCAACCAAGGACAAATTGTTAGCCGCGCATTTTTTCGTCCAGCACTTTGCCGTCCGGAGCAATGAGTTGGACGTGCAAAGGCATCTGACCGACAGCATGCGTGGAGCAGCTCAGGCATGGATCGTAGCAGCGGATGCCGTGTTCCACACGGTTGAGCATGGCTTCGGGGATGTCGTTGCCGCGAACATAATGCCGCGCGATCTGCGCGACGGTCTGGTTCATGGCCAGGTTATTCTGGCCGGTGGCGACGATAAGATTGACCTTTTGCAGCAGGCCGTTGCGATCCACGGTGTAGTCGTGGAACAGCGTGCCGCGCGGGGCTTCGCTCGCGCCGACGCCGCGCAGGCTGTTGATGCCGGCATCAGCGCAGAGATAATCACTGGAGAGTTCCGGATCATCCATATAGCGCTCGATGAATTCGAGCGACGCGAGAATTTCGATGAGCCGCGCGTAGTGATACAGGAACGACGACGTGACCGCGCCGCGGCCGAGCTTCTTGAATTTCTTCAGTTCCTCGTCCGCCTTCGGCGTGCCCATTTGCTCGGCGACGTTGAGGCGCGCAAGCGGCCCGACACGGTAAATGCCTTCGGGGAAACCAAGCGGCAGATAATACGGCGACTTTAGATACGAGGTGTTTTGCACCGCCTCGCCGATGTAATCCTTGTAATTCGTCACATCCACCTGATCGGCGATAATGCTGCCGCTGCTGTCGGTGAAGCGGAGCTTGCCACCGTGATGTTCCCACGAGCCATCCGGCGTGACCAAGCCCATGAACAGCGACGGGAAGTTGCCGAAAATCTGGATTTCACGCCCGTGCGTCTTCATCGTTTTTTTCCAGATCTCCAGCGCGACATCCGTCGTGGCGTAAGCTTCCGGCAACCACGCCTTGATCCGAGCGCGGCCTTCGGCGGACAGATTGGAACGCACGCCGCCAGGCACGGCCCAAGCGGGATGCACTTTCTTGGCCCCGAGAATCTCGATGATCTCCTGGCCGAACTGGCGCAGGCGGATGCCGGCGCGGGCGAGGCCGGCGTTGGAGGCGATGATGCCAAAAACATTGCGGGTGGCGGGCGGCGTATCCCAACCGAGCAGAAAATCCGGCGCGCTCAAATGAAAAAAGCTCAAGGCGTGGCTCTGCACGAACTGGCCGAGGTTCATCAGGCGGCGCAGCTTGTCGGCGGCGGGCGGGATGTTGACGGCCATGATGGCGTCGCCGGCTTTGGCTGACGCGAGCGTGTGGCTCACCGGGCAAATGCCGCAGATGCGCTGCGTGATGCCGGGCATTTCCGGATACGGCCGGCCTTCGCAGAATTTTTCAAAGCCGCGAAACTCGACGACATGAAACTCCGCGTCGGCGACATTGCCGGCGTCGTCCATGAAGATGCTGATTTTGGCGTGGCCCTCAATGCGGGTCACGGGGTCAATGACAATGCGTTTTGCCATAAAAAATATTTCAACCGAATTTTAATTGTGTGCCTTCGAGCTTCGGCGTCTGGCCGGCCAGCACCTGGCCGAGCAGCGCTTTGATGCGTTCTGCCGGCGGCGGGCAGCCGGGCATATAATATTCCACCTGCACCGTCTCATGGACGGGCAGCACGCGATCCAGCAGCTTCGGCACAATGCCGTCGGCCTTCGGGATGACCGGATTGTATTGCGCATTCTCAATGTAGGCGCGCTGCAACACGCTTTCGGTGTTGCCGAGGCCGAATTGATTGCGCATGGCGGGCACGTTGGCCGTCACGGCGCAGTCGCCGAACGACACCAGCACCTTCGTCCGCGCGCGGATTTTGTGGATGAGTTCCAAGTTGTCCTCGTTGCAGACAGCGCCTTCGATGAGGCAGACATCCACGCCTTCGGGATATTCCTTCACATCCGCGATGGGGCTGTAAACGACTTGAATCTTGTCCGCGATATCCACGAGAAACTCGTCGAGGTCGAGGAAGGACATGTGGCAGCCGGCACAACCGCCGAGCCAGACCGTGGCAATTTTTATGCGTTCCATTGTTTTTTCTCCCGTGCATTGACGATGAATTCGAGTTTGTTGCGGTCGCGTTCCGATTCGCCCACCGTCGAGCCTTTTTGGAACAGCGCTCCGGTGGGACAGGACATGACACATTTGCCGCATTCGGTGCAGCTTTCGGAATCGCCCCATTCTTGATTGAGGTCGGTGATGATTTTGGATTTGCCACCACGGCCGGAAACATTCTTCGTTCCCGCGCCTTCGATGTGCCAGCAAACGCGGACACAACGCGTGCAAAGAATGCAGCGGTTGTGATCCATGCCAAACAGGCGGTGCGTATTGTCCACGTTCCATTTCGGGAACGTGTATTCGTAACGGACGTGCTCCATGCCTTGCGAATACGCGAGCGTTTGCAATTCGCAATGGCCGTTCGCCACGCAAACGGCGCAGACGTGATTGCGTTCGGCAAACAAAAGTTCCAGCGTCATGCGGCGATACTTGCGGAGCCGCTCGGTGTCGGTGGAAACTTCCATGCCTTCCGCAACCTTCAGCGTGCAGGCGGGCAGCAGTTTCGGCGTGCCGGTCACCTCGACGAGGCACAGGCGGCACGCGCCGATGTCATAAACACCTTCGAGATGGCAGAGCGTTGGAATCTTGATGCCGGCCTCGGTCGCGGCCTGCAAAATCGTTTCGCCTTCCTCAGCGGTGATCTGTTTTCCGTCAATAGTCAGTGTCTTGGCGGCCATAAAATTATTTCGTTACGGGTTGAGAATGGGTTGCACCCGCGCCGAAAGTGTCCGGCTGGAGTAGTTCCTCGTATTCGTTGCGGAAAAACCGCAGCGTGCTCATCGTCGGATTCGGTGCCGTCTGGCCAAGGCCGCAGAGGCTGGTGTTGCGAACCATGTCGCAAAGTTCCTCGAGCTTCGCGAGATCGCGCCCAGTGGCTTTGCGCTTGAGAATCTTGTCCAGAATGTTGTGCATCTGCACCGTTCCGGCGCGGCAGGGAATGCATTTGCCGCAGGATTCGTCCATGCAGAATTCCATGAAGAACCGCGCGACATCCACCATGCGGGTGCCTTCGTCCATCACTATCATGCCGCCGGAACCCATGATGGAGCCAAGCTTGCCGAGCGATTCATAATCCACCGGTGTGTCGAGATGCTGCGACGGAATGCAACCGCCAGACGGGCCGCCGGTCTGCACGGCTTTGATCTTGCCGCCATCAGGAGCGCCACCGCCCATTTCTTCGACGATGGTGCGGAGCGGCGTGCCCATCGGCACTTCGATGAGACCGGTGTTCTTGATTTTGCCGGCAAGCGCGAACACTTTCGTGCCCTTGCTCTTTTCCGTGCCGATGCCAGCGAACCACTCTGCGCCATTACGGTAAATCGCGGGGACATTGGCGAAAGTTTCAACATTGTTCAGCAAAGTTGGACAGCCGAACAAACCGCTTTCCGCCGGGAACGGCGGGCGCGGACGCGGCGTACCGCGCTTGCCTTCAACCGACATCATCAGCGCGGTTTCTTCGCCGCAGACAAAAGCGCCGGCACCAATGCGGATTTCAACATTAAAGTTGAACGGTGAGTCAAAAATGCCTGCACCGAGCAAACCCAAGGATTTCGCCTGCTTGATGGCGAGATGCAGCCGCGCGATGGCCAGCGGATATTCGGCACGCACATAAAGATAGCCCTGGTCCGCGCCCACCGCATAAGCCGCGATGGCCATACCTTCGAGAACGCTGTGCGGATCGCTTTCGAGCACGCTGCGATCCATGAACGCGCCGGGGTCACCTTCGTCGGCATTGCAAATCACATATTTCTTCGCACCAGGCGATTTGGCAACCGTGCCCCATTTGAGGCCGGTCGGAAAGCCTGCACCGCCACGACCGCGCAAGCCGCTTTTGGTCATGGCTTCAACAACTTCCTTGGGCGACATTTCATTCAGCACTTCGTGCAAAGCTAGATAGCCGTCCGCCGCGATGTAGCTTTCGATGCGCTCGGGATTCACGATGCCGCTGTTGGCCAGAACGATGGAAAGTTGTTTCTTAAAAAATGCGGCATCCGGATCAGTCTGCTCCACGTTCGCCTTGCCGCCCTTGAGCGAAGCAATAATGGATGGCGCATTTTCCGCAGTGACCTTGACGTAAAGCTCGTTCTTCGGGTCCACAGCGACCAGCGGGCCTTCGCAGCACAGCTTCATGCAGCCGACGCCGCGAACTTCCACCTCGTCTTGCATTCCGGCTTCAGTGACAGCTATTTCAAGCTGCTCCTTAACCCCCTTCGAATCGGAGGATATACACCCGGCCGCCATGCAGCAGCGCAGGACGATTTTTTTTTGTGAAGCCAGTTCCTTTTCTTTTACCGCGATAAGATCGTTGAGAATCATGATTTCACCCACTTGTTGATTTGTTCCATGGTGGACTCCGGCGTCTGGCGCGGCGTGACCGTGCCGTCATAAACCACCGCCGGCGCTATGCCGCAGGCACCGATGCAGCGGGCAGTGAGAAGCGAGACTTTGTTATCCGCCGTCGTTTCGCCTGCCTTAATCTTGAGTTCATTTTGAACGGCCTCGACCACTTTGTCCGCGCCCTTGACGTAGCACGCGGTGCCCATGCAGACCACGCAGGTGTGCTGCCCTTGGGGCTTGAGCATGAAGAAATGATAAAATGTCGCCACACCATATACCCGACTCGGCGGCAGCTTGAGATGATGCGCGACAAACAGGAGCACATCGTCTTCAAGGTAACCAAACAGTTCTTGCGCCTTGTGAAGAACCTCAATCAAGGCATCCTGCTTGAATTGAAGCTTCTTCATGTGAACTTCCAGTATCTTAAACCGTTTATCGCCACTAGGATGGCTCGCCGGGGCCTTGGCCGGAGGTTGTTTTAGTTCGGGTGCGGTATTGCCCATAAATTTTGCCGATTTTGGTTACAATTAGTTTTCAAACGGAAAACTTTTGTCAAATTAGTCAATTTGATTATTCTGTCAGCACATTAATTGGCAAAAAAAGGCTCTCTTTTGCTAAATGACATTGTAAACATCCATTTCCCAGAGGAAACTACAAGGAATAGTGGCAATCAAAATGAACTATCTAGACATTGTGGGTTCAGCAATATCTGCAAAGACAAAGTCAATATCCGGAAAGAACTTTCCCAATATTTTCATCAGATTCATGATGCGGAACGCGTTATCTTTTAAGTTGTGTTTATGGATTTACAGATGAATGGCAAGTTCAACCATTTGAAAGCAGGCCCAGACGATCAGATCAACCTGATCATCTGGCTGCGCCATCTCGACCTAGCATTCGGCCGACACGCTACCGCGATCAAACATCCCATCACCACCCACCCCCCAGCCATTTAAAATACTTTATATGCACCCCACTAAACTCCTCCGGGCGACCGTTGCTACGGTTGCATTTTTCGCCACTGCCACCGCGCTGCACGCCAGCGAGGCTGACTTAAAAATCCCCCCGCTTGACCCCGTCAAATTTGACGGGGTCTTTGGCGTCACCGGCATTCAGTTGATGTATATGGGCATTTTGATGTGCGCCATCGGCGCAATCTTCGGCCTGGCGCAATACTGGCAGACCAAAGCCCTGCCCGTTCATAAATCCATGGCGGCGGTTTCACAGACAATCTGGGAGACTTGTAAAACCTACCTGTTTCAACAGGGGAAGTTTTTAGCCATCCTCTGGCTGCTCATCGGCGGCTGCATCTTTTTCTATTTCAAAGTGCTGGAAGAAAAAAGCTATGGCGATGTCATCGTCATTCTGCTGGCCTCCATTCTTGGCATCCTCGGTAGCTACGGCGTGGCGTGGTTCGGGATCCGCATCAACACCACCGCCAACAGCCGCACTTCATTCGCGGCGCTGAAAGGCACGCCGGTCACCGTCGTCGGAATCCCGCTTCGCTCGGGCATGAGTGTCGGGCTGTTGCTCGTCTCGGTGGAATTATTCTTCATGATCTGCATCCTGATTTTCCTGCCGAACAAACTCGTCGGCCCGTGCTTCATCGGCTTCGCCATCGGCGAATCGCTGGGTGCGAGCGTGCTGCGTATCTGCGGCGGCATCTTCACCAAGATTGCCGACATCGGCAGCGACCTGATGAAAATCGTCTTCAAACTTCCCGAAGATGATCCGAAGAATCCCGGCGTCATCGCGGACTGCACCGGCGACAACGCCGGCGACAGCGTCGGACCGACGGCGGACGGCTTTGAAACCTACGGCGTCACCGGCGTGGCGCTCATCGCTTTCCTCTCGCTGGCCCTGGCGGCCCCCGAATCACAAGCCACTTGCGCCACGCTCATCATCTGGCTGTTCGTCATGCGGGCTTTGATGATTGTCACTTCGCTGGTATCCTATTTTCTGAACGAAGGCATCACCCAGGCAAAATTCGGCGGCAAAAAAGATTTCGACTTTGAAGCCCCGCTCACGCATCTGGTTTGGATCACCTCGGCGGTGTCCATCGTCATCACGTTCATCGCCAGTTTTCTGCTGTTATCCAAACAAACCGGCATTGATTCAAATCTTTGGTGGGTGCTGTCGGCCATCATTTCCTGCGGCACCGTGGCGGGCGCAGTGATACCGGAATTCACCAAGATTTTCACCAGCACCAACTCGCAGCACGTCAAGGAAGTGACCACCTGCTCCAAACATGGCGGTGCGTCGCTGAACATTCTGTCCGGCTTCGTCGCGGGCAATTTCTCCGCGTTCTGGATGGGACTTTGCATCCTTTTCCTGATGTTTTGCGCCAGCCTACTGTCCACCTACACCGGCTCGCCGATCATCGAGCTGATGCCGGAGAAATTCAAGTTTGCCGCGCCCATCTTCGCTTTCGGTCTGGTCGCCTTCGGCTTCCTGGGCATGGGACCGGTAACGATTGCCGTGGACAGCTACGGCCCGGTCACCGACAACGCCCAATCCGTCTATGAATTGAGCCGCATCGAAGCGCAGCCGAACATCGCGCAGGAAATCGAAAAAGATTTCGGCTTCAAGCCGGATTTTGAAAACGCCAAGCATCTGCTCGAAAAGAATGACGGTGCGGGCAACACCTTCAAGGCCACCGCCAAGCCGGTGCTCATCGGCACCGCCGTCGTCGGCGCCACGACAATGGTTTTCGGCATCATCATTTTGCTGGAAAACATGTTCGGCAACGTCATTACGCATTTAAGCCTGGTGCAGCCGGAAATCATTCTCGGCCTGCTCATGGGCGGCGCGGTGATTTATTGGTTCACCGGGGCGAGCACGCAAGCCGTCGTCACCGGCTCCTATCGCGCCGTGGTTTACATTCAGGACCACATGAAACTTGACGCCACCACCGCTTCGGAAGCCGACAGCAAGGAAGTCGTCCGCATCTGCACCGTCTATGCACAGAAGGGCATGTGGAACATCTTCATCGTTATCTTCTGTCTTGCGCTGTCACTGGCGTTTTTTAATCCGTATTTCTTCATCGGCTACCTTGTGGGCATTGCCTTCTTCGGCTTGTATCAAGCCATCTTTATGGCCAATGCCGGCGGCGCATGGGACAACGCCAAAAAAATCGTGGAAGTTGACCTCCGCCAAAAAGGCACGCCGTTGCACGCCGCCACCGTCGTCGGCGACACCGTGGGCGACCCGTTCAAAGACACGTCGTCCGTGGCGCTGAATCCCGTGATCAAATTCACTACGCTCTTCGGCCTGCTCGCGGTGGAAATCGCCGTGACCATCCAGCAGCAAAGCGTCAAAACACTCATCGGCGGCTTTTTCTTCCTCATCGCCCTGGTGTTTATCTATCGCTCGTTCTACAGCATGCGAATCCCGGAAGAAGATCTGCATGCGGATGAAGCACCAAAGAAACATTAATCGAATCCCCCCTCACCAAACGGCAAGGTCATCTGACCTTGCCGTTTTTTGTTTTAGCCGCAAAGGTTTGGCAATTGACGCCCGACACGCTTTCAAAAACTTGACGCCACTCGTCAATTTGCGAGTCTTTGCCCACACATCCCAACGATGGAACGACCCTAGACGCGCATATTTTGCAGATACCAGCCATACTTTTATAAAGGAAACCCTGAATTTGAAAACCTCCAGACTCATAATGCTGCTAGCGCTCTTAAACGGCATCACTGCGCCTTGCCTACAGGCAATCACCCCTCCAGTAAACGGACAAAACCAGCTCTGGTATCAACAACCGGCCAAACGCTGGACGGAAGCGTTGCCGCTCGGCAACGGCCGGCTTGGCGCGATGATCTTTGGGGGGGTGAGCGATGAGCACATTCAGTTCAACGAAAGCACCCTCTGGACGGGCCAACCGAACGAGTATCAGCATGAGGGCGCAGTGAACTTTTTGGCACCGATGCGGGACCGGCTCAACGCGGGCCGCGCGTTGGAGCGTGAAGCCGCCGCGCTAGATAAGGAAAGTAAAAAAGCCGAGGCCGATGAAAAGCGCAAAGCCGCGCGCGCCAAGCAGAAAGAGGCCGAGGACATCGGCGGCAAGGAATTCATGAGCGTGCCGGTGCGCCAGAAGACGTATCAGGCGTTTGGCGACCTGCGGATTTCGGTCCCCGCGTCCACAAATTTCACGGACTATCGCCGCGACCTCGACCTGGATTCTGCCGTGGCTCGTCTGACTTATCGGGCCGGCGATACGACATTCACGCGTGAATGTTTCGCGACATTTCCGGATCAAGTCATCGTCTGGCGCGTAGCGGCGGACAAAAAAAACGCGGTCAATTTCACCGCCAAGCTCGATAGCCTGCACAAATCCGCGCAGACCGCCAAGCGCGACGGCCAGCAACTGGCGCTGTTCGGCCAGGTGGAGGAAGGCGGCGTGAAATTTGAAGCCCGCATCCAAGTCCGCGCCGACGGCGGCCAGGTGACGGTGAATGACCAGAGCATCATTGTTGAGAACGCGAATTCCGCAACGCTCATCCTAGCGGCGGCGACCAGCTACAAGAATTTCACGGACATCACCGCTGACCCGGCGACGCGTTGCCAAACAGCCCTGGCGGGCGTAGCTGGAAAAGATTTTGCCGCGCTGCGCAAGGCACACGTCGCGGATCACCAGGCGTTATTCCGCCGCGTGTCACTCGACCTAGGCAAAACGGACTCAATGAAATTGCCCACCGACCAGCGGATTAGGGATTTTGCGACGGGCAACGACCCCGACCTCGCAGCGCTGACGTTTCAATACGGCCGCTATCTGCTCATCGGCAGCAGCCGCCCCGGCGGTCAGCCAGCAAATTTGCAGGGCATCTGGAATGATTCACTCAAGCCCGCGTGGGACAGCAAATGGACGGTGAACATCAACACGGAGATGAATTATTGGCCCGCCGAGGTCGCCAATCTTTCGGAATGCACCGCACCGCTCTTTGACATGATCGCCGACTGCGCCGTGACCGGCGCCAAAACCGCACATGCGCATTATGGCGCGCGCGGCTGGGTGCTACACCACAACACCGACCTCTGGCGCGGCACCGCGCCCATCAATGCCAGCAACCACGGCATCTGGGTCACGGGCGGGGCATGGCTTTGCCAGCATTTGTGGGAGCATTATCTTTTCACCGGCGACAAACAATTCCTCGCGCGGGTTTATCCGGTTTTGCACGGATCGGCGTTGTTTTTTACCGACTACCTCACGCGCGATCCAATCACCGGCAAGCTGATCAGCGGGCCATCAAATTCACCCGAACAAGGCGGGCTCGTGATGGGGCCAACGATGGACCATGAAATCATCCGCGCACTGTTCGCCAACACAGCGGCGGCGGCAAGAGTGCTTAGCCGCGATGAAACGTTGGCCGCGCAGTTCGACGCGATGAGCCGGGAAATCGTGCCGCTGCAAATCGGCCAACACGGCCAGCTTCAGGAATGGGTCGAGGACAAGGACGACCCGAAGAATCATCACCGCCACGTCTCGCACCTTTGGGCGGTTTATCCCGGAAATGAGGTCACGCCGACACAGACGAACCTTTTTAACGCCGCGCGCCAGTCGCTGATTTATCGCGGCGACGAGGCGACCGGCTGGAGCATGGGCTGGAAAATCAATCTCTGGGCGCGTTTCCTCGATGGGGATCACGCCAACCAGATACTAAAGATGCTGCTCAAACCGCTCGCCGACAAAGGCACCATGGGCGGCGGCGGAATGTATCCCAACCTGTTTGACGCGCATCCGCCGTTCCAGATTGACGGCAATTTCGGCGCAGCCTCCGGCATCGCAGAAATGCTGCTGCAGAGCCAGAACGGCGAAATCGTCCTGCTGCCCGCGCTGCCCAAAGACTGGCCGGCGGGCAGCGTGAAAGGTCTGCGCGCACGCGGCGGCTTCGAGGTGAATATCACCTGGGCAAACGGCCATCTTACCAAGGCTGAAGTCAAATCCTTGCTCGGCAAGCCACTCCGAATTCGATATGGCACGGAGACCATGGAATTGAAAACCAAGCCCGACCAAGTCGTCAGATTCAATGAACGATTAAAGCTTAACTAGCGCCGGATGTTTTTCCGGTTGCGAAACGAATGACCGCAACCCAAACGGACAGAATCACTGGCTGGCTGGAAGCCGCTCTCGGCCTGGTTTTTCCGGAAACCTGCCAGCTCTGCAAAAACGGGCGCGCCAAAGCCCGCGACGGTTATGTCTGCGGCAAATGCTGGGCGCAAGTCCGCTTCATCCGCCCGCCGGTCTGCGAGCGCTGCGGCCTGCCCTATCCCGGCGACCTCACCACCACGTTTGTTTGCTCGAATTGCAGCGGGATGGAATTGCATTTCTCCTCCGCGCGCTCGGCCGTCGTCGCCAAAAGCGTCGTGCTGGAGGCCATCCATCGCTTTAAATATCAACACGCGCTTTGGTTCGAAAAGTTTCTCGCCGACCTGCTCGTGCGCGTGGCGGCGAAGGAATTAAAAAGGGAAAACTGGGATTTCATCGTGCCTGTCCCGCTCCATCCGCTCAAGCTGCGCGAACGCGAATTCAACCAGGCCGCCCGCCTCGCCGCGCATTTGAGCCGCGCGGCAAATATTCCCCTGGATGAAAAATCCCTCCGCCGAACCGCCCCGACCGCCACGCAAACCTTGCTCACCCGTGAACAACGCGCCGCCAACATGAATAATGCCTTTGCCGTTCCGCCCAGCCTGCGGCTGGATGGCAAAAGAATTGTCCTCGTGGACGACGTTTTCACCACGGGCGCCACCACGAGCGCCGGCGCGCTGGCCTTGCGGCAGGCGGGAGCGGCCGATGTTTGCGTCTGGACAGTTGCACGCGGTCTTTAGATAATCTGGTCAATCATGGCGACTAAATTTCTTACCAAAGAAAAGATGGGCGTGGAACAGGTGGAACCGGCGTTAACACCGCCGCTGGAAAGCCTGACGCTGCCCCAAAAGCCCAAACTTGGCACCTCAAAATCTCGCAAGCGCGAGATTCCCGAAGGACTGTGGACGAAATGTCCGTCCTGCGAAGCCATGATCTTCGACAAGGAACTGGACGCCAACCTCAAGATTTGCCCGAAATGCGACCATCATTTCCCCATCGGCTCGCGTGAACGGATTCATTCCCTCGTGGAAACCTGTTCCTTTGAGGAAATGGACGCCAACATGGCCAGCGTGGATGTGCTGGGTTTCAAAGGCGTCGCCACCTACAAATCCAAACTCGACGCCTACCGGAAAAAATCCACGCTCAAGGACGCCGTCGTCACCGGCATCTGCAAAATCGGCTCGCACCGCGTGGCGCTGGGCGTGATGGACTTCGGTTTCCTCGGCGGCTCCATGGGTTCCGTTGTCGGCGAAAAGCTCACCCGCCTCATCGAACGCGGCACCGAGGGCCACCTGCCCGTCATCATCATTTCCACCAGCGGCGGCGCGCGGATGTATGAAGGCATGTTCAGCCTCATGCAGATGGCCAAGACCAGCGCTGCCCTCGCCTACCACGCCCAACAACGTCTGCCTTACATCAGCGTGCTGACGCATCCGACCACGGCCGGCGTCATGGCCAGCTATGCCACGCTGGGTGATTTGATTCTGGCGGAACCCAAGGCCATGATTGGCTTTGCCGGTCCGCGGGTCATCAAGGACACCACGCAGGCCGAACTGCCGCCGGGCTTTCAAACGGCGGAATTCCTCCTCGACCACGGCCTCATTGACGCCATCGTGCCGCGCAAGGAAATGAAGGATCGCCTCATCGAATACCTCAACTACGTCACCGTTGGACAAAAAGTCTGAACTCTCACGCTACGCACCTCGGCTTGCCGTAATACAACGCCTTTGATCGGCGTCAGGCAAAAAACCGACTAACTGGTATTTGACTATTGGTCGAGGTTAACAAAGAATCGGCCTGTATGCGTCTCGGGCGAAGTAATTTTTTCCTGCTACCGGTTATCTTCGTGATTACTGTCGCAGAGTTTCTTTTCGATTTGGCGACCCCGGTGGGAATTTCAGATTGGGTGCTATATTTCATTCCCCTGACTTTGACGGTCTTTGTGGGCACACGCTATTTCCCCTATCTGCTGGCGGGACTATTTTCTCTGCTGATGGTGTCCGGACTGTATTTATCTCCATCGGGTGCTCCCACCAGCCTCGCTTTGACTGGCAGATCGATCGGCATGATTGGTTTGTGGGTCATGGCTCTGCTCATTGCCGAGCGCAAAGCCATTGAAGGCGCTCTCCGCCACACCCAGCGCACCCTGAAGACCATCAGCGAATGCAATCAGGTGCTGGTGCGCGCCTCCAGCGAATCGGAATTGCTTCACGAAGTTTGCCGCATCATCGTGGAAGATGGCGGCTATCGGCTGGCTTGGGTCGGCTTCCCCAAAGATGACTTGGAAAAATCCGTGAGCGTCGCCGCCTTCGCCGGCTGTGATGAGGGTTATCTGTCCAGCCTGCAAATCACGTGGGACGATAAGGAACGCGGGCGGGGACCGGTCGGCACCTGCCTCCGCGAAGGTCAAATGGTCATTTGTCGTAATTTCCTGACCGACCCTAAAACCACCCCCTGGCGTGAGGCCGCGACCAAACGCGGCTTCGCCGCCATGATCTCCCTGCCCTTGTTGGATGAGAATAAAGTCTTCGCCGTGCTCTCCATCTACGCCAAGGAAGCGAACGTATTTGGCGATGAAGAAGTTCGCCTGCTCAACGAACTGGCGGGGGATTTGACCTTCGGCATCATCACCCAGCGCGCACACCTCGAACAGCAGCAGGCGGAAACGACCCTGGAGAATGAACGCAACCTGTTGCGCACCCTGATCGACAATATTCCCGACTCCGTCTATGTGCGGGATCTGACCAACCGCTATGTGCTCGCCAACAAGACCCTGGCCCGGCGACTGGGAGAGGCCGACCCCGCCGCTGTGATTGGCAAGACCGACGCGGATTTTTTCGACGCAAACCACGCGTCCAACGGTGCCCTCATCGACCACGAAGTTTTCGCCGGAAAACCTTATCTTAATTTCGAGCAAACCCATCTTTTCCCCGACGGCAAACTGCGGACCATTCTTGCCAACAAAGTGCCGCTGTATGATGCGCGGGGGGCGGTGACCGGCTTGGTCGGCATCGGGCGCGACATCACCGAACGCAAGCTGGCGGACGAAAAAATCCGCGAACAGGCCGAGTTGCTCAATCTCGCCCACGATGCCATCACCATCCGCGACCTGGACCATCGCATCACTTATTGGAACCGCAGTGCTGAACGCATCTACGGCTGGACGGCCGCCGAAGCCGCCGGCCAATCCATCCATCAGCTATTGAAGCTGGAACCAACCAAAATGGCCGAAGCCCGGCAGTTTTTGCTGGAAAACGGCTATTGGGTCGGCGAACTAACCGCCCGGACCAAAGACGGGCGCGAAGTGCTGGTGGAATCCAGTTGGACCCTCGTGCGCAACGCCGATGGTCAGCCCAAGTCGGTTCTCGCCTTCAGCGTGGATATCACCGAACAGCGGAAATTGGAACATCAAGTTGCCCGCAACCAGCGTATTGAAAGCCTCGGAACCCTTTCCAGCGGCATCGCTCACGACCTCAACAACGTCCTGACGCCGATCATGATGTCCGTCGGCCTGCTGAAGGAACAGGCCCACGACCCAACCCTTGCCAAGCTCATCGCCGGACTTGAATCTAGCACCCAGCGCGGTGCCCAGCTCGTGAAGCAAATCCTCACATTCGGACGCGGCGTGAAAGGCGAGCGGATTCCGGTCAGCCTTCATACCGTCGCCCGCGAAATACAAATCCTCATCCAGGAGACTTTCCCAAAATCCATTCAGCTAGAATGCAACCTGCCCGACAGCCTGTGGCTCATCATCGGCGACCCCACGCAAATAGATCAAATTTTGCTGAACCTCGCCATCAACGCCCGCGACGCCATGTCCAACGGCGGCAAACTCACTTTCAATTTTGAAAATACGGTCATTGATCAAGCCACCGCCGCACTTAATTCAGAGATCCGCCCCGGTTCCTATGTCCGCATCCAGATCACCGACACCGGCATGGGCATGACGAAGGAAATCAGCGAGCGGATTTTTGAACCGTTCTTCACCACCAAACCGACCGGCCAGGGCACCGGCCTAGGCCTTTCCACCACTTTGGGCATCGTCAAAAGTCACGGCGGCTTCATCAATGTTTACAGCGAACCCGGCCAAGGCAGCACCTTCAAAGTCTTCCTCCCCGCCCGAGTCACCGGCGAATTCACCGAGGCGGAACCCGCAACGAAACAAACGCCGCCACGCGGCCGCGGTGAACTCATTCTGCTGGTGGACGATGAGGAAGCCATTTGCTCCACCGTCAAAAATATTCTGGAACGCTTCGGCTACCGCGTGATCACCGCCGCCAACGGCGCGGAAGCCGTCTCGATCTATGCCACCCAAGGCAAGGAAATCGCCGCCGTCATCACGGACATGCACATGCCCATCATGGACGGCCCGGCCACCATTATCGCCCTCCAATCCATAAATCCGCGCGTTCGAATCATCGGCTCCAGCGGTCTGGCCGCCAACGGCGGCGTCGCCAAAGCCGCCAGCTCCGGCGTGCGCCACTTTGTGCCCAAACCCTATTCCGCTGAAAAAATCCTTCGCACCTTGCGCGATGTTTTAGAAAACAGCAGCGAAGAAGAAAACAACCCGGCCATCTGAAATTTGTCCAGCTGATAACCCAAATTTAAAACTTCCCTTCCGCCCTGCCCGCTGCCATCCGCCATCCCGCCCTTGTGCCCTTTGTTCCTTGGTTGTGAATCCAGAGAATGGGTTCAGGTCTACGGTCTCCGGTTTCGCCCTTGGCGCCTTGGCGGTTAAAGCCCGCTTTCCGTTTTCCGCTTTCCCGCTTAGGCTTATATCAAGCGGTTTCCGGCTCCACCCACTTGCCGTGTTCCTTGATGAGGTCCACGAGCCGTTCCACGGCTTCGGCCTCGGGGATGTTGAACTTGATGGCCTGCTTGCCGACGTAGAGGTTGATCTTGTTCGGGGCTCCGCCCACGTAGCCAAAGTCCGCATCCGCCATTTCGCCGGGTCCGTTCACGATGCAGCCCATGATGGCAATCTTCACGCCCTTGAGATGTTCCGTCCGCGCCTTGATGCGCGCGGTCACGGTCTGGAGATTGAACAGCGTCCGGCCACAACTCGGGCACGCCACGTAGTCGGTCTTGAAGGAACGGCAGCCCGCCGCCTGCAAAACATTGTAGGCCAGCCGCAGTGACAACCCCGCCCCGCTCTCGCCACGGATCAAAATCGCGTCGCCAATGCCATCCGCCAGCAGCGCGCCGATGACCACGCCCGCCTGCAACAGGGCGATGTTCGGCGCGAGGGGCACCGGCTCGAAATTGATGCAGTCCTTGAGCAGAATCGGATTCTTGCGCCCCAGCCGCTTGAGCTTCGCTGCCAGCAGCCGGAATGCCGTGATGGCCGGCAGTTTCACGCCGTCTTTCACCGTGACCAGCTGCGTGTCGCAGTTGATCTCAAAATCCTGCGTAGGGTCGATCTCGAAGACGTTCAAGTCCTCATAGACCGCCTCGGGTCGCACGTCGTCCTTCGGGCGTATCTTGGGCGCGACTTTGTCATAAGTCGCCCACGTGACGACGACGCGAATCAATTGTTCACCGCCACACTTCATGGTGTCATTGAGCGGAATCTCCGGTGTCGCACGCTTCTCGAAATGGAACGGGTCAAAGGGGAATTCGGAGTACGGAAGGCGGAGTTCGGAATTGGTCAGCTTCGGAATCAAAGCGAGCAAATCCTGGCACACCGGAATCTCGTGCGGCGAATCTTCCGTGAGCGAAACGCGAATGGTGTCACCCAAGCCATCACACAACAGCGAACCGATGCCAATGGCGCTCTTGATGCGGCCATCTTCTCCCTCGCCAGCCTCGGTGACGCCAAGGTGGATGGGATAATTCCAATCCGCTCCCAGTTTGTTCAATCGCGCGACGAGCAGCCGGTAACATTCAATCATCACCTTCGGATTGCTCGACTTCATCGAGAACTTGAAGTTGTGGAAGTCGTGCTTGCGGCAGATGTGGGCAAATTCCAACGCGCTCTCGATCATGCCCAGCGGCGAATCGCCGAAACGGTTCATGATGCGGTCGGACAGCGAGCCGTGGTTCGTGCCAATGCGGATGCAGCGCTTGAGCTTCTTGCATTCCAGCACGAGCGGCGCGAACTTCTCCTCGATGCGCTTCAGCTCCTCGGCGTATTGCGCGTCAGAATATTCCTTGATGGCGAATTTTTTGGTGTCGGCGTAATTGCCGGGATTCACGCGGATGACTTCCACCCACTTCACCGCTTCCATCGCGGCTTCGGGCTTGAAATGAATGTCCGCCACAATCGGCACGGTGACGCCAACCTTGCGCAGTTCGGCGACGATGTTTTCCAGATTCGCCGCGTCCTTCACGGTCGGCGCGGTGATGCGCACGATCTGGCAGCCGACTTTCACGAGGTCAAGCGTCTGCTGCACGCTGGCGGCGGTATCCATCGTGTCGCAGGTGATCATGGACTGCTTCACGACCGGATGGTCGCCGCCGATGATGACGCCGCCATGCGCAGTATCACCGATGACAATCTCGCGGGTTTTTCGGCGTTGAAAGAAATACGGCGATTCGCAGTAACGCATAAGAAATTATTTGGGCGCGGCAAAGACCACCGTCACGTCACGTTCGGCGCGGGAGCTGCGGAACCAGTCGCCCGCGTCGAAGAACGCGATGTAAATCATGAACGCAATGAGCAGCGCAGCAAAGCCGGACTGGATTTTTTCAAGAATTTTTCCATTCACTGGGCGGCGGCGGACGGCTTCAATCAATGACAGCGTGATGTGCCCGCCATCGAGCACGGGCAGCGGCAGCAGATTAAGCAGCGCCAGATTTACATTCAGGATGACGCTGAACCACAGCACGCGGCGCCAGCCGTCTTCGTCTTCAAACAGATTGCTATAGACGCGGATAATCATCACCGCACCGCCCAGCTGCTGGACGCCAATCTCGCCTTTCTTGGAAAACAATGCGCCGAAGGTATTGAAGATCTGTCCGGCACTGGCCGAAATCTGTTCGAGAGGGCTGGGATGCACAAGGAGCGTGCCGGTGCTGCCCTGCCAGGAAATAATGCCCAGCATCGGCGTCGCATTCGTCGGCTGCAACGGTTTCACCGGCAGGATGGTGCGGTCGAATTTTTCGCTACCGCGCAGCACCGTTAGCGTCATGGGCTTGACGACG
This sequence comes from uncultured Verrucomicrobia subdivision 3 bacterium, assembly GCA_903858275.1. Taxonomy (GTDB): domain Bacteria; phylum Verrucomicrobiota; class Verrucomicrobiia; order Limisphaerales; family UBA11358; genus UBA11358. The sequence continues at coordinate 77,164 of CAIOIC010000018.1, read as the reverse complement.
CTGTTGCTCATCGCCGCCTCGGCATCCACCACCGACCAGCAGCTGTATATCTTTTCTCCATTCAAAGACACTACCTGGTCACCCTTCTTCAAGCCGGCCAATGACGCCGGACTGTTGCTGGCCACTTCATAAATCCCCGCCTTGCTGGCAGGAGAAATCAACACCTGCCGGAGCGCCCGGCGTTCATACCATTTCGTCGTGCGATGAAACGGCACGGCATAAGCCATCGCCTCTTTCCCATCGCGAAGGTATTTGATAGCGATGTTCGTGCCCGTGCTGGTGACGATGCGCCACGTCACGCTGTCGGCGGAAGTCGGGGCGAAGTGTTTTACCGGCTGGCCATCCACTTCCAGAATGGTGTCGCCCGGACGTAAGCCCGCCTGCCACGCCGGTCCCGGCAGACCATTCGCATCCGTCCGCGCCACCCAGCCGATGGTCGTGGTGTTGTCGGCCTCATTGCTCGGCTTACCCACCTGCCAGACGATGACAGCAAAGAGCACCGCCAGCAGAAAACTGAACAGCGGTCCGGCGAACGCCACGATGATTTTGTCGAGCGGCGTGACATTCGGCAGCGCTTCGGCTTTCTTGTCCGTCTTGCCTTCGATGGCTTCCATCGTGGCCATCTGCGGCAGCGAGACGTAGCCGCCAGCGGGAATCCAGCCGATGGCGTATTCCACCCCACCGATTTTCTTTTTCCAGATGGGCTTGCCGAACCAGATGGCGAAGCGCTCGACCTTCAGCCCGCGCCAGCGCGCGGCAAGGAAATGGCCGAGTTCGTGAACGCCGATGAGCAGGTTGAAAACCAGCACCACTTCGAAGGCGATGAATAGATAATGCAAAAATGTCATGTCAATCGGTGGAGATTATATCACTGAAGGAAATTACCGCAAACCTTACCGCGCCGCCTCGCACCGCGCCCAGGCGTCCGCTTCCAAAATTTTTTCCAGTGTCGGATGGTCAACAACCTTATGGGCGTCCATCACACGCCGGACGGTTTCGGTGATCTGCGGGAAATTGATTTTCCGGTTCACAAAGGCTTCGACGGCGACTTCATTCGCCGCATTGAAAACGGCAGGCAGCGTTCCGCAAGTATCCCCTGCCCTCCGCGCAAGCAAGATGGACGGGAAGCGCTCCGTGTCCGGATCCTCGAACGTGAGCGTGCCGATCTTGGGAAAATTTGTCTGCACACGGTCGCTCGCCGAGCGGGCGGGATACGTCAGAGCGTATTGAATGGGCAGGCACATGTCCGGCGTGGAAAGTTGCGCGATCAGCGAGCCGTCCACAAACTCGACCATCGAATGCACGATGCTCTGCGGATGCACTACCACCCCGACGCGCGCCATCTCAACGTCGAACAGCCAGCGCGCCTCAATCATCTCGAGTCCCTTGTTGAACAACGTCGCGGAATCAATCGTGACCTTCCGGCCCATGACCCACGACGGATGCTTGAGGGCTCGTTCGACAGTGATCTCGGAAAAATTTTCCTTCGGCCAGTCGGTCTTGCTGCGAAACGGCCCGCCGCTGGCGGTGAGCCAAAGCTTGCGGACAGAGGAACCAGGCTTACCGTCGAGACACTGGAAAATTGCAGAATGTTCGCTGTCCACGGCGAGGACTTTCACGCCATGCCGGCGCGCCTCCTTCATCACGATTTCGCCCGCCATAACGAGGATTTCCTTTGAGGCGACGGCGATATCCTTGCCGGCGCGAATCGCCGCCAGCGCGGGTTGCAATCCGGCGGTGCCAACAATGGCAATCAAAACGATGTCCGCCGCCGGGAGCGTGGCGAGCTTGAGCAAGCCCTCGTTGCCGCAATAAACCTGAGTAGAAACGCCAAGGATGTTTTGCAGTGCTTTCGCCTTCGCCGGATCGCTGATAGAAATGACGGCGGGCCCGTGCTTGCGGGTCTGTGCGAGAAGCAGTTCCGAATTGCCACCCGCCGCGAGGCCAATGAGTCGGATTTGATCCGGCAAATCTTCCGCCACCTTGACGGTACTGGTGCCGATGCTGCCGGTCGAGCCAAGTAAGACGACGTTTTTCATTTCAAAAATTAATCAAGCCACAGATGGGCACAAATGAAACACAGATTGGGACTAAAAGACCATCTGTTTATATTACACTTTTTTCACGGCCAAAGTTGATCGAATAACCCAGCTTAATTCCCGTGCCACGAAGTTCGTTGAGCAATTGAGCTTCGTGGAAGGATTGATAGGTTGCATCGGTCTTCAATTCAACAATGATTTTATCCTCAACCAGCAGGTCAGCAGCGTAATCGCCGACCACCACGCCTTTGAACTGAACCTGAATGCATGGTTCCAGCTCCACCTTCACGCCACGCACCTGCAAAACGACCTGCATGGCACGCTGATAAACCTTTCCCAGAAAACCGTAGCCAAGAACATTGTGAACTTCAAACACCGCGCCGATGAGTTGCCGCATCACCGGCTGGAGCGAGCAGTCTTTTTCCACGGCCTTTATCTGTGTTTTATCTGTGCCCATCTGTGGCTCATGAAATCAAAACGTGCCGCAGATAGAGATACATCAGCGGGGCGTTGAACAAAAGGCTATCTAGCAGGTCAAGAATGCCCCCGATGCCAGGGAACAGTTTGCCGGAATCCTTCACGCCCGCCTCGCGCTTGAACAGCGATTCAATCAAATCACCGATGACCGCCGCCACGCTCAAGACCACGCCCAATATTGTGGCGTGCAAATAATTCATCCCGACCAGCTTGGCGCCGAAGCAATAGACGAAGGCCAGGCTGGCAGCGGTCGAAACCAATATCGCGCCACCGAAACCTTCCCACGTTTTCGCCGGACTAATGCGCGGAATCATCTTGTGCCGACCAATGAGCGAGCCGACGGCATACGCGCCCATGTCGCTGAACTTGGTGACCAGGATGAAGTAGAGCAGAAAATATTTTCCGGCTTCCGCCGGCGCGCCAGGCGGAAATGGAAAGAAGCTGATTTTCTGGATGAAGTTCAGCAACCACGGCACATACATCAGGCCAAAAAGGGTCGTCGCGATGGCGGTAATGCCCGCCACGTTACGTTTTGAAACGAACTGCCTCACACACAGGCCGAGGACGAACAGGATGAGAAAGCTGGTTTCAAAATCATTCACCCGCGCCGGCGAACCAGATGTGCCGACCTGGCCGGTGAGATTCAGGAAAGTTCCCACCATCAACAACAGACCGCCGATCACACCGGAAACCTTGAAACTGACCATTCCGCGCTTTTCCGCGATGCCGTAAAATTCCACCAACCCTGCCAGCGCCAGCAACGCAACCAACAAAATGAAAATTCCATCAGAAACAAACCGGTTGCCAGAAAACAAGGCCGCAAGAATAAGCGTCCACAAAATCGCCGTGGATGCCAATCGGCGCAGGAAAACCTGCCCTTTGGATGGCGGCAGCGGCGCACTGGAGGTTTCAGACATGGTTGCTGAAATTAACAGGCAAAACCGGGAAAGCCAACGGTGATTTGCTGCCACTCTTCTGCACCGACTTCTTTATTCCAATCAGCAGCAGCAACCGACCAATCAAGGATTTTAGCGCCGCGGATACGGGACTGAAAACCGCATTTGAACAAAAAAGACACAAAGCGGAACCATTCCTCACCACGTGGCTGACAATAATCAATTTTTAAAATTGACCGCTCACGCAAATTGGCGACTCATTTTGTATCGTTGCTTCGTGTTAAGCTGTCATTCTGCACACTTGGCCAATGTCCCTTCAGGAGGCGGCGTCCCAATTGTATGCCTGGCCGTTCTATAACCAAAAAGCTTACTAATCCCCAGAAGAGCGCACCCGGGAAGAACACCAGCGGCAAATACCAGCCTGGGTACGATGGCATTTGCGAGAAGTGTTGATACATTGGCTGTGTGCCGGCACGAGTGAGCAAGCCAATCTCGGGAACATTTACGAGGATATAGAAAAAATGTGTTATGTAGACGCTATACGAAATCACGCCCAGCATCCGCAACGGCAGCACGGACAGTGCACGGCCCAGCATATTGAGATGCGGGAGCCCGGCTAGGATCAGACTGAATCCCAATCCTAGCCCGACCGACTGTTCGTCTGGATGTTTTAAACCGATGCCTATCTTGGCTGCCCAATCAAAAGATGGCCCCTTAAAATCAATAAGCAAAAGCCCCACGCCAACCGTAGCGCAATATAATGCTGTGCGACGCGTCAGCGTAGGCGAAAGCTCGGAGGCGATGATGCCGAATAAAAAATATTTCCAAAGGGCGAAAAAACGACTTTCATTATCGGCCAATAACATGGCTGCGCTACCAAGGAAGCAGAAAGCCAACATTCTTTTCTGCCTAACGACGAGAAGCGCAAGCGGCAGGGCGGCGTAAAATGCGACTTCAACATAAAGGCTCCAGGTTGGCGGATTGGCAAAGCCACCCGGCCAGCTAAGCGTGAAGAACATGAATACATCGGAGAAAAAGTACGACACCGATCTTGCGTACGGATTGCCATTGTACTGGCCGAGAATCAAGCACATTAAAATGCCGAGAAAATAGACTGGGTAAACGCGAAAGAAACGTCGCACGACGTAATCGCGGAGCGCCGAAACAGATTCGATGGCTGAGAGGCTGGATCGATAAATAAGAAATCCGCTAAGGACAGCAAATATTGAAACCCATTTTGTGCCATACCCAATCCACGGTGCGGCCAACTGCGAGGTCGCGAATATTGGATAAGTTGCCCACCAACAATGGCCAATCACAACCATTGCGGCGGCAAACCCTCGGAGGGTGTCAAAACCTTGCAGGTATTGTTGATGCGGTGGGATTGGGTGCGCAAGCCACGGTTTTATAAAACGGCGGGTCGTTGGAATCGCCATCAAAATCAGCAAAATATAAAAAACCGAGCTTGAGGCGGTGGCAAACGGATAAGCAGTAAACCACCCCATCTGACTGATTGGGCACCACAAGCTATTCCACATTTGATGATACATTTTCCGGTGGTTTCGGCCTGTCAGTTCCGCAGGCACACGCCAGAGTGGATACATTACTCGCAGAAATCGAGCGCGGACGGAAGTGTAAAAAGTATTTCACAAAACAAATCCAAATGATTTGCCAGCCAATTATACGAGCCGCGTCAAAAACTCCTGCGCCAATAATTCGTATGACAAAAGAAGAATCGGATAGTTCCTTCATAACTCGCCCATCACGAGGCTGTGGCTAGTCAAAAAACCCTAAACGAAAGAATTGCTTGCCGTATTACTGATAGGAAATTGCTTTTCATGCGAACTCATTTACTTGACGTGACGCGTATGATTTTTATTCGAGATTATTTATTTTTCCAATCTAGATCTCGATGGTCGTATTTAGTGTTGTCGGCCAAGATAATTTCTTTGGTCGTTTCATGACATCTGTATTATTGTAAAGGCCTTGCAAGTTAAGTCTGGGGGCGGAATTAGTGCCATCACCGCTGCAGGAATTTCGCCACCGCCTCCGTGCGCGTCCGCACTTGCAACTTTTCGTAGATTCGCCGGATGTAAGTATGGACAGTCTCGTAACTAATGCCGAGTTTCTCGGCGATTTCCTTGTAAATCAAACCTTGCGCGAGCAAGTCGAGCACCTGCTGTTCACGCTCGGAAAGCTCCGCCAAATCACCGCCCGCCGCCGGTGCCGGCGCAAAGGGTTTTTGAAACGACTGCACCACCAACCGCGCAATGTGGGTCGTCATGGGCGAACCGCCGCGATGCACCTCGCGAACGGCCTCGATCAATTCCCTGGTCGGCGTGCGCTTGAGCATATAGCCATTCGCGCCGGCGGCCAGGGCGTTGAAGATGCTCTCCGTATCCTCGTAAACGGTCAGCATCATCACCTGCAACTGCGGCATCAGCGCCTTCAGTTTTCGGACACATTCCACGCCGTTCATGCCCGGCAAATTAATATCCATCAGGACGACGTCCGGCTTCGCCTTGGGCAAATCAGCAATGGCATACTCCGCATTCGCGTAGTCGCTGACAAAACGGAAACCTTCGGCGCGGCCAATCACCTTGGCGAGCGTGCCGCGCAGCTTATCGTTATCTTCGACGATGGAAACAGAGATAGACATTGGTATCTGGTTTAATCGTAATCCCGCTGCCGATTAGGATTAAGATTACGATTATGAATTCAAAATGGGAACTGTAAGTTTCACCACCGTGCCGCCGCCAGCGCCGGACGAAACCTCGAACTCACCGCGAATGTCGGCCAGACGTTTGCGCATATTCTTAAGACCATTTCGAAGTTTCTTTTCAGAAACATCGCCGAACCCGCAACCATTGTCCGTGACGGTCAGAATGAATTTTCCCGGCTCCAACTGCAACCGCACGCGAGCCTCGGCAGCATGGGCGTGTTTGACAACATTGTTCACCGCCTCCTTGAAGGCGAGAAAAACATTATGGCGCACTTCCGGCGGAATCGGGGTGGCGGGCAACTGCGTCGGCAGCTCGGCACGAAAACTCACCCCCGCCAGTTCAAAATAATCCTGGGCGTATTTGCAGACGTAATTTACCAACCCTTCCAGGGTGTCGTTAGCGGGATTCACCGCCCAGACTATTTCATCGAGCGACCGCGTCGTATCGCGGGCGGTCTCGATGATTTGCTGCGCGTGCAGATCCACTTCCTCCGGCAAGTGCTTGTCGGTCTGGGCCAGCTCACCCAGCAGCGTGACCTGTGTCAGGTTCGCACCAAGCTGGTCGTGCAAATCGCGGGCGATGCGGGCGCGTTCCCGCTCGATCAATTCCTTCTGCCGCGCCGCGCGCAACTGGCGTTTCAGTTTGGCCGTGGACAGCAGATAGATGATTCCTGCCAACGTGCCGAGCAACACCAGCAGCGCCGCCGCAACAAACCAAGACGTGCGCCAGAATGGCGGCTCCACGGTGACGGCCAGTGTCGCGCCAGAATCGTTCCACACGCCGTCTTCATTGCAGGCGATAACCCGAAACAAATACTGGCCGGGGCTGATTTTATTGAAATGCGCCACCCGCTCGCCACCGATGTCCGTCCAGTTTTTATCACGGCCTTCCATACGGAATTTGAACCGCGCGCCAAACTGCGCGCCCTTCGGCGCGGAAAAGTTCAAGCTGGTGAAATGAATTTCCAATTGCTCGTTGGCCGGCGTCATCGTGACGGATTGATTGGCAATGGAAACGAGCAGGTTATTATTTTGTTCCACGCCGTCCACCACCACCGACTCGATGACAACCGGCGGCGGATTGGTGTTGGGATTCAACTCCGCCGGATTGATCGAAAGCAATCCGCCAATAGTTGGAAACCACATTTTACCATCCTGCGTGCGCAGCGCCGCCGGCTGGGCACCAGCAGAACATTCACGGGTGAAAAAGGTGCGGCAGGCAATGGTTTTCACCACGCCCGCAGCGAAATCAGCCGCGGATTTTTTGCTGATCCGCAACAAACCCTCATACGAGCCCAGCCACAGATTACCCGCAGCGTCGTCCAACAAATAACCAATGCTGTCGCTGACCAAACCGCCATGAATGGTAGAACAGACACTCCATTTTCCATTTTCCCATCGCGCGAGACCATGACCGGAAGTGCCGACCCACAGGACGCCATCCCGGTCAACCAGCAGGCAGGAAACATCTTTCACCGGAGCATTGGCATTGGAAATTTTTCCACCACGCAGACGAAACAAGCCGCCACCCTCGGTGCCAAGCCAAAGATTTCCGGTCGCGTCTTCAGCCAGCGCCCGGATGGAATGGGGGGGCAAACCCTCCTTAGCCGAAAACATTTTCCACCCGGTGCCGTCAAAACCGGCCAAGCCGTTTTTTCCACCCGCCCAGATTGTTCCGTCGCGAGATTCAAACAATGCGAAGATTTGCTGACCGATTTTTTCCACGCCGGCAACCGGTTGAAAATTATTGGCGGCAAACCGGAATAATCCCTCCCCGCGCGTGCCAGCCCAAACTTGCTCCCGCCGGTCCACCAGGACCGACCAGGCGTTGCCAGCGGTGCCAATGCCGTAATCAATCGCGGCATTGGTGCGCCAGCAGGAAAGTCCCTGGCCATTGTAGGCCACCCAAATGCCACCTTGCGCGTCCCCGGCAGCAGATTGCGCCACCCACGGATGCAAGCCGGCGGGCACCGCAAAAGATTTTTTCTTAATCCGGTTCAATCCGCCGCCATCCGTGCCGACCCACAAATTGCCTTCCCGGTCAAAAGCCGCAGCCAGAACCGTGTTGTGGGAAAGCCCCTGCTCCAATCCAATCCGCCGCCAGTTACCAACGTTATCCAACCAAAAAACTCCCGAGCCAAGGGTCGCGACCAGCAGATTGCCCTCGCGATCCTCAATCGCGGCGGACACATGAGTATTGCCCCATGGAGCCGAGTCCCAGGTTTTCTCCAACCGCTCGCCGCGGCGTTTTTCCACCCGACCGCTTTGTAACCGCCAAACCACGCCGTTTTTGCCGGGAACAAGAATATGCGCCGCGCGGTAAAACAACTGGGCGGAAAAGATTTGCGGATTGGATTCCAGCTGTCCGTTTTTCCAGCAAAGAAATTTCCCATCCGCCGCACTAAACCAGACGGTTCCCGATTCATCCTCGTAGGCAAAGGTGATTTTTCCCGAGGCGGAACCGGAATCAAAGTTTTTCACCGCGCCGTTCTTGATGGCGCACAGGCCCCCCGCCTCGGTGCCAACCCAGAGATTGGTCCGGCTATCCTCGAATAAAAAGATGATGCGGTTGTCCGGCAGGCCGGGCGTGTTATTGACATTGAAGCGGGTGAAGGAATTGCCATCGAACCGCACCAAGCCGTTGAGCGTGCCCAGCCAGAGGTAACCTTCGCGGGTCTGGGTCAGCGCAATGACGGAACTTTGGGGCAGCCCGGCGGCGGTGCCCCAAACGTCCACGACGAAGGGCGAATCCGCTGCCGTGTTCCGCCCCGCGCAACACAACCACGCCAGCCAGAAAATCAAAAATGAGTTTCGCCGCTTCACTGCGCAGAGGATATGCTGAGTAATGATGTAGAAAAAGATTTTTCAAGCCGGCCCGATCATTAGGGGTTCGCCAGCCGTCTTTTTACTTGATTGCGCGGCGCTTTGCGCCATAGTAGCCGCCGTCACTTTTCGGTGGCTACCGTGATTCTGGATGGGGTCTTAGCTCAGTTGGTAGAGCGTCTCGTTCGCAAGGATGTTTGGTCATTTTTCACCCTTTTCCGCCCTTTTCACTCCAAGTCACCAGTCGTCACTTCACCCAATGACCACAGGTGGATCCAAAGTTTTTGATCACCCGTTTTCGCTTTCCCAATTTTCCCCATTTCACCCGTTTTTTAACCGCCGGGGGTGACAAAAAGGGGTGACATTTTTTCTCCCAAAAAACCATCTGACCACGAGACGCTCAACCTGCCCTGCCCTATTTGTCACCCCGCACCCGCAATCAAGAGCAAGTTTCAAAGACGAGATTTTGTTGTAAGAATTCTCGCTCTTTTGTCGTTATCTCCCTTGAGCGGTGGGTTGGAATCTGCCGCTTGACCTCCGAACATTAGGTCCTTTCCCTTCCAACCCATTGTTGGAAGTGGTGACCTGATTCTCTCTGAAGTCGTTCTTTGACAATCCACCTCGCGTGACTGTCTCGAATGATCTTCGGGGCCGCCAGCCTACGGCTACGACCGGCAACTGGCGGAGAAAGCAACCATACTTCCATGAAGCATGATAGCAATCTAGGACTGGAGCGGCTGTTTTACACCGTTCCAGAAGTCGCAGTGATGCTGGCGGTCAGCAATAATAGTGTTTACCGGCTCCTTGAACGGGGTCTCTTGAAATCGTCTTGTGCGTTACGACATAAGCGAATCACACGAGAATCGATCTTGGAGTTTGTGCGCACAACCGTTGAATAAACGGAAGTCGCATCGGCAAATGCAAAAATGCGGGTAGGCTAGCACGTCCCAAAAGGCATCGGGCCTCAAAACCCGGTGCCTTTTGTATTTTAGCCCTCAGATTCTATGGGGCAACGAGACCATCAATCATATCAAAATTGATCTTTTTCAAAATGATGCTGGCTCGTCCCTTGATTTGATTTGGATGCACCAAATCCAGATCCAGATTCAGATTCAGGGACTGGCCCTTCGTTTGCGGTAATTGGTCATTCACGGAAATGGTGATATTCCCCATGTTTGGCAATTCATCCTCCAAGCCGCGCGAAGACACGGGCGGCAGTCCGGTCCACTTTTGCGCTTTTGGTTTATGCTTTGTTGGTGTGGCGATGATCGTTTTGGCGTGGACCTGACAAACCAAGCTTCCTCGATCATCTGAGAAAATTGGTTCTGCAAATGTCTTCACGTTTATCTGCTCCCACTTTCCGCCAACTTTGATCCCATCAGCCATCTGTTGGGCTGTTTCTTCTACCGCAGTCTTCACGAAGTCGCTTTGTTCTATAAAATCTTCAAAACCCGTTACTTGGGGTTGGATGTAATTCGACTTGAGCCAGGCTGCTACCAGATTGCCGGCATTGAACATGCCAATTTTACCGATTTTCGTGACCTTAAGCATTGGCTCAGCGTGCATGTGCAACTTCCAGTCTTTGCCTATGGTCGGCTTGAGGTGCATTCCGGCAATCATCTCAGCCGTCATGTCCTCCCACACCGGTATCACGCCGACTTTAAATTGAAAACTGGCTGTGGCGAAGGTCTTGATTTCAAGTCCGCCATTTTTCCAGGTCAAAACCAGATGTTTGCGGGAAATCTTGAGATTGCGAAAATGGATACCGTATTTCTCATCTTCCTCTTCAAACGATAATTCAGCTGGCAAAACTTGTTCCAGTCGCGCCTTGAGCGCTACCTCGGGAATTGTGATTGAGAACGTGATCCAAGACGGCTTCGAGTCCGGGGCCGACGCAGAAAAACATGAAGACACAAAAACCGACGCGAACAGGCAGCAGACCGCCTGCAGGAATGTTTTTCGGGTTGCAGCCATCGGTCAGGTAGCTTTTAGCGGACCGGCTTCGAGCTTCTGATTGCGAAAATGACTAGGCTTGCCGAACAATTCCACTGCCAAACAAGCCACGCCGAGCCAACCGAAGATGACGCCGAGAATATGTAGAACGCAATATCCTTGGTAGAAAAGATACGATTCATATTTTTGGAATGTCTCCAAAGTCAGGGCGCATGGTTTGACCGATAGTTCGAACAGGGAAAAGGCAACCAGAGCCAGCAGCGCGTAGCGAATTTGCAGGAACTGATTCAATTTCTGGTTCGTATAAATAGGCTTCCATTGAATCGCCACCACTGCCAGAACCGTTGCAATGCCCACAAAGAAAACCCCCATGCCCTCGGTGAAAAATTGCGGAGTGAACGGCAGCATTATTTTGTCCACATCGATCTGGGCGCCATCCATATGATGCCGGTAATGCACGTCCAAAACCTGCATCCAAGCATAGAAAACGTATGCAGCCAAAAAGACCAGCAAGCGCTCAGTACGAAAGCGTTTGTAATTCAGCAACCGGGTGAGCCAGGGCTTGCGCAACGCTTTGGCAACATCTGAAGGTTTTCCAAACAGGGTTAATGCCCGCTCTTCTGCCGCATCGGTGCTCAAACCTTTTTCAATGCCCTCCCGCCAACGGGCCTGCAGGTGCGTCACTAATTCATGGCTGTGAAGATGCCAAGTGTCATAATCCAGCTTGGCTTGTTCACAGATCTGATTGGCCAACCTCTCAAATGACAGATTTACCGCTGGTGGAATTCGCAGTAGGTCAGTCATTTTTATGCACCTGTGGAATCAAATGCTAAAATCTTGGCCGACCAAGCATCCATCTGCGTTGCATCTGCCTGGCTGGTTTGCAGCAATCCTCGACCGGCTTCGGTGACACGATAGATTTTCATCATCCGTCCGCCCTGTTCCCGCCACTCAGTTTGCAGATGACCTGCGGATTCGAGTTTTGAAAGTAGGCCGTAGATGACCCCTTCGCTCGCATCTTTGAGTTGAATGTGCGCCTTTTCCAATCCCAAGATCAATTCAACACCGTCCATGGATCGCTTTGCCAAAACTTTCAGCAGCAGCGGCTCCATTTCCTTGGTGGTCAGGATTTGTATTGCTGGAAACTTCTTTTCTTTAGCTGCCTGCAATTTGGCCAACACATGAGCAGGAACGGCCACAGCCCGATCCTGTTGCTTTAGGATCGGAGCGGCTTCGCGGAGCATCTGCTCCATTCGCGATTTGGCGTCTTCGCTCATGATGTGTTTATATCAGTTTTTTGTGTCTTTTGGCCAAACTTTCGGCGAACGGCCTGCTTTAGTTTGGCTGCCACTGTTTTGGGCGGCTTGCGTGATTTCATCCGCTTCAGTATCGGGCCGGCTTCACGCAGCAGACCCACGATTTTATTATGTTTTAGCTTACGCATCGTTTCTCTAACGGAAACGAGCACGCCTTTCTTACAACAAATTCTGTTTTTTTAATATTTTTTCCAAATCGCCCAACGCACGGTTCAAATAGCCGCCCACCGAGCTGAGCTTCATGCCGTATTTGTCAGCCAATTCCTGTTGGGTCAGCTCGTTAAAATAATAGTCGCTCAGCAGATTGGCCTTATTTTGTGGCAGTTCCTTCATGGCCTCACGCAGCAACAGGGCGCGCTCCACCTTGTCAGCCAGAATTTCCGGGCTGTTTTGATCGGAGGGCAATCGCTTTTCTTTGATCAATGGCTGGCCTTCACTGTCGACGGCATTCAGAGAATCAGTTTTGCGGTGGTCACGTATGCCAGCGCCATATTTGTCGAGCAGATCCAGCGCCTTACGTTTGGCAATGGTGATGGCCAGCCGCTTCAAATCATCGACCGACTCAGCGTTTGCCACATAATGATTGATGATTTCTATGACAGCGTCCTGGGCTGATTCCTCCAAATCCTGAAATTGCAGAGCCAGATTCATCCCCTGCAGAACATTGAACGCCAAGCCGTACAAGCAGGTAAATGCACTATTCCACGCCCGTTCGTCACCAGCTTTCAACTGGTCGAGCGTAAAATCGTGGTTTTCAACGGCGTCAGACATGGAAAATACGTTTCGAAACACTAGTAAATACGAGGGATTATAGCAATTCACGATTTTCCTGAAAAACCCTGTAAGAAAGTCACGCTCACTTTCGTTGTGTTAGGTGTAGAGCAAATGAAGAACGAAACGACAACCAAAGCAAATCCTGTGAAACCAAATACCAGTTCTAAACTGAACATTGAACACAAAGGAATTTGCCAGGCGTCAGAGGTTGTTCAAGCGCACTACACCGGGAACTGCTGGTTCAGTTCCCACCTTAATAACTCGAACCAGTCGGATAATAACAACCGATAGTTGCAGTGAATCAGCCGGCAACAAACCGGCACAACACAACCAACCAAATGAAAACCACAACTAACAGTAATAAAGGGATCGTGATTACCAACAAAACCAGCAAGTTTACCTTGCTGGCTCGTCCGGAGATCGCACCCAAAGGTAAGAACCCTGGCGTAATCACCGAAGTGGTGAACTTGTCAGGGACGGAAGATGGCGAAGAGTTCAACCGTATGGACATCGTGGTCCAGCTCGACGCCAAGAACAGCAAAGGTCAGGCGTTCAAGCTGACCAAAAGCTACAACCTGGCCGAGAACGGTCGTGGGATCACGCTGTTCATCAAGGATTATAATTCCTTGATGAACGCCGCCCTCACCAAGACGGACCTCTACGATTTCAATCCCGAATCGTTGCAGGGAGTTCAGGTTGTGGTCGATGTGGATTACGCCGAAGGTGGCAAGGAAGTGAGTTCGGTAATCAAGGGGTTCATGGCCCCGGGAAGCGAAACCGAAACGGCGTAAGCTGAAAGCCGGTGGCCGGGGTGGTGCAACACTGCCCCGGCCTTTTTATTTAACATTCAATTCAATTTATATGAATACCATAGCGCCAAACGTTCAGAAAACATCGACATTTTCTTTGTTCCCAGTGCCGCGTATTCCAGGCCTGCCGGCCATCGACAACGCAACCCAGTTTGTGAGCAGCACTGACATCGTTCGCCCCAATGAACTGGTGTGCGGTCTCATCCATCAGGGCACAAAAGCTGTGTTGGCTAGCGGTAGTAAAATTGGCAAGACCTGGATATTGCTCGATATGGCATTGAGCGTGGCTACCGGAACCGACTTTCTGCGCTGGAAAACCAACGTCGGCAAAGTGCTGTTCATCAACTTTGAGATCCAGCGGGCATTCATCAAGTCACGTGTCGAAACCCTCATGCAGCGCCGTGGAATCTCAAAAGCGGACAACCTCAATCTTTGGAATCTACGTGGCAAGACGGCCAACTTCGAAGCTCTGGTTGCCAACATCATTCGTGAAATCCAAGGCAAAAACTACTCGCTGATCATCCTCGACCCCATTTACAAAGCCATGGTCGGCAAATCAGAGAACATGTCCAGCGGCGTGGGGGAGCTTTGTCATCAGTTGGAACGGTTGGCTGAACGTACTGGAGCGGCCGTGGTGTTTGCCCATCATTTTACCAAAGGCGACGCAAAAAAGAAGGCTGCCATCGACCGCATGAGCGGCAGCGGAGTATTTGCCCGTGATGCGGATAGTATAATTACGCTCACCGAACATAAAGTTGCCGGTTGCTATACATTGGAGATGACGTTGCGCAATCTAGCGCCGCAGCATCCGTTTGTGGTGCAGTGGGATTATCCGGTGATGGTGGAACGTGATGATCTGGACCCGGAAGAAATGCAGAGCGAGCGGGATGAAAACCTCAACGGTTTTGGCCAGGTGTTGTATGACATCGTGAAGGTCACCCCCATGACGAACATCGAGTGGCTGGCCCAATGTATAGATTCAGGCGTATCGCGCGCCACGTTCTATAGAGTTAAGGCGTTGCTTCGGGAAAACGGCCACGTCTCCTACGACGCCACCAGGAAACTGTGGAGCTCAACTGAGGGCGGCGAGACCAGTGAGACAGTTGAGACCGGTGAGACTGAGACTGCCCCGGCACCAGGAAAAATCGAAATTGAGAGGGTGGAGACGGCGGCCTGACCGTCGAACGCCTATAATCGAAATGCGTGCGAAACCCAAACAATCCGGATCAAATGAGCGCCAAAACAGGCCGGAAATGCTGCCGGCCAAGCTGAATAATTGCATGGTCGGGCTCGGTAGCTTCGTAAAATTCGATTTGCGGCCATTTGATTTTTATGAATTCGCGCTGACCACCAGCCCACACAATCAAATTATTTAACCGTAAAAACATATGCCAGCCATCAAAGTCACCAACCCGCGCATAAGCATAGAACTAGTCGCTGAACTGTACGACGAGCCAGCCTACCAGAACGAAAAAGCCTATAGCGCTACCCATGCCTTTCTGCGCCGTGTATTGCATTTCTGCCGCGACCATGAATACGCAAACATAGCCGCCAAGACGATCAAAGAGCAGTTCGAGAACTACGGCGTGCAATACAAACCGTGCCTGGATGCTTTGGTTCGTTGTGGGATCATCGAAGTGGACCGGCAATACATCGTTGGGACCAAGACGCGCGGATATAAGCTGACTGAAAAAGGTGCCCAGTTGATGAGTGTTTGTGAATTGACGTATTTGCGCAATTGTTTCCACGACCCAAAGCTCAAGCGCCAGTTACAGAAACGAGCCAGCTACCATCGAACCAAAGGCAAAATCTATAGCAACGAGTTCTTGCAATACATTCACGATGGCCGGATTCAGTATAAATACAATGAGCTCGCTGTAGATTTTATCGAGCAAAGCAATTGGCCATACCTCACTCGTCTGGATGCATTGACAAGATTAGCTGATTTCAGTAAGCGTAATTTCACCAAGCTCAAGAGCAATAATACTGATGGGCGTGTCTGGAATGAGTTTGTGGGGATGAAGAGCGACCTGAGACGTTTTTTTAGCTGTGGCGATCTCAAATATAGATACGTGATGGATATTCGCAGCTGTCATCCACTGTTCCTTGCGCATTACCTGGTACATTGCGCAAAAGGTAAGGGATGGCAGGCTCATCATCCATTGTTGCCCGGGGATCATCAGCATACAATTGTTCAAAATGATCAACGCAAGCAACGTGAACAAAGCCAGAGTTTGTCATTACCTATTATCACTACTGCCTCTACCACCCTACTACCATCTATTCCCAGCATTTCCTCCTCCAGCACCAACTCCCATAATAATCCACTATCTCATTATGATGGGGGGAATTCGGACATATTGGCTGAACTGGAACGCTGGAATGCCATATTTAGCCACCCCGATACCGATCCGAAGGAAGTGTTGATTAGGGAGCTGGGCTATACGCGCGAAACTTCCAAAGCTGCACTAAACCAGACGATAAACGGTGCTGAGAAATACAAAAAGTTCATTCACTGGTTTAAAACGAACTTTCCGCTGCTTCATGCTGTCTGGGCACGAACCGCCAGCGCTACGGTAGGCAACGGAATTTCAATCTATTACGAAACCGAGCTGATGCAGAACATGGAACTGTATAAACTGGCCGAACGTTTGGGGTTGCACCTGACCTACGAATATGACGGCTGCGGGGTGATGTGCCGGGAGGATGATGCGGAGGCTTTAGCCAAGGTTAAGCAGCTTATTGCTCACGTGCAGTCCCATAGCGAAGGGCAGTGGGGCATACGGCCAGTTGTGGTGGTCAAAACGGCTGCGGGCGAGCCAGTGAACATGGCAAATGTGGCAACGGCTGCAACGGGGAAACGCAAGGCTACGAGGAGGCAACGGGGCTCAATCTCAGCTAGGTGAACAGCATAAAAGTTCCGCGTAAGAATTTGCATCGTAATACCGTTAATCAAATTGAAGTCGTGAATTACTATACAAACATTTTTGGGGAGGTCTCTGGTCGCGTGTGCCGAGAGCAAGTTGTCGTCGGCACTATCCTGGCTGATTCAAGTAGCCCGCAACTCCAGCCAGTTCCGGGAACCATTCGGCGTCAATTAAGTCCGCAACCAACCTCCCCATCATTTTTATGCTAGAACAATACTTCAGTGACGAGCGCATCATATCCCAAATCTGCAAAGAACGCGTAAAACTTGCCGGATGCAGACATGACCGCCATTACACTTCACGTCTGGTTGGCGGCATTAATGAACCGCCACCAGATCATCCATATTATCAGTTGTTGCCGCCAAGACGTGAATGGTCAGCGTTCAGGCCTCGCAATCGTACAAATGGCACAAATCCCGATTTAGCCGCGTTAAAACAGGCAGTCAGGGTATTGCGAGAACAACATCAAAACAGGCCATGGGTGGTGGCGTTAAATAATTACATCGCCTCTATTCGTGAACGTGTGCTGTCGAGCCTGCCTTTTGCATTCAGTTCGCCAACCATCAACTGGATTCGTAAAAAGCCTAGCAAACCCGAATTCCGTGCCCTGTGCCGCTTCAATACAGATGACAACCTTATTCTCTGTTTGTTTGCCCGCTATTTGTGCGACCAGTTTGACCCGCTGTTTTCGGATTCCTCGTTCGCTTTCAGATCCGCTCGTAATGGTCGGGTTTGTACTCATCATCAGGCATTCGACCAATTGCATGATCTACGCATACAAAATGCCGAACGCGATTTGTATGTGGCTGAGTGCGATATCATGGGATTCTTCGACACGGTGGATCATGGTGTGGCGCTCGACGCTTTCACCAGGGCCGCTGAACAGGTCAATCTGGATGATCGGGCAGCCGGCATCTTCAGAGCCTACCTCGATTGCTATAGCTTCCCTCAAAATGTATTGCAAGACACCGAACCGAGGCTGAAATCTATAAATAGCGATTTCTATTTCAAATGGCCGGCCCAAGAACTGGCGGCCGTACACCATGGCGATCCCCAAAGTTTAAGAATTGGGGTAGCTCAGGGAGGTGCCATTTCGGGAATCATCGCCAATCTCGTGATGGATCAGGCCGACAAACGCGTAGAACAGGAGCAAAACCGACTGGGGGCGGAAATATATTATTACCGCTATTGTGACGACATGGTATTGATATCGCCCAATCGCCGGCATTGTCAGCAGGTTTTTGAGGCATATCTCGATGAACTGACCCGCCTCAAACTCGTATTCCACAAACCGGAAAAAACGCGCTTTTACGACAAGAATCACTGGAACCACAAAAGCAAAGCGCCGTACCGTTGGAGCGGTCGGAAATGGTTTGGGTGTGTTCCATGGCTGCAGTTCGTGGGCTATCAGATTCGCTACGATGGTCTGGTTCGGCCCAGAAAAGAGGCTGTGGCTAAACAATGCCTCAATCTATACGAAGCCAAATCGAAATTTAAACAGGATTTGCTGCAACTGAGCCGAACCCAACAGATTCAGGCAAGTGGGAGTCAGGCGCTGGGATCACTCAAACACCGCCTGGTCGCTAAAGGCGTAGGGCGTGTCAAAGGGGGCGATGTCGGACCAAAACCCATGTGTTGGGCGAGTGGTTACCAGGCCATGCACAACAAACCCATCGCTACGGGGTGCTTTAGCGCCTTTGATCGCGCCAGGGCCAAACAAATTCGGCAGTTTTGTATAATTGACGTTATTTTTGGCGTAGGAACTACCGGTAGAGGCGGTCCCAAGCGTCAGGAACCAGCAGGCTATCATTTCAGTTATGCTGGGCAGTTCAACAATATGGGCGGATTGGATCTGGTTCGTAGTCCATGGCGACCTGGATTGCTGGATAAAATATTCAGTATTCCTGTATTTGAATTCACTCGGAGAATGTATAATTGGAAGAAGTGCTGAAAGCCAGTTATACATTTGCTGCCGCCACTTTCCACCCAGTCCGTTCAGTCCGGTTGGACCGCCGGACTAGATTTTGACGCCGTTGATAAAACACTAATAGATTCAACGGTTTTCTGATCAGTCCTGTGGTCCGGTCTCCTATAAAATACAATTCCGGACTAGCCCATCCAGGAAGAGATTCACTTTATCTCTCTCTTCCCTGTCTGGATTTGGCATCGTATCGTACTAAATCAGCACCGGACTAGAATTAGAACCAACGACAATTAATTAGTTGCTTCGATTATGTTTATATTTGGCGAACGTCATAAAATCATTGTCGCTATTGGATATATTAGACTTTCGCAGGATTAGTCTTGAGTTGTTACGTATAATCTGGGATACTTCAATTGTAGCGAGGAGTAAAACTTCAAGACCTTCTATTCAGCAGTGGAACCATATTACCCATTGCTAGAGTAAATATTGCAACGCTAGTTTGGATACTAACAATTTGGGCTGACACATCGCTAGGCTTGATATCCCTAGTTACTCGCGTTGCACATTACTCCAGCCGAACAGGCTGTCTCTGAAAAGGTGTGTTAGCCCCCCAATAAACACATATGAGTATCGCAACGACCGAACAGGAGCTACACGAGAGCTTCCTACAGCAGACCCGTAACAAATTGATTCACTATGCCGAAGTCCATGGTGCAGATGGCCTACGTAAACGCATGTTGAATCTTATCGATAGCGATTTTATCGATGGCATGGACGTGGATGAAATCGTCAGAATTGATCCCGACGAATGCAATCACGTCAGCAGCAACTTTGGACTAGGAGATATGGACGATAACCGCGATTTGACTATTCGTAACATTACCAGCAATGACGACATCATCAGTGGCGTCCTCAAGAGCGACACCACCGGCATGTTTGTGGGCGCTAGCAAAAGCTATAAAACCTGGCACATGATACGCATGGGATTGTGTGTGGCTCATGGCTTGCCGTGGTTTGGTAGCGCCACACGCAAAAGCAAGGTGTTGTTTATAAACCCCGAACTGGTTCCAAATGAATTCCAGCTGCGTGTTCAAAGCGTGGCCAAAGAACTGAACATCGGGCAATTCGACAGCACCAACTTCCACAGCCTCAGCCTACACAAGCGCTATGTAACACCCGATGAACTGATGGATGGCATTGAAAAGATAGTAAAGCGTGACAAATACGAGCTGGTCATCCTGGACAGCTTGTACCGCCTTTATGGGCGTGGAACCGATGAAAATAGCAATGCCGACATGCTGCGATTGATGACCCGGATGGAAAAGATGATCAGCAACCCGCACAGTGCCATTGTATTCAGCCATCACACACCCAAGGGCGATCAAAGTGGCAAACGCAGCATCGATATGGCTGCCGGCGGTGGTTTGGGCCGATTTGTGGCCACCTGCATCACCACGCGCATATTAGAAGAGGACAAGAACCGCTACAGCTTGGAATACACACTGCGCTATCACCCTCCGAAAAAGTGCGTTGGAATTATAGCGCTTGGTCCCAAAGCCGAATTGGACGTAGCTTTTAACCGCAGCGAACTGAACGGCAATAATCGCTACACCAACCAAACGATATTAGACATTTTGGCTGGTGGAAGCTATACGGCCAGCGGATTGCAGAAAGAAGTGCACCAACAAACTGGCATGAGTAGAACGGCATTTTACGACAACTACTGGCCTGTAGTGAAGGAAATGCAGGGCGTAACGTGCACTGCCGGGCACTTCACATACGCCCAGCCCGCAGCAACAACCACAACGGCCACGAGTTGAAACAGATTGATGATAGTGCCAGTCAGCCCAAACGACTGGCTGGCACTTTTTAACACATACACACCGTCCTCTATCTATATGAAACACACACGACAACGCACCATAGTCGATTTAGGCGATCAACAGCCTCAGAAACAACAACAGACAGTCCACTATAATTAACGCCAGAAAGAGGCCCCAGAGCATCAGCAACAGGCCAAATAATAATCAACCCAGCTTTATGAAACCCAATCCCAATATACAAGACTACAGCAGCAATCAGACTAAAGGCACCCGATCCAAATGTCATTGTTGCGGCAGACCCCTAGCCAGATCCAAGTCAGCCAGACCCACATTCAAGCGTGAACCATCTCTGAAAGAGCTGGAAAGAATGCAAAGAGCAGCAATCGCGGAAATGATAAGAAATGGTGACTATGTGGAACGTTCGGATCAAGACGATTCGTTGGATGACTACCTACGTTCACTCATGACCAGAAACGTCAAATGTATAAACAGTACGGCTACCAATATGAAAGTCACCCAGCAATGCACCAAAGAGGCTACAGGCAATCAGCAGCCTCAAGGGCATCAACAGGCACCCCAACCCGATCGACGTCAGGAACCGGCCCTGGCGCTTCAGCAACACCCAATCTAGCCTCAGCACCCAAATGCACCAGTTAGTAGCTTTCAACAATTATACAGCAATAATGATTTATCAGCAGAACGAAGCCAACTATACACAGTTATCATCAAATGGAGAACCTGGCAGCAATGTAAGCATTTACCCTAACAATATGGACGATGATGATATGGTCCCTCAAACGATTCAGACATTAAATTGCCCGGAAGAGCAGTCAGAAGAAATATGGTCACATCACTAAACCCTAATGAAATCAAGTGGTGGCGCAATTGTATAATAACCTCGCCGCATAATAAGCCCGTAGTCATTGGCTCTAATAGCAAATGTATAGAGGAAGTGACAGAAGTTGGTATATAAGATAAAGGACCACTTTTACTATACAATTCTATGAACGATTACACCCGCCGACAGGACCAGGTTGATCGGGCATGCCAGCTAAACATGGAAAGCGAGTGGCGGCTGGCATTTTTGCGCACGATTGAAGCCGAACCAATCAAACAACCCAGCAAGGAGGAGATTGTCAAATGGAACCAGCAGCACGACCCCTCAGTACGCATTTGGAACTAAATCTGCCGGGTGTTGGAGCTTTTGCACCCCACGCACCACGACAGCGAGCCAAGACCGCCAGCGTCTATTTTGCCGAGATGTTTCCTGATGCCGCCAAACAACATGGCTGCCCGTTTGTAGAAATTCGGGACCAACTACCTGATGGCCAATACACAATCACGCCGATCAGCGTCAACGTGGACTTCTTTGCTGGGGCTCTGGGTGGGGATTCGCGGCTGGGGCACTCAATTATATACTACGAGCCCGAAATGCAGTGGTACTATAGAGAACCACACCTGCAATTATATAAAACCACTACGGCCGAAAAGCTGCAGAATTTATATCGCGCTTTGTTGATGCGAGCAGCCCAGGAACTGCCGGCTGAGAACAATTTGGTGAATTTGTGCATCGAATTTAGAAGCGACAAGACCGCCAAAGCCGTCGTTCACAGGGCCAAATCGATTTTGGCAGCTGATTCCTCGTTTTTTAGTGCGACCAGTCCCCACCAGCGCATTCGAGGTGGCATTGAGTTCACTGAACGTATTGCCCGCCGTTTTGTGGAGGAAATGCTGTCATCTGAACCTGGGAACGTCTTGTTGTTAGCCGATGCGCATGATGCCTTTTGCAAATATTTGAAGCTGCAGCAACACGAACCCATCAAACGAAGCGATTTCAAAGCAGTGGTCGAACCTCTAATCCGTGATCAATTCAACGTGTGCCTGCGTAACGACCTACGAATCGACGAACGCTCTGGGGTGCGGGGATGGAAAAACATGCGATATTCAGGTCGGACACTGCCGGGCTGACTTTTGTGCTTTTTAAATATATTTTACGTCTAATTGTAAGGGTCAGCTTTAGTGGCAAGTTTGAATTATTGCTATAAATAAACTGATCTATTCGTTTTTAGCGATCGGCTGCTTGCAATTAACTAATTTACAGTATTTTGGCTTTTAGTCATTTAATCTAATAATTTATCTTCATAAACACGAAAAAGGCTTGATGTTTATTCGTCGCAGAGAACTACACGAAAACCAACAGTTGTATCGCGCTCGTCGGGTTTGAAAAGGAGGCGTCCTGAAAGCCTTGAAGTGGCAGAATTATTCAGCCAGCATGAACCGCGAAGTGTTACACTGTTTCCATAAATCTTTTTATCAATGTAGTTATTGCCAGAAAAACGGTCTTTGCACAACTGCCAGACATTGCCTCCCATGTCATATAAACCGTAGATGTTTGGGCTGAATGCATTTACTGGTGATGTGTAATCATAGTTATCAATCCCATCATGTGGATTATAATTGCCAGCGCCGCGAGGTGCCCGTTGTTGATTTCCCCATGGATAGGCGCCATCATTTCTTTTGCTCCTATTGGCCGGCGAGTCTTCTTTTGCCTCTTTAATTCCTACAGCCATGCTCCATTCCCAATCTGTCGGAAGCCGATAACATTGATTATCTCCGATTTTTCCAGCAGTCCGTTCCCGTGCCGTCAGCCATTGACAAAATGCATTTGCATCATTCCAACTTACGTTAATTACTGGATAAATGCTTCCTTGTTTAAAAACCTCTCTTTGTGAAGGTGGGTTTTCAATCCCGGTTGCAGGATCAGCCCATGCTCCTTTAAACTCTGGATATTTCCATGTGTCATTTACCCCACTATTGGCATTAGCATACACTTGATAATCTTGCACCCTTGTGTCCCAGATAGAAAATAATACGCCTGAATCTGGTATGCCCACGAACTTCATCCCTAAGCTGTTAACATAAGGATGGGCGGGTATATATATATTGTTTATTACCTTGTCTTTTACAAGAATAAGCTTTGCTGCATCAGATCGTTGCAAGGCCTGTTCTCGATCGGCTTTTTGTTGCGCCTCGGATGCCAAACGCTGAGATTCAGCTTGTTGCTTTGCCTTGTTTTCGGACGCTTCACGTTGTGCTTGTATTGCAGTTTCTCGTTTTGATTGACGATCTCTATAAAACCATAGACCGCTAGCTGATATTAGAGCGAGTAGCCCAAAGATAACTAATGCCAACATCATGTTTTTACGAGTTTTATCCGGCTCTTTCTGTTTTAATACAACCCGAACAATTGGCTTAGGAATGTACTTAATGTATAAAACCGTATCCATTCCGCAATGTGGACAAGTAATAGTTCGACCCGAATCCGAAACTTCAAACTCCAAATGGCCGCTGCATATCTGGCAAGAGCATTTTGTTAACATACTTATATTATATCTGACGCTTCCAGGACGGTCTAACGGTGTATATAAATGTGGATGTTATCTTTCCGCCATATCG
This sequence comes from uncultured Verrucomicrobia subdivision 3 bacterium, assembly GCA_903858275.1. Classification (GTDB taxonomy): domain Bacteria; phylum Verrucomicrobiota; class Verrucomicrobiia; order Limisphaerales; family UBA11358; genus UBA11358. The sequence goes on along the minus strand of CAIOIC010000018.1, from coordinate 53,225 downwards.
CAGATGGCGCTAATATATGCAAACTAGTATCTGTTGAGCTCAATGTGATATTTGTCTTGTAGTTCAGTCCTTAACATTAACTGAGCATCATCGACTGAGTTAGATTCAGTGGCTATATCTCCTAGACTTTTTTGCGCATTTAGGCGGTCTGGAATAGTAGACACGTTCTGGTTGTTTGGATCAGAACGCTCTATTCTAGCTGCGACGTCGTACAAACCAAACAACCCCCCTATGACGTTAATCTTTCGGCCAATCAGCGCTACGAGTTTAGGGTCGACTTTGGCAGCAGAACTTTTTAACTGTTGAAGACGTTGCATATATAACCTGCCAGCAGCCATGCCATCTACTCCTGATTGAATATCATTTTTGCAGGAATTATCTATCACAATCATCTCGTTCCATACACGAACAATTTCGGAAGCGTCGACCACGGGTAATTCAGATTGGATTAGTTGTGATGAGCCATCTGGAGAGTTGCTTTTAGCGGTTCTATTACCAGTGATGGAACCAACTTTAACATTTAATACATTTAATATTGCGAAGCTGTAAACAGCACATAGAAGTAGCGATATACAAAGTAAAAATGTTCCCTGTTTACGCTTTGGCTGACATTTAATTCCAAGAAATCCTATTATTAAACCAACTGGTGGTATAATAAACGTTAAAGCGTATATCATTGTGGACCCAACCGGCTCCCATTTCCTATTACCATAAAACAATGGCACTTTTTCAAAGTCTGCGGCTTGAGTCCTTGTATCTGCTACTGGAGTCGAGATTGGCTGGCTCAACTGCCTTTGGTTCAAGGTAGAAGACGATTTTATATCTTGGATGCCAGACGAAGTTAAGGCAATAGGTACAGAACAATGCGGACAAGCTATAACCTTGTTTTGGTATTCGTCAGAGAACAGGATGTGACCACCACAATGGGGGCACGAGATTTTAATGTCACTATTTGACATTGCTGCAACACGAAATAAATATATTCCGACGTATTAATTTGCAGACTGCATGTATCGACCGTCATTCGGGCATTTTAAACTAGCTTGAGGGCTGGAGTATTCTTGGATTAATCCGCACTTGTTGCACTTGTATTTATATGTGGAGGCTGCATAGGCGATAGCTACTGCGCCCAAAACAACCGCAACCCCGATGATTATTGTTTTTTTCATGGTGTTTTTGGATGGTTGAATCCCTTTTTATGAAGGATGTAGACGTTTATAATTCCCGATTTGCCGGGAGTCAACACAAAACATAACACATGCGTTATGGTTTATTTGCCAGATTTGTCGGGTGAGAAAAAGTCTGGATCATCAGTTGGCGCTATTCCTCCGGAAAACCCGGGGTGAGATGTCGTATGCTCAATTTGCCAAGAAAACCGGCATTTCGCACATGACGCTGTTCCGGGTAGAAAAAGGCGAGCACCACCTCACTATCGACAAACTTGAAACGGTAATGCGAAAGCTAAAAGTCCGCCTTCCAGACATCTTTCCTGACGAGTGCTGATTTATTAGCGCGTGGGCTTGGCCTTCCAGACAGCCATCATGTCGGGCGATCCCTGGGTGCGAATTCCATTATCCGTAAGCATCTTCTCGGTCTCGGCCACCATTTCCTTGCAAAGAAACACGGGGGTCTCTCCAGCAAGGCAGTCGTATTCAAATTCAACAAAGTCGCTTTTGATGTCACGTAAAACCACCACCAAATGCTTCAGGTTGTTGATTTTGATGCCGTTGACTTTTTTAATTACATTGCCATGAGCAGAATTGTAGCCTTTGGCCAGTTTATGCGGGAAGAATGGCGTTGTGATGACTACCAGCTCTTCACCTTCAAAAGCCGGTTTGTCATACATCCTCGCTGCCAATGGGCTGCCCATTGAATTCAACCAGTTCAAATAATTGAGCGTTTCGTTGCCGCCTCCATAAGCGTTAACATATTGTTTTGTCGCGTGGGAAAACACCATGGGTCCGTAAATAAAGTAGGAAGGATACTTCCCAGCCAGGTCGCGAATGATCATGGGATAGTTTGGTGACACCGGAACATTCAGATGCAATTCTTTGCCTGCACGTATCACCGTCAACGGAACCGTCCCGTTTTTGGCGATTTTCTGCACCATGTAGGTAAAATGCACCCGCAAATTGTTGTCCTGTTTAATCATGCCCTGATTGTCCACCGGTACCGATCCGATTTGGGTAATCAAATCCCATCGCTTGAGTGAATTGGTGGAATCGGTTGCATAGGGTTTGTTCACTACGATGCCTGTAGTATCCTTGGCCAGTCCAAGAAATGACCGCAAAGCCGGGTTTTCCAAGGTCTGTAGATTGTCAAAAAGAGCTGGTTTCCCATGGTATTTGCCGTCGGCGATGTCATTGAGAAACAATTCAATTTCTTCGCAAGGAATGATGTAGCTGATATTCTGCGACCCGCCCAGCCCACTGAAAGCCAACCCAATCATTTTATCCCCAGCCACTGCCGGACCGCCACTATTGCCGGGGTTGATGGGCGTATCCACCTGAATTCGCAAGCCCGTTACCGGGGCGTTGTATTGGGTGAATTCGATGCGTGACACAATGCCCTTGGTGATGGAAAGCGAATTGCCGCCAATCGGATAGCCGTAGGCCATGACCACATCTTTGATTTCGGGTAGAATGTTGGCGCGGGCCAGCGGTGGATGCTTGGCAAAAAATGAGTCGTCATCCAGTTTGAGCACGGCCAGATCAATGCCCGGTGCGATGGCTTCCACAGTGGCAGAAAGCTTGTCGCCAGACTGATCCGCCTGAATCTCCACTCGACTGGCATATAAAACCACATGGGCACAGGTGAGGATACGGTTGCCTTCGATGACCACTCCAGTGCCGGCTTCCTGTGTAGTGGGAGCTTTATGCCAGGGCTCAAAAGGGTACGGCTGACTGACGGTGCTAAATATTTCAACTACCGAATTGGCAACTTTATCAGTTTTTTGCTCTGCCCTAGCCGTTTCTGTTGATAAAGCGATTGAGGCTGATCCAAGAAATATCAGATTGGTAGCCATGGAGAAAACTGCCAGCGGTTTAAAAAACATGTCGCTGATTAAGCCCGATGCTACTGTTCTGGCAAGGCAAAACGTAACAGATGCGTTATATATTCCGGCCGTGCATTGACGCGCCAGACGTTCTCAAGCGCCAGCAGCAGGCATGGATGAGCTTGCTGTGTTTAAAGCTGGAAAAACGTTGGTTTAAATCAGACTTTGCTGGCCTGATTTTGGAGCCGTTTAGTGCTTTTCCCTGGTTCCGCATAAGCAGCAACCACAATCAATTGCAGCCCCGGTTATACTTAACCATTTGGCTGCTAATAGCTTGGTGCGAGCAAGTTGCCGTGCTAGAAATATTCCATCTTCCATCGGGAAAGGCCAAAAAATGAAATTTTGGGTGAAAACATTAACTCTCATCGCTGCGATCATCGGCTGTCTCACCGCTCACGCTCAGTTCGCCACTATCAATACCGATCAGCCACCTGCGCCGGACAGCATCATTCAGATCACCGCCGAGGCCCAAGGTTTGCCATTGATGTCCCGTGACTCCATTCCTCGTGGCGGCACCTTTTGGCTATTCATGCCCGATGGCGGTCACGCTCCGTTGCCGTGCCCAATGATCCTCAGCAACTATCCAATCTACGCCATCACCGGCAACCAATATATCATGGACGGCACCGGCGGCCAGGTGACGCCACGCCGTCGGCCTGGCGGAAGACTCGTCACCAGCGAAATGATCGCCAGCGCTCTAGAGGCACAAGCTCAGGCCGTTATAGACTTGATCACTTCAGTTCTGGACACGCAACTGCGTCAGGCGGCCCGCGCTTTGGGCTTCGACGTTCCTGCCACCAGCGAACGTGCAGTCGGCACTCAAATGATGGAGCGGCAAAGCGGCGTGCCTTTCCTGACCGTCACCCCGACCAACGGCAATCAGCTTTTGATCACCGTCCTCAACGACACGAATCCTGGGAATTACGAATTGTGGTGGACGCCGGTTTTGGTGGATCAGAATTATCCGTGGATACTGCACACGGTCGGTTCAGCCGGGCAGACCAACTTCGTCGTGAATATGGTAAGCCCGACAGCGTTTTTCAGGGCCGTTATCGGATCTGACGCCGACGGTGACGGTGTTCCCAATTCTCAGGATGGCGATCCAAACAACCCTGCCGTGGGAATCCTGACCATCACCATTGACAGTCCGCTTGCCGGGATCGTGTTCAATTGATCGGATTCTGACTTCCCCTATTTTATGCAAAATAAACGATTTCTGTTCTTTTTTGTTTTTTTGTTGAGCGCCGTTATCACCCGCGCAGACAACGACCAGCTAACCACCCTCTCCATTTCAGCCGGTCAAAAATATGCGCTGGCGTTGCGTTCGGACGGAACCGTTTGGGCTTGGGGAACCAATCAGGTGGGCGAAATCGGCTTGGGCACCAACACTTTGGTTTTATGGCCGACGCGGATTGCAGGCATCACCAACGCAGTTTCGATTTCAGCGAGTTCGCTGCACTCATTGGCTGTGCAAAGCAACGGCACTGTATGGGCGTGGGGATTGAACGGCGACGGCCGTTTGGGTAACGGCAATTTCAATACGGCCAGCAATCCAGTGGCCGTCACCCGCATCACCAATGCGATTATGGTGTCCGCAGGTGGAAGCCATTCTTTGGGTCTGCTCGCCAATGGCAGCGTCATGGCGTGGGGCGCGAATATCGGAGGGCAACTTGGAACGGGCAATATAATTTCCACCAACCAACCGGTGGCCGCAGGCAGTTTTACGAATGCAATCGCGGTGTCGGCTGGCACTAACTTTTCATTGGCATTGTGCCAAGACGGTTCCGTATGGGCATGGGGAACCAATAATCTGGGACAACTCGGTTTGGGCAGCACATCCACGCAGTTGACTCCGGTTAAAATCACAACGTTAAGCAATATTGTCCAGATTGCCGCAGGCGCGTCACACACCTTGGCCCTCGACCGAAACGGAGTAGTGTATGCGTGGGGAAGAAACACGGAAGGCCAGATCGGCAACGGAACAACCATCAATGCCACGGCGCCAGTCGTGGTGCCGAGTTTTGGCGCGACAACCAATCTTGGGGCGGTGAAAAATGTGGAAGCAGGTTACAACAGTTCGGCGGCAATATTAAAAAGTGGACGCCTGTTTTATTGGGGCTGGTATGGGAACGGCACCTCTTGGTCATCCAATCAACCGCCGCAGGAATTGAACGCCAACAGCGGGCAGGTGTTCACCAGCGTGACGTATGGGGACAGCTATTTGCTGACTGGAACTCAGGACGGTTCGACGTGGGCATGGGGATTCAACCAATATGGCCAGTGGGGAAACGGAAATGTCTATGACACTGGCGACATCAAGTCCTATGGCAAAGGCAATGCCTTATTCAGTTTCAGTTCCAGTCCGTATCCTGAGGTAACGCGATTTAATCGAGGCAATCGGAATGATAACGCTTATGCCACCTATCTCCCTTATGATTCCTTTGTCCTGCCACTCGACTTGGAAAAAGGTGTGAGGTTAAACAATCAGGGCAGCGACCCCTATTGCTATGGCGCGAATGTTCCGTGGTTTCTACGAGTCCAAAAAAACCAACGCCAACACGCATGGGATTTGATTGGCAGCACTACAAACCTGTCGCGTTTCCCGGTGGACAATCCCATTGTCGCTTTTGGCAGCGACGCTGGCGGCAGTCCGCTTTATGCCGGCCAGCCTTATTCCTTTGGAATCTACGCTGGCGCGTATGACGAAAAAAACGGCACCACAAACCGGATTCGTATTTTGGTGTATGATCGCTCTGTTCTTGCCTCTGGTGCCACCAATGTTGCGCCGGTAAATATCATCAACATACCGCTCCCGCGCCGCTACGTTGCCGCCGACAATACGGCATGGTCAAATTTCGTGACCAACGGGAACCGGGTGGTGGTCGAAACGAACGGCTTGCGCACCGTTGTTCAATTTGCCGATGGCCAAAACGTCGCGGTTAATTGGGGGTTGGGTTGGAATTTTGCGGTTCAAACAAACGTAGATTTATGCGGTTACATGGTGACACAGACGGCTGCATCTACCAATTACAGTTACATCGTCGAAGGGATAGGCTCGGTGGAAGTCGGCGCGAATATCTTGTCGCCAATGGGGGTGACAAACAATGTTGCGGCCTACTTGCCGCTTTATGCAGCCAGTTTCGATGCGTTCCCGCCGTTATTCTCTCATTTTGTTGACAACCCCACTTTTTGGGGAACGCCGGTGCCATCCACTTATGCCGGTCGAAGTATTGCCGAATTGAGCGGCATGTCGGCCGTGATAACGAATAACATCTGGATTACCAATAATCCGGCCTACACGAATCTGGACAATTCCCCGGAACTTCGTCGGCATCCGATTCTTGACCAGTTTGTGAGCGATATGCGCGGCGACCCGTTGGCGCTGGTCAATTACGTCATCAACAACATCGAGATTACCGATCCGATGGCTAGCATAGAGTCCGCGCAAAAAGTTGCCGAATCAATTGAGGTTGGTGGTGTGAACCGTTCCGCGCTGGCGACGTTTTTAGAAGGCCAAGGTTCACCGGTGGAACAATGCGCCTTGCTGGTTTATCTTCTCCGCTCGGCAGGCTATTCAGCAGCCTACGTTTGGCCAACAAACAGCAATCTAAAGCTGCTAGACACAACCGTAAGCCGCTTGTGGCAGATCAATGTTCACAGCGCTGTTTCGTTTTACGGTCTCCCTGTAATTTCCAATGCCTTGATTACGGTGAATTATCCGTGGGTTGTCGCCAACATCGGGACAAACACGGTGCAAATTTTCCCTTGGCTGAAAAACACCGAAATCGTCGAAGGCCAGGATATTTACGATTACATGCCCGCCAACTACCCGGACGCCTATTCATGGATTAAAGCCTATGCATTTGCCGATCCGACCATTTTTGGGTTGGGTTCACCAAACGACACCACTGTTTCCATTTGGAAAAAATGGCTTACCAATCTGATAAACACCAATCAGTTTCAATCGAATCTTTCTTTGGATGACTTTGGCGTCCGCGCCTTCAACCGCCCCACTGCCTACACCAGTTGGAGCCAGTTGCCGATGCCAAATTTTCTTGGCAACCAATCTCAAGTGGCGGTGGTGCAGACTTTGTCCGACAGCCCCATTACCTTCCCGTTCCTGACTAACCGGTTCGATACGATTCGAATTGAAGTTTTCAACAACGACACGAATACGGCGAACCGCATTTTTGACACGGGAAATTGGCGCGCCTGCGATTTTCACAACCGGAAATTGTTACTTTTCACAAACGGCGTTAACACTGTGAACTTATGGCTTTCGCCCTATCGTCCCAGCATCACCACCATCACCAATTTCCAGAATTTCAGCACGGGCACAAATTCACTGGATGTGCAATTGGTACAGGCGAGCACGTCCAGTGCGGTCACAAATTTCCCGGTTCGCATCACCTACACCCGGCGAGATTCCACTCTGGTTAACCCCGCGCCTTGGTGGTATGAAACCTCGGAATTCTTGCCGCCAGCCGCGCAGCCAACCTTGCTGACCTGTCGAAAAATAGACGTGTCCGCCATCCTGCCGGGTGTCTCCAAAGTCACCCCGCAGATGCTGCAGGTTCATGCTCAGAATTATTGGACTCTGCAACAGCAAAAAGCGTTAAATCCCAATTATACGCCAGCATTGACCGATGAAGTCGGGGATGCTGCCATGATTATGGGGTCGAGTTTCTTTCAAAAATTATGGAGCGACGACCAGTTCAATCAGCATCTGCACAAAGTTCACGGGATGAGTTGGTTTTCTCAAGGCGTCTCCGCATTGACGCACCTGACGAATTCAATGCAATTAAAATTAAACATGAACTGGTTTGCTACCTACATCATCGGCAACGCCACCATGCACCAAGATTCGGGAGATTCCCGTTTTGCAATCGAGAACTACATGGCCATGCTCCTAGCAAATGGTGCGTCGGCAGAGCATTCGACAATCGCTTCCGTTTGGGGTGACGCAAATCCCGTTTCCACCATGCGCCTCGTGCAATTAGCGTCGCAACGTGCCGCAAGCAACGGTTGGGCGCCGCCAATGGAGCTAAACATTAAAAACTATTCAGCTTTGGGCAATCTGTCTTACACAGGCTACGGCGGCACTTTGCTTAAAAATCAGACCCCCAGCCTATGGGCGACTATAACAAACACCTTTAGCACCGAATGGGACTCCAATTATGTTCGCGTCATTATCACGCCAGGCATGGTTACTAATGCCACTGGATCGTTCAAAGGCATGGGGGCGTTTCTCTTTGGCAAATGGCAAGGTGGTGCCATTATCAGCGACAACCAAGTGCAATTGAATGGCGGTTCTGATCTGATAAGCATCTGGATCGGTGGCAACGATTTCATTTCCACCTACAATCTGTCTTACAACCTTGATTACAGTTCGGCATCTGGCTCCTACTCGTTCATTCCCACCAGCATCAGCGTCAGCGCCCCGCTGCCGCAGTTTAATTTTTCTGCTTATGCTGCCCTCAATCTGACGTCCAGTTCCGGCCAGCCGCAACAAATTGCCTTCACTCCACAACAGGTGACGCAAGCCTCCCTTATTTCCGCCGGACTGAATTTGGGCAACAATTCCACGGCGAATGCGATCAAGGCCGGGTCTGATGCTGGATGGTTTGGCAATGCTTGGGCACGGATAAAACAGGCGGCCTCGGTGGTATCCGACCCGGTTCAAGTTGTTTCCGGTGACTTCTGCGCTGATAGCGTGGACATCGCCTTGGCCGGGCCGATGCCCCTGCCGCTTCACCGCAATTATCAAAGCCGTAATCTTGCCACCGCTCAGGTTGGCGCAGGCTGGAAATTCGGCATCATGCCCTGGCTTGTCGTCGTCACCAACTCGGCGGGCAGCGTGATTGCCAACGCCGCTGAAATGGACGGCTCCGTTCTCGCTTATCGGCAGCAGACCAACGGCTTTTGGACAGTCACCACAGCGGACAATCCCGATCTGGCAAACTTCTCACCCAATGGCATCGGCGGCATCGCCAATGTTTTCAACAATTACATCCTGCCTAATCCCACCAACAGCCAGATTTATACCCTGTTTGGTTCGGATGGCAGCCAGCGCGTGTTCCAAGTGATGACCAACTTCGGCATTGCCAACGGCAGTAATTATCTAAACCGCATCCGGCCTTATCTGACGCTCTGGCAAGACCACTCAGGAAATTATTACCAGTTCATTTACGGCACGAATTCTGGCAACAACAATTTTGGCCAGCTATACCGCATTCAGGGAGCCAACGGGGCATCACTCACGTTCCAGTATGACTTTTATGGCCGGGTGACGCAGGTGTTGTCTGATGATAATCGCACCGTCAATTATCAGTATGATAATTACGGCGACCTGGTGAGCGTGACGCTGCCGGACAACTCCTCGTGGCAATACGAATATCAGCACTACACGTTCACCACGAACAGCGCCACCTACACGGATTCGACTCACTTGCTCGTGAAGGAAACCAAGCCAAACGGACGTCAACTGGCCAACACCTATGACAATCTTCGGCGCGTGATTGCCCAGGCCGCGACCGTGGGCGTCAACCGCGAATTGATCACCAACGCCACTTTCTTTTACACCAACAACTGCACTGGCCTGACCAACTCGCTCATCAGCGGCGTCACTGCGGTGAAAGATGTTTTCGGCAATCCCTACTATTATTACTACACCAACAATCTGCTCACTCAGATCATTGAACCGCTGGGCCGCACCAACACCCAGAACTGGTATGTTGGCAGCGAGACCAACAAGCCCGGCTATTACCAAAACAGCCTCGAATACACGGTGGATGTTCGGGGTTTGACGAATGCGTTCTTCTACGATTCCAACGGGAACGTCACCAACCAGACGATTTATGGCGATCTTGCCGGCACCGGGGCTGCCAATCAAAGTGCCACCAACACCTTCACTTTTACCACCAACAATCTTTTGCAATCATCCGTCAATCCGGCGGGTGGCGGCGTGTTCCTGCTCTATGAGGATGGCGCGGATGCGTGGCGTCCCAGCCGCGCGGTGCAACTTGGCGGCGGTGTTTCCCTTGCCACCAACCGTTTCTATTACACCAATGTTTCCGAGGTGATTTCGCTCGCCACAACCACGCGCACGAATCAATCATTCGGATTGCTGGCACGGGTGGTTCTGGCGGATAGTGCCACCAACGAATGGGCCTATAATGGCCGGGGCTTCCCGACCCAGCTCACCCGTTATGCCGCCACCGCCGATGTTGCGGGGAATTCTGACCCTGCCGTAATTACTTACCTCACGTTTACGCCGCGCGGCGACCTCGCGGAACAGGTGGATGCACAAGGCCGGCGTTTGCGCATGAATTTCGATGCCATGGGGCGGCGTCTCTCTCGCGATGTGCTCGATGAAAGCGGAACCGCCGTGGCGCGGGAGAACTTTTATTACAATCGGAATGGTGACTTGGAATGGTATGATGGCCCGCGCTCCAACCCCGATGATTTGATTTGGTTCAGTTATGATGGATCCGGGCGCAAGGTTGAGCAAATCCAATGGCGCAGTCGGGCCAAAGCCGATGGCACCGGCATTGAAGCCGAGACGGGTGACAATCTCTACGCCACCACTTTCTTCGCCTACGACTCATTCGGAAATCTGACCAAAACCATCGACCCCAGAGGTGCCGTCACCACCAACACCTGGGATGCCTTGGGCCGATTGTCGCAACGCAAAACCTTCGATACCGATGGAACCACTTTGCTAGCCACCGAAGGCTTTGCTTATGAAATAGGCGGACAGGTAAAGTATCACACCAACGCCTTGGGCGGCGTCACCACCACGCTCTACACCCAAACCGGACAGCCTTATTTTCGTGCCACCCCGGAAGGGGCCACCAATGGCTGGACCTATTATTTGGATGGCCGGGTCCGTCGTGAAATCCAGAACAACGGAGCCTATTGGGAAACCACCTACAATGATGCGGCCCTGACCACCACTCGCATCTTCTATTCCGCTTCCGGCAATCCGCTGGCGACCAATTTAACCGTGCGTGACCGGCGGGGAAACCCGGCGCAATGGACCGATGCGGCCGGCAACACCTTCACCAATTATTTCGACGGCCTTGGCCGCCTGAAATGCGCCGCCGGCCCGGCCATCGTCACCGTCACGGGCGGCAGTGGCGGCCCTGGCGGCATGGGTGGTGGTTACTCAACCAACGTGCTGCAACAAATCCTCACCCGCATCTACGATTCGAGCGGAAAAACCGTCACCATCTCCAATGCGCTCGGTGAAAAAACCACCACCACCTTCGATACCCTTGGCCGGACGTTAGGCGTCCAAACCTACGCGGCGGGCAGCAGCACGCCGTTGCTCACCTCCACCATCACCTACGCGGCGGATAATAATAGTTTCACGACCACCAGCGGTTCGGGGGCCAATGCGATCAGCACCACCACCTACACGGATACCGACGGACAATCATTGCTTTCAATTTCATCGCCGTCGGCAGATGTGAACAATCTCACTCTCCGGAAATTCGATTTGGTCGGAAATCTTTCAGCCGAAACTCAAGCCTCCATCATTAACAATCGCCTGACCACATGGCAGACCTCGTCCTTCACCCGTGACGGCTTGAACCGGGTTAAAACCCTGACCGAACGCGATAACGCTCTGACCTCGTTCAGCTACAATTCGGCGGGCAACCTGACCAGCCGCGTCATGCCGGGGGCGAGCCTCACCTGGTCTGCCACCTACAACAACGCCGGCCAAATCCTGTCGGAACAAGACAGCAGCGGATCTTCCGTCACCCACAGCAACACCTACGCCTATTATTCTGCCGGCAATCCGCTCGCCGGTTTGCTGAATACCACCACCGATGGCAATGGCGTCACCCGAACCGTAGCTTATGACGACTGGCTGCGGGCGACCAATATGGCGTGCAGCGGCTCGCTGTCCGAACAACAGATGACGCTGGGCTGGACCTTTGACGCGCGCGGTATCGTCACCAGCCTCACCCAATCTTTTGCCAGCACCAACACCGGCCCGGCAGTTTCCGTGTCGCGCACGTTCGATGCCTATGGCCAGTTGACGACCGAATCCGTCAATGGCGGTTCGTTCTCTTATGGTAATAGCCAGGCTTGGGATGCCGCCGGTCGGCGCACGCAGCTTGCCTTCGGTGGCGGCTGGAATGCGAGCTTTCAGTATCGGGCGGATGGCCTGATGACCGCCAGCGGCGGTGGCACCTTCGGTTATGCCGACAACGGCCTGCTGACCGGCCGCACGAATGCGTTCCGCACCCTCGTCATCAATCAGCGCGATGGCGTCGGCCGTCCCTTGCAGGCCACAACCAGTGTGTCTGGGGGAAACGCCTTGGTGGAATCGTGGAGTTGGCTCGGCGACGGTTCGCCCGCCGCCTACATCGCCCAGCGCAGCGACTTCACCGATACCCGCAACTTCGCCTACGGTTCCTTGAACCGCCGTTTGATTCAGGAAAGTCTCAATGTTGCTGACGGCCAGTCTGTCAACAACGCCTACACGTTCGACAACGGTGCCGCTGGCGGCATGGGCATTCTCACCAAGGTAGTGCAGGATTCCAGCCCGTCTCCATCATGGTCTGGGGTCACTGACACCTTCTCCCGCATCGTCAAGGCCACGAATAGCGTGGCGCATCGCCCGGCTTACGGACAGGTCAACGGCAAAGCCACCATCACAGCCTTGCTCGATGGTCACCCGGTTGCGACCACTGTTGTGGGAACCAACGGCGGTCAATGGCGGGCAACGCTGGATTTGACGCCGGGACCACACCAGTTGACGGCCATGGCGGCGCATCCCAGCGGTTTGTTTGTGACCAATGCCACGGTCACCTTCACCAACAACGCGGCGGATACCTCGACGAACACCTTCGACGGCAACGGCCAAATCACCCAGCGTGTATGGCTGACAGCCTCCGGCCAGACCAATCGCATTCAAACGTTCACCTGGGATGCGTTCGGGCGCTTGGTGAAGGCGAGCGAGCGGGACAGTCAGAGCAGCGGCTACAACTGGCAGGCGGATTTTGACCCGCTCGGGCGGCGCATCCGCACCACCACCGTGAATGTCACCAACAATGTCGTGATCACTTCGCAGCCCACGGCGATCATTCACTACTACGACCCGCAGGTGGAATTTTTGGAAATCGGCGTGACCGTGAACGGCGGTTTGACGACGTGGAAAAATTACGGGCCGGATTTGGACGGTGGTTATGGCAGCCAGCAAGGCTTGGGCGGCTTGGAATCGTTGACGACCGGTTATTCTTCGGTCGGATTGATCCAAGACGGCTTCGGCAATGTTTTGGCTTCCGTAACCAATGGAACTGTCTCTTGGAATGCGGCACGGATGAATGGCTACGGCCCGCAGGCGGGTTATCCGGCACTGTCGTTGAACTCGTCGCTGACGGCGGAACATTTGGCCTGGCGCGGCAAATGGCGCGACATGACCAGCCTCTACTATTGGGGCGCACGCCCCTATGACGCCGAAAGTCGAACCTTTCTGAGTGCCGACCCGCTGGGCCACGCTGCTGATGATTCGCTTTACTCGGCCTTCAATGGGAATCCCGCCGCCTATTGGGATGCGAACGGGAGATTTGGCAAACAGGCTTTCCAGAATGCCAACATCAATCCGTATGCCAAAGAGTTCAAGGCTGCCTCGACAATGCTCGATGCGTATTCCGCGACCACTGACAATGCGGTTGGCGGCGGCACAGCGGAATTTCTAAGCCACTTTGCCCACTTGGCGGTAAACAACGGCTCGCCTGCCAACTATTTTAATCAAGCGACTGCGGATTACCAAGCTGGCGGAGCGCTAAACGTTGCTAACCGTTACAATCTGATGCGCGCTCCATTTCAGGCTTTTTACGGCCTCAATCTCATTCAAGGCGATGGCTTTGGTGAACATCTTGGCACCTTGGATAGAAGCGTGGATTGGTTGAACACGGTGGCATTAGTTTCCGGCGCAGGCGCAGGAATAATGAGGCCAACTGCTGCGGTTCAGCAACCACCGCCGTTTCTTGGCGCGTCGAGCGGAACAATGGCATTAACACGAGGCACTACGCTCACAGTCCGCTTAAATAGCGCTGCTTTCACACCCGAACAAATAAATTTGATAAGAGCAAGATACATGATTGCAAATCAACGAATCATGAGTGGTGCTGAAAGAGCGATTGTTGGAAATCAAGTTGAATATGTTCGCGATTTAAGTCGGCGCTATGTTAGAGATGTGTTACAACTTTATCCTGCCAATACGCCTCTTTCTAAAGTTAGAATTCCACATGGCTTTAATGTTGATGAGTTCGTCTCTCGTCAATTTGGGGGTCGGCAAGTTCCTGCAAATCAAAATCTATTGCCAATGCGTATCAATACAGCGCTCGGTCCGCTCGAACAAAATGCCGCCAGCCAGTTGCCGGATGGAACAATCATCCAGTCTATAAACATTGATCAGTATTAGCCTGTAATTATTATATATCGTATGGAAGAAAAGCTAAAAACAATGCTCGATACCGCTAAAGAAGCTGGATCAAAAAACATCTTGTCGGTGGGAAAAGTTCGGCAATGGTTGTTGGATTATCTCAAAAGATATGATGACGAATTAAAGCGTTTTCCCAACCTTTTACACGAACCTCATTTTGATCTCCTGATGGCTGACTATGACCGGAACCGTGAGGGTTTGTTTGTCGTCGCTGTTTTCCAATCTAATGAAGTTTCATTCCTTGTTGGTCGCGGTGATTCATTAAAAGTTCGCGAATTTGCCGAAAGCACATTTCCCGATAATGTATTGAACGTTTTTCCTGAGCTAAGCAAGCAGTTTCATGTTTTTAGCCAGCCACTTAGTGTAATCAGATCAAATTTTGACAGTTGGATTAAAGGCTGACAAAATAAGTTGAACCCACACGCCAACCATAGCACGCGAGATGCCATGAGAATAAGCGCTGGCGCGGATTCTCGGTTACGAACGATGAAAAAACTAATTTGCAAAACATTATTCGTTGTCGTTGCCGCAATGCTTTCAGGTTGCGCCACCAGTCGAGACTCACAACAGAACACCCAAACCGGTGCCAGCATCACACAAGATGCCAGTCCGACCGTGAGCGGCTACATCAGTGTTGGAGCAAGCAAGAAGTTCTAGTCCCGTCTAAAACGGCATCAAAATGCATTGCGCTAATCTGAAACTTTTTTGATAATGCAAAAAGTGAAAATTAAATCCAGATCAACGATGATTGCTTTGGCAATCGGGTTTGTTGCGCTTGGATTTATCTCCGCAGCCCACGCAGATGAGCAGAAACTAAGCAGCCTGAATACCAGTTTATCCTCGACCACAATTTCCGGTTACGTCAATGTGGGTGCACAGTATTCACTGCCCACTGACCCGTTCGCCGCCCCTTCCGTTACTTCCTTTGCGCTTTCTCCGTCCGCAGTTCCAGAACCAACGACTTGGCTTTTATTGTCGGCTGGCGCATTGGCATTATTGCTCGCAAAACGCAAGTCAGCTTAATCGGTGGCCTTTCCGTTCGTCCTTTTGTCTGTGATCTAATGAATGTTGGCGTGGGAATATCGTCTCGGCCTTGGATGATTGTTCACTATGTTATCACACGCCCCTGCCCAGCCCCTCATCCAAAAATGACCCTTCAGTCATTTACCCATAAACTAAAGGCCACCCCAATAATGAGGTGGCCTTTTATATCAATCAAATCACTTCTTTGCCCCGGCTTTCTTCGCAGCCCAACGAGCCTTAGCCGCAGCACTAATCTTGGCTTTAGCAGCAGCACTCATCTTAAACTTCTTCTTCGCAGGTTTAGCAGCTTTGGGACTGGCCTTCGCAGCTTTAATCTTAGCCCAGCGAAGTTTAGCAGCGGCAGAAACAGCAGCACGACCAGCAGCACTCATACCCCGCTTTTTGGCAGGTTTAGCAGCTTTGACTACCGGAGCTGACGAACCGAGCAAGCCATTCAGTTCTTTGGTCAATGCTTCAATTTTGTCTTTGATGTTGGCGGCTTTGATTAATTGAGCCGAGGTTAGATTCAATAGATTACTCATAGTGTTTTCCATTATACACTCAACCACTCAAACTGCAATACCCCACCCCTCCTCAGATTTCCTAGCTTCCGCAGGTATAATAATATGAATCTGGACCTTGGGCTTTGCTCATATACCGGGTTCAAAGGGACGGGAGGGGTGTTCGATAGTGGCTAAGGCTGCAGGCGAACATCTCTCCCGTCCCAACCCCTCAGCCATCTTCTTAGCTAGGGGGCGTTTAGCTATCACTTCCCAAACAACCACAAACCAAAACAGAGAAAGGAAAATACCATGATCACACTCGAAGCAAACTACTCCAAGAAAATCGGCCTGCCCGGTTATTCAAGCCATCAGTTCAGTGTTACCCTCAAAAGCGAGCTGAGTGACGTATCGCAAGTCGAACAGGAAAGTGCCCGTTTATACGACGTGCTCCAAAACAGCGTCGACAGCAATATCCAACAAATCGGTTATTTGCCTGGGACGAACAGCAACGGAAACGGCCACGCGAATGGCAACGGGAACGGGAATGGCCATCATAAACCCCAGGACGACAAATGGGCCTGCTCCGATAAACAGCGCGATCTGATTCTCAAAATCACGGACGAGAACAAGCTGGATAAAGCCAAGGTCGAGGTTTTGGCTCAGGACAGGTTCGGCAAAGGTGTTCGGCAGCTCAACAAACTCGAAGCTAGCGGTTTGATTGAGGAACTGCTCGAACAGACTGGTCAAAGCAAACCTCGGGGCCAACGGTTCCAGAAAGCAGGTGCCCGATGATTGCCCTGGTCGAACCGAGCGTTGGCAGCAGTGAACCGGTGCCAATCTCAACGCTCCAGAAAACGGTCTCGGCCTCACGGTTGAACTGCTGGCTTCAGTGCCGGCTCAAGTTCTTCTTCCGGTACGTCCTCAAGATCAACAAACCCAAGACGGCGGCGTTGCACTACGGCAGTGTGGTGCATCTGGTCTTGCAACAGTGGAACATGGGTCGGTGGCGCAAGCAACCGTTCGACATCACTAAGCTGAAACAAGTGTTCGATGCCGGGTGGTTAGATCAAGGCCAGATTAATTGGGATGGTGAAGAACCGGACCAAAAGACATCGGCCTGGAATGTGTTGGAAAAATACTTCACCGACACCCCAATCAAAGCTAACGAGATGCCAGAAGCTGTTGAGGTTCCGGTTGAGGCTGACTTGTCAAAACACGGTCTGCCTGTGCTCATCGGGGTGCTGGATCTGGTCCGGTCTGGTGGTCGCATCGTGGACTTCAAAACCACGGGCAAAACACCAGATAGCGAATCAGCCCTGCATCAAAACGGACTGCAACTCGATTGCTATTCCGTGCTCTACCGTGAAGCGACTGGCAAACGTGAGACTGCCAGAGAATTGCACCACCTCGTCAAAACAAAAGTCCCAAAACTCATCGTAACCCCCACGGAGCCGATGTTGGAATATCAACGCAATCGGCTGTTCAGATTAATGGAGGATTACGTTGAGGGCTTGGACCGGGGCAGCTTCGTGCCGGCAGTGGGGATGCAGTGTGTCGGTTGCGAGTTCCAGTCTGATTGCAAGAAATGGAGCTAGCCATGCACCAACATCATCTCGACGACATGGTTCAGCGGCTTAAACCAGTGCTCAAAGATCAGGCCAAGGCCGAGGTCATTCTCAAACGCTATTGGCGCTTGCGGATGGCCTTGGTCTGGGAGGTGGCTGATGTACATCGGGCGGCCAACGAACGCGACCGGGCGATGACTGACCGCGAGGCCATTGCAGTTTTGGAAGCCCTCCATAAGCAGCACAACGCTCAATATGGCCTCAAATGGGAAGACCTCTGGGCGTACATTGAGTTGTATATGCCGGGCAGAGCGCTGACCAAAGCCGAACTCAAACGCTTCATAAAACAGGACCTCATCACTGTTCAGAAGTAAAACCAACAAAAACCAAAAGGGACTGCATCTATACGGTGCAGTCCCTTCTACAGTTTTGAAACGTCAGCGAACCGCTTTAGAAGGCACAAATGAGATTGATGAAAATCTTTTCTCAAAGTATTTTCGCCAGAACATCAAAACGTTTTAATTAAAGAAAGGAAATTATTATGCCTGCCTGGGTGCAAAACCAACTGGTCGTAAAAGGTCCCGCAAAGAAAATATCAAAGTTTAAAAAACAAGCCGTGGGATTCAACGCTTGGGGGAAGCCGACGAAAAAAACCAAGCCCTCACCCCTCAACTTTCATAGTCTCGTTCCCATTCCTGATGATGTGTTGAAACAAGAATACAGTCCAGTAGGCAATGACTGGGAATGGAAGAATTGGGGCTGCAAGTGGGGTAGTTGCGAGGCAAAATTAATACAAGATTCAGGTTTTTTTATTTTGTATAGATTCACAACTCCCTGGTCACCGCCGGACAGATTTCTCAAGAAACTGGGAGTTTTATGGCCAGATCTGACATTTGTGCTCGACTATATAGCATCTGAAGGAGACGGAGAAAATCTCCCCTTTGAAATTGGCACCGATAAAGATGCAAAGCTTGATAAATCCAAGAACAAACTTCTGGAAGAAATCTTTGGTGATATCACATGGGAAGAACATAATTTTGTTAGGGGAATAACTAAAGTGCACGGCAACCAATGTGTGTATTTTACAATCGACATCTGAGTGTCAACGCTTGAACTCATTCTAAATATTGCAAGCTACACAAACTGAACTGAGCCACATCATGGTTCAGTAAAACCAACAACAACCCATAGAGCCGGAGGCCAAGCGCTTCCGGCTCTTTTTATTTGAAAGGAATCAAAATGCCAAATTGGTGCAGCAACGAACTACGCGTGTCCGGTCCACCAGAAGACCTGACCAGATTCAAAGAGCAAGCATCGGGCTTCAATCCGTGGAATATTCCAGGCCCCAAAGACAAACCATCACAGATCAACTTCCATAGCCTCGTTCCCGTTCCTGACCACATCTTGAAATTGGGCTATGCGAACGCCGGCCATGATTGGGAGATTAAGAACTGGGGCGCTCGCTGGGGTGCCTGCGATGTGAATATTCTGGATGGTGACGCAGATTACATCATCTATCACTTCGACACGGCTTGGGGTCCGGCCGTTCCATTCATAGAAAACGTCAGCAAACAGTGGCCATCGTTGACGTTCATTCTCGATTACGACGAGCCCGGCAATGGATTCAAAGGCATCTGCAAAGGCCACGGTCAACACTTCGAAAACCACAGCATCGAATATTGACCATGAAAAGCTACGCCCCTCAAGAAATCAAAGTCGTGTGTGTCCGGGAATGCGTGGGTGCTGAAATTGTGGATACGCCGGAACAAGCCGTCAAATACTGGCACAACAACATCCCGCAAGCTCCGTGGTTTGACCCAATGAAAGAAGCGTTTGTGGTGTTTTTGCTAAACACCAGAAAACGCATCATGGGGCACAACCTCGTAGCACTGGGTAGCCTAGATACCTGTCCCGTTTCGCCCCTTCACGTATTCAGACCAGCCATCACGGTTTCAGCGGCTAGTTTGATTCTGGCACACAATCACCCTTCGCTAGATCCAACTGCTAGTGAAGCGGACATCAAAGTAACGCGGGATTTGGTCAGAGCGGGTCAACTGCTCAAGATTGAAATTACCGACCACATCATCATCGGCGGACTAGAGCGGTTCACATCACTCAGGCAAAACGGCTACTTCTACTGAGGTCATTGCCCTCATCCTCACCACTGGCCGGAAGCGCAATGAGCTTCCGGCTTTTCATTTAACCAACGAAAGGAAAAACAACCATGCAAACGCTCACAGAACTCCCCACAACGACCCTGTATTACCGCGAAGGCAGCAGCGATAAGGTTTACCAGTGCCAGATTGAATCGGCTGGTGAACGCTTTGTCGTCAACTTCGCTTACGGTCGTCGGGGTGGAACATTGAACACCGGCACCAAAACGAACGTGCCGGTGGATTACGACAGCGCTCAACGCATCTTCGACAAGCTCGTGAAGGAGAAAAGGGCGAAAGGCTACACTGAAGGCGAAAATGGCACGTCTTGCCTTCATTGTGACCAGCAACCGTCCGGCATTCTTCCCCAGCTCCTCAACTCCATCGACGAAGAACAGGTCTCGCATCTGATCAACGATGACAACTGGTGTATGCAGGAGAAGCAGGATGGCCGGCGTCTGATCATCCGCAAACGGGGCCAGGACATCATCGGCATCAACAAGAAAGGCAATACGGTTGGTCTGCCTCTGCCCGTGTTTGATGTGGTTCGTGGTTTTGATGCGGACGTGACCATTGACGGTGAAAGCATCGGAGACAACGTGTTTGCCTTCGATCTGCTCGAACTGGACGGCGTGGACATTCGTAGCTGGCCCTACCGTGAACGTCTGGCTGCCTTGATGAACCTGCTTTTCAGTGTTCAGCAAAGGAACATCAAGCTCGTGGACACAGCCTTCACGACGGAACAAAAGCTGGCGTTGTTGAAGGAGCTGAAGGCCGGTAAACGCGAAGGTGTCGTGTTTAAGCAAGTCTGGTCAGCCTACACACCAGGCCGTCCCAATTCAGGTGGCAATCAGTTGAAGCACAAATTCGTCGCTACCCTCTCTGCGTTGGTATCGAAGGTGAATCAGCAACGTAGTGTAGGCATCAGCTTGTTGGGCAAGAATGGCTGGCAAATGGCTGGCAACGTTACCATCCCCGCCAATCACAGCATTCCAGGTGCGGGCGATATTGTGGAAGTGCGCTACCTCTACGCGTTTCCTGAAAGCGACATCCTGTTTCAGCCCGTTTATCTGGGCAAACGCGATGACGTGGATCCGGGCGAATGCACTACAAGGCAGCTCAAATACAAACCCAACGACGAATAATAAGACTCTCGCCAATTTGGCAAGACTGGGCCGGTCACATCCTTTGTGGTGTGGCCGGCTTAATCTTCCGGTGGTCAATTTGACAATTTAGGCTCGACTTTGGTAGCCTACGACTTAATGGGTCAACACGCAGTTTATTACAGCGATGGTTTTGTTTTATCGAAGGACAGCTTTGATACGACAAGGAAAGCTGCGTGGATTGCTGAATCGCTGGTCAAAGACCCGATTCCAGGTGTTCAATTGCGCCCGCCAAAACCCGCTACGCTCGATGATGCTAGGCGCGTTCATTCAGAAGGTTATTTGGCAGCCTTAAAAAAAGGTAAGCCAATTGAAATTGCGAATTCGGCAAAGATTGATTGGGACCCTGGTTTGCTTCCAATGGCCTTGAGCACTTGTGGCGGAATGTTGGCTGCTGGACGAACCGCTTTGAAAGACGGTGTTTCGGGTTGTCTAGCCAGTGGCTTTCATCATGCTAAACGAGATCGAGGCGACGGTTTTTGCACGCTCAACGGTCTGGCCATCGCTGCTCATTCTTTAGCTGAAGGCAACCGCAACCACATTTTGGTGGTGGATTTGGATGCACATTGCGGTGGCGGGACGCATTCACTGATTAAAAATCATCCTCGCCTCTGGCAGGTTGATGTGAGCGTGATGCCCTACGACGATTACACTCCCAGCGAACGTTGCGTCAAAGAAACCGTGACTGATGCCCGCCACTACCTGAAAACCGTCTGGCGTTGCTTGCAACAAGCTGAAACTGAATGGCCGTTGTTTTCCCTCTGCCTTTACAACGCTGGTATGGATGTTCATCAAGACTGCAAAACTGGCGGTCTGGCAGGCATGGATGAATTCATCATCACCTTGCGTGAAGAAATGGTTTTTCAGTGGTGCAACGAGCGCGCTATTCCGATTGCCTACGCTATGGCTGGCGGCTATACCGGAGGCAAGACGACCCGCAAACAATTGGTAAATTTACACCGAATGACGTTGGAGTGTTCTACCAGCAAAGAATTGTTTTGACACGTTTCAATATGAAAGTATTTGTAGGACAAGTAGTAATAGTGCAACAACTGCACACAGGTACAGTAATTGCAATCGGCGTTGTATTCATCGTATTTTGTTTAGTTTTGGCTTGGCAAGGGTTATCGGAATACTTTTCTAAAGCTGAAATAGGAAGACGCAGAAGAGCTAGGAAAAGCAAGTGGTCAAACCCTGCTTCATTAAGACGCATTCGTGATTGGTATTCAGTGATAACAGCAATCTTTGTTGTTTACATTATTTTATTTTTTGTTGGATACCTTCTAGGCAATGTCGAGAATCGTGATTTGCCAATGTTTCTATGTACCACTTTGCCATTTTTTATTTGCTTGTTTATGGCGATATATGCAAATCGGAAGTTAAATACGCTTCATAGTAATGGTTCGTTTGGTGAACAGAATATTTCTGTATTTGAAAATTCCGCGGAAAACAGCGCCCCAAAGAAAAGAAGCCGTATAAAAGAAAGAATATTCAGAAATACAATGCCATTTCAAAATGCCGGGTCGGATTCCAGAATTGCAACGCAAATCTATAGCGAGGATTCGATCAGACCTCATTCGCAGCCCCAATCACGTTTGATTGGCGTGAAAACCTCCATTCTTTTCGAATGCTGCCAATGCAACCAGCGTTTAGAGATTGAATCTGTGGCGGCCGGGCAAAATATTAATTGCCCCAATTGCGGGGCCTCTCAAGATGTGCCGACAGCTTGATACTATACCATGACCATTCTCGACTCCATACCGTTCCGCTGGTTTGGCTACGATATTGAAAGCCTGAACCAAAAGACCATCCGGCATTACGGCACAGTTGATTTCTGCACAAGCATTGAAAGGACTTAAACACATATTTACAACGATTTATGTTCACAGAAAACATGAGCGATCAAGATTGGCGCATGGCATCCATGCTGCAAATGAACTCCAATATTGTCCGCAAAAGAAAAGAGGAAGCGGATCAAAAAAGACACCGAGAGTTAGTCAACGAACAAAATCAAACGACTCAGCGAGTTGAGGCATTACAGGCCAAGGTTGTCGCTGAACAAGCACGTTCAGCTGAACAATACCTTGTAACAACTAGTAAGAATAACCAGCTGTTGCTCGAACAAAACCGTCTTTCAAATACGCAGAACGCAATACTGCATGCGATTCCAATGGTGTCAGAGGATGACAGAGCTGACTTTATTACGAGTATGCTTATAGAGTTTTTAGATAAACCCCTGCTTCGGTTCAGGGATCTTGTTGAACCTTTAGGCCGGTGGGATTCTCCTGCGATGGCGGAGTTTCGGAGCAAGCCCGCTGAGGAAGTGGCAATATCTTTGATAATGCAAGGCGAATTCGCCAGCGCTGTCGAGAGGGTTCAATTATTTCTGCCACCACAATTCAGGGTTCCGCCTGAACCTTGGGCGCGAAAGCTGGTTACCCAGAAGCTTATATATAAAGTAAGTTTGCTGCAAAAAGACCTGCCTTCCGCCCACGAATACTATAAGCACCCCCTTTTTAAAGCTTTGCCTTCCGCTCTTGGCTACGGGAATGTCCCACTAGAAAAAATGTTCTGGGAAGTATCATCGCACCGTGTTGATCCACGGTATGAGTTGCTGACCGATAAATTGTGCTATCTGGAGATACTAATTGCTATATGGAACGATAATGAAATTAGTCAGCCTGAGCTAATCAAGATGATGGCAATTCTTAAACTGTGGCAGCACGAACTCACGGATGAAGAAGCGTATGAAATGCTGAATAAGATGGTAGTTCAGTATAATTCTGATGTTAAGAATGAAAACCAAGAATATCTAGGCCAATGCTTGGATATGATTTGTTATCTTGCCCATCCTGAGCAAGCCGCTTGGATTATTTCCCAATTAAACGAACTAGCCGAAGTTGATATGGCTGCATCAGATAAGCAGTCTAACTTCCTAAAACAACTCACACAAACATATGATAATATTCAAAGCGAAAAACATGATTTAGCAAGTAAATGTGGGTTTGGAGCGAACTTATCCAGTGATTATATAACAAGACCCATTCCTGGACACCAAGATTTATTTGCCTTTGAAGATAGAGTCTTTCGATATAGTAACGGTCACCAAGTCGATTTATCTAATGAGGAACGGGAGTGGCTTGGGATTAAACTGCCTATAGAATAGTTTTCCCGTTAATAATACATCGCTTTGTATACAACAATGTATTTGTCTGGTCGATTTAGTAACACCAGATAATGACCATACACGACTTCATACTGTTCCGCAGGAAGAGCTGCTATATTGAAAAACCCGATTTGAAAGACGGGCTAGAGTCTAGAAAGTTATAGTTCGCTACTCCGTATTTAATTCTCTCTTCGTCTCGTAGTTTCTCCATAACCAACTGCCGCTGGGTTTTTAACGACCCGGCGGCTTTACGTTTATACAAGTTTGCAGTCCCGTCCATTAAACCATCAACAAAAGGATAAATCACATGAATACAGTCACACTCCCAGCCGCAGACCTGAAACAAGCTCTGCCCGGCCTCAGCAAAGTCGTCTCCCGCAAATCAACGCTACCAGTCCTGCAATCCGTTAGGCTCACCCGGACTGAAGCTGGTGTTGTTACGTTATCTGCCACTGATCTGGATACGTTCGTCAGCTACAACCTCGAACACTCCGAAAAAGGCCAACCCATTGACGTTCTGCTCCCGTTCGACCAGTTGAAAAACACTGGCAAAAGTGGTGATGTCGTCGTGGTCCCTGAATCAAAGTTCAAGGCCAAGCTCCGGTATCAAGTTGCCGGCTCAAACCTCGAACAATCGGTGGCTACGCTGTCACCGGATGAATTTCCGCCCACACCCAAAATCACTGAATTGGGCTGCAAAATGCCGGAGAACTTTGGTGAGACGTTGAGGCAAGCGTTCGAGTCCAGCAGCCAAGACAGTTCCCGCTACGTTCTCCAAGGTGCGTATCTGGATGTGAAGGAGGCGAAGTGCCATAGCATCGTTAGCACCAATGGCCGGTGTCTGTTCGCCGCCAACACGTTCAAGTTCGACCTCAAACAATCCGTTAACCTCTCTCGTCAAAAGTTTTTGGAGTGGAATGGATTTTTGACCAGTGAATGCGAGATGGCGGTGAAAACGGACAAGAGCAATTCAAATTGGGTTAAACTCACCACAACTCGCTGGGAATGCGTTGTGAAACAGATCGACGGCAATTTCCCTAATTGGCGTCAAGTTGTTCCCACTGATACCGAGAAATGGACCAAGGTTGAGTTGAGCGAAGCGGCCGTTAAACAGATGCTCAACCTCAGTTCTAAGCTGCCCGGTGACGACACAGAAAATCGGACGCTTCAGCTTCGTGTGGGCCAGGAACTGCACCTCGAAGGCCGGAACAAGGACGACAAGGATTTTACGTCAGCCCAAATTGCTGATGTCAAAATCACTGGTAAACCCGTAACGACTGCCTTGAACCGTGAATATCTGCAAACGGCCCTTCGCTGTGGTCTGAATGAAATCCGCATTCATACCGAGCTTGAACCGCTGTTGTTCCTGAAACCCGGCAAACGCCTGGTCGTGATGCCGGTGAGACTGAATGGGCCAACAACTCAATCAGTGCCGGCCAAACCCTCAACTTCAGCCAGTGTTCCGCCCACTCCTGAAGCCCAACCCAAAGCGGAAACAAAGGAATCAACCATGTCCAAAGAAACACCCAAACCTACCGAAGCCCCCAAAACCACCGAACCCTCATTGCTGGATCAAATCGAACAGGTCAAAGAATCAGCCAAGAATCTGGTTCGTGATCTGACTGGCTTGACCGATGCTGTGAAACAAGCTGAACGCGAAAAACGGGCCAATGAAAAAGAGGTCGAAACTGCCCGGGCTGTATTGAAAAAGCTGCAATCCGTGTCCCTCTGACCGCCAACCCCAACCCAAGAGCGCCGGATGTCTATATTGATGTCCGGCGCTTTTATCTGAAAGGAACCCAATGGATGAAAAGACGTTCAACAAAACCATTGGATACGCCATCGCCATCATCATCGGCTACCACATCATCGGAGTTTTTATTCCAATGTTGACCTGGGGCGTGATTGGTTTGGTGGCGTTTCGCATTTATCAAGAATATCAAAAACACAAAAAGTGAAAGGAAAACTATGGCACACAATCTACTCATACAAAACGGTCAGGCTAGCATGTTCTATATCAACGAAGTTCCCTGGCATGGTCTGGGCACTAAACTCAACGGTCCAGCCACAGCCCAAGAAGCGATTCAGGCAGCTCAACTCGACTGGCCTGTGATTAAGCTCCCTCTGACCGCTGGCTCTAAACACATCCCCGTTCCTGACAAGTTCGCTGTGGTCCGTAAAACAGCTCAACTTGTCCAGAAAACCGACCCTGTGCTTGGCGTAGTGGGCAAAGATTACACGCCTCTGCAAAACCGGGATGCGTTCAAGTTCTTCGACCCTATTGTTGGCCAAGACGCGGCGATTTATCACACTGCCGGCGCTCTTGGACTTGGGGAACGCGTCTGGATCTTGGCCAAGCTCCCCGGTCAAATTCGGGTAGTGGGAGACGACATCAGCGAAAAATATCTGCTGCTGTCGAATTCACATGACGGAAAAAGCAGCGTTCAGATCAAGTTCACTCCTGTCCGTGTCGTCTGCCAAAATACGCTGACCATTGCTTTAGGTGATGGGCAGGCATATCGGGTCGTTCACCACGCCGACGTTCGCTCAAAACTCGAAAGTGCCCATCAAATGCTCGGGCTCATTAACGAACGGTTTGATGCGATGGAGGAGACGTTTCAAGCCATGTCCCGCGTTAAGATGGATTCAAACCGTCTCGCTGATTATTTGGCCACGGTTTATCCTACCGTCAAAGAACCGGAGAAGATGGAACTGGTGCAAAGAGATCGGAGTTGGAGTGAATATTTCTTCGATCAGGGCCGGGGAAATCGTGTGCCTGGTGTTGCTGGGACTTTGTGGGCTGCGTTCAATGGCGTCACGGAATGGCAGGATCATCGCAAGTCACGGCAGAGCGAAAATCAGCGTTTAGTCTCTTCGTGGTTTGGTGGCTCGTATCAAACCAAAGCCAGAGCGTTTACGGTTGCTAGCGAAAAAATGCTGGCGTGGAATTGAACAATCACAAGGCTCTTTTAGGAGAGCCTTTTTTTAGCTCCAACAATTAATGTGTGATGAAGGTGGGAATTGCACATAAAAATGCCACCGCCAATCTGCAACCGGCAGGCACATGGAATCGCCAACACGACGTCTGCAATGCTCAGAAACGTCAGGTCTTTATTTAGTAAGAGCGCAAGGAGCCATGGGCTAAAAAAAAACGCGCAGCCAACCTGTGGCCAGTCACAAACCGTTTTTGCAAAAGTAATTTTAAAGCTGGATGAAGCCTACACTAATGTAGATTTGCTTTTTTGAAAGCGTTTGAACTCCAAATATGCCGATCTGTGCAATAAATAATTAGCACGATAAAGTCCGCTCAAGCCGTCCTTAAAGAATTTTCTAACTTTTGACTCCTCGGTTTCCAAAGGTAAAACGATTTGTATGTCTCCCAGCGTTCCGCATGGATAATTAACAGAATCCTGTGGGCCTTGCATCAGCAGCACATAATCACGTGCCAGTGAAAACACCAAGCTTCCCTTATGTTGAATCAATTTTCTCACCACTAATGATGATTCTAAAATGCCCGAATCATTGAGTGATGCTTTTCCAGTAGTTGCCAGTGCTGCGATATGCCCCCAAAATTCATCTGTCATGTGGCGAATATGGCTGGCATTGCAGAGTCCTGATTCGATTACCCACCCATCCACAGATACGGAAAATCTAAATTCCTGCTCCAGTTTTAAGGAGCGCTCAACTGCACCCGTTGAGAATGGGGCGATGTCACAAAGCAGATCGGCCCATTTATCCCGTATCTTAAGTTCACTTAGCAATTCATGAAACAAGTGGTGCAGTCCGTCAATTGCGGCAAGGCAACGTGCCTGGCGTTCAGCATCTGGTAAATCCTCTGCGCACAAATGTGATTTTATTTCGGTCAGCGCATTATGATACCAGTTCATATCAGATCGAATGTTCGGCTATTCGTAGTGGTTTACAAGGCTTTCATCCCCTATTTTTAAAAACATCAATTTCCATTTGTCTTCAGTTTGAACGATGCTTGCATACCATTTCTGGTGACGCATAGCTCCGTATGTATTCTGTGAATCTACAAAGCCAAAAGCAATCCAGCTTGGAACACCGTAATCGTTTGTAACCCATCTGGCATGCCCTTCGGTGACTGGCTCTCCAGACGCCGTAGTGAAGTTGATTCCAGATGGGGCATACATTTTGCAGAACTCACAAGCCGTTAAATACGCCTCTAAAGTCTTATCCTTCGCGGCTTTTGAAATCGCACGGTCAACCGGATCAATGGCACGCTGCTCTTGCCCGCAGCCAGCTAGTGCTGTCAATATAGAAAACACCACTGCTGCGATTATCAGAACAAGGCACCCAGTCGAGCTGCCTTTCGTTGTTTTATTGGATTCAGTCATTGTCCATTTGCCGCACAGTGGACATGGAATCTCTTTGCCTAAAAACATTGGAGCGAACTCCAATGGATTTCCGCAGTTCTTGCAGTTTGTCTTCATAAGTTTATTCAACTCATCAACTGCGCAGCGTCCAGTATATGAGCCCTCGTGAAAAGCAATTTCCTATCAGATTGAAACAGAGAGCGGCAGCCAATCTCAGGGAACTTCTGCCACTGACCAGAAAGGTTCATTGCGCCTTGACGCTCGCCAATCTCGCCGTAATGAGACCATGCCACCAGCAAAAATAGATGTCAACGGCAGACCGTTTACCCGCCATCGTCAGAGTTGACGCGCAGTAAATCTGCTACTGACCAGACAAAAAATGAAAGAGTGGGGTCGCTCATGATTGGCTAATGGCGCTCTTCAATCTCGCAGTTTTTGTGTAGCACACGGAAAAGCAGCCAAATCACACGAATCGAAAGAAGAGTTGCCAGCATTACAATTGCCAACCAAATTGTGACTGCAATTTTCCAGGGTGACGAGCGTAGATCAATCACACTACCATTGAATACGAAAGCAATAGAGAGCGCCGCAAAGGATAAAATAAATGCCTCAAAAAAATACCGGATGAAAAGACGATATTTTGCATCCTGTTTAAGTTTTACAATCACAGGCTTATTATCAATCGCAAAAACGATTGCCAACGTGGCACCAATAAAACCTACGAGAATAGAAAAAATGTTTATGCTTGCCTCAACTAATTTGTCGGTCTTGGTAGGTAGGGGCTCTGTTTTGAAATAAAACCACAGGCCAAAGCCGCCCGCAAGTGCAGCAAGATATGGCAAATATTCTTCCGCCATTTGATTTAGTGGTTTGTCTAGAAAGTTTTTCATGCACACTGTGATCCAAACTGGGCAACAAGTTCTGGGCGGCGCATACTAAGCGCCATCATTACTCCGGATTTCCGATCAGCATAAGATAAATCTCGTTTTGCTCCTACTGAGACTTCAACTTTCGCTCGCAACTGTTCTTTTATCAGGTCGAATTCATCACGGCTGCCGTTTGAATAACCAGCCACCTCGAATTTTTCCAGGTTCGCACCGCCGATGGTTCGTCCATTAACAAGGTCATTAGCTTTATTGACAACTTCGCGAAGCGTTAATGAACGATGTGCAAATCTGGTACTAACGGAAACTTCGATGCTTTCGCCGTCAAGATCATCCATCGTACTAATTGAGCTATCAACCGATCCACGTGCCCCAGGGTTATAGGCAACATTGCGAGGTTTCGCTATGCGATAAGTTAACCGGCGAACATCGGTCATGCCGTTCAATTTCTGAACTCCTGCTGATGATAAAACCGGAAGAACTTGAATCGGTCCGCCAATTTGAACTAGTTGGTGTATATACTGAATAAATGAGCCAACAGACGCTCCATAATGATTGTGCTGGGTGATAAGAATATTAGAATTTGTATCGAGAACAAAAACAAAAGCCTCGGAAATGCCTTCGCTTGATGGCAGGTTTAAGGATGATGACTTTGTGTTAACGCCCCCTTTCAACGGCAATAAATCCATACGGAGTTTTATAAAATCTCCAAAGAAATAACGACCTGTCACCTCCAGTTCTTCCCATCGCATTGTGTAGCCACCAATTGTCTGATTGCGTTGCGAAATTGCGCCAGCTTGTGCTAGTGTTGTCAGAGCAGTCTTAAATCCACCTAAATAATTTGGCGCTACGCTTACCTGCCAAAATTCGAACGAAACATTTTTCTTCTTTTTAGTTGCCATAGTTTTTGAAGCCCTTTGATATTAATTGATTCAAAACCCGTTGCCAATCTTTCAAGCCATATTTTAACTCAGATTAATACACTCCGCCCCATCATTTCTAGCATCATTTACCTTCACTGAACCCTCAGACACTGCATCTTTTTATCATTAAATGGCCTGAGCAACGTCTTCAAAAAATCCGGCTCAAACTTCGGTTTTAACCACCACGAATAATGCTCCGGGACGTGCACACGCCTAAACAAGGATTAACACTGATGGCCATCAAATCAAAATATTGATGTAATTCTCGTTCGGGGCAGCTATTCCTTGCGGGCAGGATTTACTGAGCATCACCGACGGTGGGAACACCGGCGGGAACAGCACGCAAATAATCGGTACCGACAAACTCCTGTGCCAGCCGGTAGCCACTGCGGAAGACTTGTTCCACCCTCAAGCGCAAGGCATCCGAAAACCACGCTAGTTCATTGGCCTTCCAAGCACCTGGGCTTGCTTTTACAGGTCTTTTGTCGGTCTGTTCAAAGTGGGTAACCAACACTTCATACCAGAACTCTGCCGGCAATACAGGGGCTTTGAGAAGTGTGCATAAATGGAATGGAATGCGAATACCGGTGGCATCCAAGTCGCCAAAATACTCCAGTTTTGCCTCGGGGTTGGTCTCCTGCAAAACTCTGGGCAATTCTTTGCACGTGTGGTGAATCATAAAGCCATTCCCGTAGATGCACGCTGCATAGCGTCGCGAAATGCTATTCCACCGGCAAAAGGAATGGTAGGTATTGGAGTTCTCGATGATTAGTATAGCGGGTGCCTCTGCGTTTCCTTTTTCCCATACCAGATCTGGATAAATGGGATAACAATGAAGCAATTCCAAGGTCAGAGCTCCGGGTCCGAACAACTCGGTCTTCATAAGTTTATCCAGCCGCTTTTCATCTCCAAAAATACTGGCCGAACGTTCCTTGAGTGGCACCAGACTTGCCTTGCGCCCACCAGCAGCAAGCCAGTCTCTGATTTGCAATAGGGTTTCTTGATGGACCCGGCTCTCCAATGTGGCGGCAAACTGCAGTTCCGGTGGCCATACAATTTCATCCATGCGGGGGAGCACGTCGACATTTTTCTCTCGGGAGATTTCAATCCATACTGGGATGGCTGTTTTGGCGGTTCGATCCCATCCATGCTTGCCCACCGGCAGTTGGATTTTTGATTCCGAAGTCAGTTGATTGAGAATTTCCATTAGCCTGATACGGGCATCTGATGAGACCGATATTTTGGGATACATCTGCTGGAATGTGCGCCACGCAGCATCAATGGGAACTCGGACACGCGTCCCAGTGCTGCGGGCAAGCTTTTCCAGAAATTGTCGATGGTCAAGCATTCGATCCCGGCATTTGTATTTCGGCTTTCTCTATCCAGCTGCCCGGGTCCAGCGTTACATGCAGATCCCCATTCCGAAGGTTTTTGTGCTGGTTCTTGAGCCGCACAATCCGGTCGAACGTGCCCAAGGCACTCGCATCATTCACCCCGGTCAGGTAAATGAGCTGGACCCGCATCTTGCTGGATATTTCCCGGTGCATTTTCAGAAGGTCAGACCGGGAACATTTGCCAATGGGATTGTCGAGCAGCAAAGCGCCAGCATCCTTGCTGAAAGTCACCCGACCATGGGTCTGGGCTCGCAACTGCAAGAGTGTACAGTAGAGCAAAATGGCGGTCGTGACACCTTCGCCGCCACTGAAATAGGAGATGCTTTCGACCGGAATTCGGTCGGGCCGGAGGACCACATCCGGTTTCAGAATCGTGATCTTGATGCCTTCCAGGCCAGCGGTCTGCACGATGCAGCGATAGGCCAGTTCCAGCCCGTCGGGACATTCATTTTCCTTGAGAATGGAATCAAGCAGGTCCCGGAGCTTCAGATTTACATCCGCCTCGGATAACTCAGGCAGTTTAATGCGGAGGAACGGTAATCCTGCCCAGCCCGTCATGTTGTCGGGGAGCCGGCTGACGCGCTCGGCGCTGTTGAGCAGGTTCTTCGCCTCTTGGTGGACGACGCCCAGTTCGATAATGATCACCTTGCGGTCCTGTTCAATGGCCGCCAATTCCTTCTCGATGACTGCGCGGCGGGTGGTAGCGCTCTCCTTGATGCCCTCCGCTCCCTGGATCAAGGCTGGTTGGGGGATGGCTTTGAGCTTGAGCTTCATCGCATTTTCAAACCCTGGCTCGTCCGGAGCAGTTAGGAGCTTCTGGATTGCCTCAAACCGTTCGTTTAGGCGTTGCTGGCTCTTCTTCAATGTTTCCTCAAGGGCTTTCAGATCCTTCTTGATCCCGCGAATAAAGATTTTCAAGCCAACGTCATCCTGGGGCAGAACAATTTCGACCGGTGCGCCTTCGCCCAAGGGCATTTCTTCAAGCTCCTCCTTGATGCTGGTCCGCTGACTGATGCTTTGGTCAATGGCGGTAATTTTCGCTTTGTGGCCGGCCATTTCGTTTTTGGCGGCATCGTGCTCGATATTTTTCCTCGCCAGTCTCGCCTCGTAATCCTCCCGAAGCCCCTTGGCCTGGTCGGGCGCTTCGGGTTCGACCAGTCCATCCGGTTTAAGGTGGTTGTTTTCGTATTTGAGATTGGTCTGCTTATAGAGCGCATCCAGCCGCTTGTGGTTGTTTTGGGCAACGGCACGGTCTCCGTTCTTGGCGGTGTAGTCATCCTCGGCTGCCTGCAGATCGGCCGCCAACGTTGGTCGGATCGCCAACGCGTCAATCTTGATGCGATGAAGTCCCTTGCTGGCAGTATTAAATTGCGTTTCTTTACTCTTGATACTGATTTGCAACTCCTGCAATTGCCCCTGCAGCGTGCTGGAGCTGATCTTTTGGTAGACGGCCAGTTTAACTTTATAATCGGCCCGGGCTTGGGATAAAGTGGCCTCCCCAATTTCGGGCCGGTCCGCGGAATATTCCTGCACCTCCGCCTGCTCTTTTTCATCGGTACCGCGATCGGTTTTAATCTGCACCTCTTGTTCCGTCAAATCGGTTAGGATGCCCCGGTTGAGCTGGCTCTGCTCATTGATCGAGGTTCTGGACAGGGTCAGCACTTCGATGGTCTCTGCAAGTTGCTGGACCTTTTGTTTGTTGGCTTCGTAATTGGCATCCAAATCGCGAATGAAGCCATGGAGCGACAGCAATTTGGTTTGCCGTTCACTGATGACCAGCTTTTCCTGATCAATCTGTTTTCCCAACTCAATGACTTCATTCTTGTTGGCCTGGACCCGGTTCTGGTTGTCTTGAATGGCTATGCGCAAGATACCATGATTGTTGCGGACGGATTCCTGTTCAGTGCGAGATTGCCCCATTTTCGGGGCGAAATTTTCGAGATAATCCACCAGTTCCCGAACAGCCGCAGAGAGTCCGGCAATTTCCTCATTTATTTTATCCTGGCTGGCCTTGTGCTTGGCCAAACGATCCTGGATGTGGGCACGTTCATCTTGGGCGGCCCGGCGATTGAATGCACCGTTGGTTGCCGGCGGCAGGCTGACCCGGTCTGGAACCGGCCCCCAGACTTCTAAGGACGAGGCGCTGACCTGCACGGGAGCCTTGAGCGCGGATCTCCCGGTCAATTGTTTGCGGATTTCTTCAACGTCTTCCTTCCGGTTGACGATGATTCCCGTAAATTTGCTGGGATCATCCAGCAACAACTTGAGTGCTTCTTCGGGGTCCAGAACGTTTTGGGACAGAAACTCGAAGGCAGACTGGGCTGGGATGCTGGCCGCCCGAAATTGCTGCAGGGCTTTTTCCACATCCAATGGCGGGGGTAACAGTCCGGTCTGGTCCAAGTGCTTTATCGCCCGCTGATCTTCGGCACTGTCGACTTCAGCTTCAGTGTAGGCCCGCTGCTGATAGCTCAATTGGTTTTTGAGTCCTTCCAACAGGTTAGGAAGCCCCAAATCCGGTGTTTTCCCAAGGGTAATATCCAGAATGTGTTTGTTGGCCTCCAGCTTGCGCCGCATCGTCTCGATTTTATTAATAAAGGCCTCGATCTCCAGGCGTTTATGCTCAAGCTCGCGAAGGCTGCTTTGCTGCTCGTTAATAGTGACGCGGAACTGCTCGGCTTCGCTGTTTTTTTGTTCGATGACGTCCTTGAGCCGCACGATCTCAGCGTTGCTAACCCGGTTCGCCTCCTCCAGTCGGTCGCGCGCAGTGCTGGCGGTTTCTCCTTCCTCGATGATGCTGTTATTTAAGAGCGAACGAAATGTGGAATCTCGATCGTTGACCTTTTCTTGAAACTGCTGTTGTTGTGCCTCGGCCCGACCGATCTTTTGTTGCGTGTCCTGCAATTCCGTGTGCAGCAGCGTTTCCTTGGTCCTTAACTGCTCCTGTTGATGTTTGATATCCGCCAGCCGCTGATTGTGCTGCAGGATTTGCAGCCGGAGAATTTCTCGGTAAAGCGCCCCGCGACGCAACAGGTCTTCTCGGACTGGTTGAACTTGGTCATTGGCGGACCGCAATTCCCGCTGCAAGGCCCGTTCCCGGTTGCGCAAATCACTCAGCTCCGACATCGTTACGGCAGCCCGACACGACTTGACATACTCCGTGGCCACGGCCAGCTTGCTGTCGGCTTGTGCGAGGGCGTCGGCCGCGGCCGTTGCTGCCAGATAATCGTAACGAAGTTGGAAATAGTAGATGTTTTTCTGCAATACTTGACCTTCGTTCAAAGCGGTTTGCGCGCGAGTTCCTGCGTTTTGCTCCGCAGCCTTTTCATGCTCGCGCTCGTTGTTCAAGGCTAACAGGCTGGTGACCATCGCACTCTGTGCTCCCCGGGCTTTGGTGCGGGCGGTGTCCAACGTTTGCTGATGAGTTTGCATGGCCCCAACTTCTTGGAGAAAAGGTTCCAACGCGCCCAGGAAGCTGCCAATAAAGGTGTTCTCATGCTCTAATGGACCTTGGTGCTGCAGTTTGCTTTTCCAGGCTATGATGTTGTGTGACACCTTCTCGGCCTTGTTGGTGTCGAAGGCCATTTTTAAAAATTCATGGGTGAACTTTTCGGAAGTGTTGCAGAAATCCTTGAAATACTGGTCGATATCGCCCTCCCGCTGATTCATGGTGATCTGGAATTGGATCAGTGCCGGATCCAGTCCGATGTCAGTCAAATGTTGCTCCCAATCGTCGTGGCCCGGGTTGATGACCGGTTCATTGCGTCCGTCAATGTTGTTCAGCCAGTCCGTAAAATCTTCAAACGTTTTTGCTGGATTCGGACTGTGCCCCATGATGGGCATCGTCTCCAAGTTGAATTTTTCGCTGCACCGAAACGAAAAAGCCTGATGTTTTAGTTTGCCTCGGTCGTCTGATTTTTGTCCGTTACGCCACGCCATTACCTGCCCGACGATTCTTAAATTTCGGGGTTCAATCGGCTCATTTCCCAGTCGTATCTGGTCTCCGGAAATATCCCACTCCGTGATGACAAAGGCTAGGTCATTGGCTTGAATAAAATCCATGATTGAGGAATCACGGCCCTTGGCTTTCTTGAGCAGGAAGTGTTGGCTACGCGGCTTGAAGATTGAATACACCAGCGCCAGCCAGCAGGTTTTGCCGCCCCCGTTACGCAGCCAGACAATGGTATCATCGGGTTGATTCTGGCCGTTGCGGAAATCGACGGTCAGAGGAGAAAAACGGGCCACCTTGGTCCCGATGCCGCTGGTATAGATACGGGTTAACTTAGGCATTTTGTATTTCCTTGGACAAATCCTGCTGCGCCAGAAGTTGAATCAGTTTCAAGGTCTGGTTGCCGGCCAATTGACGGACCTGGATGCGATAACTTGGGGAGGGTTGATAGGTACCGCGGTTGTCATCACTGATGAACCGCATCAACCCATTTTCGACTAGAAAGTCCAGGGCATAGCGGGCAATTCCAGCCAGAGATTGCAGAGATAGCTTGCCACCCGCAGTGAGCGCCGACTCCGGCAACCCGGAAATGATCTGCCAGGCCAATTGAATTTCGGCCCCGCCATGTTCCGGGTCGACCGGATTGTTGGTTTTGCAGACCTTGCACATGTCATGCACAAAGGTCACCACTTGGTCGACGGACATGCGCGGGCGCAGGATTTCGTCGTCCTGATCCAGCACCTCAATGTTGGGGAAGCAATAGGCCGCAATGGCCAGCAAAAACACGCCGTGCACCACGCGTTCCTCCGCTTTCATGCTGGTGCGGTAATCCTCCATCCGGAAGGCAAACGGACTGCGCTCCCGGCCGGCCAGAAAAACGCCGTGTGGCGAGTAAGCCAGAATCTGAATTTCCAGGCCGAGGGCGATGTTTTCGAAAATTAGCTTGAAGTTGGGGCTGGTGTACAACTGGTTCAGCAATGCTGAATACCGCTTGTTCTGATACGGCGTTTCATGCGGGTCCATGGCGTAACGCAACAGCTCCCCTGCGTCCTGTGACATGCTGGCTAATTCTTCACTCATGGTTAAACTCCAAAATCAGGTCGTCGCCTGAAAAATGCTGGTTTTGCAATTTTTCGCCGGCCAGTTCAA
This sequence comes from uncultured Verrucomicrobia subdivision 3 bacterium, assembly GCA_903858275.1. GTDB lineage: Bacteria > Verrucomicrobiota > Verrucomicrobiia > Limisphaerales > UBA11358 > UBA11358. The sequence continues at coordinate 16,503 of CAIOIC010000018.1, read as the reverse complement.
CGTTGTAATTGGCTTCGCCATCGTCGGCGCCATAATTGCGCAGGGCATCCAAGACCAACAGTCGCTGCGTCGATAGTGGCATGTTGGATTGCTGGGCTAGCTCGATCATCTGCGAAAGCCTGACCATACCGTTTGCTTCCAGCTGCAACAATTTGAGGTATTCCTCGTCCGCCTTGCTAAACGGACCTTGGTCAGTGTCGATCTCCAGCAGTTCCGGCGTTTCTGTGTCCGCCACGGCGGGTTTATCCTCTCGGAAAGGCGCCGTCAGTTTTTCAATGATGAGTTCCAGGCTGAGCAAGTGCGGCGGTTTTGGCAGCGCGTAAGCTTGATAGATTTCTCGCGCAACCGGACTCAGTTGGCCCACGGTAAATAGCATGGCTGGCTGGAATACTTCTTTGTCCAGATCTGGCAGGGGGCTAAATCCGTGGACCTTGAAACCTTGCTGAAGTTGTTCTTTCAGGAATTCCGGATTGACGGAAATCAGCAAGTTGTGCAAATCCATGTGTCGCGACATGCAGCGGGAAACCTGCTTGTTGAGCGCGGTCAATTGCTGATACTCGCCCACCTCGGCCGATACATACTTGTCTTCAATGGCTTGGACGATCTGTTTTTCAACGCTAAGTCGTTGCGAAATATGCTCGCGCGCGTCCTCGATCGCCTTCATCGCGTCCTTGACCCAATCCACCTGATGGATGTCTCGTTTGGCCGCATTCAACAGCCCCTGAATTTTAACTTCGAATTGAAGACTCCTTATTTCTGCTTCTTTGGCGGTTTGAACGGCATCATCGAGTCGCCCACGACTGATTTGGTATTGCAAAACTATTTCAGAGGCTACTTGTGCATCCTCAATGTTGTAGCCAAGCATGCCCGTATATAGGTGGATGCCTTCATTGGTAACTTGCAAATAGTAATTCCCGTCCGGTGAGACTTCCTGCAGCAGATTGAAACTAAATGTCCGCCGGATGACACCACCGCTTTCCACTGCGGAATATATTTCCTTAAACTTCTGTCTCCTCTCTGAGTCGTTCAGTAAACCTTCAATCACCAGCTCCACAATCGCCCGGGCATCCTCAAGCGCGAGGGTTTCGTCTGACTGCCGCACCAGGGGAACCACTTCATCCAAAATCGCCGAGCGCGACGCGCCATGGCCTAAACCCATGCGTTCAATTGTGGCGTCCAAGACGCGCAACGCCAGCATGCGCAGATCCTGATTGCGCAGTTCGCCCATCCGGTGGACTTTGGAACTCTCCATGCGGTGAATGGGTGAAGTCAGCAGCAGTGTCCGCATTCGCCCCGGGAGCGCCTTTTCCCACGGATCAATGATAATCTCTGAGCCGTGCATTATCTTGTGAAATCAGCTGACCTTAATTAGCTTTTACGTGGATAGCAATTGAATTTGGGGGAGCATTTTTTGTTTGCCCTAGGCCTTGGCTGTCGATTGCAACGCCGACGCCATCTATGACGCTGGGGGTACGCTCTCTTCCACCTCCGTCCATGCCAAATTGTTCACACAGGCTGGAACCGAGGAAATTGAAGGAATCTGTGCTTCGGTTCTTGGCGATGGAAATGCGAGAACACAATTTCATGAGCGAACAACGACGCCCATTCAAAAGCTGCGATCCTGTCAGCATCGGTTCCGCCCAAAAGCTCGTGTTGGCCATTGGGAAGTTTGACGAGTTTTGCTTGGCCGAATTGCTGAATGATTTTAGTTCGATAGCGCAATGGAATCAGATTTTTTAGTTTCATACGCCTTTAGATTACGAGAGGGGGTAGGACAATGGCTGTCCAACCTAAAATATATTTTTCAGCAGCTTGAAGTTGAGTTCCGACAAATGCATTCTTCAATCGTATGCAATCGCTGGCAGAAATGGCCGTCGTGTTGAATCGATCTACGGTTTATTTATCGGGATTGCAGAAGCGCTTTGAACTGCCGGCCATTAAAACCGTCCACCACCCAGTAGCGTATTTGGCCTTTGTCCACAAAACCAACCTATGAACTACGACGACGCCACCACTATTTTTGAGGCCATAAAAACCAAGGAGTCACAATTGAAGCACGACGTGGTCTTGTGCGCCATCCGCTACGCCCGGATACGGACGGACTGGCGTTTGTTGGCCATCCACGAACGCAAGGCTTTGGATCCATCAAGGACTGCTGCCCACAACGCCTTGATTGATGCCACAAATATCCTTTCCCGCGCCATGGCCAAAGCCGGCGAAAACACCACTTGGAGACGACAACTCGGCGAAGAACGCATGGAGATTGGCGATTGGGCTTGTCATGTCCACGCCTATTTGGGAATTCAAGCAAGATGAAACCTTAACGAGAGCTCAGATTGCATGCTGCGCTAGGCTATTGATTATATTTGGCTGTTTGGTGGCAAACGGCAATTTATGTTGGTTCATAAGCAATCGTATCTGAGGTATTGGTTTAAGATTTCTTTGTCTTCAACCGGACGGCATGATTTACGAAGCGAAGTGGATTTACCCCAAACATCCCATTCGGTAGTTTTTTCATCCCCTTCAATCTTTACACGAACGTCGCAATAGCCTGCAGAGATTACCGGTTTACCGGCGGCCACTTGGTTATGTTGCAGCAGCGGGCTGAACACAACTGGCAGGCCTTTATCGCCATCATCAAAAATGATATACTTGCTGCGGATCATGTGAATGCCTTTCTAAATACATTTCCAATTCCTTGTTCGCTTAAAGATCGTGACCCCATTCAAGCCAGCTCTCAGCAGCCTCAAGTTGCTTGTCGTCTGGATGAGAGGTTCATGAGGTTAAAACTTAACCTTCGCTGCCATTGCTTGACTGTGTTCGTTTCGCAGATGGCCGTACAAGGCATTTATAATTCTGTGCTGCTACTGTTTTGGATTATTTGATTCGGTCGGTTGTTGGGGCAAGAGTTTTTTTAATTGCTGGTTTTCGTAATTAGCATCGTCGTCTCCAAAGACCTCAGTGTAAGTATCTAGAATCAGCTTTCCGCCGTCCTGATGCCCCTGCCATTTTGAAATGAGCTTGTAATCGACACCGGCTTTCCAGAGTTTTCGGATTAGCACCTGGCGGATGTTCCGCTGGGTGAAATGCTTCAACTTCAAGCGTAAGCAAGCCGCCTCCAGCCCTTTTTTTGCATCTTTGATTTTGAACACCTTCGTGGTCGGGGTCGGCTTCTCTTTCGCCCCCTTCAACCGCCTCTCCAAAAGTGTTCCCAGTTGGGGATAAATTGGGACATAAAAAACCGCTTGGGTTTTTTGCCGCCGAACCGCTAACCGCTTCCGGCTGAAGTCAACATCGCCCCAGGTCAAATTTCCAGCTTCCGCCTGACCGAGTCCGGCGCTTCCCAAGAACTCGACAAAATCTGCGGTTTCCTCAGCGTCGTCATTATATTTCTGAGCCCGAATGTCGGCAACAAGCTGCTCGAATTGTTCCTGCGTAGGCACATTGCGGATTGGCTTTTGCGGTTTTTTCCAAGGAGTTGTCACCTCCTCAAACGGGGACTCGGCAATCACCCGGTCGGACACAGCGATCTCAAACAACTGCTTGAGAAAGCCGCAGTAGCGATTGTACGAAGTATTCTTAAGCCTCCCCTCGTGTTGGGCCAGCCAGTCGTTCAAGTGCGAAGGCTTGAGCTCCGAGACCGGTTTCGTCATTCCGTGCTTCCAGGTCTCTTTGAGGACATTGATAATGGAGGTGTTGGTGGCCTTTGTCTTCTCGGACTTGCCGGCGTTGGCATCTTCAAACTTCTGGATCAATTCTCCCAATGTGAGCTTCGCTGCATCAGCATCAATTTTATCTTGGTTGTTGATCCATTCCTTGAGCTTTCGTTCGGCGGTTTTGCGATCGGTGGTATCCAGGCTGTGTTCTTTGCGCTTGCCACCAAACTTTTTTATCGCATAATAAATGCCGTTGACCGAATGCCTGTAAAGACAGGGAAAACCTGGTATTTTGTCTAAATTCTGCCTTGTGCTTTTCTGGTTGATTGCCATGTAAAAGTCTAGGGGGTGACAAATGGGGGTGTCAACGAAAACCGGCATTTGCAAAAACCTACGTAAGTGCTTGATAATTTGGTGGATGGGGTCTTAGCTCAGTTGGTAGAGCGTCTCGTTCGCAATGAGAAGGTCAGGGGTTCGAATCCCCTAGGCTCCACCATCCTTCGCCTTTCACATGAAAAATTCCCGCCACAACTCACTAAAAAACAAATGGGTGCTCATCACCGGGGCCTCCAGCGGTTTCGGCGCGGCAACGGCACAAGCCTTCGCCGCCGCCGGTGCCAAGCTTCTGTTGGGCGCCCGGCGCGTGGACCGGTTGAAAAAAGTCGCTGCCGATGCCAAGACAACCGGGGCAGCCGACGCCGAATTTCACAAGCTGGACGTAAGCCAGACGGCATCCGTCGATAGTTTCATCCACTGGGCAAAGACCAAATTAAAATCCCAGCCGCTGCAGGTTTTGGTCAACAACGCCGGGGGCGCACACGGACTTGATACTGTGGCCAACGGAAAAGACGCAGACTGGGAGACGATGCTGCAAACCAATGTTCTGGGGCTGCTCCGCGTGACCCGCACTGCCCTGCCCCTGCTGCCGCGCGACGCCGGCGCGAGCATCATCAATATCGGCTCCATCGCCGGACGCACCGCTTACGCGGGGGCCTCCGCTTACTGCGCCGCCAAGGCGAGCGAACTGCAAATCACTCGCGTGCTGCGGCACGAACTTTTCGGCACCGGCATTAGGGTGGGCACCATTGACCCGGGGCTGGCGGAAACGGAATTTTCAATCGTTCGTTTCAAAGGCGACAAGCGGAAAGCCGCCGATGTCTATGCCGGCATGAATCCACTGACCGCCGAAGATATCGCCGAGACCATCGTCTGGGTCGCCAGCCGCCCACCTCATGTAAACATTGATGAAATCCTTATAAAACCGACCGATCAGGTGGAGATGGGAAAAGTTTTCCGGCGGACAAAACTTTAATCAAACCTTTCACTTAACCAAGCGGAAGTAGGGAATCCGATCAATCGGCACTTCCAGCGAATAGGTTGCGCCGCCAGTCATGGTTTTTCCATCGTCGCTCAGCCATTTTCCCTTCGGCAACACCAACTGACGTGTGCTCCCCTTCCGGTCAAGCGGAGCGACCAGAATGGAATCCCCCAGCATAAACTCGTCCTTGATTTGCTCGTAACCCTGATGAGGAAAAGCGTATTCCAGCGATTTAACAATCGGCTCGCCGGTTTTGGCTGATTTGCGGACCAAGGCGAGAATCTCCGGGGTAAATTGCTCCCGGATTTTCACGGCCTTTTTCACCGCCGCCAAATGTCCGGCGTCCAAAACCCGCCAAGGCGCGACGGAGAATTGCATCATGGGCATCAAGGCGTGAATCTGCGCGGAACGGACCACCAGATCCTGATCGAACCTCTTTAAATCCTGAAAGCTGTCGTATTCGCCACCGCCGATCATATCCGGACAGGAGAACGTGTAGCCAACCAATCCTTCGGCGAGCATGCCTGGAATCAGCTTTTGCACGTCCTCCCAGTTGTGATTTTTGTCACGAAGCCGCTGAGCCAGCGGCTGCCCCGCCATTTTCCAGCAGGCGCGGTATTCGTTAAGCGGGAAGCGCAGGCCAAACTGCGCATACAACTCGCATTGGCGGTTGGGCGAAACCGACTGCTGGCTTAACGCATCCGCCGGATAATATTGCATGTCCCCGGCATCCAGTTTGAAACCGTCCACGCCATAATCTTTCACCAGCCGGTCCATTTGTTCGTTAAACCAGCGAACCGCCTTCGGGTTGCTGAAATCCAGCACCGCCGAATATCCATTCCACCACTTGATCATCGCGGGATCGGTTGCGGTTGCCCAAGTGGTCTGCTCACTCTTTTTCTGCATCAGGAAACATTTGTCTTTCAAGAGCCGATGCACCAATCGGGACTGGTCGGCGCTGACAAACGGACACATCCAAACCATCACTTTGAATCCCATCTGGTGCAGTTCATCCATCATCTGCTTGGGATCGGGAAAGCGGCCCGGATGAAAATTCCAAACGCCGTAATTCTCCTGCCAGGTATCGTCAATCATCAGCACCCCGGGCGGAAATCCGTTGGCAAGTATGGCGCGAGCGTATTTCAAGACGTCCGCCTGGTTCTGATTGTAGGTGAGTTCGATCCAGGTGTTGTATTGCGGCTTGGCAAACAACAATTCGTCGGGCGTCCGGCCGGAAGGCGGGAAAAACTCAGACGAACCAAACTTGCTCGCTTCGGCCAGACTGTTGCCAATCCGACCGTGTTTCACCACGCCTCTGGCTTTGGTGATGATGATTTTGTCGGCCGCGACCTCAAACGCATAGGGTTCTTCGCTCCAGACCCACAAGCCCTGATTGCCCAGCAGCAAGGGCTGCGTCTGGTTGCCCTGATTATCGGCATAAAAATCAAACCGGGATCCCGAAGCATAAGGCATTTTATGGCCATCCGTGATGACGCCAGACCAGATTTTTTCGTTCGGCTCCAGCTTAATAACCAGACTGGAGGTTTGCAACTTACCCGGTTGGGACGAGTCCGGACCTGCCGGAGCGTTAACTGAACTCGACAGCAATAGTATTGCAGCAACAGCAATCAGATTTTGGATGGGATGCATCTTCTTATTCTTTCTAGTTTAATAAAAAAATCACGACTAAACTTTCCGCCACGATTCATATCTTTCGGTTCAACCAAAATGGCAAATGCCTAGTCGGCTTTCTCAATCCGGGTTTTGCGGATCATAATTTGGATTTGGTGTCGGCATCTGAGCGCCAACCCGCTGACGCCAATCGTGTAATTTCTGACGTAACGCAGCGGCTTTGTCCGGCAACTTTTCGGCGAGATCTTGCTGCTCGCCGATGTCATTCTTTAGATTGTAAAGCTCCACGTGATTGTCCTCATAAAATTCAATCAAGCGGAAATCCCCATCCCGGATTGCGCCATAACAGTTCGCGCCGCCGGGATGGTAGTGAGGGTAATGCCAATAGATGGCTTCGCGCTTCAGCGCGCCGGTCTGGCGCAACAATGGCTCCATACTCTCACCGTCAACGACATGGCGCGCATCATTGGCCGCGCTGGCCATGCCCAGCATCGTCGGGTAATAATCGGCGCCAATCACCGGCACAACGCTGACGCTGCCGGACTTGGTGACGCCGGGCCATTTGATGATGAGCGGAACGCGCACCCCGCCTTCGTAGGCCGAACCTTTGCCAGCGCGCAATGGGTTATTCGAAGTGATGCGTTTCTTGCCGCTCCCAAGCAATCCGCCATTGTCAGAAGTGAAGATAACGATTGTGTTATCGGCCAGCTTCAACTCATCCAGCTTGCGCAGAATTGCCCCCACACTGTCATCCACACTCTCAACCATAGCGGCGTATACCGGATTATTTTGCAGCGACTGCGGGTCCGCTTTCTTTTGATATTTTTTAATCACGTCCGGTTTGGCCATGAGCGGCGTATGCACGGCAAAGTGCGGCAGATAAAGAAAGAATGGCCGGCCCTTGTTTTTCTCAATGAATTTCAGCGCCTCCGCCGTCAGCCGGTCCGTGAGATACGGCTGACCATCCGGATCTTCCGGCAAGGTCTCAATTTGGTAAGGAGCGAAATACGACAATGGTTGTCCTTTATGGGTGCCGGCTATATTGAGATCAAAACCTTGTTTATCCGGGTAATAGGTTTCCTCGCCCAAATGCCATTTGCCAATGCTCGCACTTATATAACCGGCCGACTTGAGCGCCTTGGCAATATTCATTGTTTCCAATGGCAGATACTGCGTCCAATCGGGCACGCGCAGTTTTGCCTTGGGCCGGATGTGTCCTGAAATCCAATCCGTGAGGTGCAACCGGGCCGGATACTGGCCGGTCAGAAGGCTGGCGCGCGACGGCGAACAGACGGTGCAGGACGAATAAGCGTCGGTGAACCTCATGCCCTGCGAGGCAAGCCGATCAAGGTTCGGGGTCTCATAGAACTTGCTCCCGAAACACCCGAGATCCGTCCAACCGAGATCATCGGTGAGAATGAAGATGATGTTAGGTTTGCCCGCCGGAGCAGTTTTCTCCCCGGCAGAAAAACCTGTCAACGGCACCAGCAAAAGGGCGGCAACGGCAATGAGGTTTCGCGCTGTTTTCATATTATTGTTATCATAATCAACCGAAAATCGGCATGCGTTTAGATTCTACTTAAGCCATAGCAGCGGCTGCGTGATGCCGATGTTGCGCTGCACTTCGGGATTGGTCGGGTCGGCGGGCAGCTTTTGCCAGAGGTCAAGATACTTTGGTTCGCCAAACGCGAGACCGGCAAAGAGGAGATGCGGTTGGCGCGCAGGCCAGCCTTCCCACGCCTGCAAATCGGGCTTGAGCGTCCACTTCGATTTGTCCGCAAGAAAAGGATAAAGAAACGCAACCGCCTGGCGGATGCCGCGACCGTCGGGCGTTTCAAAAGTCCAGAGATTGTCTGCCTCGGTGGAGAGCACCTGGCAGAGCATGGTCATGTTATCGAGCTGAAAAATCGAGTAGCCATAGGGCTTCGTCCGCCCGAGTTCCTGGGGAAAGCCGCCGTCGAGCGCCATCTGCTTCTCAATAAAGACTTCTTTGAACTGCTTGCGGCAGGCGCCAAGTTTCGCATCGTCGCCGATGAAGTCGGCGAACACGGCAAGCTGCAAATAAAAAGCGACCGAGTGATTGTTCTTCGCGGCGGCCTCTTCCTTGCCGTTCTTACTCGTGACCATCCACTCGGCAAGCTCGCGGAACCACTGCCGCAGACCAGTCGTGAGTTCAGCCGGAAACGCTTTAGATTTCTCCATCACCTTCACAGCGGCGGGAATCTCAATAATGTGCAGCGTGTCAATGATGCCAATGCCGCGCCCAGGCGAAACGCCAGGAACCGCCTGTGCGAAGTTGAGGTTGGGATTCATCCGCGTCTTCGCGTCGAGAAAGAAAACCCGGAGCAATTCAGCGGCCTTCGCGACGTAGCACTCATCACCAGAAATTTTGTAAGCGGCGGCGAGCGCGGCAACGGAATCACGAAGCGTCTTTACGGCCATGCGGTGCGCGATGAAGTTATCAGGGTTTGTCTCACCATCACGCCGGATGTAGGGCAAGCCGTTCGGCTTTGAAGAATCAGGCCACCAGTAGTCGCCATTCGAGTAGAAATCATTCAGCCCACCTTCGCTAAGCTTTGCCGGAAATGCGGTGATGGTCACCGGTTTTTGTTTCATTGCGGCAGCGGCAGCCTTCAAAATCCGCGCCCGATCAATCGCTACCACATCGAGCGTCGGCTTTCTTGAGCCTGAGGTCTTGCTAGAAGCCAACTTGGTCTTAGGCGATTCGCTTGTGACCGTCGCCGTCGTATTCGTGACATATCTGAAAACCGTTTTTATGCCGTCCGACGACACACTGATGTTCACCTTGCTGCCGGTGAGTGACACGCTGATTTGTGCGCGACCATTATAAAGCTGCACAACCCGCGAACCGGTCGAGGTGCCAAGGTTGTCGAGCAACCGACCATCCCCGGCGAGGCCAAAGCGCACAATAATCGCCGCGTCGAGACAGGCGACGCCGCTGCGGTCAAACACGCGCACCTCCAGCGTGGCAATGCCATTTGTCTGCGCGACTTCGCTTAGCGTGAGCTTCGAAGGCTCGGCCCATTTCGCAGTTTGGTATTCCACGTTGATTTCATCGGTGACTACGACACCATCACGCTTCGCCACAGTGCGCAATGTGTTTTTGCCCTCGTTCAGTTTCACGTTCCAGCGCAGTCCCGCCGCGGGAAAATCCTTTGCATCGCGTTTCTTTACGCCGGCGGACCGGCCGTTCACGAACAACTCCGCCTCGCCGCAGTTTGAATAAACGCGCACTTCCTTTAGCTCGCTCTCCGCGCCCAAGCGCACCGGCCAGTTGTGGCCATAGATGTGCGCCATCGGCTTATCAGCCCAATAACTTTGGAAAACGTAATAGCCCTCTTTCGGCGTGCCATCGCGTTCGACGACGCCCTTCTGGTTCACGCGCGGCACGGGATTCTCCGGGCGCAGTGGCGTGGCGAAGTCCTTAAAAATCCACGCGGCACTGCCGGTTAGCCAGTCCATCTGCTCCTGCTCCTTCAGATGCCAGTCGAACAGATTCACCATGTAACTCTCCGACCAATCGCCGTCCTTTGACATCCGCACCTTGCCGCCGCTGAGTTTGTAAGCTTTGCCCTTCTCCGCCGTGCCTTTGCCAGTCTCAACTTTCTCGACCATCTTCTCCGGCTCCTCGGAGTAACGCCGCGCATGACTGTCCCCGCCCCATTCGGCGTGGAAAAAATGTTTTGTTTCCTTCAGCGCCTTCTCCGACGCCGCGCGATACTCGGTGTAACGGCCCGAATACCAACCCGCCCAGATGCTCGGCGAATACACATCCACGATGTCCTTGCAGAAATCACAACGCCGGATGCAGGTTTTGCGCGACGGATCGAGCTGGTGCGAAAGATCGTTTAACTCGGTCATGAAAGCGCGGATTTTTTCCTTATCGAAAACCTCGAAGTCGCCCGGCCAGTCATTTTCATTGCCGAGGCCCCAGAGGATGACCGAAGCGTGATTGTAATGCTGATCAATCATCGCACGCTGCATATCGCGCGCTTGCTGTTTGAAGCGCTCACCGCCGACACCACCTCGGCACCACGGCACTTCCTCCCACACGAGCAGCCCGAGTTCGTCACACAAATCCAGCACCAGCGGTGCTTGCTGGTAATGGCCGAGCCGCACGAAATTCGCGCCCATCTCCTTGATCAGCGCCAGCGTCTTGCGAACAACATCGTCCGGCACCGCCGCCGCCACGCCCGCGTGATCCTCGTGGTAATGCGTGCCGCGCAGCAGCAACCGCTCGCCATTCAATTTGAAGGGCCCATGCTCGACCCACTCAACCGAGCGCACGCCGAATCGCTCCGACACCGTCTGCTCGCCGTGCTTTGATTTGATCGTGACGTTGATGCGGTAGAGCGCCGGCGACTTCGGCGACCACAGCGCGGGCTTCGGAATTTCAAACACATTGATTTCCTTCTCGCCTGACCACGGCTTGAGTTTCTGCGCTGCGGTGTGGATGACTTTTCCCTGCGGATCGAGGACTTCGAGCGCGAGTTCCACTTCCTCTTTGAGCGCCATCGGGTGGTAGAGCCGCGCCCGAACTTTCACCGACGCCCGGTCACCGACCAGCACCGGTTCCACATGCACACGCTCCACTGAAACCGCCGGCACATACACGAGGCTCACATGCCGATACATCCCGCCGTAGCGATTAAAGTCGCTGAGGTCGGACGGAATGCTTTCGGCATCGCGCGAATTGTCGCACAACACCGCAATCGGCACCTCGCCCTTGAACGCCTCATTCTTCAGCGCCTTTGCGGCCGCATCGGTGATATCAACCGTCCATTCGTCGTAGCCGCCGAGATGCTCACCGACCTTCTCCGTGTAAACAAACACCTGCGACTTCTGACCCGCGCCATCAAAGTGTAACAGCGTGCGACCGTTGGGAAATGGATTTGCCACCTTCAGCCTGGTTCGATACCAGCCCGGACCCTGGTAATAGCGCGCCTCCGGATCCACCGCATCGCGACCGTTGAAACAATGCGGCAGCGTGACTGGCGCCCAAATGACATTGTCGCTCGCCTTGTCACCGCGCCAAATCTCCCACGTGCTGCCGAGCGAACCCTGATAATGCTCCCAGCCGGTGGAAAGGCGCTGCTTCGATTCAGCCGCTGCCAGTGGTGCCGCCATTCCAAGGGCGAAAATTGAATGCGTTATAAAGCGGCAGATAGATTTCATTGCGTGGTAATTGGATAAAAACTGCTTTAAGGGTTGATGGTTTGTATCCTACCCATTTAACTCCATCGCAGCAACCCATCCCATAACCGCGCACCAACCACATCAAGGCTTGGGCGCAACATCCTCGAACTTGGCGCGCTCGCTCCCAATTTTTATGTCCGTTGCGTAGATAACCTTGTTGGTCGCGATGGGGTTTTCATTGTCGAAAGCCTTTTGTTTTTCAGGGGTTTTTAAATTCCATTCCGGATGATAGATGCCGGTTTTGAGATAAGGCGTGTATTCCACCCCAATCGTCGCATAGACGTTGGTTCCCTTTCTATCCACCACCCGTTTCCCATCCTTCCAGATTTGCAAAAGGCCATCATCACCCGCCGACCATTTGGCGTGAATCACCCACGAAACCCAGGAACCCGGCCGCACGGGATCGTCCAATATCTTTTGCGTGCGGGTCGGGTTGGTCTGGGCAGTGCCATAACTTTGCCGGATGAACCAGTTGGTGTTTCCGATGGAGATTTCCAGGTTAGGAAACGTGGCCCGCCAATTGCCCGGAATGGCGTGCCATTGCATGACGATGTCCACACCCCGGTTGGTATCAAATATCCAGTCTTCCGGAACAAAGATGCGCTCACCATACCAGCGCTCTTGAAAACCCGGCTCATGAGGCAGAGCGATTTCCGAACGAAACGAGTTCGGCGCGCGACGCACCGTAAACCGCACGGCATGACGTCCCGCACTCAAACCGGGCGCATCCACGATTTTAATCCGTACGGGGTTTTCGTGAAGAATCTCGTAGTCATTGTTTTCCGAGAACCGCCATTTGCCAAACTGCCCGGACTCGAAATCGTCCTGAAAAATCACCAGCTGCTGGTGATTGAACACTTCCTTTGCTGTAAGATGGCGAACTTTGACTTCCGCTGCCGCCGCTGGCTTTGGTGTGTCGGCGGCGGGCAGCAAAATCAGGGTTGCCAGAAGCACGGCGAAAGTAAGAAGACGATATTTCATGGTTTGTTTGGATTGATTGGCAAAAGCGCGACGTCACCGGAACGCTGCCTTTCCGCTTTAAGCATAGCCCTCAACTCAGCCACCTTCGCCACAAACTCAGGTTTTTCCGCCAAGTTTGTTGTTTCCAACGGATCCGTTTTTAAATCGAACAACTGCGTCTTGCCAACCTGCGGGTAGCAAATCAATTTCCAACGGCCATCGGTAAAACCACGCTGGACGTTCTTGTAGGCAAACAGCAATTGATTACGCGCGGGTTGGGCCGGAGTGGCGAGCGTGGTGCCAAAATCAAAACCATCGCCCTGGTTGGGTGAGGCGACGCCGCAGCGTTTTCCCAGCGTCGGCAAAACATCAAAGAGATAACACATCGCCTCGGTCCGCTGGCCGGCGGGTATGCCCGGCCCGGCGATAATCAGCGGCACCCGAAGAGAGTGCTCATAGTTATTCTGCTTGCCGATCAGACCATGACTACCACGCGCAACCCCGCTATCCGCGCTAAAGACGACGATGGTGTTCGTGGCATACGGGGAAGCCTCAAGCGCATCAAGCACGCGGCCAATCTGTGAATCAAGATAGGAAATGTAGCGGTAATATTCCGCAATCATCGCCCGCACCTTTTCCGGCGGACGCGGCTTCGGCAACAGCAACTCGTCGCGCACCGTCATCTCGCCGTTGTCCCATGGATGCTCCGGCAAAAAGTTTAGCGGCAGCGGTATTTTATCAGGGGCGTAATGGACCGGAAAACCCGCCGGCACGATGTGCGGATCATGCGGCGCGTCAAACGGCACATAGGCGAAAAAAGTGCCGTCATGCGGGGCCTGGATAAAGCGAATTGCCTCATCGGCGAAAACCTCACAGGCATGCTTGCCGGTCTTTCGATGGTTCACAACTTTCCCATCCACCACATCACACAGTGAGGCGGTCATGGGGTCGGCCATGCCGCCCAGAAAAACCGCCCGCGCAGCGGGAAACGACCGGCCGATGGAAGCGCGACCATTGTGCCACTTCCCGCTCATAAAAGTCGTGTAGCCCGCACGGGCAAAGGCGGCAGGCCACGTTTCAACTCGCTGGAGATTTTCATCAATGTGAAACAAGTTTTGCCCCGAGAGCAGCATGGCGCGCGAAGGCGTGCAGGTCGCCGCATTCATCCCCCCCTGCATATAGGCGCGGTTGAACGCCAATCCGCGCTGCACGAGACGGTCAAGGTTCGGCGTCTGAATGACCGGATTGCCGAGCGCTGCGATAGTATCCGCACGTTGGTCATCGGCGAATAGAAACAGGATGTTAGGGCGAACCGATGTCGGTTTAAGCACTTGCGTTTCGGCGGCACGCGATGCAGCCAGCGATGCGACCAACAACGCGATGATGAGTGCGAGCGTGAGTTTCATGGTGATGTAATCCATTTGAGATTGAAGCGGGCGACTTGTAAATCCTTTTCCCCTTTGTAAAGGCATATCCCCGTGCCGTCGCAATTGGTGTCAAAGATCGAAAATGAACGCTAGCCCTCGACCACATCGGAAAATTTGAAGAGATACTCATCGGGTCGGTTTCATTGGTTCTCCCTGGAGTTGGCGGGAGTTGGCGGGAGTTGGCGGGAGCGGATGTTTTTCAAAGAATTCCCAGATCACGTCCACCGCCTTCAATTTGTCCGTGGCCTTGCCCACCATGAACTCGGGCAGGAGGCTCTTGCCGCCGGGCCAGACGTGGCCCTGGCTTTCGATGGTGATGAAGACGACCTCCGCGCCGTCGCTGCCCGGACCGTAGTGCCGCGTGCGCACGCCATGCGCCTCGCGGTCTTCCGCCGGCTTGACCGGGGCGTTCACGGCTTGGACCCACTTGAGAACGGAATCCTGCACCGGCGGCTTGTCCTTTCCACCCAGACCGCCACCGCCAATGGCCAGTTTCACCGGACCGCCCTTGATTGGGTTCAACGGGTCGGCGGTACCGGTGACGTAACACAGGGACACGCTGCGCTTCAGTTTCAAGTCGTTGAGCCAGCACGCACCGGCCACGGGCGCAATCGCGGCGATGCGCTCGGAGAGTCCCGCGCCGACAGCAAACGCCATCGAAGCGCCGTTCGAGAATCCGGTGACGAAGACGCGTTTTCTGTCCAACGCGGTGTGCGCGGCGATGTCATCAATCATCGCGCCAATGAAAGCAACGTCGTCCGGCGCGCCGCCTTCTTTCGGGAACCGTCCCGAGGCGTCGTTCCAAGTTTGCGAGTTGCCGCGGAACTTGGCGGGTTTGGAGGAATCGGCTGGCGTGGCATTGGGATAGGCGACCAGGAAGCCCGCCGCATCTGCCTTGGCGGACCATCCCGTTTCCTTCACCGCATTTTCCGCGGTGCCGCCACCGCCATGGAGCATGATGACCAGCGGCAACCGTTGGTCGGCCGTGGCACTGGGCGGCACATGCAACAGGAAACTTCGCTGACGCCCGCCAATGCTGATCGTCTGTCGGTGGTCTCCCGCTGACAACACTTGCGCGTCCTCAGCATGACCGAACACGGAGCGGTAGAATTCCCAGTTCGCCTCACCCAACCCTTTGAGCAGTGCGAGCGTCTCATGGCCCACGCCGGGCACGATGGTGAAAGTGTGCGCGATGTTCAGCTTCTTGAGATGCTCGGAGTAAGCACGGTTGAGCGGCCCCGTGTTGTCGCGCACTCCGACAGCCATGCGCACGCGCATTTTGCCCCGCACCGCATCGGCCTGCCGCTCCACAACCGTGATGGGATTCTGCGACCGGTAGTAATCGAGATCGCCACCAAAAGTGCCCTGCAAGATGCGCTCGCGTTCGGCGGGATTCCCAGTAGCCCGCGGCCCCGCAAAATCCAAATCCAGCGGACCACCCGCGAAAATAGACACCGCGCCGAAGAGGTGCGGATACTTGAACCCCAACCGAGCCGCGCCGTAGCCACCCATGCTGAAACCTTCCATGATACGCCCCTCACGGGTGGCGATGGTGCGAAACGCGACATCAATGTGCGGCAGCAATTCCTTGATGACAACGGTCTCCATGGGCACCGAACCGTCCTTCGAGTCGCACCACATGCTCGACGCCATCCCGTTCGGAAATACCACCAGCATCGGCGGGATTTTCCCCGCGCGAATCGCCGCATCAAAATACGCCACCACCGGCGTAATCCCCGCGAGTCCGCCGCCGCTGCCATGCAGCCAATACAGCACCGGAAACCGTCGCTCCGGTTCCGTATTGTAAATCTCCGGTGTATAGATGTGATAACTAACCTTCGTCTTCGCCGCCGCGCTGTCAAACGTGCGGAACTCAATTCGGGGAGCGCGGATTGCAGGTGTCACCCACGTCGGCAACGCCTCATCCGCTCTGACGCTTGGCGTGGCGCCAGTAGCCGCCATAGCAAGGATGGCAAGGACGCAGTGCGTTCTCATTTTCGCGGTGCGACGGGTAAATCCTTCTCCACGGCGGGCTTCTTCAAATGCTGGGTGAACCATTCCAGTTCGAGGCGCGTCGCTTCCTCGAACCCCTCGCGGTAGATGCCGTAGTGCGTGATGCCCTTGAGGACGTGATACGCTACCGGCACGCTGCGCGATTTCAGAATCTCCGCCACCCGCTCGCCGTTCTGGTGGCGGTCCATCAATTCCTCATTCTCAGCATCAATGATGATCATCGGCACGCGGATTTTCTCGGCGGCCTCGATCGGGTTGCAGCCGATGCTTTTCACCGGAT
>CAIOIC010000017.1 GCA_903858275.1 uncultured Verrucomicrobia subdivision 3 bacterium | reverse complement strand
CTGCGGGGAATGCTCGCAAGCCGATTGCGGCCGGTCACAAAGCCGCCATGACCCAAGCCATTTCCAGCGCGGTCTGTGCCGCCTCGGTTCCCCGATTGTGCGTCTTGCTCAGGCATCGCTCCTTTGCCTGCTGTTCGTTTTCCAGTAGCAGCACCTCGTGAATCACCGGCACCTCATGATCAATTTGGATCTGCACCAGCGCATTGCTCACCGCCTCGCCGATGTGCTGCGCGTGGGTCGTTGCGCCGCGCAAAATCACGCCGAGACAGATGATGGCGGAAAGTTTTGAGTTTTGAGTTTTGAGTTTTGAGTTGGAAGCCAGCCGCGCGGCGACAACGGGAATTTCATAAGCACCGGGCACGCGAATAATTTGAACCTTGCCGCCGGCGCGGAGAATTTCGGCTTTCGCCGCCCGCAGCATGGCATCCACATAGCGGAGGTTGTAGGTCGAGGCGACGATGGCGAAGGACTTGCCGGTTTTGCGGCTGGCTTTGGTTTTAACGGCTTTGAGCATGAAATGAATCGCGGCCTGAATTTCAAGAATCCCGGCCGTTGACCGCCTCAATCTAGTCGCCAACGCCCAATGAGGCGAGCCGTTTTTCGGCAAGGATTCATCCAAAAACCTTTGTGCCTTGGCGTCTGGGTGGTTAAATTTCCCGCCCATGTTTTCATCCGAGATCAAATCTGTTCATTTCACCGGCATCGGCGGCACGGCGATGGCGGCCGCCGCGGCCGCGATGCTGGACAAAGGTTTTGCCGTCACCGGTTCCGACCAGAATGTCTATGAGCCGATGGTGTCATTCCTCGCCGCCAAAAAAATCCCCGTGATGAACGGCTACGATGAGCGAAATCTCGCCCACAAGCCGGACCTCGTTGTCATCGGCAACGCCATTTCCCGCGGCAATCCGGAGGCGGAATATGTGCTCGACCACAAGCTGAGGTATTGTTCGCTGGCGGCGCTGCTGGCGGAGTTTTTCATCCGCGGCAAACGTTCGCTCGTCGTCGCCGGCACGCACGGCAAGACCACCACGACCTCCCTGCTGACGTGGGTGTTCGAGCATAATAGACTGAACCCGAGCTATCTCATCGGCGGTATCCCGAACAATTTTTCACAGGGCGCGCGCTTCACGGACAGTGAATGGTTCATTATCGAGGGCGACGAATACGACACCGCGTTTTTCGACAAGCGCAGCAAGTTCATCCATTATCAGCCGGAGATCGCCATCGTCAACAACCTGGAATTCGACCACGCCGACATCTTCGACAATCTCGACGCGGTGAAGAAAACCTTCAGTCATTTCATCCGCCTCGTGCCGCGCAACGGTCTGTTGCTCGGCAACGGCGATGATGCGAACCTCAAGGATCTGCTCAACGTCACGCATTGTCCGGTGAAGCGCTTCGGCCTCGCCGACGGCAACGCCGTGCAGGGTTTCAACCTGCGCTTTGGTCCAACGGCGACGACGTTTGAGATTCCCAGCTTCAAGTTTCATCTGAACATGGTTGGCGAGTTGAACGTGAGGAACGCGCTCGCCGTTATCGGTGCGGCAAAACATTGCGGCCTCTCGAACAAGCAAATTCAGTCGGCGTTCGACACCTTCAAGGGCATCAAACGGCGGATGGAAGTAAGGGGCATCGCCGGTGGCGTGACGGTGATTGACGATTTCGGCCATCACCCGACGGCAATCCGCGAGACGCTCAAGGCCCTACGGCTGCGGTATGCGAAGGAAAAGATTTGGGCAGTGTTCGAGCCGCGCAGCAACACGACGCGCCGGAATGTGTTTCAGAACGAACTGGCGGCTTCGTTTGCCGACGCCAACGCCGTGGTCGTTTCCGAAGTGGCACGGCTGGAGCAAATTACCGACGACGAGCGCTTGAATCCCGAAAAATTGATGGCGGACATCAAGGCTTCCGGCAAGGAAGCCGCGTATCTGCCGGACGCCAACGCCATCGTGGCACATCTCGCGCAGCACGCGCAGGGCGGCGATGTAATTTGTGTCTTCAGCAATGGCGGTTTCGACGGCATCCACGGCAAACTGCTGGCGCGACTGGGGCGGAGATAAGATTTCTGGCACGCGAGTTGCGAGTATGGTCTCGTGGCCAAAAAATACCAAATATCAGCACCCTCCCAGGTGGAGAATGTATTTGCCGCACTGACTTTGCGGATGGCGACGACTCCATTGGCTGGCGTGCGTGTTCCTCCACGCGTCAGAAAAGTTCCCGCCGTGCGTCGTCGCCTTCCGATAACGATTTTTCCGCAGTTTCCCCAGCCCGTGATTATTAGACACGCCCTCCAGAATTTGGGCAGCTGTGCCGTCGAAATTCAACCGGCGCAAAATTTGCGGGTTTGAATCTGTCCTGCAACGCCGTTCAAGACCCTGAGTGTTTGCGTTATTGGGGAAAAACTGCCTTAATATCCGCAATGGAATTGCAACTCAAATGCCCAAAGTGCGGTTCGGTGATTTACAGTCGGCGTCATTCAATTTGTGGTCGTTGTGGCGAGAAGCTGCCGGAGTCGTTGATGTTTGATTTAATAACCAGCAAGAAGGTGGAGGATTTGATTGCACAGGATAAGAAGCGTAAGGAGTGGGAAAGTAAATTTCCGGGTCACGCTACAGGGGGTACAGGCCTAGCCAGCACTGAATGAAACTGGCTTTATGAATTTCTTCGTCCAACGCAGCGAACTGCGCGACCTCTACGACAAGGTCGCCGCCGGCGAGCGCATTTCCGAGGCGGATGCGCTGCGATTGTTTGAAACCAAAGATCTGAACGCGCTCGGCGCCATCGCCGATCTGGCGCGGCAGAAGAAAGTCGGCAATCGCGCCAGCTTCATCATCAACCGCTACATCAACTACTCGAATTACTGCATCCTCAGCTGCCAATTTTGCTCGTTTGCACGCAAGAAACGCGACGCGGACGGATTCGAGCTTTCCATCCCGCAGATGGTCGAAAAGGCTCGCGAGGCATTGAAGCTTGGCATTACGGAATTGCACATCGTCGGCGGGTTGCATCCGTCGCTGCCATTCAGTTACTACGTGGATTTTCTCAAAGCGCTCAAGGCGCTTGATAGCCGGCTGCAATTGAAATGCTTCACCGCGATTGAAATCCTGCACCTCGCGTGGATGGCCAAGAAAACCGTCGAGCAAACCTTCATGGAATTGAAAGCCGCCGGACTCGAATCGCTCACCGGTGGCGGCGCGGAAATTTTCCGGAAGGAAGTCCGCGATGCCATCGCCAAGGGCAAGGAATCCGCCGGGGAATATCTGGACGTTCACCGCACCTGGCACAAACTGGGCGGACGCAGCACGTGCACGATGTTGTTCGGCCACGTCGAATCGCTCGCCGACCGCGTGGATCATCTGCGGCAATTGCGCGCGTTGCAGGACGAGACGAAGGGTTTTGTCGGTTTCGTGCCGCTGCCGTATCAACCGGAAAACAACGACATCCCGGTGAAGACGCCGCCCACGGGCTTCGACGCGTTGCGAACGATTGCCGTGAGCCGCATCTACCTCGACAACTTCGATCACATCACCGCCTACTGGGTGGGCCTAGGCATGAAGCTGGCACAGGTGGCATTGAGCTACGGCGCGGACGATCTGCACGGGACGATCATCGAGGAACACATCTTCCGCATGGCTGGCGGACAGGCCCCGCAATTGCAGACCGAGAAGGATATGATCAAAGCCATCCGCGAAGTCGGCCGCACGCCAGTGCAGCGAAACACTTTTTACGAACCAATCAAAATACTTACGGATGGCGCACCAGCAGCCGATGAAGCGGAACCATCCCCGGGCAAATCCAAAGTTTTGGAAGACAATCTGGCGACGGCTTGATTTGGATGATTTTAGAAAATTGTTTCAACCATCAACCCGCCATCTGCGTCATCGTCATCAATTATGAGAACATTCATTTTCACCCTCATCACCCTCATCGCGGTCGCCAGCGGCGTGGCGGCGGCTGAGCGGAAACTCGTCTGGTCGGATGAATTCAACTATCAAGGTTTGCCCGACCCGGCCAAATGGGGCTACGAAACCGGTTTTGTCCGCAACCACGAAAGCCAATACTACACCAAGGAGCGCAAGGAGAATGCCCGCGTGGAGAACGGCCACCTCGTCATCGAATGCCGCAAGGAACAGTTCACGCCCACAAACCATGCCCCGGTGAATTACACCGCCGCCAGCCTCATCACGAAGAACAAGGCGAGCTGGCAATACGGCCGGATCGAAGTGCGCGCCAAGCTGCCGCATGGCAAGGGCGTCTGGCCCGCCATCTGGATGCTGGGCACGAACATCACCCAGGTCGGCTGGCCGCGCTGCGGTGAGATTGACATCATGGAATTCATCGGCAAAGAACCCAAAAATATTTTCGGCACCCTTCATTTTTCTGTGGACGGCAAACATAAATCCGACGGTGGCAAGGTGGTTGCGAACCAGCCTTGGGCAGACTACCACATCTACGCGATTGAATGGACGCCGGAGCAGATTGATTTCTATTTTGACAAACAGAAATACCACACCGTCCGCACCGACAAGGCGAATCAAGGCGCGGGTAATCCCTTCCGCGCACCGCAATACCTGCTGCTCAACTTCGCCCTTGGCGGCGGTTGGGGCGGGCCGATTGATGATTCAGTTCTCCCGCAACAATTCCTGATTGATTACGTCCGCATTTATCAATGAGTGGAACTAAGTAATACGCCGCCGCCAGCCACCACCGGCACGCAATGCCGGACTCCCCGACCAATCCAAAAGCATTCTGACAGGGCAAATCACAGCCGGACCCAGGAATCTGGCACCAAATCTTTGTCCGTGAATTTTTGGGAGCGATACCAGTATCTGGGAGCAATCACGCGTTTGTCCGGCTGCTTTCCCAGCCACGCCGCCCACCAACTGAAGGTGCTATTGGCGATGATAAAATGCCGGCAGTTCATCATCAGGCTGAAATCCTCAATATCGCTCCGAGCCATCCGACTCGTCACGAATACCCGGTTGGCGGCAGGGGCGAAATTAGCTTGCACCCAGTCGGGGTCATCAGAAAAAAAATAATATCTGGCACCCACAACTCTTTCTTCGAGGTAAGCCATGGCGGCGGCGTAATACTTCAGACCACACGTCGCCCAGTGAGTCTGGCCATGTTTCGTGGTAACATAATCGCCCCGCCGAATATGCACACAGACGGAAATTTCCTCATTCATGCGCGCCCACATTCGTCCCGCCTCAGGCTGGGTTGGTGCGGGCAACGTCAATTCCGCCAGCAACGTCTCGCGCAAATCGGCAAAATACCGCTCGCTTTGCCAGAATCCTTCCAGATGCAAATTCTTTCCCAAGCCGGAAAGGTTTTTATCAAAACCGCGCTCTTTATCCTTCATGAAGCGGATGACACCGCAGTTCTGCGCGAGCAAACGGATGGGGGCCAGCACGGGTCGCCGTAATTTGCGGATCGCAAACCGGGCAAGCGGATTAAGAATAGGCTGCGAAATTCTGAAATGGTTAAGTTTATACTGCCGGAAAGTGGATGACGAATATGCAGAGGTGTCTAAAATCAACCGGGTGCCTAGTTGCCGCGCCAAACTTCGTCCAGTGGCATATTGGAATAATTGATTCCCGAGTCCATGGTTGATTTTTGCGATAATCATTCTTCAAAAAAGCATTCTGTAATTTCAAATATATACAATCGCACTGGAGTCGAGGTGGTTTCGCGTCATAGGCGCACTGGGATATTCTTTTCCTTCAAAAACCGTTTCACATCGCCCACGGTGTAGGTGCCAAAATGGAAAATGCTCGCGGCGAGGACGGCGTCGGCCCGGCCTGCCAGCAGCACTTCGGCCATGTGTTCCAAGCTGCCCGCGCCGCCGCTGGCCACCACGGGCACGCCCACGGATTCACTGATGCGGCGGGTGATGACGAGATCGAAGCCTTGCTTGGTGCCGTCGGCATCAATGGAGTTGAGCACGATCTCGCCCGCGCCGAGCGCCACGGCTTTCTTGGCCCATTCGAGGGCATCCAGGCCGGTGTCCTTGCGGCCGCCGTGCGAGAACACGCCCCATTTATCCGGCGAAATATTCTTGGCGTCAATGGAGACGACGATGCACTGGCTGCCAAATTTTTCCGCACCCGACCGGATGAGTTCGGGATTGGCGATGGCGCTGGAGTTGATAGATATCTTGTCCGCCCCGGCGCGCAGCATGGTGAACATGTCATCCACGGACTTGATGCCGCCGCCAACGGTGAGGGGCATGAAGCATTGGTCGGCCGCGCGCTCGATCACCTCGACCATCGTGCCGCGACCGTGCGCGGTGGCGGTGATGTCGAAGAACACCATTTCGTCCGCGCCCTGTTCGTTGTAGCGCAGGGCGAGTTCCACCGGGTCGCCGACGTTTTTCAGGCCGCCCTTCTCAGCGACGCCAAACTGGACGCCGCGCGTGACCTGACCGTCGTGGACGTCGAGACACGGGATGACACGTTTTGCAATCACGGCATAATTAAGCCAAAAAATCGGGATTTATAAACCACGAAATACACAAACCACACGAAAAGAAGCCGGCCGGAGAGACTCCTGGCGAGCCGAATCTGGCGGGTGCATGGATTATCAAAGCGGCTCGCGGGGACGCTCGCCCCACCGCGCAAGCCCGGCGCGCAACTTTTTTTGAATTGGGGCGTTCTATCCATTGTCTGCTATAATGGCAGGCAACAAATTTTGAATATGAAAAGACACACCTTGGTTTTATCGGTCGCGAGTCTGGCAGTTTTGCTGTCAGGCTGCGTAAACCCGGATGGCTCACAAAACAACACCGGAACCGGCGCGTTGATTGGCGGGGCGTTTGGCGCGCTCACCGGCGCGGCCATCGGCGGACGCCATCACGGCGGGCAGGATGCGTTGATCGGCGCAGCAGTCGGTGCGGTGGCGGGCGGATTGATCGGCAATGCCGCCGACCGGGAACAGGAGGCGCGCCTCAAGGCGCAGGCGCCGCAAACGTATGCCCGGATCGGCCAAGGCACGCCGCTGAGCATTGCCGACGTCAAGGCGCTGGCCAAAGCCGGCATTAGCGAGGACGTGATCATCAATCAGATTCACAATTCACGCACCATTTTCCACTTGAGCGCGGCCGACATCATTGATCTGCGCGATGCCGGCGTGACCAACAAGGTGGTCAATTACATGATTGATACCCCGGCTTCAGTGGGAGCCAACACCGCCACCACCAGCACGGTCGTGGTGCAGCAAGCCCCGCCGCCGCTGCCGGCGGAAACCGTCGTGATTACGCCCGGGCCGGGTTATGTCTGGATTCGCGGCGAATGGATCTGGGCTGGCGGGTGGGTCTGGCGGGCCGGTTATTGGGGTCTTCCGCCACGGGGCTTTACGGTCTGGGTGGGTGGCCGCACCTGGCACGATGGGCGCCATTGGCATGCCGAACGCGGCCATTGGCGGTGATTTAAAGTTGTTTCATAAAACAAACTTTCAAGACAGGAATCCAGAGATGGGTTCCTGTTTTTTGTCTCAAAAACCTTTTCCCGCTGCTCGACAAAAACCTTTCGCCGCGCCATTCTGATTCTAATGGCTTTTCAACCTTCGTCTTCGCCACTTGACTCGCTCTGGCAGGAATACAGCCGCGCCTTCCAGTCGTGGGACGACCTCACGCTCGCCCGCTGGCTGGCGCAGACGCTTGGCCAGCTCGAGGGTCGGGCATGGCGGCTGTCGCATCCGCTCGTCGGGGCCTACCGGATGGGCGCGCAAATCGCACATGAAAAACAGATTTGGTTCAAGCGGCTCGCCACGCCGCCTGCCGCCTACGCGGAATCGCCGTGCTGCCGCGCGCCGTTTCTGCCGCTGCTCACGCGTGACGTTTGCACCGAAGGTCTCATCTGCCAGCATTGCAACGAAATCCTGGTGCCGTTTGATGAAATCCCAGCCGAACTCCGCGCCGCTCTTGAACCGTGGGGGAAAAATTACGAACCTGTCCACGCCGTGGCGCACTGGGACGACCGCCAGCGCAAGCGCGGCGGCAATTACGATGCCGCCTACGAGAGCGCCGCGCAACAGGCGGAACAACTTCTCGCCAGCGCCGGCCGCGAACTTGCGCCCAAGTTGCTCGACAGCTACGCCGCCGTGATCTGGGAAGATCAAGATGAATGTCTGGAAGTCCGGCCGGAAGATGTGCGGCTGTAAGAGATCAACGGGCGCGGCAACGACATGAAATTTGTTTTCAAATGGCTGTTCCGGTTGCTGCTGCTGGCCGTGGTGCTGGCGGTGGTTTTGGTTTTGTCGCTGGATTCCATCCTGCGCGTCGTGGTGCAGCACAACATCCGCTCGCAAACCGGCATGGAGGCGGAGATCGGCAAGTTTCACCTCGGCCTGATTGAGTCGGTGGTGACCATCCAGAATTTGAAAATCTACAACCCACCGGATTTCGGCGGCACGCCATTTCTGGACATCCCGGAAATCCACGTAGAATACGACCGCGCGGCCCTCGTAAATAATCAGATCCACATCACGCTGCTGCGCTTCAACCTAGGCGAACTGGACATTGTGAAAAACGAGTCCGGCCGGACGAATATCTTTTCACTCGGCCTCGCGATGCCGACGAAGGAATCTGTCGCCAGGAGCAAAGACCTTTCCGGATTCAAGAAAAAGACCGGACTCGATTTCAAGGGCATCGAGGTTTTGAACGTGTCGGTCGGAACGGCAAAATTTATTGACCTGAAAGACCAGCGCAATAACCGCACGCAAGCCATCGGCATCGAGAATTGCGTAATCAAAAACGTGAAAACCCCTGCCGATCTCGCCGGCTTGGCCGTGCTGATCGCCTTGCGCGGCGGGGATTTCTTTAATTCACTCATCGTGCCGGCGGGCTTGAAGTGAGGAGTTTTAACTTTTTCACCGCCGTCTTTTCTCTTAATTTTACTGCGTGCATCGCGCCTCGCTAAAATCCGCCAGCCGCATCGTCGTGAAACTAGGCACCGGCGTCCTCACCGACAGCCGGAAGCTGATTGATCCCGCGCAGCTTGAGCAAATCGTCGCGCAGGTCGCCGCGCTTAAAAAAAACGGCAAAGAAGTCGTCCTCGTCACCAGCGGCGCGGTCGGCGCGGGCATGGGTGCGCTTGGCTATGCTGCGCGCCCCACCAACCTGGCGGAAAAACAGGCCTGCGCTGCGGTCGGCCAGACGCGGCTGATGGCGGTGTATGAAAAGCTTTTTGCGGCGCACGGTCTCGTCGTCGCGCAGGTGCTACTTACGCACGAAGATCTGGAGCATCACGAGCGGCATCTCAACGCCCGCAACACGCTGGTCACGCTGCTCCAGCGCGGCGTGGTGCCCATCATCAACGAAAACGACGCGGTGTCGTTCACGGAAATCAAGTTCGGCGACAACGACAAGCTTTCTGCGCTCGTCGCTTCGCTGCTGCCGGCGGATTTGCTGGTGATTCTGACCACAGTTGACGGGGTTATTGAAAATTTCGGCAAGAAAAACGCCAAGACGCTTTCCATCATCGAAAAGATTGATTCCACCATCCAAGACATGGCGGGTGGCACCACGAGCGAAACGGCCGTGGGCGGCATGAAGTCCAAAATTGACGCAGCGAAAATCGCCGTGCGTTCCGGTATCCCGCTAGTCATCGCGTCGGGCCAGGACAAAAAGATTCTCGGTAAAATTCTCGCCGGCGAAAAGACCGGCACGCTGTTTATCGCCAAGCCAAACCGGCTGCAAGGCCGCAAGCGCTGGATCGCGTTTTTCCATCATCCCCAGGGCACGCTGTTTGTTGACGCCGGCGCAAAGCTGGCCCTGCGCGAAAAAGGCAAGAGCCTGCTACCACCAGGCGTGGCGCGCTGCGAAGGCGACTTTGCGGCGGACGACGTGGTGCGCATCTGCGATCTGGACGGAACGGAATTTGCGCGCGGCATCGTGAGGTTCAACAGCGAGGAAATCCGCGCCAAGAAACTCGCGCGCGTGGAACTCGTGCACCGGGATGATCTGGTAATTCTTTGAATTAAGAAACATTCAACATGGAACATTCAACTTCCAACGTCCAAGGCGGAAGCTCCGCAGATGTGCCTCGGTCTTTCCTTCAATGCTGAGCGTTGAAGGTTGAATGTTCGATGTTTTCCCAATGAAAAAAACTCCGGCGATAAACGATTTGCTCAAGGTCATGGCGAAACTGCGTTCGCCAACGGGCTGCCCGTGGGACCGTGAGCAGTCACACCAGACACTTCGGCGGCACGCCATTGAAGAGGTCTATGAGTTGATTGACGCCATTGAGGCACACGACGATGTCGAGATGGCGGAGGAACTGGGCGATTTGCTGCTGCAGGTGGTTTTTCACTGCCAGTTGGCGAATGAGCGCGGTGTGTTTGATTTCGAAAAAGTCACCCGCCATCTCGTGGACAAATTAATCCGCCGTCATCCGCACGTTTTTGGAAAAACCAAAGTCAAAGACGTGGACGAAGTCTGGGCGAATTGGGAAAAAATCAAGAAGGCCGAAAAGCACGGCACACATCTGGAACGCAAATCCGCCTTCGACGGAATACCGAAACATCTACCGGCGCTGCTGCGGGCGGAAAAGCTTTTGAAAAAGGCGTGGAAGGTCTTTGCCGACACCCACCCGGCCATTGGCAAGAAATCGAAAAGCAAGTTGAGCAAGTTGACCAAATCGGCGATGGCGAAGGAGCTGTTTGAACTGGCGACGTTCGCCCAGGCGCGCGGCTGGTGCGCGGAGGAATTGCTGACTGGTGAAATCAAGAAATGCGAACGGGAATTCCGGCGGCAGGAAGTGAAATTAGCCTTGAAATAAGGGTCGGGACGGGAAAACCCACCTTGACGATGGGCGGTTTAACTGGCAACGTGCTGAGGTATTCGCGCCAATTTAGCTCAGTTGGTAGAGCAGGTCATTCGTAATGATCAGGTCGTCGGTTCAAGTCCGACAATTGGCTCCACTTCTTCACCAGCAACCGCGCAATCTCCAAGGCCGTTCAGCTTTTTCCGCCGGCCCACTTGGGCTGTTGTTTGAGGTGGTAAAGCATTTCCCCGGCTTTGCGCACGAGCAAAACACCTTCGTTTTCGCGGTTGGCAAAACTTTCCAGATTGATGCTCTTCGGGTCGCGGTAGCCGAGGTTGATTTTCTTGCAGATGGCTTCCGGGATACCGGTGGCAAGCGTGACCCTAATGCGGCATTTCTCAATGCCGTTTTCCATTTTGCCAATGCCGCGCACATGGGTGCTGTGCGCGAGGATACCCCATGGTTCGTGCTTGAACTTGTCCCACTGGGTGAGGAAATAATCGCGGCAGTGATAGCCAATCCGTTCGATGGTTTTGCCGTGTGTGACGGAAATCTCGGTGACGTGCGGCGCGTAGATGATGAGTTCGCCACCGTCGGCGACAACCGGCTCGAGTTTATACATGCCTTTGCCGGCGACCCAGAGGTCGTCATACATTGGCGGCATGTTGGAGAGCACGGTTTGAAACGGCCGCTCCTGATAAACGATGTGAACCTGCTTGGAGATTTCACTGGCGGCATCCCACGCGGCTTCCGGAGTGCCGAAGGAAAGGCTGACGAGGGATTTATCCGGGGCCACGACCATGGCAAAACAGGCCTTGTTAATCTTCACCAGCGCACCGGCTCGATCCACCACTTTGCGAACGGGCGTCCACTTGTTGCCAATGATCATCGGGTTGGTGACCACCGCACCGAGCCAATGGAAAAAGTTTAGGATTTTCGGTCCGCCGATGCCGGGGAACAGATACTTGTTGCCGCCGGAAAAACCGACGACTTCGTGAGGGAACACCGGTCCGACGATGATGACCTGGTCGTAATTGAAAACGAGCTTGTTAATTTCGACCGGCACATCCATGGCAAACAAGCCGCCGGTAAGTTCCTTCACGTCGGCGGACGTGAGCGAGCCGATTTCCAGAAGCGCGGCGGGGTTGTCCCACTCGTGGTTGAAAAAACGGACTTTTTTGAATTCGTTCCGGTGTTGTTCGACGGAAATTTCCAACCGGTGGCAGATGGCTTCCTCGGTCATCGGTGGATGGGTGCCGAGGGCGACGAGCACATCCAACTCTTTCGTGAGCGAGCCAATCTGGTTGAATATCGCCTTGAACAGCAAGCCGACGGGTGCAGTGCGCGTATGGTCGGGGACGATGAGTAAAATTTTCTTTCCCTGATAATCGGCAGCGGGGAGCGCCTGCGCGACGATTTCGGCGACCTGTCCGTCGGTGAGTTTTCCAGGATAAGCAGGTTGGGAGATTAAATTCATAGGGTTGTTATGCCATAAATGAAAAACGGATTAAACACAGATTTGACGGAGAAATCTCCGTCATCGCTCGTATTTAATCCGTGGAGCTTTAAATCAAATGGTCTGCGAAAGATAACCGCCATCCACACGAATGTCCGTGCCGGTGACGAACGAGCTAGCCTTGGGCGCGGCGAGAAAAACACACGCGCCAACCAGTTCGCTGGATTCGCCGAAGCGGTTCATCGGGGTGTGCGCCCAAATGGACTTCGTGCGGTCGCTCGGCGAGCCGTCATCTTTAAACAGCAGTTTGCGGTTTTGTTCCGCCGGGAAAAAGCCGGGCGTGATGGTGTTCACGCGCACGCCCTTGGTCGCCCATTCCCGCGCAAGGAATTGCGAGAGGTTCAGCACCGCTGCCTTGGCGGCAGAGTAGCTCACGACACGCGAGAGCGGCAGGTGGGCGGAAACGCTGGCGATGTTTATGATGCTGCCTTTGCCGCGCTTGACCATGCCCGGGCCGAATTCCTGGCACGGCAGAAACACGCCACCGACGAGGTTTAGGTCGAAGTTGGCTTTGAGAGCTTCGAGCGGGATTTTTTCAAAGGGGTTTTCCGGCGTGACGGTGACTTTGGGATCATTGCCGCCAGCGGCGTTGACGAGAATCGTGGGCGCGCCGAGCTGCGCTTCGATTTTTTTGTGCGCCTCGGCAAGGCTGTCGCGCGACGAGGCATCGCAGGAAAAGAATGCCGCCTTGCCGCCTTTGGCTTCGATGGCTTTCACGCGAGCCTGACCGCGTTCTTCGTTGCGACCGAGCACGGCGACTTTCGCGCCGGCTTCGGCAAGGCCTTCGGCCAATGCGCCGCCCAACACACCCGTCGCACCAATGACGACGGCCACTTCATTTGAGAGATCAAATAATTTCATAAATATATCCTATCGTTGAATTCTAGCGGAACCACCTTTAGCAAATGCTTTAACTTGTTCGACCGTCGCCATAGTTGTGTCACCGGGGAAGGTGGTGAGCAACGCACCGTGCGCCCAACCGAGGTTGACGGCTTCCTGTTCGGATGCGCCAGAAAGCAGGCCGTAGAAAAAGCCCGCCGCGTATCCATCCCCACCGCCGACACGGTCCACAACATCCAGTTCGCACATGGGCGACTGGTAGGTTTTGCCGTTGACCCATGCCACCGCGCCCCAGGTGTGGCGGTTGGTGGAATGGACTTCGCGCAAGGTCGTCGCGACGGCCTTGACGTTGGGGAATTTCTTCGTGGCCTTCTCGATGACGGCGTAGAACGCACTGGGGTCGAGCTTGGACTTCGATTCCACGTCCTGACCTTCGATGCCGAGGCCTTTCTGCAAATCTTCTTCATTGCCGACGAGCACGTCCACATGCTCGACGATGCGCGCGAGCACGCTGACGGCCTTGTCCTGTCCACCCCAGATGTCCCAGAGTTTCTGGCGGTAGTTCAGGTCGAACGACGTGATGGCACCGCTCTTTTTCGCTTCCTTCATCGCTTCGATAATGAGTTCGCCGGTGGTTTCCGAGAGAGCGGCAAAAATGCCACCGCTGTGGAACCAGCGCACCCCGCTGCCGAAAATTTCCTTCCAGTTAATATCACCGGATTTGAGTTGGCCGGCGGCTTCGTTGCTGCGGTTGTAAAACACCACTGGCGCACGGACGCCCTGGCCGCGGTCGGAATAGACGGTCGCCATGTTCGGGCCGCGCACGCCGTCGTGCTTGAATTTTTTGTAGAACGGC
Organism: uncultured Verrucomicrobia subdivision 3 bacterium; assembly: GCA_903858275.1. Taxonomy (GTDB): domain Bacteria; phylum Verrucomicrobiota; class Verrucomicrobiia; order Limisphaerales; family UBA11358; genus UBA11358. The sequence goes on along the minus strand of CAIOIC010000017.1, from coordinate 57,011 downwards.
TTCACACCCATCGCGCGAACGCGTTCAGCGATGAGGTCGCCAATGGGATAATCCACCATGGCGCTCGCGACGCCGGTGTTGAGACGGAAGCAGTCGGAGAGATTGGCGGAGACATTGAATTCGCCGCCGCTGACGTGAATGTCGCAGTGCGACGCCTTGCGGAACGGGATGATGCCGGGGTCGAGACGATGGACGAGCGCACCAAGCGACAGGAAATCGAGCGCGCCTTCTTTTTTGATGTTTAGACCATTTGCCATAATGTTCTTATTCAAATATTAATTTTTGGATTTTGGTTTTGTTGCTGCAAAAAATGAATCATAAATCGGTGATTACCTTGTGGCGCGGCACGAGCAACTTCATTCCGCCCCAGGCAATCAAATAGCTCAAGGCGCAGATCACAAACATAATCATGTAGGCGGTTTGAGGCGTCGCCTTGTAGTTGTCGGTAAGCGTGCCCGCGATCAGCTGCACGATGACGCCGCCCAGACCTCCACCCATCGCGCCGATGCCGGTGACGGAACCGACAGCGGTTTTGGGAAACATGTCGGAAACCGTGGTGAACAGATTCGCCGACCAGGCCTGATGCGCCGCGGCACCGATGCAGATGACCGCGACGGCATAAACCTTGGCCATGTCGCCGAAACGACTGACATCACCAAAATACTGGGTGGAAAGCACCACGAGCGGGCACACTGCGATCAGGAACATGGCCGTCATGCGGGCTTTGTAAACCGGCATGCCGCGCTTCATCAGCGTCATCGGAATGCTGCCGCCGTAAACGCTGCCAACGATGGAGACGCCGTAAACAATGAATGTGGGCCACATGGTGTCCTGGATTTTCATGTGGAATTGTTTCACCAGATAGTCGGGCAGCCAGAACAGGTAAAACCACCAGACGCCATCCGTCATCAGTTTGCCGAGGAAAAAGGACCAGGTCTGGCGATGGCCCAGCAAGCCGGGGTTGGCAATGTTACCGAATTTATCCGGCCCGCTGGTGCCTTCTTTGAAACCGGCAACAATCATGGCGACGAGCGCCAAAGCGACGGCCACCAGATAGATATGATTTTCAAATCCGAAAATAATCACCGAGGCGAAGCCGATCGCCACCGGGATGAGATAGATCAAGGCCAGCGAGCCGGGTTTGCCCTGATCATGCCAGCGCCGGACGTGCAACGCGAAGCTTGCTACCGCCGCCACCGCCACCGTCACGGCAAAAAATATCAGCGCGGGTTTATTGGAGAGCACATCTTTGCCGACGATTTTTGCAGTGATGAAATAGATGAACGCACACAGGATGTGGATCATGATGGTCATGCCCCAATACGCGGAACGGGGAACGCGGCCGGCGAGAGAAAAGATATTCGTGCCCCGCTTTTTGGGTGCGTTCTGAACGGGCTGCGCTTCATCTTTGTCACTGTGGATGAGGTCGTATTCGGCCTGGGAAACAAATTTGCTTTTAGCCGGCGAGTCGTAGAGCCAGAACCAGAAAATCAGCCAAATGAATCCAACGGCGCCGGTAAGAATAAAAGCCATCTTCCAGCCTTTTTCATTGCCAAAATAGACCAGACACCACGGAACAAACAACGCGGCGATCATGGCGCCGAAATTGGTGCCGCTGTTGAAAATGCCGGTGGCCAGGGCGCGTTCGCGTTTGGGGAACCATTCCGCCACGGTCTTGATGGAGGCGGGGAAGTTGCCCGCTTCACCGATGCCGAACAAGCTGCGCACCACCAAGTGCGCGGTAATCACGCGCCCGACGAAGGCGTTGAGAATGCCGAACACCGACCAGACAATCAGGGAAAGCGCCAGACCCATTTTGGTGCCGATTTTGTCAATGACATAGCCGGCCAAAATCGTCATGCCAGCGTAAAAGCCAGTGAAAAACGCGGTCAAGTGGGAGAAGTCCGTGTTCGACCAGCCAAAGCCGCCCAGTGCCGCCGGTGTGCAAAAATACTCCTTCAGATAACTGATGACCTGCCGGTCCAGATAATTGACGGTCGTGGCGAAAAAAAGCAGGGCACAGATGACCCAGCGAAAGTTGCTGGTCAGGGGACGGGTTGGCTTTTCCATTGAGATTTTATTTTATAATTAAATTTGTCCGGAAGATTATTTTTTCTTGGTGCTCAACGGAAAAGCCATGAAAGCTTCGGCGTTGCGGTAGCAAATATTGCGAATCACCGGGCCAACGAGTTTTTCGTCATCTGGAATCTGGCCGTTCTGGATGTCGTTGCCGATGAGATTGCACAGCGTGCGCCGGAAATACTCGTGGCGCGGATAGCTCATGAACGAGCGCGAGTCGGTGATCATGCCAATGAAGCGCGAGAGCAGGCCGAGGTTGGACAAGGCGTTGATCTGCATTTCCATGCCTTCCTTCTGATCCAAAAACCACCAGCCGGAGCCGTATTGGATTTTGCCGGGAATCGTGCCGTCCTGAAAATTCCCGATCATCGCGGCAAAAACATAGTTGTCCGCCGGATTCAGATTGTAGATGACCGTCTTGGGCAGCAGGTTGTCGGAATCCAGCTTGTTCAGATAGGCGGAGAGCGTCTTGGCCTGCGGAAAATCGCCGATGGAATCAAAGCCTGTGTCCGGCCCAAGCTGCGTGAGCAGGCGGATGTTGTTATTGCGCAAGGCGCCGAGGTGAAGCTGTTTCGTCCAGCCGCGTTTGGCGTCGAGATGGCCGAAAAACACCATCATGAAAGACGCAAACTGGGAATGTTCCAGCGGCGAAACCGTTTTTCCGCTCCGCACCCGGTCAAAAATTCCCGCCGCATCTTTCTCGGAACAAAAATCCGCAAAGCAATGTTCCAGCCCGTGGTCAGACAACCGGCAGCCTTGCGAATGGAAATATTCATGCCGTTTTTCCAGCGCGCTGATGAACGCGCTGAAACTGCTGATGTCCACATTCGCCGCCACAGACAATTGCTCCACCCACTTGTTGAAAGCGGCGGGCGCATTCACTGCCAGCGCCTTGTCGGGGCGGAATGCGGGAAGCATCCGCGTCGGATGACCTTGGTTGGCGAACGCACGGTGATATTCCAGGTTGTCCACCGGGTCGTCCGTGGTGCCGACGACCTTGACTTTGAATTTTTTGAGCAGGCTCTGGGTCGTGAAACCGGGGGTGGCGAGCTGCGCGTTGGCTTCCTTCCAAATTTTCGCGGCGGTCTTCTCGCTCAGCAAATCCGTGATGCCAAAATACCGTTTCAGTTCGAGGTGCGTCCAATGATACAGCGGGTTGCGGAGCGTATGCGGAACCGTTTTGGCCCAGGCTTTGAATTTCTCCTCCGGCGCGGCGTTGCCGGTGACGAATTTTTCGGCGACGCCATTGGTGCGCATCGCCCGCCACTTGTAATGATCGCCTTCCAGCCAGATTTCAAAGAGGTTTTTGAACTGGCGGTTTTCGGCAACGTCTTTCGGCGGCAGATGGCAGTGATAATCAAAAATCGGCTCGTCTGCGGCGTATTCATGGTAAAGCCGGCGCGCGCTTTTGGTGCCCAGCAGGAAATCTTTGTGGATGAATTTCATAGATGGCTTGTTTGTAAGTTGACGCTATTAGTATTCAGCTTTTCCACCCCATGTCCAAGCAGGGCCGCTTAAGGACGGAGGTGTTTGGCTTAAATTTCCTGTGCATGATGGCAGGGCAATGCGTACTGTGCAAGCCAAGCGTTACGGGTTTTGTTTACCTTCCGTTCATTTTTGCCGGCGAATCATAAAAGGCTGTCGCTTTGCCGCTTGACCTTTGAGTGGGCGCGGTTTTAACTATGCCCGATTAGGCGCATTCATGCTCGAGCAATTCAAAAGCCTGTTTTCCAATGACATTGGAATAGATTTGGGGACCGCAAATTCCCTCGTCTATGTGCGGGATCGTGGAATCGTCCTGCGCGAACCTTCCGTAGTAGCCATCCAAGCCGGCACAACCAATGTGCTGGCGGTCGGTGACGAAGCCAAAAGAATGTTGGGAAGAACTCCCGGCAACATCGTGGCCATCCGCCCGATGAAAGACGGCGTGATTGCCGACTTCGAGATCACTGAGGCCATGCTGCGGCATTTCATCCAGAAGGTGCACCACCGGAAACTCATCGCCCCACGCGTCGTGGTCGCGGTGCCCTCCGGCATCACCGAGGTTGAGAAACGGGCCGTGAAAGATTCCGCCACCCACGCCGGCGCGCGTGAGGTGTATTTGATTGAGCAGCCGATGGCGAGCGCCATCGGCGTTGGTCTGCCAGTGCATGAACCGGCGGGCAACATGATCGTGGACATCGGCGGCGGGACTTGCGAAATCGCAATCATCTCCCTCGCCGGTATCGTCTTCAGCCGCAGCCTGCGGGTGGGCGGGGACGAACTCGACAGCACGATCATCGCGCACATGAAGCGCGCCTACAACCTGATGATAGGTGAACGCACCGCTGAAGAAATCAAGATTCGCATCGGCTCCGCATTTCCGCTGGAACAAGAATTGACCATGGACGTCAAAGGCCGCGACCTGGGCACCGGTCTGCCCAAGACGCTGACCATCCGTTCCGAAGAAGTCCGCGAAGCCTTGCAGGAACCGCTTTCGAGTATTCTCGAATCAATCCGCATCACCCTTGAACGCTGCCCTCCAGAACTAGCCTCCGATCTTGTGGATCGCGGCATGGTCATGGCCGGTGGCGGATCGTTGATCCGCGGCATTGACCGGCTCGTGGCCGGCGAAACCGGCCTGCCCGTCCATCTCGCTGACGACCCGATGAGCGCCGTCGCCGAGGGAACGGGCCGAGTGTTGCAGGAAATTGAATTCCTGAAACGCGTCGCGACCAACGCCAAATACTGATTCTTCCCGGGAGTTCACCGCACCACGGCGACAACGCCGTGACGTAGCGGATGCTTAAACAAAAAAAATATCTCGCGCTTGGCGCAGTCGTGATCGTGGTGGTGCTCCTGTTGAGCCTCCCTACGCGCTCCACTGACCGCCTGAAACTCGCCGTCGGCAGCTGGTTTCTGCCCCTGTTCGGCCTCGCCAGCGCCGGCCAACAGCTACCCGCTAACCTCGCCGATTCCGTTCTGCCGCGCCGCGAATTGCTCAAGCAGATTGACAATCTCCGCCGGGAAAACCAGCAACTCCGCTCCCAGTCCGTTCAAAGCGCCGCCATCGCCCGCGAGAACGACCAATTCCGCGCACTGTTCAACTGGCAGCGACAATCGCCGTGGAAGCTCAAGCTCGCCAACGTAGTCATGCGCGATCCGGCCAACTGGTGGCGCACGGTGCAGATCGACCTCGGCAGCCGCGACGGTCTCCGTGAAAATCTGCCCGTCATTACCGCTGCCGGCCTCGTCGGCCGCGTCAGTTCTGTCAGTCTCACCCGCTCGCAAATCGTCCTCATCGGCGACCCGAATTGCCGCGTTTCCGCCACCGTGGAAAACGCCGCGCGCGACATGGGCGTGGTTCTCGCCAGCGGCCCGCTCGATACCTCGCTCGTGCAACTAACCTACCTCGCCAGCAGCGCGAATCTGAAGCCTGGTCAGAGCGTCGTCACCAGCGGCCTCGGCGGCGTGTTTCCCAAAGGTATTCCCATCGGCCAGGTCGTGGACTCGCGTTCTGTGGAATTCGGCCTCTACACCGAAGGGCGGGTGAAACTCAACGCCAACCTCGGCTCGCTCGAACAGGTATGGGTGCTGTTTCCATGAATCCGTTTCAAACCATCCTGATTTTGTCCGCGGCGTTTCTCGCCGTGTTCGGCGAAACGGTTTTATCCGCCCCGCGCGCATGGCTCGGCGCGCAGATTGATTTGCTGCCGGCCCTCATGGTTTTTGCCGCACTCAACGCCGGACTGACGACGATTGCGGCCCTCGCGATTTTCGGTGGCCTGTGGCTCGATACTTTTTCCGCCAATCCGCCCGGCATCTCGATTCTGCCGCTGATGCTCGTCGGCTTTCCAATTTATCTGCGCCGCGATCTGATTCTGCGCGACTTGCCGTTCGCGCAATTCGTCCTCGGGGCGGCGGCCAGCGCAGCCGTTCCGGCCTTGACGCTGCTGATGCTGTTGAGCGGCAGCACGGAACCATTGCTCGGCTGGGGCACGCTCTGGCAATGGCTCGTGATGACCGCCGGCGGCGCCATCGCCGCGCCGTTCATCTTTGCGCTGATGGATGCCTGCAACGGTGCGCTCGGTTATAAACTGCGGACGGAAGTGAGTTTCCGCTCCGACCGCGAAATCCGGCACGGCAGAATTTTGAAGTGAGATGCTAGTCTTTGACGAACTGAAAAAGAACGAACCGCACCTCCGCCTCGTCGCGGTGGGGCTGGCGGCGGGGCTTTGCATTTTGCTCGCCGGCCTCTGGTGGGTGCAGGTCGTCTCCGCCCGCGAATATCAGGAGCACCTGACGACGCAGGCCTATCGAACCATCCGGCTACCGGCGGTGCGCGGCAAGATTCTCGACCGTGAAGGCCGCGTGCTCGCCGAAAACCGCCCGCGCTACAACCTGAGTCTTTACCTCGACGATTTACATCGCCAGTTCGATGTGGCTTACGGCGCCCTTTTGAAATCCGCCCGCGTCGCGCAGAAACAGAAAATTGCCGCCGCGGAAAAACGACTGGATCGTTCGCTGACCAAGGTGGAACGGAAACAATTTGCCTTCAAGTCGGAATACCTCACGCAACTGCGCGAGTTGGCGCGCGTCCGCATGGCCAATGCCGTCGCGGCCGGGGTCAGCCAGAAAATCGGCGAGCCGCTCGCCATCGATGCCGCGCAATTCAAGCGCCATTACGCCACGCGGCTGGCGCTGCCGTTTACAGTGTTGAAAAATCTTACACCGGCGCAGATTGCGCGCTTTCAGGAAAGTTTTACCGGCGGACTGGGTGCGGATTTGGATTTGCAGTCGGTGCGCAACTACCCGCTCGGCCTGACGGCGACGCATCTGCTCGGCTACCTGACGCGCGATGACAACTCCTACGAAGGCGAGGAGTCATTTTATTCCTATCGCCTGCCGGATTATCGCGGCGTCGTCGGCGTGGAGGCGGGTTTCGATGCACAATTGCGCGGACGCGCCGGCGCGGAGTCCGTGCTGGTGAACAACCTTGGCTATCGCCAGTCGGAAAACATCTGGAGCCAGCCGGAGCCGGGACAAAATCTCGTGATGACGATTGATCTGGATTTGCAACGCGCGGCAGAAGCGTCGCTGGTGAAACATCAGGGCCTAGACGCCCGCGCGGCGGTGGTGGTGATGGATGTGCGCAATGGCGACGTGCTGGTGCTTGCCTCGTCGCCGGCGGTGAATCCTAATAATTTCATCACCGGATTTTCGGCGGCGGACAGTGCGCGGCTGACGGATGTAAAATTGCGTCCGCAAATCAACCGCGCGACGCAGGAAAATTTCGCGCCCGGTTCCATTTTTAAGGTCATCATCGGCCTCGCCGCCTTGGAAGCGGGGCTGAATCCGGAAAAGTTTTACGAGGTTCAGGCTGATCCATCGCGGTCGGGAAGAGGGTGCGTTTACGTGGGCCGGCGCAAGATTGACGATACGGCGCCGCCGGGCGAATACAACTTCAAGCGGGCGATAGTGCGCTCCAGCAATTCGTATTTTATCCAGACCGGCCTGCAAACCGGGGTGAATCGCATCATAGCACTCGCGGAAAAATTCCAACTCGGCGAGAAAGGCAGCCTGCCCACCCGCCAGGAAACGGCGGGAAATCTGCCGTCGTTTGAGCGCATCCGTGAAGGCTGGAGTGACGGAGACACGGCGAATTTGTGCATCGGTCAAGGCGAGGTTTCTGTGACGCCGCTGCAGATGGCGGTCGTCTATTCGACGATTGCGAATGGCGGCACGGTTTACTGGCCCCGGCTGGTTTCGCGAATCGAACCGCAGGATTCATTGCTGCGCGTGGTGGCGACGAATTTTCCGGCGGGCTTGGTGCGCGACCGGATTGGCGTGAGCGGTCGAAACCTGCGGATTTTGCACAACGCGATGCTCGCGGAAACCGAGGACGCCGAAGGCACGGGCCAGGCGGCGAAAGTCCCCGGGTTGCGCATTTGCGGCAAGACGGGCACGGCGCAGGTGATGGATGAGCACAACCGCCTGGTGGATCACACGACGTGGTTTGCATCGTTTGCGCCGTATGAAAGTCCGCGATATGCCGTGGTGGTGATGGTGGAGGGCGGCTCGTCCGGCGGCGGCACCTGTGCGCCGATTGCACATGATATTTACGAGAAAATTTTGCAGAAACAAACTTTCGTCGCCACCAAAACGCTGGCGGCCGGGATGAACTAAAATGTTTCAACCGATTCCCAGAGAAAAATTCGACCTGCTCCAGCTCACCGCGCTGGCGGGCTTGATGTTTTTGGGGGCGGCGTTTGTGTATAGCGCCACGATGGCGAACGACTCGGCGGGGTTGCTCTCGTGGTATCAGCAGGCGTGGGTGCGGCAGATTTTCTGGTATATCGCGGGCATTGGCGCGGTGATGGCGATTTGTCTGGTGGATTATCACACGCTGGCGCGGTGGTCGTTCGTCGCATATTGGGCGATGATCCTGTGCCTTGTCGCGGTGCTGATTCCACATGTCGGCTCGATGCGGTTTGGGGCGCGGCGATGGATTGATTTGGGATTTTTCCAGTTCCAGCCGAGTGAATTTGCCAAGCTGGCGTTTATTCTGGCCGGCGCAAACTTTTTGAGCCGGCCGCCAGACGAACTGAAACGGGCGGAAGTGTTCTGGCAGGGCATGGGGCTGATGCTGTGGCCGTTTATCTTAATTTTGAAAGAACCGGATCTGGGCTCGGCGCTGGTGCTGCTGCCGACAGGTCTGGTGATGATGCTGGTTGCAGGCACACCGCGAAAATATTTGCTACGGCTTGCGGGTGTCGTGGGCCTGCTGGCTGCGCTGTTTGTCGCAGATGTTTTATTCGCTCCGGCGCGCTGGCAGTTGCCGATGGAACAGTATCAGCGCAAACGGCTGTTGATTTATTTTGGCCGGGATTATTCGAATTTCGCTCCGCCGAACGCCACTCCGGCGGAGTTGCAACGCCTGCGTCAACGACAGTTGGACGACGCATATAACGTGCGGCAGGCGTTGATTTCCGTGGGCTCCGGTGGGCTCGTCGGAAAAGGCTGGCGGCAGGGAACCCAGAATGCTCTGGGCTATCTGCCGCGCGCAGTGGCACACAACGACTTCATCTTCTCCGTCATTGCCGAGGAGGAAGGATTCGTTGGCAGCGTGATTGTGCTCACGCTATATGGGGTGGTTCTCTTCACCGGATTGAGAATCGCCGGCCAGGCGCGCGACCGCCTGGGCAAGCTCGTGGCGGTGGGCGTTGTGACGCTCATCTTCAGCCACGTATTCATAAACATCGGAATGAACATTCGCATCATGCCTGTGACGGGTGTGCCACTGCCGCTGCTATCGTATGGCGGGTCTTCAGTGCTGTGCTCGTTGATCGCCGTGGGCTTTATGCAAAACATACACATCCATCGAAGAGGATAATAAACATGAGCAACAATAACTTCTCGCGGCGCCGCCGCGGAATGCGCTTCAAGCCCAAAGGCGGCTTGAACCCCGCTCACCAGAAAACCGACCGCGAAGCGGTTGAAGCCCGCGCCGACGTGGTCACCGAGCAGGGCGGACAGGAACGCCTGTTTGAAAAGCGCCACCAGCACGAAATCGAACGCGCCGAAAACGTCGCCGCCGGTTTGCCGCCGGAGGGCAAGCCAGAGGCCGCCGCGCCTGCGGAACATACCCATCCGCATCCGCACGACCACAAGCACGAAGCCACTCCCGCCGCGCCGGTCGCGGAGGAAAAATTCGAGCCGGTGAAAATTCCCGAGCAGCCCAAGGGCTTGATTGAGACCATCAAGGACGCCGCGTCCAACATCGTTAAGAAAGTCCAGCGGCTCATCCGCCCGGAAAAGAAAATCCACAAGGAAGTCATCATCAACGCCGAGACGCTCGAAACGCGCGTCGCGGTCACCGAGGATGGCAAGCTGGAGGAATTCAACATCGAGCGCACCACCGAGGAACGTCTCGTCGGCAGCATCTTCAAGGGCAAGGTGCGTAATCTTGAAGACGGCCTCAAGGCCGCGTTCGTGGACATCGGCTTCGAGAAGAATGCCTTCCTGCATTATTGGGACATCGTGCCGAACCAGTTCGACTCCGGCGTGGAAATCGTCGAGCGTGAGAATCAGGGTCGCCGTCCGCAGCGCCCCAAGATCACACAGAAGGACATCCCGCGCCTGTATTCGCCCGGCTCGGACATCATCGTGCAGGTCACCAAAGGCCCCATCAGCACCAAAGGCCCGCGCGTCACGACCAACCTCGTGCTGCCCGGCCGCTTCCTCGTGCTGCTGCCGAACTCCGACCAGTCCGGCATTTCGCGCAAGATTGAAAATGTCGAGGAGCGCAAGCGCCTCAAGAAAATCTTGCGCCAGTTGTCCATTCCGGACGGCATGGGCGTCATCATGCGCACCGCCGGCGAAGGCCAGCAGTTGCGTTACTTTGTGCGCGACCTCGCCTTTCTCATCGAGGAATGGAACCAGATTCAGGAACGCATCAAGAAGCAGCCGATGGCGACCTGCGTGTTCCAGGAGCCGGACCTCATCGAGCGCACCGTGCGCGACTTCCTGACCGAGGACGTCGAGCGCATCGTGGTGGATAATGCCAAGGCCTACGAACGCATGCGCGAGATGATTTCCAAGATCTCCAAGCGCTCCGCCAGCAAGATCAAGCTCTACACCGAGGCGCAGCCCGTGTTCGACCGCTTCAACGTCAGCAAGCAGCTGGAAAACACCTTCTCGCGTCAGGTGCATCTGAAGAGCGGCGGCTACGTCGTAATTGATGAAACCGAGGCGCTGGTGGCGATTGACGTGAACACCGGCCGTCATAAAGGCGGCAAGGATCAGGAAGCCCTCATCCTCAAAGTGAACCTTGAAGCGGCGGAAGAAATCTGCCGTCAGCTGCGTCTGCGCAACATGGGCGGGCTCATCGTGCTCGACTTCATCGACATGAAGGGCGGCCGCGACCGCCAGCAAGTCCACAACCGCATGCGCGACGGTCTGCGCCGCGACAAGGCCAAGACTCACATCCTGCCCATCTCCCAGCTTGGCCTGATGGAGATGACCCGCCAGCGCCATAGCGAAAGCGTGCGTGCCGCCGTCTATGATGACTGCCCGTATTGCAAAGGCCGCGGCAAAGTGAAGAGCACTGTGACCATGAGCGTTGAAATCCAGCGCAAGCTGCAGGAAATTCTCAAGAAGCGCACCCGCGACGAGAACGACTTCCAGCTCCGCATCGTCGTGCATCCGACCGTGCTGGAACGCCTCCGCACCGAGGACGAGAAGCATCTCATCGAGATGGAAAAACGCTACTTCGGCAAGCTGTCCTTCCGGGCGGACACCGGCATGCACGCTGAACAGTTCAAGATTGTGAACGTGGAGACGAACGAGGAACTCGCCAACGTCGGCGCGTGAACTAAAGCCTTAAACACCAACCCGCCCCGCGAGAAATTGCGGGGCGGGTTTATTTTCGGGAATAAATTTGCAGCCTATCTCCATATCGGCACGTTTCATCTATCTTTACTCTTTCTTGGAGTCTTTTCTTGAAAGCCGCGTTTACGAATCTCCAAATCTCCGCTTCTGGAACTGTCGGATGGTATCTTTCAGGGGCTGCGAAACGATAATATGACCACTGCTCGTCTTTCAATCTGCCCATAACCATTCTGATTTCCGTTCTGGGAATATCAGCTTCAGGAATCAAGCTGCCTAGCAAGCCATACAAAGAGGCAAACAGACCTGGCTCAATCTTTCCCCCTAAAATCCAGTGTTTGATTGGGATTGTGGTGAACCAACTAGCCGAAATGCTCGTCGCTCGGAATGAGGAAACAATCCATATCCCAGCCGGGTGATGCAGGCCGAAATCGGCGAATTCGGATGTTTGCTGTGACGCTCGGCATACTTTGTAGCCTAACAGGTATTAAGCCTGCAGAGCGAGCACGACACGATGCGCGGCTGGTTTTTCTATCCATGGCTTGAATCATGGGTTCATGAAAGCGGACTGGCGAATTGCCATCAAGGTTTATAACCGCCGCCCGAATTTGAAAAATATCCAGGATGCCGGCGAGCGGAAAGGTCACGGTAGCGACTTAAAAAACCGGACGAGCAAATCCTTCCCACGCTCCAGTTCCGCCAGCGAAATCCACTCATCCGCCGTGTGCGCCTGCGCGATGTCGCCGGGGCCGAACACCACGCTCGGGATGCCGCCCGCCGCCAGCACCGCCGCGTCGCAAAAATAATCCACGCCCACCGGCCGGCTCTGTTTTGCCGCGCCCAGAAATTGCCGCACCAGCGGCAGCTTCGCATCCGTTTCCAGCGGCAGTGCCGGTGCGCCCTTGGAACAGGAAAGTTTCGCGGAAAGTTGTTTGGCCCGCAGCAGCGCGGTGATTTCGCGGCGGACGGAAGCATCTGATTCTCCCGGCAGCGTGCGCCGGTCAATTTCAATCGCGCAGCGGTCGGGCACGATGTTCGGCTGTGTGCCGCCGGAAATATTCCCCGTGTTCACCGTGCCGCAGCCAAGCAGCTTGTGTTTTCGCCGCCGCAACTGCGCCGCGTAATCCGTCTCCAGCGCATCGACAATCCGGGCCATCTCGTGGACCGCATTTTTGCCGAGCTGCGGCGTCGCCCCGTGCGCCGCACAGCCGTGGGTTTCGAGCCGCAGCCACAGGCTGCCCTTGTGCGCCGTGACGACTTGCAGCTTCGTCGGTTCGCCCACGATGGCGAGGTCCGCCTTGAAACCGCTGGCTGTCAGTGCGCGGGAACCGGCCTGCGCGTTCTCTTCGTCAATCAATCCGGCAAAGACGATTTCCGTTTCCAGCGGACGCGATTTGGCGGCGGCCAGTTCGCACAACGCGCCAAGCATGGCGGCGACGGAGCCTTTCGTGTCGCATGCGCCGCGGCCGTAGAGCCGGCCGTTTTTTCGCTGGGGAATGAATTTCGTTCCCTCCGCGCCGACGGTGTCCAGGTGCGGCGCGAGCAGGATGGTTTGCCGGATTTTATTTAGCGGCCGTAACCGTGCGATGATATTGGAGCGGCGGGGCAAAACCTTTTTAAATTCCACTTCCAGTCCGGCGCGGGCGGCGGTCGCCGCCAGAAAATCCGCCACCCGTTGTTCGCCCGCGAGCGGATGGCGCGCCGGCAGAAACGCGGGGTTCACGCTGGGCAGCGCAATGAGTTCGGCCAGAAGTTTTTCCGTGCGCGTCATGCCGGGAGGATGACACAGGCACAGCAGCGGTTAAAGCGAATTGCGGATTTACGCCCGGTCGGCGTTATTCCACCCCAATCTGCTTCAGGAACGGCGCGATGGAACGCGGGCGGCCCAGAAACTTTTCGATGGATTCGTTCACGTCCCGAGAGTCGCCGACTTCGTAGATTTCCTTCCGCAGTTTCAGGCCGGTGGCTATATCGAGGTGGCCGCCGCGCGATTTTTCAAACACTGTATCCATGTCCGCCGCGATCGCGTCAGCCCACGCGTAGCCGTAATAGCCGCCGCCGTAGCCGATGATGTGCCCGAAATAGGCGATGAACGCCGTGTCCGGCAGCATTGGCAGAAATACCTCGCCGAGTTTCTGGTTCGAGAGCGCAAGCGTGTTGGTGGCGTTCGCCGCGTTGATTTGCGTGTGCAGCGTCAGATCCATGAGCGCGAAGGAAAGTTGCCGGCGATAGCGCGTGCCTTCGGTGGCGAGCCGCGCGGTTTTTAGCTGGGCAAGGATTTTCGCCGGAATTTTTTTGGACGGATCGCGGTAGTCGGCGGCGAAAGTGTCGAGGATCGCTTTGTCCCACGGCCAATTTTCCAGCATCTGCGACGGTGCCTCGACGAAATCCCGTGGCACGCTGGTGCCGGAGAAACGGGCATATTTGGCGCGGGTCAGGATGGTGTGCATAGCGTGGCCGAATTCGTGGAAGACGGTCTCGACCTCATCGTGCGAGAGAAGCGACGGTTTATCAGGTTGCGGCGGCGGGAAATTACAAACGAGCGCGCAGACCGGGCGCTGATAGTTGCCGTCCGGCAGTCGTTTGCCGTCAATGATGCCGAATTGCGCGAAGTGGTTGTATTTGCCTTCGCGCGGGAACATGTCGAGGTAGAACAATCCCAGCGGCTCGCCGGTGCGCGCGTCGCTGACGGCGTAAAGCTGGAGGTCGCCGATCCATTTGTAAGATGGTTCCAGGCGCTCAAATTTAAGCCCGAAGATACGCTGGTAGATTGTGAACATCCCATCCAGCACGCGCTGGAACGGGAAATAAACGCGCAATTGCTCGGCGTCCACATTGTATTTCTGTTTCTTCAGCTCATTGGAAAAATAGCGCCAGTCCCAGATGTTGATTTGCGCGTTGGTGTCGCCGGTCTGCGCGATTTTCAATTGCCGGAACTGTTCCAGTTCGGCGGCGAACTTCGGTTGCAAGCCGGCCTTCAAACCCTGAAGGAACTTGATGGCGGTGGCGGCGTTCTTCGTCATCTTCACTTCCGTGGTCAGATCCGCGTAGTTCGCGTAGCCCAGCTTTTTGGCGATGCGGTCGCGCAGACTGAGAATTTTTTCCAGCAACGGCAGGTTGGCGGTACGCGCCAGATTGTCGCGGGTGGCGGCAAACTTTTTGCGAGTAGCTTCGACACGGCAATTGTCCATCACGCTCAGCGTGTGCCAGGTGACGTTGGCTTTGACGGTGTATTCGTCTTCACCCGTCTTGATCTGGCCGAGAAAATCGTCCGGCACGCCAGCCAGTTCGGTTTTGGTGAACTTCAGCGACTGCTGCGCCTTGGTGACGTTGTTATGGAAATCGGTTTCGAGCGCGGTGAGTTCTTTGCGCAATTTTTCCACTTCGTCGCGCGCGGCGGGCGGCAGCTCCAGTCCGGCGCGGCGATAATCGCGCAGCGTCTGGTCGTAAAGTTTCTTGTCCTCGCCGGTCAGCTTTGGATTCTTGGCCGCAAAACTTTTCAATGCGCGGTAAACATCCTCGCGGTAATCCACGCCGACGGCCCAGGCGGAAAGTTTCTTGATGGCCTCGGTGGCGGCATCGCGCACGGCGGCGTTGGTGCTGGTCTGCTCAATCAAACCCAGCCGTCCGCTGGCCTGTCCGACTTGAAACGAAAAATCGTCCAGCGCGACAAACGTGTTGGCGAAGGTCCCCTCGGTTGGCTTCACGTTGCCGATGCGGTCGAGCGCGGCATTGCCTTCGGCGATAGTTTTTTCCGCCGTCGTCGTGACCTGTTCCGGCATCGTCTCAAACTCCGGTAGTGTGATGACGGAATGATGTTTCGCGGCGCGGGACTGGAATTCGCGCAGCGGGTCGGCGGCGGTGCCGCCGCAATTGTTTTTCACGGAAGAGCAGCCCGCCAGCAGCCCGAGCGCAGCGGGAAGAAGTAAAATTGTCCAACGCATTGGCGCAAGCTACCGCTGCCAGCGCGACATTCAAGCGGAATTGACGTTTGATATTTCCAAAACCGGTTGACATAGATAAATTAGGCGGATGTCTGAACCAGTCCCTTACCTCGACCTGCGCGCCCAGTTGAAACCGTTGCGCGCTGAACTTGATGCCGCCATCGCCCGCACCCTCGACAACTGTTCCTTCTGCCTCGGCCCCGATGTGACGCAATTTGAAAAAGGTTTTGCCACGTTCTGCGACGCGCGGTATGCGCTTGGTTTCAACAGCGGCACCTCCGCCCTGCACGTCGCCATGCGTCTGCTCAACGTCGGCCCCGGCGACGAGGTCATCACCACGCCCTACACGTTCATCGCCACGAGCTGGGCGATTTCCTACTGTGGCGCGAAGCCCGTCTATGTGGACATTGACGAGACGACGTTCAATCTCGACCCGAAGCTAATCGAAAAAGCCATCACGCCGCGCACCAAGGCGGTTTTGCCCGTGCACCTTTACGGCCAGCCGTTCGACGTGGATGCCGTCGCTGCCATCTGCAAGAAACACAACCTGCCGTTCGTCGAGGACGCGGCGCAGGCGCATGGTGCAAAATACAAAGGCAAAAGCATCGGCACGTTTGGCGCGGTTTCCTGTTTCAGTTTTTATCCGGCGAAAAATCTTGGCGCCTGTGGCGAAGGCGGCGCGCTGGTGACGAACGATGCGGCTCTCGCCGCCCGCGCGAAATCACTTCGCGAACACGGTTCCACCGTGCGCTATCATCACGACGAAGTCGGCTATAATTACCGGCTCGAAGGCATCCAGGGTGCGGTGCTCGGCGTGAAGCTCAAGCATCTGGGCCAATGGACGCGCGATCGCCAGCGTATCGCCGCCCGCTACGCGGAATTGCTGGCGGACACGCCGCTGCAACTGCCGGCCGTGACGCTCGGCAACGAAAGCGCGTGGCATCTTTATACTGTGCGTTCTTCGCGCCGCGACGAGTTGAAAAAACATCTGGATGCGAATGGCATCGGCAACGCGGTGCATTATCCCATGCCGCTCCATTTGCAAAAGGCCTACGCGCATCTGGGCTACCAGCTGGGCGATTTTCCGGTGGCGGAAAAGGCGAGCCGCGAGGTGTTGAGCCTGCCGATGTTCCCGGAATTGACCGATGCGCAAATCCAGCGCGTGGCGGACGTGGTTAAAGATTTTTTCAAAAAAATAAACCAGTCAGTCCGCTGAGACTTCTACGCTGACGATTTCGCCAGCCTTGCATTCCGCACGAATTTCAAGCGGACGGCAGCAGATCTCGCAGTCCGTCGTGAAAGATTGATGCCGGACACTGGTGTCCACCACCACGTCGAACGACTGGCCGCAGAACGGGCATTGGATGGTGACGAATTCTTCCACTTGGCCAACCTAAGCGCATTCCGCCAAAGCGCAAATTCCAGATTTGCCAGTTCCGCCGGATTCAGAGATAGTATGCATCCGTTTTTTATGAAACCCCAAGTCGAAATCTACGACACGACCCTGCGTGATGGCTCGCAGGGCGAAGGCATCAATTTCTCGGTCGCGGACAAGCTCCGCATCGCCGAGAAACTCGATGCTTTCGGGGTTCATTACATTGAAGGCGGCTGGCCGGGCAGCAATCCCAAGGACATCGAGTTTTTTGCCCAGGCGAAGAAAAAGAAATTCAAGAACGCCAGGCTCGCGGCCTTCGGTTCCACGCGCAAGAAAACGACGCCGGTGGAACTGGACGACCAGGTGCGCCTGCTCATCGAGGCTGGCACGCCGGTCGTGACGATCTACGGCAAAACCTCCATGCTGCATGTGAAGGAAGTCCTGCGCTGCACGCCGGAGGAAAATCTGGCGATGATCGCCGACACAGTGAAATTTCTGAAAGACCACGGCAAGTTTGTTATCTATGACGCCGAGCACGCGTTCGACGGCTATAAACTCAATGCTGAATACGCGCTCGACACCTGGCGCGCGGCGGAAAAGGCCGGCGCGGATTTCGTGGTGTTGTGCGACACGAACGGTGGCTGTCTGCCGGGCGAAATCGCCGCCATCACCAAGACCGCCATCAGCAAATTGAATTGCAAGATCGGTATCCACACGCATGACGACAGCGGCGTGGGCGTGGCGAATGCGCTGGCCGCGCTCGATGCGGGCGCTTGCCACGTGCAAGGCACGGTGAACGGCTACGGCGAACGCACCGGCAACTGCAATCTCATCAGCGTCATCCCGCTGGTGCACTTCAAGCAGAAGAAAACCTGCGTGCCCGCGAAGTCGCTGCTCAAGCTCAAGGAACTTTCCCTGTTCGTTGATGACGTTGCGAACATCCGCCACAACCCGCGGCTGCCGTGGGTCGGTTCGTCGGCGTTCGCGCACAAGGGCGGCACGCACGTCAACGCCGTGCAAAAACTGGCGTCCAGCTACGAGCACATCAATCCCGAACTTGTTGGCAACGCGCGCAACATCCTCATCAGCGATCTGGCTGGGCGCAGCAACATCGTGATGAAAGCGCATTCGCTCGGCTTCAAGCTGACGAACGATACGCCGGAGCTGAAACCGATTCTAAATCGCATCAAGGAATTGGAGAACGCCGGCTACGAATACGAGGCCGCCGAAGGTTCGATGGCGCTGCTCATCAGCAAGGCGCTCAAGCACCGCGAACTACCGTTCACGGTGGACACCTATCACGTTTCCATGCGCCGCGATGCGAAGAAATCCGTCTGTGCCGCCACCGTGGAAGTGCGCGTGGGCAAACGTCGCGCGAAGGCGCACGCCAAGGGCGACGGACCGGTGAACGCGCTCGACGCCGCGCTGCGGCTGGCGCTCGCGAAATTTTTCCCGCAGCTCAAAAAGATCACGCTCACCGATTATAAGGTGCGCATTCTCGACGGCGTGGCTGGCACGGCGGCAAAGACGCGTGTACTCATTGAATCCACCGATGGCAAGCGCGAATGGGGCACCGTAGGCGCGAGCGAAAATATCATCGAAGCCAGCCTGGAAGCGCTCGTGGACTCGATGGAGTTTGCATTGTTGGAAAAATAATTTTGCCACAGAGAACACAGAGAAAGCAGTTTTAAATTTTCCCTCTGTGCGCTCTGTGTCTCTGTGGCTATCTGAACCATGACCGAAATTCCAAAGGCCTATGAGCCGCAGTCTGTCGAAGATAAATGGTATGACTTCTGGCTGAAGCAAGGTTGCTTCACCGCCGATCCGAAGTCCGCCAAGCCCGCGTATTCCATCGTCATTCCGCCGCCGAACGTCACCGGAATGCTCCACATGGGCCACGTGCTCAACAATACCATCCAGGATATTCTCAGCCGCAGGGCGCGCATGGACGGCAAGGAAGTTCTCTGGCTGCCTGGCACCGACCACGCGGGCATCGCCACGCAGGTGATGGTGGAAAAGCAGCTGAAGAAGGAAGAAAAGAAATCCCGACACGATCTCGGCCGCGAGGAATTTCTGAAGCGCGTCTGGGCGTGGAAGGAAAAACACGGCGACATCATCATCAACCAGCTCAAAAAGCTCGGTTGTTCATGCGATTGGACGCGCGAACGCTTCACGATGGACCCGGAGTATTCCCGCTGCGTCCAGAAGGTGTTCGTCGAGCTTTACAAGAAAGGCCTCATCTATCGCGGCAAACGCATGGTGAACTGGTGTCCTGTGTCGCAGACCGCGTTGTCCGACGAGGAAGTGGAAATGAAACCGCAGAATGGTTTCATGTATCACTTCAAGGTGCAGGTCGCGGAAGCGCCGGACACTTGGCTCACTATCGCCACGACGCGGCCCGAGAC
Source organism: uncultured Verrucomicrobia subdivision 3 bacterium (assembly GCA_903858275.1). Classification (GTDB taxonomy): domain Bacteria; phylum Verrucomicrobiota; class Verrucomicrobiia; order Limisphaerales; family UBA11358; genus UBA11358. Next base: position 37,842 of record CAIOIC010000017.1, on the reverse strand, counting down.
GATTCCCGGCGACACCGCTGTGGCCGTGAATCCGAAAGACCCGCGTTACGCGCATCTGATCGGCAAGCACATCGTGCGTCCGCTGCCGGCGGAATTACCGCAGGACAAAAAACTCATCCCGATCATCGGCGACGAGCATGTGGATTTTGAATTCGGCACCGGCGTGCTCAAGGTCACTCCTGCGCATGACAAGGCGGACTTCGACATCGGCACGCGTCACAAGCTGCCGCTCATCGAGGTCATCAACGCCGACGGCACCATGAACACCCTGGCGGGTGGGCCACTGGCTGGGTTGGATCGCTTTAAGGCTCGCAAAGTCGCGGTGGAAATTCTCACGGAACAGGGCGCGATGATCGAGGCCAAGCCCTACGAAAACAACGTCGGATTCAGCCAGCGCGCGGACGTGCCGATCGAACCGCGTTTGAGCGAGCAATGGTTTTTGAAATATCCTGCCGTGCCGGAATCCAAAGCGTGCGTGGCCGAAGGCCGGATGAAATTTCATCCCGACCGCTGGGCGAAAGTTTATGACCACTGGCTGGCGAACATTCAGGACTGGTGCATCAGCCGCCAGCTTTGGTGGGGGCATCGGATTCCGGTTTGGTCGAAAGACTACGCTGACCATTTGGCTTCGTTTGGTGACTCTGACAAAATTGATAAAGCCACACGTGGACGTAACGATTTCGTTGTTCGCACTGAACCTCAAATCAAGTGTGCAGAAGACAATGATAAGCCCGCCCGAATCTACATTTGCATTTCACCCGATGCTTCGGCTGATTCGGACCAAAAAAACATTATTCAGTTAATTGAATCACTTGGATACAAACAAGATTCAGACGTGCTCGACACCTGGTTCAGTTCCTGGCTGTGGCCGTTCGCCACGATGGGCTGGCCGGAGCCGACCGAGACGTTGAAGAAGTTTTATCCGACCACCGACCTCGTCACCGGGCCGGACATCATTTTCTTCTGGGTCGCGCGCATGATCATGGCCGGCTACGAGTTCATGGGCGAGGCGGAGTCCGCCGGCCCAAAGAAGTTCGCGCTCCCGGATGCGATGCCGTTCCAGAATGTTTATTTCACTGGCATCATCCGCGACAAACAGGGCCGCAAGATGTCCAAGACGCTCGGCAATTCGCCCGATCCGCTCGTGCTCATCGCCCAATACGGCGCGGACGCCCTCCGCTTCGGCACCATGCGCAGCGCGCCGCTGGGCCAGGACGTGCTCTTCGACGAGAAGGACGTGGAACTCGGCCGCAATTTCTGCAACAAGCTCTGGAACGCCTGCCGCTTCCGCCAGATGGTCGGCAGTGCCGACTTCCCAATTCAGGGCGAGATCGAACGCACACTGCTGAATCCCGATGACAAATGGCTCTTGCTCAAGCTCGACGCTGCCATCCGCGAAGTCACCATTGCGCTGAATGAATACAAATTCAGCGAAGCCACCGCCGCCCTCTACCGTTTCTTCTGGAACGAGTATTGCGACTGGTATGTCGAGGCCAGCAAAGCTGTGTTCTTCGGCACCGATGCCAAGCAAAAGGCGAACACCCTCGCGGTGATTGATTTTGTGTTGTCGCACACCATCCGCCTGTTCCACCCGTTCCTGCCGTTCATCACGGAGGAACTTTGGCACGGAATGGGTTTCGCGACCGACATGCCGGACAATCAGGGCGGCAAGACCATCATGAACGCGCCGTGGCCCCTGCCTTTCGACGACGATTTCAAAGGCCATTACGGTCTTGATGATTGCTACGTCGAAATGACGGACACGAAATACGAACTCGTCCGCAACGGCCGCGACCTGCGCCGCGCCGGCAATATTCAGGCCGCGAAGAAGGTGAAATACGTCTTCAAGCCCGCGCAGCATCTCACGCCGCACGACGCGGAAGTCATCAAGCTTTTGCTCAACGCCGAGGCGCTGGAAGTGAACGCCGATTATCTGCCGCCGAAAGGCACGCCGGTCGTTGCGTCACCGCTAGGGGAACTGTTCCTCCCGCTCGAAGGCTTGATTGATGTCGCCGCTGAAAAAATCCGCCTCGGAAAAGAAATTGAAAAAAACCAATCCGAAATCGTGAAGGTGGAACAGAAGCTGGCGAACCCGAACTTTACCACAAAAGTTCCGCCCGCTGTGCTCGTCGAACACGAGCAGCGCTTGCTGGATTGGAAGAATAAACTCGCGCAGGTGCAAACCGCGCTCGCCGCCTTGAACTGATATCACCATGAAAACCGTTTCGATTTCGAAAGCCCTTGCCGTTGCCGTGAAGGCGGCACGCGCCGCCGGCCAAGTCATGCACGCCAACTGGCACAAGCCGAAGCGGGTGAATTCCTCCGAAGCGCACGACATCAAGCTCGAACTCGACGTGCGCTGTCAGGCGTTGATTGAGAAAATTCTGGCCGGGACGTTTCCCCAGATTCCTGTCCTCGGCGAGGAAGGCATCACCGGCGACGTGACCGCCGAATACCGCTGGGTCATCGACCCGATTGACGGCACGGTGAACTACGCCTTCGGCATTCCGCACGCCGCCACTTCGATTGCGCTCCAGCATCGCGAACAATCGGTCGTGGGCGTGATTTATGATCCATTTGCCGACGAACTGTGGACCACCGTCAATGGCGGGCCGACGCGATTGAACGGGAAAGTTGTCCGCGTCAGCAACCGGACCAAAGTGGAAGACGCCATCCTTGCGTTTGGCTTTTCCAAGAGCCAGGACAATCTGAAAAAATGCCTGCCGCACTTCAACCGGCTCACCTGCCGGGCAAAAAAGGTGCGCGTCATGGGTTCCGCCGCCATCGAGTTGGCCTACGTGGCCTGTGGTCGGTTCGACGCTTATATCGAGCGCCGCATCAATCTCTGGGACGTGGCCGCCGGCAGCCTGCTGGTGGAAAACGCAGGCGGCGAATTTTTTACCGAGCCTGCGCCGGGCAAATACCGCTACGCCATGTGCGCCGACAATGGCAAACTAAGGAAGAAACTTCAGGTCGGCAGTCTGCTGAAATAAACCTTCAGCTTCGCCAGCGCCTTGGCGCGGTGGCTTAGTTTGTTTTTTACATCTTCGCCCAGTTCGGCGAACGACTGAGTGAAACCGTCTGGCACAAACAGCGGATCATAGCCGAACCCGCCGTGCCCGCTCGCCGCAAATTGAATCCATCCCTCACATGCGCCGTCGAATAATTGCTGTGCGGATGGCGAGCTAACTGTCGCCAGCGCGATGACGCAGCGAAATCTGCCGGCGCGCTTTTCTAGCGGCACGTCCTTCAGCAGGCGCAGCAGCTTGGCGTTGTTGTCCGCGTCGCGGGAATTTTCTAATTTGTCCAGCGCTGCGAACCGTGCGGAATGCACGCCGGGAGTGCCGTTCAGCGCATCCACTTCCAGGCCGGAATCGTCGGCGAGCACGAAAATGTTTCCGCTTTCCACATTCCGCTTTCCACATTCGCTGCACGCCAGCCATTTCGCCAGTTCCACCGCCTTCTTGGTGGCATTGCCGGCAAACGTGTCCGCATCTTCCACCACGGCGGGCGCGTCAGGGAATTCCTTTAGCGTGAGGCAGCGGAATGGCGCGCCGAGGATGGCTTGGATTTCACCAACCTTGTGGGCGTTGCGCGTGGCGATGAGCAGCGTCGTCATAATGAAAAAGCGTTCACGCCAGCAGCTTGGCCAGCCGCGCGTGAGTGCGCTTATATTCGGCAATCAGTCGGTCGTAGTGCCACATCTTGCGCAGCGCGCGGGTGGTCAAATATACCGCCAGCGCGATGAGGCCGAGATTGATCAGCACCAGTGGCACCAGCCAGTGCATGACTTCGCGCAACTCGTAGGCTTTGGAGGTGGCGATGAGCACGCTTAAGACCGAGAGCGGGAAGGCGAAAATGGCAATGCCGGTGCGCAACGTCGCCAGTGCCGTGCGCTTCTCCGCCAGCAGTAACTGCATTTCGTTTAGCACCAGCGCATCCAGCGGCGGCTCCGGTTGGTTATTCATGGCTGAAGCAAAATTACCACAAGTCGCGTGAAGTGAAACGACTTTGCGCCGGTAAAATCAAAAAGGCAAACGGAAATTTCCGTTCGCCTTTTGTGTTCCAGATTTGAATTCGCTTAATACCGGTAATGTTCCGGCTTGTAGGGGCCTTCCACCGGCACGCCGAGGTATTCGGCCTGTGACTTGGAAAGCTTGGTCAGCTTTACGCCGATCTTTTCGAGATGCAGGCGGGCGACTTCCTCGTCGAGCTTCTTGGGCAGACGATAGACGCCGATCTTCGCGTTATCCTTGTTCTTCCACAAGTCGAGCTGAGCGAGCACCTGGTTGGTGAAGCTATTGCTCATCACGAAGCTCGGATGGCCGGTGGCGCAGCCGAGGTTCACGAGCCGGCCTTCGGCCAGCATGTAAATGCTGTTGCCCTTGGCGAAGGTATATTTATCCACCTGCGGCTTGATGGTGAGCTTCTTCACGCCCTTGGCGTTGTTCAAACGGTCCACCTGAATCTCGTTGTCGAAGTGGCCGATGTTGCAGACGATGGCTTGGTCTTTCATCTTCGCCATGTGTTCCAACGTGATGATATCCTTGTTGCCGGTCGTCGTGACGTAGAGGTCGGCGGTGCCGAGCGTGTCTTCCACGGTCGTGACTTCAAAACCTTCCATCGCGGCCTGCAAGGCGTTGATCGGGTCGATTTCCGTGACGATGACGCGGGCGCCGAAGCCGCGCAGCGAGTGCGCCGAACCTTTGCCAACGTCGCCGTAACCGCAGACGCAGGCAACTTTGCCGGCGACCATGACGTCGGTCGCGCGCTTGATGCCGTCGGCCAGCGATTCGCGGCAGCCGTAGAGGTTGTCAAATTTGGACTTGGTGACGGAGTCATTCACGTTGATGGCGGGAACGAGGAGCTTGCCCTGTTCGAGCATCTGGTAAAGGCGATGCACGCCGGTGGTCGTTTCTTCGGAAACACCTTTCCAATCTTTGACGACCGTGTGCCAGAAGCCGGGGCGTTCCTTCGCCACTTTTTTCAAAAGCGCCTTGATGACGGCAACCTCATGATTGTCGCTGGGTGTGTTGACCCACTTATCGCCGTTTTCGAGTTCGTAGCCTTTGTGGATCAGCAGCGTCGCGTCACCACCGTCATCGACGATGAGCTGCGGACCTTTGTTGCCTGGGTGCGTGAGCGCGCGGAGGGTAAGATCCCAATATTCTTCGAGGGTTTCACCTTTGTGAGCGAACACCGGAATGCCGGCGGCGGCAATCGCGGCGGCGGCATGATCCTGCGTCGAGAAGATGTTGCAGCTCGCCCAGCGCACGGACGCGCCGAGTTCCACGAGCGTCTCGATGAGAATCGCCGTCTCGATGGTCATGTGCAGCGAACCGGTGATGCGCACGCCTTTGAGCGGCTTTTGTTTGCCATACTTGGCGCGAATGGACATCAGGCCGGGCATTTCGTGCTCGGACACTTGAATGGTCTTGCGGCCCCACTCGGCGAGCGAGAGGTCGCGGACGGCGAAGTCGTTTTTCTTGCCGGAAGTTTTTTTAGCCATAAATAATTCAGTTAATTTCAGATTGCTTTGAGCAGGGCCTCGACCTTGTTCGTCGCTTCCCAGGTGAGGTCTTTGTCGCTTTTGCCGAAGTGACCGTAATTGGTCGTTTTCGAGTAAATCGGACGACGGAGATTTAGCTGATCGATGATGTCCGACGGCTGGAAGCTGAACACCTTGTTGACGGCGCGGATGATTTTCGCGTTGGAAACGGTGTTCGTGCCGAAAGTCTCGACGTGCACGCTGACCGGGTTCGGATGGCCGATGGCGTAGGCGAACTGGAGTTCGCAACGCGCGGCAAGCCCAGCGGCCACGATGTTCTTCGCGACCCAGCGGCCCATGTAGGCGGCGCTGCGGTCCACCTTCGTCGGGTCCTTGCCGGAGAACGCGCCGCCGCCGTGCCGGCCCATGCCGCCGTAGGTGTCAACGATGATCTTGCGGCCGGTCAAACCGGTGTCGCCTTGCGGCCCGCCGACGACGAAACGGCCCGTCGGATTGATGAGGAATTCGGTCTGCTTGGTGAGCAGCTTCGCGGGGAGAACTTTCTTGATGACCTTCTCGATGCAAAACTTTTCGATCTCGGCGTGTTCCACATCCGCTGCGTGTTGCGTGGAGATGACGACGTTGGAGATGGCCACCGGCTTGTCGTTTTCGTAAACGACGGAGACCTGTGACTTCGCATCGGGACGGAGCCACGCGGCGCCGCCGGCTTTGCGGATCTTGGTCAGCTCACGGCCGAGACGGTGCGCGAACATAATCGGCGCCGGCATGAGTTCGCGGGTTTCATTGCACGCGTAGCCAAACATGAGGCCTTGGTCGCCCGCGCCCTGCTTGGCGGTCTTCTTGCCTTTAGCTTTGCGAGCGTCAACGCCCTGTGCGATATCAGGAGACTGCTGGGTTACGATTACATTCACGAACACCTTGTCCGCATGAAACACATCGTCGTCGTTCACATAGCCGATTTCGCGGATGGCTTTGCGAGCGATCGCAACGAAATCTAGCTTGGCCTTCGTGGTGATTTCACCGCCGATAATGGCGATGTTGGATTTCACGTAGGTTTCGCAAGCGACGCGGCTGAACTTGTCTTGCGCCAGACACGCGTCCAGCACGGCATCAGAAATAGTATCGGCCACTTTGTCCGGATGGCCTTCGCCGACGGATTCAGAAGAGAAGATGTAACGGTTGCTCATTTTATTTTTTGGTTTAACGCCAACAACATATTGACGTATCTGGATAGGATGATATATATGAATTGAAACGCGTCAAATGGAATTTCAGAATTAATTGGATGCGCTAAAAATAACCATGACCTCAACCTTGAAATCTTTGCGGGCCTTATCCGACCCAACGCGGCTGCGCATCGTCGCGTTGCTGGAGAAGGACGAACTCTCCGTCAACGAGTTGCAGGAGGTCACGCGGCTCGGCCAATCGCGCATATCAACGCACCTCGGCCTGCTCGCGGACTGCGCGCTCGTGAAATCGCGTCGCGAAGGCAAGCGCACGTTTTACCGGCTAAACCCCAATGCCGATGCCGTCGCGGGTGAATTCATCCAACTCGCCATTCGCGGCGCGAAAGAACTCGCCGAACACAACAGCGACCAGATCAATTTGAAGCGCGTGCTCGCGCGCCGCAAGGAACAGGCACAAGTTTACTTCAATCAAGTCGCCGGCCGTTTCGACCGCGTTTACGGGCCGGGCCGTTCCTGGCAGGCGTTCGGGCATTTGCTTCTGCGGATGCTGCCGGCCATTACCGTCGCCGACTTGGGTGCGGGCGAAGGTTTGTTGAGCGAACTGCTTGCGCGCCGGTGCAAAAAAGTCATCGCCGTGGACAACTCGGAAAAAATCGTTGCGTTCGGCGCGGCTAAGGCGAAGAAAAACGGCCTAAAAAATCTCGAATTTCGTCAGGGCGACCTGCAGAACCCGCCGATCGAGGCTGCCAGTGTTGACTTGGTGATTCTTAGCCAGGCGCTGCATCACGCCGAAAATCCGGCAGCGGCGCTGGCGAGCGCGGCTAAATTGCTCAAATCCGGCGGGCAGATTTTGATTTTGGATTTGCTCGCCCACACGTTTGAAAAAGCCCACGAACTTTACGGCGACCGTTGGCTGGGCTTTGCAGAAAGCGACCTGCACCGCTGGCTGGAGGAAGCCGGTTTCAAGAAAATTGAAATCAGCATCGTTGCCGCCGAAGAACAGCCGCCGCACTTTCAGACCATTCTCGCCGGAGCAGATAAATGAATCCGACTAAACAATTGCCTCTTTGCGGCTGATGTCCTCCCCGTTTTTCTCAATCATTATCCCGACTTATGGTGCTGAATCATTTGTCGCAGAGTGTCTGGAAAGCCTCCGCCGCCAAACGTTCCCAGATTTTGAAATCCTGGTGTTGGATGGTGGCTCAACAGATAAAACAGTGGAGGTGGTTTCGCGCCTTGCCCCAGCCTTTGTGGGGCGGTTGAGTCTTCGGAGCGAAAAAGATGCCGGCGTATTTGCTGCCATGAATAAAGGCATACGCCTTGCCCGCGGACAATGGCTATATTTCCTGGGGTCAGATGACCGTCTGCACCAGCCTGATACGTTGCGGTGTGTGAAGGAATTCATTTCCCGTCAGTCGTCTGGTGATTTGGTTTACGGCGATGTCATCCTCCGAAGCGATACCAGCCGCTACGCCGGGGCATTCGATTTGGACCGGCTGCTGTTTGAGAAGAATATCTGTCACCAGGCAATTTTTTACCGGCGGACGGTGTTCGAAAAGATTGGCGATTATAATCTGCGATATCGCATCTGGGCCGATTGGGATTTGAATATCCGTTGTTTCCAGCATCCGGCGTTTGTCTGCCACCATCTAGATCTTATTGTGGCGCACTATAATGACACCAGAGGGGTCAGCATAGCGGGCGATCCAGAGTTGCAAAAGCGGCTTCCCGTTTTCATAAAAAAGGACGACCGCTTGATAAAAATTCTCCAACGCAAAGCTGGGGAGTTTTTCCGTAAATTCATCCAAACCTAACCAGCAATCAGGTTCACCATCTTCTTCGGCACGATGATGACCTTCTTGATGGTTTTGCCGACGAGAAATGGTTGAGCCTTCTCTGCCGCCTTTGCCGCCGCCTCGATGGTGGCGTTGTCCGCTTCCACAGCGACTTTGATGACATCGCGGAACTTACCGTTCACCTGCACCGGAATCTCAATCTCACTCTCGACGAGCAATGCGGCGTCAAACTTGGGCCATGGCGCGTAGGCGAGCGAGGTCGTCGCTTGGCCGAACGTGCCGTGCAACCGCGCCCAGAGTTCTTCCGCGATGTGCGGTGCGAACGGCGCGAGCAGTTGCAGAAACGGCTTCATCACGGTCACGGGCTTGTTTTGCCACGTCATTGCTTCGTTGATGAAAACCATCATCGCCGAAATGGCGGTGTTGAAGCGCATGCCATCCAAGTCTTCAGTGACTTTCTTGATGCACGCGTGTAAGGCCTTGAGTTGTGCCAGTGTCGCGGCGATGTCGGTGATGCCACCATCAAGCAGAATCAAGTCCAGTAATTCTCTGTGGCTCTGTGCCTCTGTGGCCAAAGCTTCTGCCTGCTCAAACGCCGTTTCCGATTTTTCATCCACGAACAAGCGCCACGTGCGGCCGAGGAAACGATACACGCCCTCGACGCCCTTGGTATTCCACGGCTTCGTGTCCTGCAGCGGCCCCATGAACATCTCGTAAAGCCGGAACGCATCCGCGCCATAATCCACGAGCACGTCGTCGGGATTCACCACATTGCCGCGCGACTTCGACATCTTCTGGCCATCTTCGCCGAGAATCAGGCCTTGATTGACGAGTTTGTAAAACGGTTCCGGCGTCGCGACGTAGCCGAGGTCGAACAACACCTTGTGCCAGAAACGCGCGTAAAGCAGATGCAACACCGCGTGTTCCGTGCCGCCGACGTAGAGATCCACGCCCGCTGCTTTGCCATTCGAGGCCATCCAATAATTATCCGCGTCCTTGCCGACGAACGACTGCGCGTTCTTCACATCGGTGTAACGGAGATAATACCAGCACGATCCAGCCCATTGCGGCATGGTGTTTGTTTCGCGCGTCGCACCAGGAATTTCGTTCATCCAGTCTTTTGCGCGGGCGAGCGGTGGTTCACCGCCAGCGGTGGGTTTGTAATCCTCCAGCGTCGGCGGCAGCAGCGGCAAAGAACTTTCCGGCAATGCCTCGTGATAAGGTGGCTGACCGCTAGGTCCTTTTTTCCAAACAATCGGAAAAGGCTCGCCCCAGTAGCGCTGCCGGCTGAACAGCCAGTCGCGCAGTTTATAATTGATGGTCTTCTTGCCAAGACCCTTTTCTTCGAGCCAGGCGGTAATTTTACATTTTGATTCGGTGGTGGGCAGGCCGTTGAGGAAGCCAGAGTTAACCGCCGTGCCGTCGTCGGTGAAACCTTGCCATTCCGCTTTCGCTTCGCTCGGCTGCACCACTTGAATGACTGGCAAATTAAACTTTTGTGCAAATTCAAAGTCGCGTGTGTCATGTGCCGGCACGGCCATGATCGCGCCCGTGCCATAGCTGGCGAGCACGTAGTCGGCAATCCAGATTGGAATCTGCTCTCCGTTGACCGGATTGATGGCGTAAGCGCCGGTGAACACACCGGATTTTTCCTTAGCGAGCTCGGTGCGTTCGATGTCACTTTTGCGCGCGGTGTGTTCGCGGTAGTTCTCAACGGCAATGCTTTGTTCCTCGGTAACAATTTCGTCCACCAGACGATGTTCCGGCGCAAGCACCATGTAGGTCGCGCCAAACAATGTGTCTGGGCGCGTGGTGAAGACGCGGATCATCTCATTCGAATCGGCGACCTTGAAATCCACTTCCGCGCCTTCGCTGCGGCCGATCCAGTTCCGCTGCATTTCCTTGAGGGAATCGCTCCAGTCAATCGTGTCGAGGTCGGCCAGCAGTTTCTCAGCGTAGGCGGTGATGCGGAGCATCCATTGGCGCATCGGCTTGCGGATGACCGGGAAACCGCCAACTTCGCTCTTGCCGTCGATGACTTCCTCGTTCGCCAGCACCGTGCCGAGTTCGGGGCACCAGTTCACCGGCGCTTCGGAAACGTAAGCAAGGCGAGCGCGTTCGATCACTATCGAGCGAAATTCATCACGCACCTCTGGCTTTGCTTCGTTCCAAAGCTTATTCGTATTTACCAAATACGAATTACTTTCCCACATGTTCTTGAGATTCGGGTTATCGGATAGCGCGTCCTGTAAAAATTCGATTGGCGCAGCTTTTTTCCATTCAGGATCAAAATAACTGTTGTAGAGCTTCAGAAAAATCCACTGCGTCCACTTGAAGTATTCTACGTCGGTCGTGGCGAGTTCGCGCGACCAGTCGTAGCTGAAGCCCAGGCTTTTGATCTGGCGCGTGAAGTTAGCAATGTTCGCCTCGGTAGTGACGCGCGGATGCTGGCCGGTCTTGACGGCGTATTGCTCAGCCGGCAGGCCGAACGAATCCCAACCCATCGGATGCAGCACGTTGAAGCCGCAGGTGCGACGATAGCGCGCGAGAATGTCCGTAGCCGTGTAGCCTTCGGGATGGCCGACATGCAATCCCGCGCCGCTCGGATACGGAAACATGTCGAGGATGTAATATTTCGGAGGCAACTGCGTTGCGGCCACCTTGCCAGAGAGTCCGTGACGCACACCGAAAGGGTGGCTCGCTGGCACTTCTTCACCTGGATTGAACGCGCGGAAAGCCTGTTGCTCATCCCAAGTTTTTTGCCACTTGGGCTCGATCAGGTGAAACGGATATTGTCTGCGGCTGCTCGACATAGAGCGGAAATTTTACTCGAAAAAGCGCGGGACTCAACCGTGGAATGATTGTTTGCTCGCAACTTTCCGCCGGTTTCCGGTTTAATACCGGTGTGCCAAGCGAGAATGAGCATCACCCCCACTGGCTACGTGTGCTGGCGATTGGTCGGCGCCCCAAGTTTACGCTGATTCGTATTGCGGTGCTAGTGGTGACATGCTTCGTCACGTTCAAGTTCATTCTGCTGCCCATTCGCGTCGAAGGCATTTCGATGCTGCCGACCTATCACGAACACCAGTTCAACGCCGTCAACCGCCTCGCCTATGTGCGCCATGAACCACGCCGGGGCGACATTGTTTCCGTGCGTCTGGCCGGCACGAGCATCATGTTCATGAAGCGCATCGTTGGATTACCTGGCGAGACAGTTTCTATTCATGGCGGCCGCGTCTATATCAACGGCCAGCCGCTCGCCGAACCTTACGTCAAACTTACCTGCCATTGGGAACATGAACCCATTCGGTGCGGGCCGACCCAATATTATGTTGTGGGCGACAACCGTTCCATGCCGTTCGGTCTTCACACCCAGGGCCGAGCCGAGCGCGACCACATCGTCGGAAAATTATTATTATGAAACCCGTTTTTCGCATACTGCTTCTGGTTATTATTGGAACTCTCTTTGCTTGGCTTTGGACCATTTTCTTTCCCAGTCCCGAAAAAGTGATTCAGCGAAAAATCTCTAGCCTCGCGGCCAATGCTACTTTAAAATTCGGCGACAGCAACCTCACCCGCGTCGGCAAAGCCAATGCTCTTGTCAGCCTGTTTGCGCCGGATGCCCAAATCATCATTGTCGTGAGTGGGCGTAATGGTCACACAATTTCCGGGCGCGATGAAATCCGGGAGGCCGCCCTGGCCGGCTTTACCAGTCAACCTACGCTAAACGTCGAGTTTCTCGATGTGACGGTCCGGCTCGGCGCGGATAAACAAACGGCCGATGTCAGTTGCACGGCCAAGGTCAACGCCGGCGACCGCAAGGATTACGGCGTGCAGGAAATGCGCTTTCAGTTCAAGAAAGTGGACGGCAGCTGGCTTATCATCCGCGCCGAAACCGTGCAGACCCTTTCGTAGGCAGCCTCAATTCTTCGGCGTAAAATCAACCGTCACCGCTGCGCGTTCAAATTCATTTGCCTCCATCAGCGGTTGTGGTTTCATCGCGCCGAGCAGCGCCACGTATCCTTCCGGCACGATTTCCAGCCGCGTGTTGTAGTGCGTGGCGATTTCGTTGAAGTAACTTCGCGCCAATGCGATTCGCTGCTCGGTGTCGGACAGATTTTTTTGCAGCGCTAGAAACGATTCGCTCGCCTTCAGCTCCGGATAACGCTCGGCGATGCCGACAATGACATTGCTCACCGCGCCGTGATCCGGCCCGGCCACGCCCGGCGGCGTGGCCACCAGTTGATTTCGCAAGGCCGCCAGTTCCGTCTGCAACTGTGCTTCGTGATCGCTGTAACCTTTCACGCAGTTCACCAGATTGGGAATCAGATCAAATCGGCGTTTCAACTGGATGTCCACCAGCGCCCAAGCCGCATGCACCCGCTGGCGCACATCCACGAGGCTGTTGAACACCATCCAAATCCACGCGAGCAAGCCGAGAAATAAATATCCGGCGGCAATCGCCACATAGATTGCGATGCGCGATCGGGGATCCACATTCAACGCGCCATCCCGCCAGACCGTGAAGCCGTCCACCGACAGCAGACCAAAAATCGTCCAGCAGCGCGCGCCCCATTTCATTCCGCTGCTAACTTGTTCCTCGCTGCGCGTGGAGATGAGAAACATCGGCGCGTGTTCATCCGCCGCAATCTCCGGCGCGACGATGTCCTGCCGTTCCCGCGACTGGCCGACGATGTAAAGCTCGGCTTTTACCGGAATGCCCATTTCGACAAAACGGCGGCGACCATCAGAATTGGCCACGGCACCTGCCGGGCCTTTGCCGTAGTAAAGCGGGTTCAGTGGCGTGCAGGTCTCCTCAAACATTTTTAAGTGTTCAATCGTTGCCCCTTCAGGTTGAATCAAGATCACCCCGCCATTATCCTGCAAATAAAACGGGATGGTCTCACCGCCGTTGGCCACCTGCGTCCAGCCGCTCTCGTGGCGGGTGACGGTGCGTGTGTTGCCCTTGCTGTCCGTTTCCGTCGTTGTGACCGTGCGCGACCAGTGCTCCTACACTGTCCAGGCATAATGGAGGCAGGACTGCTCTGCGAGATAGCTGGTCAACGGTCCAGCCGATTCCGCCGTGCCTTTGAGTTCCACGAAGCCGATGAAGACGCCGGAAGTTTTGGAGGTTGGCAGGTTGGCAATCAGCCGCAGCCGCCGGCCATTGCGAAACGCACATGCCAGACTCACCAACGCCAGCATTGCGCCGATCAGCGGCAGGAATGGGGCGAAATCGTGCATGCATCATTTTATCCGCCAAGCCAGCCGCAGGCCATCCAGCGTCAAATCCGGCTCGACGGCGGAAATTTCCGGCAGCTTCGCCGCGATGAGTTTTGCGTAACCGCCCGTTGCGATGACCGGCAATTTTTTCACGCGCAGTTCGCGTTTTAATTCCGCAATCAGCTCGCGCACCAGTCCGCGATAGCCATGCACCGCACCGACCAGCATGGCCTCTTCCGTGCTTTTGCCGATGGCGGATTTGATTTCGCGGATTTTAATTTTCGGCAGTAGCGCGGTTTTCTCGTGCAAATAATTTGTCATCGCCGCCAGCCCCGGCGCGATGATGCCGCCGACGTAGTTGCCCTTCGTATTCACCACGTCAAACGTCACCGCCGTGCCGAAATCCACGACCACCACCGGCGCGCCAAAACGGTTTTTTGCCGCCAGAGCATTCGCCAGCCGGTCCGGGCCGATGGAATTCGGCTTGGGATAATCAATGCCCACGCCGCGAATGGTCCGGGCGTTTACCTCCAGCGCCTCCAGCTTCCAAATTGCACTTAGCGCTTTGCGCGCCAACGGGGTCGCCCGCGGCACGACACTGCACAAAGCCGCCCCTTCAACTGGTTTTGAGCCGACAAACTTTTCAACCAGTGCCGCAGCGCCGCCGCCAAACCACGCGAGCGTTGGGATGTCGATTTGTTTGATCACGCGTTTTTCGTCAGCCAGACCGACGTGCGTGTGCGTGTTGCCGATGTCAAAGAGTAGAATCATTTTTCTAAAATCACGTCGCCGCCGGTGATGCGTTCCAGATGGCCATGTTCGGTGCGAACCAACAGTGCGCCATCATCATCCAATGATTCCGCCCGGCCGCGTAATTTACGGTCACCGATATGGACAGTCACATTTCGCCCGATGGTTACACAGGCGGCTTCCCATTCATCGGCGACTTCGGGAAAATTTCCAGCGCCAATGTGCGCGTATTCCGTGTCCAGTTCGCGCAGAATCTCTGTCGCCAGTTCAGCGCGGGAAATCTCCTCACCAGCTTCGATTTTCAGCGAGGTGGCGATGCGGTGCAGTTCGGGTGGAAATTCGTCCGCGTCCTGATTCACATCCAGCCCGATGCCGATGATGATATGGCGCACGCAATCCACTTCCGCGCTCATTTCCGTGAGAATGCCTGCGACTTTTTTTCCACCGAGCAGCAAGTCATTCGGCCATTTGATTTCAGCGGACAAGCCGGTAACGGACTTGATGGCGCGGCGCAAGGCCGTGGCGGAAATCACGGTCAACTGCGTCGCCTCCTGCGGAGGCAGTCCCGGACGCAGCAAAACGGAAAACCAAAGCCCCTTGCGTGTCGGTGACGACCACTTGCGCCCGAGCCGTCCGCGACCTTTGGTTTGTGATTCGGCGAAAACCACCGCGCCCTCGCGCACGCCGTCGCGTGCCAGTTTTTCCACCACGTCGTTGGTAGAAGTGGTTTGCTCAAAAACTTGGATGTCGCGGCCAATGACCTTGGTTTTGCCCAGCCGCGCCAGCAGATCGTCCGCGTGCAGCGCGTCCGGAGAACTCACGAGTTTGTAGCCAAAATGCGGGCTGGCCTCGATATCGTAGCCAACCTTGCGCAATTCATCCATGCGCGCCCAAATCGCCGCCCGGCTGATGGCCAACTGATCCGCCAGTTGCGCGCCGGAAACGCCGTCAGGATTGGCGCGCAGCGCGGAAAGAATTTTGGCGTCCGTAGTCACGATCTAATTTGCCCCGTGCCGAGGCCAAGCCATTTATAGCTGGTCAATTCGTCCAGGCCCATCGGGCCGCGCGCTCCAATCTTGTCGGTGCTGATGCCGATTTCCGCGCCCATGCCGAACTCGCCGCCGTCGGTGAACCGCGTGCTGGCGTTCCAATACACCGTCGCTGAATCCACCTCGGCGAGGAACTGCCGCGCGTGGGCTTCGTTCTTCGTGACGATACTGTCCGAGTGCGCCGAGCCGTAATGATTGATATGATCAATTGCCGCGCCGACGCCGTCCACGACGCGGATGTTGAGGATGTAGTCATTGTATTCCGTGAACCAGTCTTGCTCGCTGGCCGCTCGCAGTTTTGAGTTTTGAGTTTTGAGTTTTGAGTTCAAAACGTCACGGGTTGCATCATCAACACGGAGTTCGACGTTCTTGGAAAACAGTTTTTCTGCCATCGCGGGAAGAAATATTTCCGCAATCGCTTTGTCCACCAGCAAGGTTTCCGCCGAGTTGCAGACGCCGGGGCGCTGGACTTTGGCGTTCATCACGATTGCTTCCGCCATTTTCAGATCTGCCTCGGCGTCCACGAAGATGTGGCAGACGCCCTTGTAATGCTTGATGACCGGAACTTTCGAACAGTCCGTCACGGCGCGGATGAGGCTTTCGCCGCCGCGGGGCATGCAGAGGTCAATGTATTGCGTGAGCGATAGCAGCGCCGGGATCGCATCGCGGTCGGCGGTGGGCACAACCTGGATGGCGTGCTCGGGAAAACCTCGATGTGCAATCTTCGCCGCATCGATCATGGTCTTCGCGATGATCTGATTGGAATTCAAAGCCTCCTTGCCGCCGCGCAGGATCGTGGCGTTGCCGGACTTGAAACACAGGCTCGCCGCGTCGGCGGTGACGTTGGGGCGTGATTCGTATATGATGACCACCACGCCGATGGGCGTGGAAATCTTTTGTAGCTTCAGGCCGTTGGGCCGCGTTCGCTCGTCGAGGATTTTTCCGACGGGATCCGGCAGCGCCGCGACTTCACGCAAGCCTTTCGCCATGCCGGCGATGCGTTTATCGTCGAGTTTGAGTCGGTCGAGCATCGCTGATGACAAACCGTGGCTCGCCCCGAACTCCATGTCGAGCGCGTTGGCTGCCTTGATGGCCGCGGCGTTTTGTTCGAGCGCGTTGGCCATCGCGAGCAGACAGTCGTTTTTCTCTGCCGTGGTCAGCTTGGCGAGTTCGCGCGACGCCGCCTTGGCCTGTTTGGCCAGTTGCGTCATCTGTTCCGTCAATGTCATGCAAACCAAGTTAAACGAATTGGTTTGGATGTCAAAACCGCCAAGTCATCGCACTGGCACCTTGGCCGCATCCCGGATGGCCTCGGCCAGTTGCTGCGGGGTCCAGTCGTTGCCGTCAAACTGGCGGAAGATTTTTTCATTCGTGTCGAGCACCACCGTGCGCAGGTTGTGCGAGATGGAGCCGCCTTCACGCCAGAAACGCAAATCCACCTTCGGCCCGAGGCTGGCGAGCGTGTTGGTGGACGCGACAGCGAACAGCCAGCGATCGGCATTATCACCCCGGTAAAACTTTCCGTAATTCGATAGAATTTCCGGCGTGTCAAAGCCTGGATCAAACGAGAGGGAAAGCAACTGCCAGTTTGCCGGTGCGTTGGCATCCGCTAGCAGCAGCTTGCGGGCTTCAAAAAAGTTTTTGTTCATGCGCGGGCAATATTCCGGCAGTGGGCAACTCGTGAAGAAAAACGTGAACGCCACCGCGCGGCCGCGAAAATCAGCGAAGCTCACCAGCCGTTTGCTTTCGCTGGTGAAGGTGTGGTTCGGCAGCGTCGCGCCAACTTCAAGCTCGGCTTCCACGACCCGCCAGACGGGAGTGCGCGTCGCGACCGATTTACCGGTGCGCCGGAGGTTTTGGATCCAGTCGTCGTCCTCCGTGACCACCATGTCGAAAGTGATTTCGTCGCCGGCGGAAATGTCTTTGAGTTCGTTTGGGTTTTTGACAGTCAAATCCATTGTCATCGCCGCCATGTAGCCGGGAATGGCTTCGTGCTTGATGGTTGCGTGCCGTTGATCGGGTGGAATTTTCTGCACGACGCCGCGGACGAAATAAATCTTGGCCGGCGGTGCGGTGGTTTCCGGTTTGCATCCGGCCAGCGCCGGAATCATTGCGAGGATGAACAGGAGTGGTAGTTTCATAAATCTAGTTTTCATTTTGCAGCCGCGCGATTTCTGCCGCGACCGCGGCGGGCGTTTCGTTTCTTAATCCGTCGAAGAAAATCCGCAAGGTTCCCTGTTTGTCCACCACGGCGATGCGGTCCGTGCCGGTGAAATTGCCGGGCATGGAATTGAAGGGATCGCCGATGTCTTGCGCCAGAAAACTTCCGCCGATGAGTCCGTGCAGCATGGCTTTGTCGCCGGTGAGCAACAGCCAGCGGTTCGTATCTGTGCCGAACCGTGCGCCCCATTTGGCCAGCACGGGCGCCGTGTCTGTGCGTGGATCCACGGTGAGCGAGATCAGGCGCACGCCGGTGTTCGTTGCCGTCAGTTGCTGGATTTCCGCCATGTGTCGGGTGACCTCGGGACACGTCAGCGAACAGCTTGTGAAGAGGAAGCTGACCACGAGAATTTCCCCGCTGAGTTCGTTGCGCGTCACGGTTCGGCCGGCTGTATCAATCAAAGAAAAATCGCCGAGCCTCCGTTCCTTGTCGGGCGGAATGCCATGGGGCTTTTCCCGGTGTGACAAAGCCGCGGCCGCGAACCAACTGCCGACACCCGCGACCAGCGCCAAGACGATGACGATGACGAGAAACAGCTTTTCGTCCTGGCACCGGACGGGCGCGGCAGGTTGGTCTGGGGCCATCGGCATTATTAGAAGGTATAGCTGGCGCTTACTTTGAACAAGACCGGGGCGATGAGCTGGTTGCCGCTGATGTTTTGATAAACGGGAATTTCCACATCCGCATAAATTTTCACCGGGCGCAGGTTGAATTCGATTCCCGGCGCGAGCAGCACGCGCTGATAGCCGGAGTCGTCCGGTGCGGCGGCGGCACCGTTGTCGCGCCCGCGCCAGACACCAATCACTTGCACCACCGGCGAAAACTCCACGCATCCCAACGACAGGCGGTCATAGTAAATTCCCGCCGCCGCATCCGCTTCAAGGCCGGGCCGGTAGTCGCCTTGTTTTAGCATGGGCAAATCAAGTTGCGCCTGCGCGAACCAGTTCCAGCGCGTGCTGCCGGCGAGGCTGCCGCGATGAAAGCCGCCGAGTAAAATGTCCGTGCTGCCGCGGCCGATCTGCGTGTCGCGGTCAATGTCGCCAAGCGCCTCGGTGTGCGTGTGGCTGCCCGTCGGCAATTTCAGGCCGAAGGTCAGGCCGGTGGACAAATCATCCGAGAAACCGGTGTAGATGCCACGCAGCCGCAGGTCGCCCAAGCCGCTCCAGTTAAGCGAGCCGGCATTTGCCGCCGAATCAAACGTGCGGTTGACGAACGGCAGCTCCAGCTTCGCGCCCCAGCTGCGGTTGAACATATATTGCAGGCCGAGCGTGACCGTGTGGGTTTCGATTTTTTTATCCTCGTTGTTTTCGCCGGGTGCGGACGAGGTGCCGCTCCAGTTCTGGTTCTGGTTTTGGTAGTCGTAGTTCAGAAACACGGTGCCGCCGGCGCGTTCCGGCATCAGTGAGCTGGTGCCCACGTCAAATACGCCACAGCCGCAGGCGCAGGCGCAAGCCGCGCCCGGAGTCAAAACCGCGGCCAAGATGTTAAGTCCAATGGTTTGTTTTTTCATTTTTTATTTTCAGTTTGGTTGGTTTGGTTGGAAGAAAATCAATTATTCACTGCGCCAGCAATGGATTCCATAAATCCTGTTGCGGTGGCGTGTAGGTGGTTGCCAGCGGCAGCAACTGGCTGTGACCGTCGGCAAAGGTGTAGTTGGATTTTTGCGAATGGCGGCGGGCATCCACTTCGTCGTTGGCATCCGTTTGCGAAATCCAGAAATGTGCCATGATGTGATCCGCCGCCGTGCCGGGTTCGGCGGTGATGATGGTGGCGGAAGGTTTGGCGATCCATATGGGCTTGCGCCACGTCAGCGGTTTGCCGGTGTAGTCATCATCCGGGCCGACTTCAAGATAGACATTCATCCCGTAGCTCAAAGGTGTCGTGAGCTTGCTGCTGGCGCAGCGGTAAACGCCGGCAAGCAGGTTGGTCCAGGCGGTCGTGCTGGATCCTAGTTGGGGCGCAATGGCGCGCTCCCATACCAATTGGTTATGGGCAAAGGCGGAATGCTGGCTGCGTGGAAACGTGTCGTCGTTGTCATCTGCATACAGTCGCACCGCGAGGCCGATTTGCCGTTGGTTACTCAAGCATTGCGCGGCCCGGGCGGTTTCCTTGGCTCTTGATAACGCCGGCAACAACATGGCCGCCAGCACTGCGATGATGGCGATGACCACAAGCAGCTCAATCAGCGTGAAACCGGCGCGAACTTCCAGCCCCGAGTTTTTAACTCGCAGACCGGAAGCCGCCGGATGTTGTTCCTTTGATGGGAACATGATTTTTACGGAACGAAGCGCATCCGGAAGAACTGCTGCGCGGCATTTTGATCAAGGATGACGGACGGCTGGCCATCCACTGTTACCGGGGTGTTGGTGACCGCATTCCAAGTCGCCGCGTTGACTGTGGCGGTGGATTCCAGCACCCAGTTCGTCGCGGTGGCAGACGGCCAGGCGACGACAATCTTCTGAGCGAGATTCAGAGCCGGACGCCCATCGGAAGCGTTCGTCCAGTTGAAGGTGAGTGTGCCGCTGCTGGAGTTGGTAACTTCCTGACCGTTTGCGGTGTTGACGAGATACACTTCAAAGGTCGCGGTGTAACTGTTTGTTCCCGGCGGCGCGGCGACGACCGGATGCCACATCATGCCTTTCCAATAGACCGCGTTGGTCGAGCCATCCGTGCCGAAAACGGGGGTCAACTGTTTCGGGACGGAACTCGAATAGTTGTAAATTTTCAGATCCGCCGGGCCGGCGAGCTTGCGAATCCACATCTGTGTGTTTGCGGGCAATGGGTCGCTCATGGCATCCATCATAAAGCCATAATGACGGCTGAACGAAGCACCCTGCGCGCTGGGATCCAGTGCATTGAACCACGGATCCGCCGGGTCAAAACTGTCGCCCGGATTGCTCACCAGCAACGGCGTGAGCTGCGGAACTGCGCCCGGCATCATCACATGAATCATGCCGTCACTCGCTTGATAGGAGACCATCGGCATGGCCATACTGTCCGGCGGCGGAATTTGAGTAAGGATGGCTGCGGAAACGTCTTGCGCACCCGCAGCGATTAAAATAGCTGCAAATATAAGATCTTTTTTCATTTTCTAAATACAAAAGGTTGTAAGAGCGAAACCATGCGCCCTTGGGTTAAAAAGGAATTAAAGCATTCGCGTCAGAAGGCGCGAACTTGCAAAACGAAACTAGAAATCAGACAAAGCAGACACGTGGCGGCGGCAGCAGCGGCGGGGAAGAGAAGAAATTGGCGAAGTGGTTTTGCAGCGGCAAGAACTCAAACTGCGACGGCGGGAATAAATTTAATTTTTCCGCAGCCAGCGGAAATTCCATTTTCATCGTCGGCGAGACCGCTTCGGATTTCTTTTCGGATTTCTTGCCCGTCGCAATGGCTTTGCACAGTGGACAAGGGTGTTTGCCGTCAAAGGTTTGGGAAACCGCTTCGGACACAGATTGCTTGCGGAGGTTGTTCGCCAGCATCGTCGTCCATGCCACGGTTTGCAGCGCAGCCCATTGGGCGCCAGTCGTCAAAACCAGCGCCGCAATCACCAAAAATCTGCCGAGTCGCATCAACACACCGGATAAATTCCCCTTTTGCCGCGTATTAGTCAAGATGTCGGCTAAAATCATTCTTCGAACAGCGCCTGCGTAAAATTTTTCGCGTCGAACGGCTGCAGGTCGTCCGGCTGTTCGCCGAGGCCGATGAATTTGATGGGCAGGCCGAGTTCCTTCTGGATCGCCACCACCATGCCGCCTTTGCTTGTGC
The DNA here is from genome assembly GCA_903858275.1 of uncultured Verrucomicrobia subdivision 3 bacterium. Lineage (GTDB taxonomy): Bacteria > Verrucomicrobiota > Verrucomicrobiia > Limisphaerales > UBA11358 > UBA11358. The sequence continues at coordinate 16,342 of CAIOIC010000017.1, read as the reverse complement.
CATCGAGCTTGGTCACGATGAGACCGGTGAGCGGCACGGACTTGTTGAATTCGCGCGCCTGGTTCAGCGCGTTCATGCCGGTGCTGCCATCAAGCACGAGCAGCACTTCGTGCGGCGCCCCGGCGAGTTGTTTGCCGATGACACGATGCAGCTTGTGCAGCTCCTGCATGAGATTGTGCTTCGTGTGCAGGCGTCCCGCCGTATCAATGAAAAGGTAATCCGTTTTGCGCGCCAATGCGGCGGTCACGGCGTCGTGCGCCACCGAGGCGGCATCGGCGCCGTATGCGCTGGCAATGACTTCAATCTTGAGGCGAGTGCCCCAAAGCTTGAGTTGTTCGATGGCGGCGGCACGGAAGGTGTCGCACGCGGCGAGCAAGACGGTCTTGTTCTGCGATTGCAGGTAGTGGGCGAGTTTCGCGGACGTGGTGGTCTTGCCCGTACCGTTCACGCCGACAATGGAAACGACCGTCGGGCCGCTGGGCGCTTTGAGCAAATCCGCTTTGTTGCCGGACAGGCTTTTCTCGATTTCCGCGCGGGCGATGGCGAGGTAATCGAGGCCAGCCGTCCCTTGCGTTTCGTAGGCGTGTTTGACGGCAGCCACGATTTGAGTGGTCATGGCCATGCCGAGATCGGCGGCGATGAGGGCGTGCTCGATTTCCTCCAGCGACTCGGCGGTCAGCTTGGGCGAACGCGTGACGATGCGTTTGATTTCGTGCGTGAGCTTGGCGTGTGTCTTGGCCAGGCCGGCTTTGAATTTTGAAAATAGACCCATGTGCTGAAGGAAGGATTAAGAATGCAGAAGTTATTTGCCGCCGCCGCGCTTTTCGTCGGCATTTTCTTTGGCGGCTCTCATTCTCTCGACGTGTTCGTAGGGCAGCTTGACCGTGCCGATGAGCGGGGCTTTTTTGCTGAAGCCGTGGCAGTCGCTGCCCCCGGTGACGAGGAGATGGTATTTTTCCGCAATTTCCAGATAGCGTTCGCTCATCACGGTGGAATGTTTCGTGTGAAAACATTCGATGCCATCCATGCCGGCATCCACGAGGTCGGGAATGATGTCGTCCGTGCGGTTTAATCCCGGGTGCGCCATCACGGCGAGCCCGCCGGCCTGATGAATCAACTCGATGCTTTCGAGCGCGGACATCTTGGTCTTGGGCACCCACGCGGGACGGCCTTTTTTCAGAAAGCGCTCAAACGCCTCGTCCAAATTTTTGATCAACTTTTCCTTCACCATCGCGCGCGCGACGTGTGGGCGACCCGGCGATTTGCAGCTGGCGAGTGCAAAAACGGATTCGGCCTTGAGAGGGATTCCGAGCTTGTTCAACGCGGCGCACATTTCGCTGATGCGACTCTGCCGAACAGCTTGAAATTTGTTGATCCGCTCAAGCAGTGTTTGATTTTCGGTGTCGAGAAAATAACCCAGGACGTGAACCTCGGTGTCTTTGTGCTCGGCCGTGAGCTCAGAGCCGGAAATAAACTCCATTTTCACCGCCGCGCACGCCACCGCCGCACGGCCGCAGCCCTCGACCGAATCGTGGTCGGTCAGCGCGATGCACGCGAGGCCGGCTTTCTGCGCGCGCAGCACCAATTCCTCCGGCGTGAACGTCCCGTCGGAAAACTGGGTGTGCAGATGTAAATCGGCAAATTTCATTTCGGCTGGCGGGCCGGCCGGAGAATTTCACCGCGCACTTTGTCAAGGATGCCGTTCACAAACTTGCCGCTGTCTTCCGTGGAGAATTTCTTCGCGATGTCCACTGCCTCGTTGATGCTGACGACCGGCGGGATATCCTCACGATGGAGCATTTCGTAAATCGCAAGCCGCATGACATTGCGGTCCACGACGGCGATGCGGTGGAAGTCCCAGTTCTTCGCGTGCTTTTTGATGTGCTCGTCAATCGCATCGCGGTGCTGGAGCACGCCCTTGATGAGCGGCTCGGCAAACAACCGCGTCTCCGCTTCCTCCACGGTTGGCGGCGGGAGTTCAATATTCTCGCCCCACTTGGCCATGCCGGACTTCTCATCATCGATGGCGGCCGCGCGCTGAGAATTCCAGAATGTCGCCAGCTCGAGTTCGAGGTCGGCGGGCGGATTCAGGTCGTGCTGAAACAAAAATTGAACTGCGCGTTCGCGCGCTTCGCGTCGTTTTCCCATATTGATAACAGGATGCCGCAGAATAACGCGGCGGGAAATGAAAAACGGAGTCGATTGCGCGACCGCTTGGTCAGCGAGGAAGCAAATCGCCACCGGGAATATGTTTTGAAGATGACTTGCCCCTGCTTGCTTCGCTAGGCTCTTTCGCTATGAATCAAATCGCTTTCCGGATGAAATTGAAACCAGGTGTCGCCGCAGAATATAAAAAACGGCACGACGAAATCTGGCCGGAACTGGCGGCAGAATTGAAAGCGGCAGGAATTTCTGATTACTCAATTTATCTCGAGGAAGAGACACGCGTGCTGTTTGCGGTGCAAAAGATGAAGGATGACAACACGGCCGCCGCCTTGCCGGCGTCACCCATTGTTCGCAAATGGTGGGATTACATGGCGCCACTGATGGAGACTAACCCCGATCATTCGCCCGTCACCAGTCCGTTGCGCGAGGTTTTCCATCTTGATTAAAGAAAACAAATTGATATACCAGTGCTTCAATTCCCAAAAATCTGATTATGAAATACACTTGCTACCTACCCTTGATCGCCCTCGCTCTGGCCACCAACCTTCAAGCCGACCCGATTCCGGAAAATCTCCGCCAAAACGGCTGGTTCATCGGTGCGCAGGCTTACACCTTCAAGGAATTCAGCGCGTTCGAGGCCATCGCTAAGACCAAGGAAGCGGGCGGCAATGTCATCGAGTTCTACCCCGGCCAGATTCTCAAGCCCGGCTCGACGAATAAGGTTCACCACACCATGTCGGCAGCCGCGATGGCTGAACTCAAGGCCGAGTGCGCCCGCCAAGGCGTCCGCCCCGTGAATTACGGTGTTATTGCAGCCAAGAACCCCGAGGACGTCCGTGCCATCATGAGTTTCGCCAAGAAGATGGAACTGTATTCGGTTTGCACGGAAGCCACCGAACAAATCGTCGCGTGGGAAACCAACGCCAAGGAGTTTGATCTCAAGGTGGCCTTCCACGAACACGGCGGCTCGATGAGCAACCCCAAGTATAAAGTCTGGAATCCGCTCTACATTCTCGGCGTTGTGGAAAGCCGCGATCTCCGCGTGGGCGCCTGCGCCGACCTCGGCCACTGGTGCACCTCCGAGCTCAAGCCCGTCGAATGTCTCCGCATCCTCAATGGCCGCATCATTAGCGTTCACCTCAAGGACAAAGCCGCCTTTGGCAAAGCCCCCGTGGTGGTGGCCGGCCAAGGCGTGGTGGATGTTGCTGCCTGTCTCGAGGAACTAAAGAAGCAGAAATTTGACGGCCACATTTCTGTCGAGCACGAAAACGACTGGACGAACAGCGTGCCAAAAGTCCGCGCCAACATTGACTTCGTTAAAGCCCACGCGAAGTAAAAGCGGTTTCAAACAAGGTTTCACGGCTTGCGACAAGCCGCGTTTGTGTCCTTGAGACACGGCGGAAGGCTGGGCGCCAGGCCGGCCCTGCCGATTTGGCATTTGTGCCAATGTTGATTGAAACCGTTGTAGTTAGAGCAAAATTATGAACCGAATCTTCGCCTTACTCGCGCTCGTTGCGAGTATTGTTCACGTCGTTGGAGAAAATGTCCGCACCACGGGGAACGACACAATCTCTAACGTCGCCGCTTTTCCGGCGGCCGCGAATGGGGCGGGGGTAACGGTTCGGGCGGGCGGCAAAAAGATTCTTTTCATCGGCAACAGTTTTACGTTCGGAGCCGGGTCGCCGGTTCAGCGGTTTCGCATTAATTCCGTAACGGATTTGAACGGCACAACCAATAAGAGTGGCGTTCCTGCTCTGTTTAAGAGCTTCACCGAACAGGCGGGGCTGCATTTTGATGTCAATCATGAGACGGTCGGTGGCAAGGGTTTGGATTTTCATCTCACGAATAAAACCGCAGTCATTGCCCGCCCTTGGGATTGTGTGGTCATGCATGGCTACAGCACCCTGAATCAGGCCAAACACGGTGATGCCGGCCTGCTGGTGAAATCCACGAAGCAAATGGCCGAGCTGTTGCATGACAAAAATCCCAAGGTGGAAATCTGGCTGGTGGCCACCTGGACGCGCGCCGATTTGGTTTACAAAGGTTCTGGGCCATGGTTTGGCACGCCAATCGAAAAAATGGCCGAAGACGTTCGCGCCGGTTACGACTCGGCCAAAGCAGCAACTCCGCTGGTGCACGGGGTGGTTCCCACCGGTGAAGCCTGGAACCGCGCTTTCACGGAAAAAATTGCCGACCCGAATCCGTATGATGGCATCACGCCCGGTCAAATTGATCTGTGGACTAAAGATCATTACCACGCCAGCAGTTATGGATATTATCTATCCGCGCTCATGATTTTTGGAGACATCACCGGCTTGGATCCGCGTTCCTTGGGCGACAAAGAAAGTGCAGCCGTTGAGCTTGGATTTACCACCGGGCAAACCAAAGCGCTGCAGCGAGTCGCTTACGAGGAGCTCTCCGCAAACGGAACCCCATTAAAAACCTTTCAGCCAGTCAAATGATACGCTAGCAACTTTTATTTAGACAACCTATGCGAAATTTAAACTTTCTATTTCAGGCATTGGGGTTAGTTGCCGGCATCGCGTCCGGCGGTGAAATTGTTCTGCATGGCGGACGACAGCAAATTTCGTTCAATTCGACAAACGGCGCCATTGTCCGTGCCGGCGGTTTTAGCAGCGGCGAATTGGGGTTGTGGCAAATTCGGTTTCGCGACGGCAGCACGCTCAGCGCGACCAATGCTTCACAATTCAATTACAAGCACGATGCTGGCAGCAACGCTCTACAGATGACATTCCGCGCGGCGGAAGCCACGGTGGTGGTCATCGTCGCCGGCCGGGAAGAGGGATTTGAATTTCAAGCTGTGGTAACGCCGGCTTCCAACACCGTGCTGGAAATCGCCTTGCCGGCACGCTTGCGGTTTGCGCCGGCACAAGTTCAGCGATTTGTCGCGCCGCTGGATCCGCACCTCGGAGTTGGCGCGGCATTCAATCACGCTTTCTTTGAGCCGCAGCCCGCCAACCGTCCATCGTCATGGAAGTCGAAGTCATCTGGGCCGGATGGCTACCGAAAGTTATTCGGTCGCGGTTTGAAGATGGGCGACCTGCACGCGCCGCCGATACCGGTGACGGTGACGGCGGATGGGCAGAAATGGTTTGGCGAAGATTTGTCCCGTCGTCTCGCCAAGACGGTGGCGAGCGCGAACCGCACTTCGTTGTCGAACCAAGTTGACGTGGTTTTACTGGATTCGACCAATGGGCCGTTTTTTGCCGGGAGTCATCTGGGTGGAACCGGGATGCTCTGGCGGTTTGGTGGCACGGTGGACAAAAATATTTATCAGCCGGCGCTGGATATGGTTGGATCGGTCTTGCGCAAAGTTGCATCGGCACCCGGCACGCGGCGGAAGTTGGGCCTGGTGAGTTTACTGAACGGCCCGTCGTCCGGTGCCGGCTCCGAGGTGACAGTGCACGACTGGCGCGAACGGTTTGCGCGGTTGGCAAAGAGCGAACGCTTGGAGTTGGTCGAGTTGACGAGCGCGGAGCAAATGGTGGCGGCGGCCAACAGCCACGAGTTTCTAGCGATTCTAAATCCCCTTGGTGAATGGCTGCCGGTTCCGGCGCAAGCAACGCTCGCGGCAACGGTGGATACGATTGGCCGATATGTGCGCGGCGGCGGGAACTGGTTTGAGGTGGGCGGTTATTCGTTTTACGCGGCGCTGCAGCCGGAGCGTTTTTTAAATTATGCCAGCGCCTACCCGCAAGTTTTCTCAGACTTCTTGCATCTCGATTCCCGCGCCGGCCAAGCGGCGCTGTATCGGATTCAGTCGTTGGATCGCGCCGGGATTTTTGTGCCAGGACGTTTGGCATTTGGCGGGGATGAGCGCGGCGGCTGGTGCGAGCGGGCATTTGGCACGTTTGTACCCGCAGGACAGACCTGGACCACGCCGCTCGTGCGACTGGCTTTGGGCCGCAGTGCGGAGGAAGAAATTCAGGTCTATTGTTCGGCGAATGGCATCACCCGGACGTTGCGCGAAAAACTGGCGCCGGAACTGTTTGCGAAACTGCGTCAGTCGGTGCTGGTGAAATACGACGGTTCAGCGGCGGAGAAACTTGCGGCGCTCGATCAACTGCCGTTGCCGACGTTGATTCACTGGTCTGATTATCTCAAGGGCGGATTCGACAAGGAGTATCCCGACCATCTGCCGCCGCGTCCGGCCTTCGGAACGCCGGAAACGACGCGGGCATTTCATGACCGGGCGCGGGCTCTGGGACATTTGCTGATGCCATATACAAACCCGACGTGGTGGTGCGACCATCCGCGCGGGCCTTCGTTCGTGGAGGCGGGCGATGCGCCGCTGGTGCGCGGGCTGGACGGAAAACTGGTGCATGAGCAATACAACGCGAACGACGGTTGGACGACAACGTTCTGGCATCCCGCTGTGCGCGCCGCAAACCGCCGGACGGTCCGGCAATTCACCGAGGAGTATCCGGTGGATATTTTGTTTCAAGATCAGTGCGGCGCACGCAAGTGGCTATACGACTTGAACCCCGCTTCGCCCACGCCATACGCCTACACTGCCGGTCTGCTGGCAATGATTGCCGAAGACGCCAAGATAAAACCATTGTCCACCGAGGACGGCTGGGATGGCGTTGTGAACGCGGAAGCGCAGTTGTGCGGGTTTACGCTTGCGCTCGTGCCGGGGCAACGGCCGGCATGGGTTCGTGAGATGAAGACGCTCTATCATCCGAGCACCTGGGAACTCTATCCGTTCGCCCAGCGCGTTGCGCTCGACAAGGTCGCGTTCTGCCACCACGACCTTGGCAAGTTCGTCATGAATCAAACGGTGCTTAGCTGGACGCTGGGACTCGGCTTCAATATGAGCTATCGGACCTCGGCGCGCGCGCTTAAGGAACCGCAACAACTCGAATGGCTACGCTGGCTGGACCGGATTCAGAAATCAATTTGCGCCCGGTATGTCGGCGAGCCGGTCAAAGCCTTTGAACACGAGCAAGGCAGCACCGCCGCCGGCGACGATGGCGTGATTCGCGCAAAATACGGTCCGGTCGAGTTGCTGGCGAATCTTAGTTCGACATCACGGCGTGGGTTGCCGGCCTACGGTTTTCGGGCGACCGCGCCCGGTTTGGTGGCTAGCGGCAGCGACACGATGTCGTTTGTATCCGAAGGCGATGCGCGGCGGGTTGAGATTTGGATCTACGCATTGGCCGGCCGGGAGTGCGCGGTGGAATTGCCCGCCACATGGTCTGGTCGCGTCGCGGTCACGCTCGATAACCAACCGGTTCAGGTCGCAACAGTCCAGTCGGGAATCATCCAAATCCAACTTCCCGCCAACGCTTCGCAGGGTGGTCAATCTCCGCAACTCTGGCACGCCACGATCAGTGCAAGCCGATAACTTTTACGGATGGACTGATTTTGAAAAGGCGGGCAAGCAGCCAAACTACAACCGATGAAAATCACCTTCGCTCAAAAACAATTTTTGCTCATCGCGGCTGGCGCGCTTTCTTTCGCCCCAACCGTGCTGGCGGACGTCCATCTCTCAAATCTCTTCAGCGATGGAGCAGTTTTGCAGCACGGCATGGATGTCCCGATTTGGGGGACGGCAGACGCGGGTGAAACGATTGCTGTGAGTCTCAATGGCAAACAGGCGAAGACCACCGCTGACAATTCCGGCCGGTGGATTCTAAGGCTTCCCGCCCTGAAAGCCGGCGGGCCGTTCGACCTCACCGTCTCGGGAAAAAATACCGTCGTGGTTCACAATGTTGCGGTGGGTGAGGTTTGGATTGCCTCCGGTCAATCCAACATGGAATACCCGCTGGAAACTTTCTCGCCCATAGACCCGGTTTACGGGCCCAAAGCGAAGGCGGAAATCGCGGTGGCCAATGATCCATTGTTACGGATGTTCACCGTCACCAAGAAAATTTCACCTGACGGAACCATTGACAAGATTCCGGGGCCGGATGGCGCTTGGAAAGCCGCCACGCCGCTGGACGCCGGGAAGTTTTCTGCGGTCGCCTATTATTACGCCAGTGAACTGCGGCGCAAATTGAACGTCCCGGTTGGCATCATCCACACCTCTTGGGGCGGCACTCCCGCCGAAGCGTGGACGAGCCGCACCGCATTGGAAGCCAACGCCAGTCTGAAACCCGTTTTCGCAACATGGGACAAGAAACTGGCGGATTTCCCCGGCGAGCAAAAAAAATATGCGGAGCAGACCCTGCGCGAATGGCAGCAAGCCGTTGGGAAAGCCAAAACCGAAGGCAAGCCAGCCCCGGCAAAACCGCGTGCGCCGGATGGTCCCAGCAGTCCGCGTCGGCCAGCCACCATTTTTAATGCCATGGTGAATCCGTTGATTCCCTACGGCATCAAAGGCGTCATCTGGTATCAAGGCGAGTCCAATAGCGGCAATTCATCAACTTACAAAACCCTCTTCTCTGCCATGATCAAAGACTGGCGCAGTCGTTGGAGCCAGGGAGAATTTCCATTCTTTTTTGTCCAGCTGGCGAACTTTCAGGCGGTGCAAAAACAACCTGTTGAAAGCGGTTGGGCTGGATTTGCCTTCATCCGTGAGGCGCAACTCATGACGTTGGGCTTGACCAACACTGGAATGGCTTCGGCCATCGACCTCGCCGACCCGGAAAACCCCGAGGATGTCCACCCTCACAACAAGCGCGAAGTCGGCCGTCGGCTCTCGCTCATCGCCCTAGCTAAAGTTTATAATGAAAAAGTCGCAAGCTATTCTGGCCCCATCTATTCCGGATTTAAGATTGCGGGGAACAAAGCGCGGTTAAGCTTCGACCATGCCGATGGCGGTCTGATGGCCAAGAACGGCGACGTGAAAGGGTTTGCCATCGCCGGCAAGGACGGGAAATTCGTCTGGGCAGATGCCAAAATCGAAGGCAACGAGGTCGTTGTCTCCAGTCAGCAAGTGGCAGAGCCGACGGCGATTCGCTATGACTGGGCCATGAATCCCATCGGCAACCTATACAACAAAGAAGGCCTGCCGGCTTCTCCGTTCAGGACTGACACTGAAACGTCCCATTGACCACAAGGGTGAAGTTATTAAATGCCAGCCGAGGATGAATGTTGTCCAGAGTGATGACACGAACTGGATCAAGGGAAGTCAACCGCATTTACGCCCGTCACATTTTTTGACAGAAAAAGCCCTATGAAAAAAATAACATTTCTTTTATTTATCACTCTATGCGTCACTGCGCAAAGTGCGGACATTGTTAAGCTCGAAAATCGTTTTTTACAACTAGAACTGGGAAGAACGCCCGCGCCATTTATTGAAAAGCTGGTGCATAAGAGCAGTGGCCAGGCGGTGGTTGCCGGTCCGGCGAACAAAAACCTTTTTTCAATTCTGCTCACACCAGCGGATGGAGGTCCGACGACAATCGAAAGTTCTCAGGCAATTGAATCAAACATCAGCGCGGAAGGCGGCAAGGTCATGTTGCGGTATGGAAAGTTTCCCGCCGGCAATCTGACGGTTGAAGTTATGGTGACGTGTTCGGATGATAATCCACAAACACTGTGGACCATCCGAATCGGCAACAAAACGGGGCGGCAAATCAAAGCGGTGCGGTTTCCGCAGGTGCTGGCGGTTCCAGCGTTGGGCAATGCAGAGGATGATGGCATCGTGCTTCCGGCATACGCGGGCACACTGATCGAGAATCCGGCGGCGAACTGGAAAAATGGCCAGAGTGTGACGCTCGACTATCCGGGCAACCTGTCGGCGCAATTTATCGCCTATCAGGATCGCGCGGCGGGCTTGTATTTGACCAGCCGAGACACGAGGGGATATCCGATGTCTTTTACGGTGTTTAAGCAGCCGGACGGCTACCGTTTCTGGCACGAGTTTAAGCCGGTGACCTCAACAACGAATTGGCAAAACCCTTATCCGGTGGCACTCGGCGTGACGCAGGGCACATGGCACGACACGGCTAACCAATATAAACACTGGGCGGTGCAGCAAAGCTGGTGCGCCAAAAAATTGGCCGAACGGACCGATATTCCGGCATGGTTGAAAGATGGGCCTGATGTCCACGTCTGCGAAGTTCGCACCTACAACGGCGCTCGGGCTTGCAATGGTTCATACTATCCAAAAATCCAGGATCATCTCCGCACGTTCCGTAACAAGATTGATGGTCCAGTGGTCGCCATGCTCGCCGGCTGGGAAAATCACCGTCGCTGGACCGGTGGCGATTACTTCCCCATTTTTGATGCCACGAATGCCAAACCCGTCATCACTGCGCTGAAGCAAGATGGATTCCGACCATTCATTTATTTATCCGGAGGGTTTTACACTTATTGGAATGAAGGAACTGATGGCGGTGAAATTTCCGCTGCGCAAAAATTTCTGCCTGCGTTCGTCCGCGACGAGAAGACGGGCAAGCCTAAGGAATATGTGTTGAACGAGTCCAACCCGGCAGGTGATTGGAAACGTCATTCCTACGCGTTCTGTGTCAATGCTCCACAGACAAAGGAATTTTTCTGCGATGTGATTGCGCAGACGCACATGCTCGGCGTGGACGTGCTGCAACTGGACCAGACCACCTCTGGAGCCGGCGATGCGTGTTACTCAACCACACACCATCACCTTCCGGGCATGGGGCTATACCAGAGCGAAGGGTTCTGGGCGCTACTCGACGAGATGCGCCAATATGGAAAGCGCCTGGCTCCCGACTTTGCCCTCCTGCACGAGGAAGTGCATGAGCAATTGATTCCGCACCTTGATGGTTTCCATGTGCGCGAGTATTACGAGAAACGCTGGTATCGCGGTTATCCCGGCGCGGTCGGTATTCCGCTGTTTTCCTATCTGTATCATGAATATGCGCTGGGCTACGGCGGTGACAGCGCCGGGTTGAGCAAAGATAACAACCGGTGGCATGTCCGCTGTCATGCATTGAATCTGATCACCGGCCGCACGCCCGGCAGCTCAATCTGGTCATCGCAACAGAGCATGTATGATGCGCACCCTGACCAGATCACAATGATTCGCAACCACAGCCGACTACTTAAGACGCGGGCCAAAGACTGCCTGATGCTGGGTCGGATGTTGCACCCCTTCGAACTGGATACGCCCAAACTGTCCATCACCGCGCCCGCCCAACGAGGCGGCAAATGGGTGAGTGAAAAAATAGAAACCCCGGCAATACTCACGAGTTCATGGCTTTCGCCTTCAGGTCGGATTGGTCATCTGTTCGTGAACATGGCCGAGTCCCCTCAACCATTGGAGGTTAATCTCGACACGCGCAATGCACTCACCGCCAAGTCCTATGACGCTGAAATCTACCGTTCAACAACTGGCGAAACATTCAAGCCGCTTTGGCAAAACGAAAAATTGCCAAAGAAATTCACGGCCAAACTTGAACCGGGAGAAGCCGTGTTCGTCGAACTTCGCGAAAACGGCAGGTAAATGATCATTCAATCAAAACCATAAAAACAACTCATGAAAAAACTGATAATCAGCATGCTTGCGCTGTTTCCGGGATTGATGCTGGCACAGTCGGTGGCAATCACGACGGATCATACCAACGCCGCGTATGCCTGCAGCCAGCCAGCAAAATTCACCGTGCAGGTTCTGGGAGCCGATAAGAATTTGCTCAAGACTGGTCGCCTGACAGTGAACCTTTCAAACTTCGGGCCGCGAGTCATCACTAACGTGATTTTCGATCTCGCCCAAGGGAATCCCGTGACTTGCACCGGCACATTAGATCAACCGGGAATACTCAAGTGCGTCGCAAGCATCAAGCTCGATAAGGACTACTGTCGCGGCATCTATGGTGCGGCCTATGAACCGGAGAAAATCGTTGCCGGTTCCAAACGTCCGGCAGATTTTGATGCTTTCTGGAACGCGGCTACCAAGAAGCTCGATGCCGAGGTTCCGCTCGATGCCCGGGTCGAGCGACTCGACAAATCTTGCAACGAAAAGCATGAAAGTTTCCGCGTCAGCTTCGCGACGTTTGATCATGCGCGGGTCTATGGTTTTCTGACGGTGCCGAAGGGTGCGGGGCCATTTCCCGTTTCGGTCAATGTGCCGGGCGCGGGACCGGGCGTGATCGGACCTGACACCGGCATGGCGGATCGCGGCTTCATCCGGCTCGTGATGAACGTCCATCCCTTCGAACCGGCGACAACCACCGACGCGCAGAAACAACTTTATGATGAACAAGACAAGCGTTTGACCGCACAGTTTGGCGCACCGCGCTATTGCCAGTCCGGCGCCACCAAGTGTGAAACCTATTTTTATTATCGCATCATTCTGGGCATCAACCGTGCGGTCAACTGGCTTGCAACGCGGCCCGACGTGGACAAAACACGTTTCTTTTACAGCGGCACCAGCCAGGGCGGTGGCTTCGGTTTTATTCTCTGCGGACTCAACCGGCATTTTACGCGCGGCGCAATTTATGTGCCGGCCATCACGGATCTGCTCGGCTTCCAGCAAGGCCGCGACTCCGGATGGCCCAAGCTGGTTGAAAACGTGAAAGCCGGGGACAAAACCGCCGCCACGAAGGTTGCGCCCTATTTTGACGGCGCCCATTTCGCCGCTCGGATTACCTGTCCCGTGCGCGTGGCCGTCGGCTTCAGTGACGAGACCTGCCCGCCCGCCGCCGTGTATACCGGTTACAACGCCTTGCGCGTAGCCGATAAGGCGATCATCCATGGCCTTGGCATGCCTCATAAAGTTTTCCCTGAAATCTACAATCAGATTGATAACCAGTGGTTATACGCGGCGTCCGGCCCGTCCGTAGGTCCCAAGAAAAAATGACGAAATTACGCTGCTTACGAAGGCGAAAAACATCGATTTCTAAATGGCAGATGATGCAGAACATCGTGACCGGAGATAAATACGGGAATACTCGGGAATACTGAGGCTGGAAGTGTAGGGCTTAAAGGGGAGCGATGGGCATCGCTCAGGCAAATGGGCCGCCATTGTGCTAGCCGTGGTATGGAAGCCTTTAGATAACCGGCATGAAATTTGAAAATAACGGCTTATTTCAATAAGTATTAAGCAAAACCCGTTGTTATAATAAATGAGTTTGAATTATGAATATATTTCGCCAGCCTTCATCTAACCCATGAAAAGCTGCATCTTATGGCTGGCGTGCAGTCTTGCGCTGCTAACTACGGTAACAGCCGAGGATTTCACCTTTAAAACTTCAACGGCACAACTGACGCTTGATGACCGCGGCTTCTGCACGAGCCTGCGCGACACAGCGGGTGGTGCGGAATGGGTTATTGAGAAACCCGGGCCATTTTTTACTCTGCGTAAAAATGGCGTCAACTTTCCCGTGACTAGGCTGGCGCGCCTCGGCGCCAATTGGCGGGCTGAGTTCGGCGCGGCGGGCGTGACGGCTGACCTGCAGATATCCCCACAACCTGATTTCATCCGGATCCAACTGGTTCGCTTAAGTTCGCCGGATATCGAGTCGCTTGAGCTGGCACGCCTTGCCCTGCGCCCGTTGAAACGCAATGGCAGTTGGCTCGGTGCGTTGTGGGATGAGCGATTTGCCGTCGCTTTGCTCGGACTCTCCGACTGCGTCAATGTGACTACCGGAGGCGGGCGTCTTACAGCCACGGTCTATCGCGAATTTGGTCTCGAAGGCCAAGGCGTAGCGCTCATCGCTACACCAACGGCAAATTTTTTGAAGCAGATACGGGCGGTCGAACATGAATGCGGCCTGCCTTCGCCGAAAATTGACGGTGTCGAGGCCAAGCAATCGCCGGATGTGCGCACGGACTATTTTTTCAGCAACCTGACCGAACAGAATGCCGACGAGACTATCCACTATGCCAAGCTCGGCGGATTTCGCTATTTGATGACCTACGATGGCACCTGGGCACGCTCGCTTGGTTCTTATCCCATCAATACAAACAACTTTCCACGCGGCGAAGAAAGTCTGAAGGCGGTTGTGGACAAGTGTCATGCGGCGGGCCTCAAGGTTGGCATGCATATGCTGACGAGCTTTGTCGGCAAAAACGATCCGCTCGTGCGGCCCATCCCCGATGCGCGTCTTCTCAAGGACGATCACGCCACACTCGCGGCGGATTTGGACGCCAAGGTGCAGGAAATCACCGCCACTGCGCCGCTGACCAGCTTCCCGACCGAAGGTGCGTTCTATGGTGCAGCGAAGGCTGGTTTTGACCTCCAGATTGATGACGAAATCATCCAATACCGCGCTATCGGAGGCACAGGCACCAACAGTTTTCTCCGATGTATCCGCGGCTTCGCTGGCACCAAAGCAGCGCCACACAAAACCGGAACACCAATTCACCACCTTGCCGAGCGCTACGGCAGCTACCTTGTAGATCTACGCACGACGCTCAAGAACGAAGTCAGCGAGCGCATCGCCGGAATCATTAATCGTTGCGGTTTTGACATGATCTATTTTGACGGCGGCGAGTGCAACAGCGCGAACGGACCTTCTTGGTATTGGGTCAGCCAGCAGCAGCGCGATATCTGCGAACGGGTGCGCCGACCGCTATTGGTGCAAGGCTCCGGTGGCACGCCGTGGACGTGGCATTGGTTCACGCGTGGCTGCTGCGATGACTTTGCCGCCATCGCCCCCAAGCAATATCTCGACTGGCATAAGATTGCCGATTCGTGGCAGGCCTACCGCAACAGCTTCATGCCCGCCGAACTGGGCTGGTGGGGATTTCTCGCCTGGGCACCACACCAGCCGGCGACGACGCCTGATGAGGTTGAATTTTACGCCGTGCGGATGCTCGCGCTCGATTCTCCCGTTTCGCTCGAAACCAATTTGAAAGCGCTCCAGCAAAATGGGCGCACGCAGGAAATGCTGCGCCTGCTCGGCGACTTCGAACAATTGAGGCTCAACGGAACCGTGCCTGCGTCAATCCGAGATAAGCTAGCCATCGGCGAATGGCACCGCATCGACAATACTTTCCGCCCCGTCAATTACGCCGTGACGCGGATCAGTGCCGGCGGCGAATGTGCTGTCACCAACGCCGAGGCCGCGCAGCCATTACAATTTCGGCTGCAATGTGTGCCCGGCCTAGCACCACTGGGCGCGGCGACCAATCGTGTTCTGCTGCCCGCCGCCGAGCCGCTCAATCTGCTGGCGCCAAGCACAAAGGCCGCAATGCCCGGCGCGCTCGCCGCCCGCATCGAGTTCACCAAGGCTGTTGGCGACCAGTTCAGCGTGTTCATGGTTGGCCAACCCTCCCCCGCCACCAGTGGCGAAACCGTCGGTAAACCGCTTGATCTGCAACATCACCGCGCGTTGGCCGTGCACTTGTGCGTTATAAACGCGCCTCCTGTTGGCGCGCCTCCTCCTGTGCTTAATTTCCAACTCGAAGCCGGCGGCAAAGTTTACCGTGATTACTATGTGAATCTCGACTTTGTTGGTGAGCGCACCATCATCCTGCCGGAACCGACAACTGAACGGATGCTGCCGGAATTCCGACCCGCACCCGCCAATTATGCGTTCAAGGCTGCGATGTATGGCTTCAACTATCGCAGCGTCATCGCGCTCAATCTGCGCTGGATGCGTGCCGGCCCTGCAAACTTTGTCTGCACCGTGAAGCAGGTAGAAGCGCTGGCCGAACTGGATGCTCCACTTAAGCAACCAACACTGGAGTTGGGCAGTGATAAGTTTACTTTACCGGTGGACCTCGGCACGGAGGACTACGCCGAGTTTCGCGATAGCACCGATGTTCGCGTCTTCGACAAGCAGGGTAAGCTGCTGCAAACCATCCATCCCCCCAATCGCGTGCCGCAACTACCTGCCAACACCAGCCGCATCAAACTCGATGCCACCGGAGGCGGTTCCGCGAAACTGACGCTCATCACCCTCGGCGAGCCCCTGAAGTATTCGCCTTGACCAGCGCGTTGCCACCGTGCAACGCCGCGTTAAGGATTAGAAACGAGTTCGTGCCGCTTCAGGTGGCCTGAGTATAGACCAGAGAATTTCAAAGAGGCAGATTGCGCCGCCCCCTGTGGATGCTGAAATATAGAAACAGAGTATGTTTGGCTGGCCCTGATGGCAGGCCAATCTGTTCAGTTGTTTCCTCCAGTATTCAGATTATTGCCTTGTTGTCAGGGCTGTGATTCGGGGCGAATTTCGAACAACCGGCAAGAACTGGAGGGATGGTGCGCGCGAGAGGACTTGAACCTCCAATCCTTGCGGAACCAGATCCTAAGTCTGGCGTGTCTGCCATTCCACCACGCGCGCAACCT
>CAIOIC010000016.1 GCA_903858275.1 uncultured Verrucomicrobia subdivision 3 bacterium | reverse complement strand
TGGCCGTTGACGGCGACGCGCCCCTCCAGAATGAATTGCTCGCCGGCCCGGCGGGAAGCCACACCGGCATCGGCGAGATATTTTTGTAGGCGAACCATCAGAATGCGGACTGCGAAACGCGAAGTGCGGAAAAAGCAAGGCGCGCACGGCTTCCGATTCCGCGCTCCGCAATCCGAAATCCGCAATTAAATCAGGCTTCCGGCTTGGTCTTGCGCAGGCCGGTGATCTTGTCGCCGGTTTTGCGCTGGCCGCGCTTTTCCAGAAGCGCCGTGCGTTCAAAGCGTTTGAGGACGTTGCGCTTGCCGCCAAGGGCGGAGGCGGCGCGGAGGCTGCGATGCTGTGACATAAATTAGCTTTTGATGGTTTCGGTTAAAAACGAGCGCTGAGGATAGCAAAATTGCTCCTGCCTGCAATGCCGAAATTCATTTACTTCAATTCCTGCCAGTCGCGCAGCATCGCTTCCACCTGCGCCAGCGTGCCCACCGGAACCAGCATCCGGTAGCGGTATTCCAGGATGCCCTTCGGATTGCGAACGCGGAAGACGCAATTCCATTTGGCCACCCGCGCTTGGTCAAAATACCAGCGGCCATAGCCGGGCCCGGTCGTGTCCGGCGATTTTTCATTCAGGGAAAATATGCCCATCGCATATTTGCCGTCGGCCGTGGCGAGCACCACGGGATTCTTTATTTCTCCCGGGCCATAATTCAAAGGTTGCAGCTTCCGGGTTTGGGGATTGAATTCCCAAAAGTGGTCAAACTCCGGCGGCATATAGCCCGTGAGCGCCTCAAACTGGGCATAGACATTGCGCGCGTTCGCTGGAACCGAAAACGTGACCTGATATTCCAAAGCCTGCGGCCAGCGCCCGAACCCGATGGTCACATCCTTCGTCAGCAGATAATCGGAAAGCACGGCGGTGTTTCGCGCCAGTTGACCATCCGAACGCTCGCCCGGCGCCAGCCAGAACGCCATTTGCGTTTTGGTGCGGAGATGATTTCCGCTCGCGACCAGCTCCAGCAGGCGGCTGGTGGAATTATTCCCCGCCCCGTCCCGGCGCGAACCGGCTTCGGTGGGATTAAACGTTTCCGCGTTGGCCGCCGGCGTGTTGTCAAACGACGCCGCTGATTGCAGCTGCCGTCCGTGGTCGGCGGAATTGATGAATTCCTTACCGTTCCATTTCAGCGAATGAATCGCCCCCGCCAGTCGCCGCGTGGTCGTGATGACAATTGCGGTATCCCCTGCTCCACCGCGAATCTGCGCATTGCCATCCGGCGGCGCTGCAAACAGCGGCAATGCCGCCAGCAGGAAAACACCGATGATGGGGAAGTGTTTCACCACTTCAACTCCTGCAAGCGCCGTGCGACTTCCTCGGCATTGGCGCGGCTGTTGAAAGCACTGATGCGGAAATAGCCCTCACCCTTCGAGCCGAAGCCGGAACCGGGCGTGATGACCACATTCGCATCCGCGAGAACCTTATCGAATGCCTGCCAGCTCGTGACACCTTTCGGCGTACGCACCCAGATATAAGGCGCATTCACGCCGCCGAACACTTTCAGTCCCGCCTTCTTCGCGCCCTGGCGGAGAACTTGGGCATTGCCGAGGTAATGTTTGATAAGTTCCGCGATTTGCGCTTTGCCTTCGGGAGAATAAAGCGCTTCCGCCGCGCGCTGGACGATGTAGCTGACGCCGTTGAACTTCGTCGTCGAGCGGCGATTCCACAACGGATGCAGCGGCTTGGCTTCGCCGGTCTTGGTGTAAGCATTGAGCGACTTGGGAACAACCGTGAATGCGCAACGCGTGCCGGTGAACCCGCCGTTCTTCGAGAAGCTGCGAAACTCAATCGCACAATCGCGCGCGCCGGGGATTTCGTAGATGGAGTGCGGAATTCCCGGCTCCGTGATGTAAGCCTCGTAAGCGGCGTCGAATAGAATGACCGACTTGTGCTCCAGCGCATATTTCACCCAAGCCTCAAGCTGTTCGCGGGTCGCCGCCGCGCCGGTCGGATTGTTCGGCGAGCAGAGATAAATCACATCCACATGTTTCTTCGGTGGCGCTGGAATAAACCCGTTCGCCGGCTTGCACGGCAGATAAACCAGCTTGCCGTATTTAGCGGCACTAGTGGCCGTCCGCAAGGACTTCGCCTCGCCGGTGTGTCCAGCCATCACATTCGTATCCACATAGACGGGATACACCGGATCGCTGATGGCGATTTTGTTTTTGCTGCCGAGGATGTCGAGGATGTTGCCACAATCGCACTTCGAGCCGTCGCTGATGAAAATTTCGTCATCGGCCACGTCGAGCCCCTTGTCGCGGAAATCATTTTGCGCGATGGCATGGCGCAGCCAATCGTAGCCCTGCTCCGGACCGTAGCCTTTGAAGGTCGCGCGCGCAGCCATTTCATCCACGGCTTTGTGCATCGCCGCGATGGCCACGGACGGAAGCGGTTCGGTCACATCACCGATGCCGCAGCGGATGAGCCGCTTGGCAGCTTCGGGATTTGTGTCGCAGAACACCTTCACGCGCCGGCCGATTTCAGGGAAAAGATAGCCCGCTTTGAGCTTGAGATAATTGTCGTTGAGTAATGCCATAAAATTTTAAAACCGAAGGCCGTGACGATAACAAATTATGCCAATCACGCAAGAAAGTGATTTGCCGTCTCAGACACCTGCGGGCGATTCTTGCCACATTTCATGTTTGCTCACCATCCTCCCCCTCAGGGAGTGAGGATGCCAATGATATTCCGGCTCAAATCCCCTCGCCCCAACCCTCTCCCCGATTGGGCGGGGAGAGGGAGTAAGAACAGTGTCAAGCTGCGCCCGTCACCTGTCGCTTGCGCATCGTACGTTCACCGCCTATTTTCGGCGGCATGAAATATCGTCGCTTTGGCCGGACCAATTTGCAGATGCCTGTCATCTCCTGCGGCGGCATGCGCTATCAACACAAATGGCAGGATGTGGCGCCGCAGGATATCCCCCGCGCCAACCAGGAAAATCTTGAGGCGTGCATCCACCGCGCCCTCGAGCTCGGCATCAACCACATCGAGACCGCGCGCGGCTACGGCACCTCGGAGATGCAGCTCGGCGAGTTACTCCCGAAATTGCCGCGCAACAAAATGATTGTGCAGACGAAAGTCGCACCGCAGGCCGGCGCCGCCGAGTTTCTGAAAATCTTCGAGACTTCGATGGATTACCTCAAGCTCGACCACGTTGACTTGCTTTCCCTCCACGGCATCAACAACCGCGAATTGCTCGACTGGTCGTTGAAAAAAGGCGGCTGCCTCGACGCGGCCCGCCAGTTGCAAAAAGATGCCCGCTGCAAACACATCGGTTTCTCAACACACGCCACCACGGACATCATCCTCGAAGCCGTGAACAGCGGCGAGTTCGACTACGTCAACCTCCACTGGTATTTCGTCAACGATCTGAATTGGCCCGCCGTCGCCGCCGCGAACAAGCTGGACATGGGTGTCTTCATCATCAGCCCCAATGACAAGGGTGGCAAACTTCAGGAGCCGGGCGAAAAAATCAAATCCCTATCCGCCCCGCTCACACCGATGCAGTTCAACGACCTGTATTGCCTCGCCCGGTCGGAAGTTCACACCTTGAGTTGCGGCGTGGCCAAGCCGACGGATTTTGACGAGCACGTCACCGCGTTGGAATTCTATGACAAGATTCCGGAGACGATTGCACCCATCGAAAAACGCTGGCGCGCGGAGATGGAAAAAGTTTCTGGTGCTGACTGGTGCGCGCGCTGGCCAGAAGGTCTCCCGAATTACGTGGACGTTCCCGGCCAGATTAATATCACGGAAATTTTACGCCTCTGGACTTACGCCAAGCCGCTGGATTTGGTTCCGTGGGGCAAGATGCGCTACAACCTGCTCGGTCAGGCTGAACACTGGTTCCCTGGAGAAAACGCCGCGAAGCTGCGCGAACTCGATTTGCAGGACGTGATAAAAAACAGTCCGTTCGCCGACCGCATACCTGTGATTCTTGAAGAGGCGCACCGCCTGCTCTTCGAGAAGCCGGTGGTGCGCTTAAGCAAAAGCTGATTTTACAGCAGCAAGCCCGCGAGGCTCGCCGTCATGTAAGCCGCGAGCAACCCGCCGATCATCGCTCGGAAACCAATCTTGGCCATCTCACTGCGACGCTCCGGCGCAAGCGAACCGATGCCGCCAACTTGAATAGCGATGCTGGAAAAATTCGCAAACCCGCACAGCGCACAGGTGGCAATGGTGAAACTGCGTGGATCCAGCGCCAGCGTCTTCGCGTTCGCCGTCAGGTCGAGGTAGCCGACAAATTCATTCAGCACGATGCGCTCGCCCAGAATCTGACCGACCGCCACCGTGTCGCACGCGGGCACGCCCATGAGCCAGGCGAAAGGCGCATTGAGCCAGCCAAAAATGTTTTGCAGGGTGAACGGATGGCTGACGCCACAATGAATCTGTGCGAAACCAAAGACGAAATTCGCCAGCGCAATGATGGCGATGAATGCAATGAGCATGGCGCAGATGTTAAGTGACAGGAAAAAGCCGTCCCCCGCCCCACGGCAGATGGCGTCAATGGAATTGGCCGTGGTGCGCGGCGTCAGGGCGGGTGCGCCGGCCGCGGTTTCGCTTTGCTCGGTTTCCGGCAGCATGATTTTGGCGATGAGCAGCGCGGCGGGGCAATTCAGCACGGACGCCGTGAGCAGATGCCCGGCGGTGTTCGGATAGGCGGCCTTCATTCCCATGGCGGCATAAACCGCCGCCACGCCGCCGGCGATGTGCGCCATGCCGCAGACCATGATGGTCATGATTTCACTCCTGGTCATGCGCGGGACGTAAGGCCGGATGACCAGCGGCGCCTCGGTCTGGCCCATGAAAATGTTCGCGGCGGCGGAGAGCGTCTCGCTGCCGCTGGTGCCCATGACCTTGCGCATCACCCACGCCACGGCGCGAACGACGCGCTGCAATATCCCCCAGTGATAAAACCATGACGACAGCGCCGCCACAATGACCACGGTGCCGGTGATGAGGATGGCGAAAACGACCGAATTGCCGGGGCCGAACTTCTCTGCCAGTAATTCGCCGTCGGCCAGCGGGCCGAAAACAAACCGGGTGCCCTCGCCGGAGAACTGGACCAGCTTCTGGATGACTTTGCCGGCGAATTCAAACAGTACCCCGCCCCACGGGGTTTTCAGGATGAGCAACGCCAGCGTGAATTGCAGTCCCAGTCCCCAGAGGACGGTGCGCCACGGGAATTTTTTGCGGTTGTAGGATATCGCCGACGCGAGCAGCAGCATCGCCGGCCAACCAATCAAACTCACAAAGTGGAGATTCATTTAAAAATCAAATCAACCACCAAGACTCCAAGGCAACAAGGGAAAAGGGCGGAAAATCATATGGCGGCATCATTCTTTGCGCCTTTGGGTCTTGGTGGCCAGTTTTTGAATGCCGCTCTGGCCGGCTTACTGATAAACGTGCGGATGCAGCACGCCGACAAACGGCAGGTTGCGGTAGCGCTCGGCAAAATCAAGGCCGTAGCCAACGACAAAAAAATCGGGAATGGCGAAGCCGACGTAATCGGCGCGAATTTTTTCCACGCGCCGCGCGGGCTTGTCGAGCAGCACGCAGATCTTGAGGCGGCGCGGCTCAAGCGCGCGGATTTTCGGCAGAACACGGCTCAAAGTTTTGCCGGTGTCGAGAATGTCATCCACCAGCAGCACGTCGCGCCCGCGCACGTCGAGGCGCAGTTCCTTGGTGAAAACCAGCTCGCCGGAGGCTGTCCCGCTGCCGTAGCTGGACACGCCGATAAAATCCAGCCGCAACGGCAAGTTCAGATGCCGGATCAAATCCGCGAGAAACATCACCGTGCCGCTCAACAGCGAGATGACGACCATTTCACGTCCGCGAAAATCCTTTTCAATCTCCCGCGCCAGGGTTTTCACGCGCCGCACCAGCTGCTCGTCGGTGATGAGGATGCGCTCCACTTCCTTGCGCCAGCGCAGTGGAACAGAGTTTTTTTGTTTGGCGCTCACAATTTAGCTTCACTTCAAAAGCGCGCCAAGATTATCGAGGCAGATTTGCGACCAGGTTTCCATTTGTTCGCGCTTAGCCTTGAGTTCCTCGACGCGGACAAATTCCATCTGCGTGATGACCTGCTCGTTTTTTTTGACCTGCTCCGGCGCGCAGCGCAAAATGTGCACGACGCCGAAATGCACCGACCCGACTTCGGTGGAATCATCATTGATCAGGCCGACGGGCCGCGCGTCAAATTCACCCTGAATGGAAAGCTCCTCGCAGACCTCGCGCTTCACGGCGTCCTGAAACGCCTGCAACCCAAAGGCAAACAGCGTGTGGTCTTCGTCGTTAATGTGGCCGCCGATACCGAGGGAGCCTTTGGCAACGAGCCGTTGTTCGCCGGCTTTTTTGCCGCGCACATAATGCAGGATACTGTTGCCGTCGGTGATGAGCACATACGGGATTACCTGCTTGAACTGCGGGTCAGTCTCCGCCTTGGCGCGCGACATGAAACTGTTGTTCTTGGGATCCAGGATGGCTTGCAGATAACGTTCCGCTTCGGCGTTAAATCCTTGAAAAACCCCCAGCTGCTCAAAAAGTGAACGGGGGAAAACCAAAACATTTTCGTTTGCAATAGCCATAATGGCGGCAGCATAGCGGACCCGAAAATCGGAAGCCAGAATTTAGAAACGAAAAACTTTGCGCTTTGAACTTCGCCCGCAAACGCCTATAAAAACGTCATGTTGCCGACACTTTTAGCCAATGGCGGGCCGGTCATCTGGCTCATCCTGATCGCCGCCGCCACCGCGGGCGTCGTTTTCGTGGAGCGAGCCTTGTTCTGCCACCGTTCCCAGATCAATTCCGCCGAGTTTCTGAACGGCGTCCGCACCGTCATCAAGCGCGGGAATGTCGTCGAGGCGATTTCCATCTGCGACGCCACGCCCGGCCCGGTCGCCCGCCTCGTGAAAGCCGCCATCTTGAACCGGGAGCTCGGTCGCGAACGGGTTCGCGAATCGGTCGAGGAAGCCGGCCTCGTTGAAGTTCCCCGGCTGGAGGAAAAATTGAATCTGCTCGCCACCATCGCGCAAATCGCCCCCTTGCTCGGATTGTTCGGCACCATCGTCGGTTTCATCGATGTGTTCGGCCAACTCGAACAGGCCGGCTTGTATGCGCACATCGAACTGCTGTCGCACGGTGTCTGGAAAGCGCTGGTCTGCGCCGCCGGCGGCATCGCCGTGGCGATTCCCGCGCATGCCGGTTACAACTACCTCATCAGCCGCGTGAACAAAATCGTCCTCGACATGGAGCGTGCCGCCGCCGAAATCGTCAACATCGTCACGGAAAACGCCAACGGCCACGGCAAATGAAATTTCCGCGCAACTCAAAGATTTTGCGGAGCCAGTTCGACGTCGCGCCGTTCGCCGCTGTTTTTTTTGCGATGCTGATTTTTTTGCTCATCGGCGCGCTGCTGCCGGTGCCCGGCCTGCGGATGAGTTTGCAGCCGCCGTCCGCCACTGACCTGCCGGGCGTGGACAAGCCGACTATTGCGATGGCGGTGGACAGTCAAGGCCGCTTGTATTTTGAAAATCAAATCATCTCCGAGGCGGTCTTGAAAACCACGCTGACCGCCCTGGCAAAGGGCGCGCGCCAGCCGCTCACGCTCATTATTCATGCGGACAAGGCCGTCCATTACGAGCAGCTTGCCCATCTGGCCCTGCTGGCGCGGCAACCGGAAATTGGCATCACGAACCTCCTGCTCGCCACGCTCCCCGCTCCGGCGAAAGTGCCCGCCCAGCCATGAATGGGGAATCCCAACCACTGACCACCGGCTGGAGTCCCAGACGCTGGTTGTTTTTCATTGCGCTGGCGCTGGGCGCACATCTGGGATTTATTTTTTTATTTGGCGCCAACTCTGACCCCGGGCGGCGAAGCGTCGCCCGGGCACCGCAATTTCATCTCATTGACGGCAACCACGAATTGGTCGCGCTGACCGACCCCACCCTGTTCGCCCTGCCGCACTTGAATGATTTTCTTCCGTCCGCCTGGCTGCGGCCGGTCGCCGTCCAGCCGCCAAAGTTTCACTGGTCGGAGCCGCCGCAATTTCTTCCGCCGGTCATTGAAAATTTGGGCGCGACGTTTAACACCTTCATGCAGACCAACCCTTTCAGCGGCATGAAACTGGATTTCAAACCGGAATCAACGTCCTCTGGGCTGGCTGAAAACTTTGAGTCATTACTGCGAAAAGATTCCACTCTGAAACTTGCCGGCCAACTCGCCCAGCGGCGGATGCTGAATCGAATCAACGTGCCCACGCTGGCCGGGAACGACCTTCTCAAGTCCACCTGTGTGCAGGTGTTGGTGGGCGCCGATGGCAATGTTGTCTCCATGACTCTGATGGAATCGAGCGAATCCGCGGCGGCGGACCAAACCGCCCTCGCCTTGACCCGGACCGCCCGGTTTGCACCGGCGGCGGACTTGATGTTTGGCGAATTTATTTTCAACTGGCACACCGTGCCCGCCAAAGCGCCATGAGCATTGACCATTTGCTGATGTTTTATGTGGCGCTGGCGCTGGGCGCGTTGTGTGTGGTGGGAGTTTTCTCCGAACTGCGCCGCCGAAAGTTTGGGCCAGCCCATCCCGAGGATCGTGTCTTCCGCTGCAAGAAATGCGGCAATGTCTATACCGACGATGCCGACGTAGATCGCTCTCGCTGCACCCAATGCGGCAAGCTCAACGAGCCGATTGTGTTTTAGGCAAGTCAGCAGTCAATCGTCAATGGTCAGTAGCTATTCGCACTCGTGAGCGCGTCCGATGGATTGGAGATAGGAATTCAATTGCGGAGCAAGGTTGTCCACGACTGGCTTGAGTTTTTTCACTTCTGCTGGCGTCAGCAGATTTCTTTTGAAGGCCCGCCGCAGAAAATATTGTGTCTCGTTCAGCGAACCGCGCGCAATCTTCACGAATCGGCGGTTATCTTGAAAGTTATGCCGTCCCGCGCCCTCGGCAATGTTCGCACCTACGCTGTCCGCACTCCGAACGATTTGCCGACCGACCTTATCTTTGGCGAAAACATCCCACTTTGCCACGATATCCCTATTGGCATCCGCCAGTTCTTCCGAAAGTTTATACACCCGAAGATTTTCAAAATTGGTTCGGCTCATAATCTTGAAGCTACCAACTCCTGACCACTGACTGCTGACAACCGGCTAATTCCCCGTCTTTAATTCCACCACGTCATGCGGGGCGGCTTCGCGCTGACCGGCAGGACTCACGCGGATGTAACGCGCCTTGTCGCGGAGCTGTTCCAGATTCGCCGCACCGAGATAACCCATGCCGCTCTGGATGCCGCCGATGAGCGTGGCGAGCACGCGATCCACCGAGCCGACCGATTCTTTCAGCGCCTCGATGCCTTCCGCCGCGACCTTGCGCGTAGTGTCCGCCTTTTCGTGGCCATAGCGCGCCGCGCTGCCGGATTTCATCGCCGCCATGCTGCCCATGCCGCGATAATGTTTATACATCTTGCCGCTGATCTCCACGACGTCGCCCGGCGCCTCGGTGCAGCCGGCAAAGATGCCGCCGCAAATCACGCCCTGCGCCAGCGTCAGCGCCTTCACGATGTCGCCGGACTTGGTGATGCCGCCGTCGGCGAGGATGGAAACCTTTTTCTTCGCCGCCGCGCGCGAGCAGACGTAAAGCGCCGTCATCTGCGGAATGCCCACGCCCGCCACGATGCGCGTGGTGCAGATGGAACCCGGCCCCTGCCCCACCTTGATGGCGTCCGCGCCGCAGTCGGCCAGATACTCCACGGCGGAAGCGCTGGTCACGTTGCCGGCGATGATGGGCAGCTTCGGAAACGCATCGCGCAATACTTTCACGGTGTCGCCCACGCCCTTGCTGTGGCCGTGCGCGGTGGAGACGGCGATGACATCCACGCCGCGTTCCACCAAGCCGCCGACGTGCTCCAAAATGCGCTCGCGATCCAGTCCGCCAAAGGCATTGCGAGTGGCGGAAACCGCCGCGCCGCAGACCAGGCGGAATTGCGCGTCGCGGGCGGGCTTGAACTGCGCCTTGCGCTCCAGCGTGATGCGCTCCACATCGCTCATCGTGATCAGACCGAGCATCTGGTCGTCGTCGTCTACGACAAGCAACTTGTGGATGCCCATGTGTTCGGTGAAAAACTTGTCGGCGCGGGCGATGGGATCCTTGCCCAGCTCCTTTTTGGTGATGGTCTGAACCTGTTTGCGCGGCGTGAGCGCCTCAATGACTTTCTTGGCGGCGTAACGCGGCTTGACGACGTGGCCGGACAGCAGGCCGAGTAATTTGCCTTTGTCATCCACGACCGGAAAGGTGCTGAACCCGAATTTCTTTTCCTCGATCAGCTTGAGCACATCGCCGATGAGCTGGTCGGGCGCGATCTTGATCGGGTCTTGGATCAGGCCCTGGACGTGATACTTCACGCGGCTCACTTCGGAAAGCTGCTGGCGCTCCGGCATGTTGTAGTGGATGAGGCCCAGCCCGCCGTTCAGCGCCATCGCAATCGCCATGCGCGACTCCGTGACGGTATCCATGTCGGCGGAAATGGCGGGGATGTTCAGTTGCAGGCTGTCCGCAAGCCGCGTGTCGAGCTGGGTGTTGCGCGGGAGAATTTCCGAATATAGCGTCGCCAGCGTGATGTCGTCGTAGGTCAGGCCGATCTTGCTGTTCGCGGCGAAGAAGTTGTCCGCCTTTTGATAGAACGTGTCGTCGAGATTGGAATTGCGCGTCGCTGCCATGTCAGAAAATGCCTGCGCGAAGGCGGCTTTGGCAAGAAAATTTC
>CAIOIC010000015.1 GCA_903858275.1 uncultured Verrucomicrobia subdivision 3 bacterium | reverse complement strand
TGGCCGTTCACCTTCTTGAACGACTTCGGCTCGAACTCCTTCAATAATTTACCCTTCGCATCGTAAGCCTCGGCGGCGAGCATGCCGCCACTTTCCTTATCAATCCACGACAGCACGCGCGAGTAGCTGTTGGTGGGCGGATTCGGATTCGCGCTTTCCAAAAGCGTGTATTCCCGCCCGCGCTTCAAACTCGTAGTCTTCGGCAAAACCTTCTGGGCCGGCCAGTGGAAAAATTCCAGGCCAAGGTCGCACAGCCAGAAATCGGAATTGGCGAATGAAACTGACGTTTCATTCCCGTCCGAATGCAAAAAGCTCGTCGGGTTCCACGCATTAATGTCGGGATTATGTTCAACAAAAACATAGCGATTTCCCTCGCCGGCTTGATGCTTGATTATCCAAGCATTGTTCCCTATGAAATAACCAGCCTTCCAATTTACCTCTGTAATATGGATTTTGAATGAAACCGAAAAATTGGTCTTGTTGCCATTCGCATATCGAATACTGAGAATTCCGCTTTGGGTTAAATTTGTTTCCGGTTTGGCGTCGCAAAGCTGTTGCGCCAGCAGGCGTCCTTGAATTTCCGTGTCGGACAAGCTGTTCGTCTGTGCCGTTGCGCCCACGGCAAAAAACAAAACCAGCGCGGCCAACAAGAGAACAAGTTTGGCAGGGCGAGCATCCCCGCGAGCCGTGGTGGTTCTTTCCAAAAAGCGGCTCGCGAGGACGCTCGCCCCACCTTGTAAGCCCTGCTTCATTTTCATTTCGTCGCGAGCGCCAGATGCAGGACCTCGGAAATCTGTTTCACAAAATGCACCTTCAATTTCGCGCGCACCTCCGCCGGCACGTCTTCCCAATCCGGCCGGTTG
This sequence comes from uncultured Verrucomicrobia subdivision 3 bacterium, assembly GCA_903858275.1. Lineage (GTDB taxonomy): Bacteria > Verrucomicrobiota > Verrucomicrobiia > Limisphaerales > UBA11358 > UBA11358. The sequence goes on along the minus strand of CAIOIC010000015.1, from coordinate 2,561 downwards.
CCTTCCGGCAGAATCACCTGCTTGACGCCGAACCGCGCCGCCGCAATCACTTTTTCCTTGATGCCGCCGACGCGCATGACGCGCCCGCGCAGGCTGATTTCGCCCGTCATCGCCACGTCGGAACGCACGCGCCGCCTGCTCATCAGCGAGGCCAGCGCGGCGCAGATCGTCACGCCCGCGCTCGGGCCGTCCTTCGGCGTCGCACCGGCGGGCACGTGGATGTGCAAATCATTTTTGCCGTAATCGTCGAAATCAAGGTCAAGTTTTTTAGCCTGCGAACGGAGATAACTCACCGCGGTCTGCGCGCTTTCCTTCATCACCTCGCCGAGCGAGCCGGTAAGGATCAAATTGCCGCGCCCGCGCATCCGCGTGGCTTCGATGAACAGCACATCGCCGCCCACCGGGGTCCACGCCAGACCGGTGGCGATGCCGATTTCGTCAATTTTCTCCGCGCTTTCCAAAACAAACTTTGCGTGACCGAGATAATCCTTTACGTCCTTCGGCTCCAGCTTCACGGTTTCCGCCGCGCCGTTCTTGGCGACGATTTTGCGCGCGGACTTGCGGGCGAGCGCGGCGATTTCGCGTTCGAGCTGGCGCACGCCGGCTTCGCGGGTGTATTCGCGGATGAGCTCGCGCAGCGCGGCATCGGAAAATTTCACATCGCTGCGCGTCAGGCCGTGTTCCTCCAACTGGCGCGGGACAAGATAACGCTTGGCGATCTGGAGTTTCTCCGACTCGGTGTAGCTGGGCAGCTCGATGACTTCCAGCCGGTCGCGCAGCGCGGGATGAACCGGGTCGAGCCAGTTGGCGGTGGCGATGAACAGCACGCGCGACAGGTCGAACGGCAAATCCAGATAATGGTCGGTGAAGGTGTGGTTCTGCGCGGGGTCGAGGACTTCAAGTAACGCCGAAGCCGGGTCGCCACGAAAATCCGCACCAACCTTATCCAACTCGTCGAGCAGGATGACGGGATTACGGCTCTCAATGCGGCGAAGCGTCTGCAAAATCCGGCCCGGCAGCGCACCGACATAAGTGCGGCGGTGGCCGCGAATCTCCGCCTCGTCGCGCATGCCGCCGAGCGAGATGCGGGCAAACTTGCGGCCGAGCGCGTCGGCCACGCTTTTGCCGAGCGAGGTTTTGCCGACGCCGGGCGGACCGACGAGACAGAGGATCGGGCCTTTGATTTCCTTGCGCCGCTGCAGCACGGCGAGAAATTCCAGCAGCCGATCCTTCACTTTTTCGAGACCGAAATGCTGCTCGTTGAGGATTTTTTCCGCCGCTTTCAGATCCAGCTTGTCCTCAGTTTCCTGCTGCCACGGCAGCGCCAGAATCCAGTCGAGATAGTTGCGCGAGACGCCGTATTCGGCAGCGGCGGGCGAGGTCTGCTGCATGCGGTCGAGTTCCTGTTTCGCAGCTTTTCTCGCCTCGTCGGGCAGCCTGGCCTTCTCGATTTTCTCGCGGAGACTGCGGACCTCGCTCGCGTTCGGGTCGGCATCGCCGAGCTCGTGCTGGATGACCCGCATCTGTTCGCGCAGGAAGAAATCGCGTTGCGTCTTGGAAATGTTGGAGGCGACGTCGTTCTGGATCTTGGAACTTAAATTCAGCACTTCCTGTTCGCGGTTGAGCAGCGGCAGGAGTTTGGCAAGACGCTCGCGAACGGAAACAGTTTCGAGCAGCTTTTGTTTTTCGTCGAGCGGCAGGCCCAGATTGGCGGCAATGAGGTCGGCAAAATGGCCGGGATGCTCGGTGTTGAGCGCGGCGATTTTGACCTGCTCGGAAAGGGCGGTGGAAATTTTGGCGATATCCTCGAACTGCTTGTGCGCGTTGCGCAGCATGGCTTGCAGCTCGACGGAATCCTCCGTCTCATCCCGAAGGAGTTCAAAATTGGCCCGAAGATACGGATCGGGCGGGAGAAATTTGTCCAGTTTGATGCGCCACAGTCCTTCGGCCAGGATGCGAACGGTGCCATCGGGAAATTTCACCATCTTGTTCAGCCGGCAAACGCAGCCGACTTGGTGCAAATCGCCCGGGGCGGGTTCGGCGACTTCCGGGTGGATCTGAAGAATGGCGCCAAACAAACGGTCGCCGGCCACGAGATCGTCAATGAGCTTGAGGCTGGGGCCGGTTTCGACCAGCAGCGGCACGACCGCGCCGGGAAAAATGACGATGTCCGATAGCCCGAGAACCGGCAGCATGTCCGGCAGCGAACGCGATGAGACGCGGCCCGGCAGGCCGGACTTTTCGTTCGCGCCGAGGATGCTGACAAACTCTGTTTCCGCCGAATTTTTCATTATTTTATCCGCGCATGAAATGCCACTGCGCCCGGGATTTTATGCGCGGTCAAACTCCTTCACTGATGGGAACCTTGGTGGTCTTCTGCGGCGGTTGCTGGGCGGCCGGCACGTCAATTCGCAGAAAACCATTGATATAAACCGCCCGCGCCCGGCTCAAGTCATAGCCCGCCGGCAGGTCGAGCGTCGTTTCGAACGGCCCGTAGCTGATTTCCATGACCAGAAAGCTGCAATGCGGCGCGCGGCAGCAGTCGGGGCGAATGCCGTTGA
>CAIOIC010000014.1 GCA_903858275.1 uncultured Verrucomicrobia subdivision 3 bacterium | reverse complement strand
CGTTCCCGAAACTGGAAACTGATTTACCGAGCTTGAGAAACGACTTCCCAAGACTGAGAAACGACTTTCCAAGACTGAGAAACGACTTCCCAAGACTGAGAAACGACTTCCCAAGACTGGGAAACGACTTCCCAAGACTGGGAAATGATTTCCCAAGACTGGGAAACGACTTCCCGAGACTGGGAAATGATTTCCAAAAAGCAAAAAACCGTCAAATCAGGCTGAAAACCAGCAATTTAGGCGAAAAAAGCGAAAAACGATGGTTTCGGCCCCATTTTCCGCCCGCCGCCCGTGCCGGGCGCGGGCCAAAGAGGATGCGACGACCCTCCTCCCTCTCCTTCTCCGAGGGAAGAGAGAGGGTCGTGGTGAGAGGGCCAATGGTTTTCCGGCTCAAATCCCCTCCCCATGAACCGCGCCCCGGCGACCACTCCTCTCCCGGCCTTCGGCCACCCTCTCCTCTCCTTCGGAAGGAGAGGAGAGGGAAGGGAGAGGAGCGGTCAGGTTCAGGGGTTCAAAGCGCAAAACAGCTTTCGGAGAATTCTCACCCCAACCCTCCGCTTGGGCGGGGAGAGGGAGTTGAGGACAGTGTCCGGCTGCGTCTCCTTTCCGCTTCCCCCGCCTTTTAATCTCGCCAATCGCGCCGTCCGCTGGCAGGTTGCCGCGCATGAATCGGTTCGTTCAATTTTTCCCGACCGTCGCGCTGGCGGGCGTGATGGGCTTTCATTTTTCCGCCGCCGCCGGCCCCGTCACCAACCTGTTCGGCTTCACCGGCAAGGAGATTTTCCCGGTGGATCCGCAGATCACCCAGCTCCGCGTCGCGGACCTCACCGGCTCCGGTCGGAACGACCTGGTGGTCGTCAACAATCTGCATTCCAAAATCAGCCTGCTCTACAACCAGACCGGCCAGACCAACCGCCCCGCGCCCGCCCGCAAGCTGGAGCTGAACGAACTGCCGCCGGACGCGCGCTTCCGCCTGGATTCGCTGCCGTCCGAGGAGCGCATCGCCGCGCTGGCGGTGACGGATGTGAACGGCGACGGCCGGCCGGACCTCGTCTATTTCGGCGACGCGAAGGATTTGATCGTCCGCCAAAACCTCGGCACAAACGGCTGGGGCGAGCCGAAGCGCTGGCATCTGGACAACGGCCTAATGAGCCCCGACGCGCTGGCCGTCGGCGATGTGAACGGCGACGGGCGCGCGGATATCGCGCTCCTGGGCGACAACGGCGCGATTTATTTTCTCGCGCAGCAGAAGGATCACACGCTGGCCGAGCCGGTGAAAATCTCCTGTTCCGGCACGCCCAAGGCGCTGCTGCTGGCGGATGTGGACGGCGACGGCCGGAACGATCTGGTGCTGGTGGATTATGACAGCCCCACGCCGTTCCGGGTGCGCCTGCAAAATGCCGGCGGCCAGCTCGGACCGGAAATCTATTTCAAGACCCAGCCCATCCGCTCGTTCTGCGTGGATAACCTCGCGGGCGACAAGACGAATTACGTCATCTCCGTCGTAACGGCGACGGGCCGCGCGCAAGTCTCGCAGTTCACGCGCAAGCCGGCGGAGGCGCTGTCGGCAGCCTTCAAGCAGGGGCAGTTCCAGCTTCTGCCGCTGAACAAGACGGACGCCGCCAAACGCGGCGTGGCGTGGGCGGATGTGGACGGCGACAGCCGCGCGGATTTGATCGTGTCGGAACCGGAAAGCGGCCAGCTCTCGGTTTATCTGCAGCAGGCAGACGGCGCGCTGGCATCGCCCAAGAAATTCCCCAGCCTAGCCGGGGTCACCCAAATCGTCGCGGCGGACTGGAACGGCGACGGACAGCCGGAAATCTTCCTCCTGAGCCGCGATGAAAACGCCGTGGCCACCACGCGGTTCGACAAAAACGGGCGGCTGCCGTTTCCCACGCCGCTGCCGCTGGAGGGCAAGCCGCTGATGATGGCCGTCGGCGCACTCAAAGCCGGCGCCAAACCCACGCTCGCCATCATCGTGGAAAAAGACAGCGTCCGCTCGCTGGTCACGCGCACGGCGGACGGCAAGACAACGACGCAAAAGTTGAGCGACAGTTTCAAGTCAAACCCGACGACGCTGGCCATTCAGGACGTGAACCAGGACGGCCTCGCGGATCTGGTCGCGCTGATTCCCTACGAAAAAGTGAAGGTGCTGCTGCAGAAGAAGGACGGAGCTTTCGACGAGAAGGACGTGGATCCGCCCGGCGGCGCGCTGGAGCAGCCGTGGCTGGCGGCGGCGGATGTGGACGGCGACGGCAAAACGGAATTGCTCCTGCCGCAGAAAAATTTCGTCCGCGCCGTGGTGCTGGAGGCGGAAGCGAAAGTGGCCGGCTCCACGAACGCGCCCGGCTGGAAATTCCGCGTGAAGGACCAGATCAACGGTTCCGCCAGCGATTCGCGCATCACCGGCGCGACGGCGGTGGTCAAAGGCACGAACGCCGTGGCCTCCCTGTTTTTGCTGGATGCCGAGCACAAGCAATTGACCCTGTGCGAACGCGACGCAGCGGGCGTCTGGCAGGTGGTGAAGAACTTGGATCTGCCGGTGACGAGTTTTAGCTCGCTCAAGTCCGTGACGCTCGGCGCAGCGGCAGTGGCGTTCACCGGACAGAATTCCGTGGCATGGCTGCCGCTGGCAGGCGAGGTGTGGGAGCTGACCAAGCTCGACGAATACGAAACGTCCATCAAAGACGGCTATCTCAACGACGTCATCGCCGGCGACCTCACCGGCACCGGCCGCAAGCAGCTCATCTTCATGGAATCGGCGAAGAACCACCTCGACATCGTGCAATTCGACAAAAGCCGGAAGCTGGTGCCGGGCGACCGCTGGAAGGTGTTTGAGCAGCACACGTTCCGGGGCCGCGATAACGCGCTGCCAGAACCGCGCGAATGTGTCGTGGCCGATGTGACCGGCGACAAGAAGAACGACCTCATCGTCCTCGTGCACGACCGGGTTCTGGTTTACCCGCAGGAGTAACTCCACTACTATTTTTACTGACCGGTGATGCGATAGAAAAGATTGGGGGCGGGCAGATTGCTGGCCGTGAAACTCCAGTTGCCGCTGGCATCGGTGTAGTTGGTCAAGATTGGCTGCCAGTTTATGGGCGCAGTCAGGTTCGTGGCACCTTGCAGGATGCAGGGATAATTCGGTGGCAAGCCGGTCAATTGGAAGCCCAACTGCTGGCCGCTGCCAGCATTATTGCTGGTGGTGAGGCTGATTGGCGGCAATCCCACGGTCAGAATGTTGGTTGTGCTGCCGAAATAATATGGATTGTTGATGGTGCCAATGACGGTGTAAATGCCGGGATTGGTCGGTGTATCCGGAAAACCGTTGTAGGTCAGGTCCACCGGCAATCCGGGCGGCGTGGTGTTGGTCGTGATGTTAATCGCACTGCCGGTGTAAGTTCGGTTCAAGTTATCCAACGTGACGATGACTGAAGAATTTATGTTGCCCGCCGCGAGTGTATGACTGGCAATTCCTGCCGGGAAAATATTGGCCACGTAGGCCGCGCTGGACACTTTGATTGGCGATATGGCGTTGTTCGTCGTGCCAACGCCCAACTGTCCAAAAGCGTTATACCCGCTCGCCCACGTTGTCCCATCCGCTTTAGTGAACAGCGAATAACCTGATCCCCCAGCCTCCGCCACTACATTGCTCGCCACCAAGACCGCTATGTTGGTCTTGTCCCCCAACGCCCAAAGCGTCCCGTCAGTCTTTACGAACAGCGAATGGCTATCTCCCGCTACCATCGCCACCACATTGCTCGCCAAATTAATCGGGCGGTTGGTGGATGTGAAGGAAGTGCCGTTACCCAACTGGCCTAAATTGTTATATCCCATTCCCCATAATGTCCCGTCCGTCTTCATAAACAGCGAATGAGCATATCCCGCAGCCACCGCCACGACGTTGCTCGCCACATTAATTGGACGGTTGGTGTAGGTGATGGAAGTGCCGTTACCCAATTGGCCATATGAGTTATATCCCACCGTCCACAGGGTTCCGTCCGTTTTCACAAACAGCGAATAATAATATCCCGCCGCCACCGCCACCACATTGCTCGCCACGCTGGTTGGTCGGTTGGTATTGTTGTAAGTGCCGTCACCCAACTGGCCATCGAAGTCAGCCCCCATCGCCCACAATGTTCCGTCCGTCTTCACATACACGCTATGCGCGGCACCCGCAGCCACCGCCACCACGTTACTCGCCACATAAATTGGTTGGTAGGTGCTGGTGAAAGTGCCATTACCCAACTGGCCATATTTGTTAGTCCCCATCGCCCACAGCGTTCCGTCCTGCGTCACAAATAAGGAATGACTCACTCCCGCCGCCCCAGCCACGACATTGCTTGCTACCGGAATCGGCAGTTTGGCGTTGCTTGTCGTGCCATCACCCAATTGCCCATCGCGATTTTTCCCCCAAGCCAGCAAGCAAGGATTGCCCACCATCACTGAGGCAGGACGACTGATGACCACCCCCCCTCCATTGGTTATCACCACAAAGTAGATGCCGGAATCAGTCACGCCCGCAATCGCCACCGTCAGCGCGCTGTTCGTCGCCCCCCAAAGCAGCCGGCTGTCCTTGAACCATTGATAGGACTGTGATACGTCTCCTGCCGCAACGCTCAAGTTTAGCGCCTCGCCCACGGCCAATGCCTGATCGGTCAGCCCCACAGGCAGGATTATCAGGGTAACCGGTGCGGTTTCGGAATAATAGTTAGTGGTGTCGTGAACAGAGCCAATGACGGTATATACGCCTGCGTTTGTCGGCGCGAACGGAAAACCATTGTAAGTCAGGTCCACTGGCATCCCTGGTGGTGTGGTGCTGACCGTGACGGCGCACGCGCTGCCGGTGTAAGTCTGGTTCAAATTGGACAGTGAAATAAAAACTTGCGACTTTAGGTAGGCGCCAATTGCCAATGAGGAATTACCAAAGCCAAGTAAAACATTGCCTACAGAAGAGATGGAAGAAACATTGATTGGACGATTGGTGATGGTCGTCGTGCCATTGCCTAATTGGCCAAAGCTGTTGGCTCCCATCGCACAAATGATCCCGTCAGTCTTTAGAAACAGCGAGTGATTATATCCCGCTGCCACCGCCACCACATTGCTCGCCACATTAATTGGGCGGTTGGTGCTGGTGAAATCACCCTTGCCCAATTGGCCGTTGACGTTATACCCCATCGCCCAAAGGGTTCCGTCAGTCTTTACGAGCAGCGAGTGATTATACCCCGCTGCCACCGCCGCCACATTGCTCGCCACACAGATCGGCAGGTTGGCATCGTTTGTTGTGCCATCGCCCAACTGGCCTAAACGGTTCTTCCCCATCGCCCATAGTGTCCCGTCAACCTTCAAGAACAACGAATTACTAGATCCCGCCGCAATCGCCACCACATTGCTCGCCACACAGATCGGTAGGCTGGCATTGTTTGTTGTGCCATCGCCCAACTGGCCGGAACTGTTATATCCCATCGCCCAAAGAGTCCCATTCGTTCTCACGAACAACGAATGGTAATATCCCGCTGCCACTGCCACCACATTGCTCGCCACATTAATTGGGCGGTTGGTGCGGTTGTAAGTGCCATCTCCCAATTGGCCAAAGTTATTAGTTCCCATCGCCCAAAGGGTCTTGTCCGTTTTAACGAACAACGAATGATAATATCCTGCCGCTACCGCCGCCACATTGCTCGACACGCTGACCGGAAATTTGGTCCATGTGTAAGTGCCATCGCCTAATTGACCAGAGCTATTATCCCCCATCGCCCACAAAGTCCCGTTAGTCTTTACGAATAGTGAATGCATAATTCCAACAGCCCCCGCCACCACATTGCTCGTCACCGTAATTGGCCGGTTGGTGTTGCTAGTCGTGCCGTTGCCCAATTGACCACTTGAGTTATTTCCCCAAGCAAACAAGGTGGGATTGCCCACTGTCACCGAGACCGGCAGGCTGATGATCATGCCGCCGCTATTGGTCGCCACCACATAATAGGTGCCGGAATCTGCGACACTCACATTTGTCACCGTCAGTGTGCTGTTCGTGGCGTTCACTAGAAAACGACTGTCCTTGAACCATTGATAGACCGGAGACGTGCCGGAGACCGTCACGCTTAATGTCAGTGTCCCGCCCACGGCCACCACTTGATTTGTCGGTGGCTGGGTGATTGCCGGCTGCGCCAGCAATGCGATTGAGCTGCATGCCAAACCCAGCAAACCCAGAAGAGTTTTCCTCATAAGATTTACACCATCTTTACCCATCCTGCTTAAGAAGGAAAACGATTTACGAAAACGCGGTCAAGACAAATGTCTTATGCTTGCGCCGCCGACAAGCCGCCATCCTGACACGGATGGCCCAAACGCAACCAATCCTTTCCGACGCCTTCTCGCAGGCGGTGAAACGCCATCGGGAGAAACGGGGATTAAGCCGGGCGGCACTGGCGGAATTGTCGGGACTACACCAGACTTACATCGGCCTGCTGGAGCGCGGTGAACGCAGCCCGAATCTCGATACCGCCAAGGCCATTGCTAATGCGCTGGGCATCCAGCTGGGCAAACTCATCACCGAAGCGGAGCGGGCGATAAAGCCACGTTGACCCTATTCGCCGCCGCGGGAAGATTACGCCGACACGCCGGCGATGTAGCGCTCCATCTGTTCAATCGTCGCGCCCTGCGCGGAGATGATCCAGTTCACGAGGTCGCCGATGGAGATGATGCCGATCACTTTTCCGCCATCAATCACCGGCAGATGGCGCACGCGATTGTCGTTCATCATTTTCATGCAGGTTTCCACGGAGTCGTTCGGGGTGACGATGAAAACCTTGCCCGTCATGATTTCCCGGACGCGGGTTTCCTTGGAGGTCTTGCCCTGCAACGCCACCTTGCGCGTGTAGTCGCGCTCGGTGAAGACGCCGTGCAGTTCACCGTTCTGGATCACCGGCAGCGCGCCGACATTTTTCTCCGCCATGAGTTTGATGGCGTCGAACACCGTGGTGTCCGGCGACACGCTCCAGAGGGTGGACTTTTTGTGGTGCAGGAGAGAGCTGATGGGATGGCTTGTGGTCATAGGCTTGATGCACTTATCCGCCCGCCGCGCCGACAATTCAAGCAAATAATCCACAATAGCAGTTCAGCTTGCCAGCGGCACAGTTCCGTTTCCGTCAACCTTCAGGACGGATTTGCCGGTCCGAAAGCGGGGTCGCGACTCCGGCCTTACCAGCGATGGTGAAGTCTATAAGACTGGAAATCCCAGCCAGGGCACCAAGCTCTCGCACTAAAAAATAATGTTATACTTTTCTTTACCAGCAATCGTTTTCACAGAGTCAACCCAACAAGCAAGATCCGGTACACGGCAGCCACCTCAAAATCAGACTTGAGACCTGATGCCTGAGGCCTAAATCCGTTTACCGATTTTTACCG
>CAIOIC010000013.1 GCA_903858275.1 uncultured Verrucomicrobia subdivision 3 bacterium | reverse complement strand
CTGTTCTACATCAACCTCGACGTGCCGGGGCAGGACAACGTCGCGTGGGCGCTCGCATCCAAGCCCAACGAGTTCCATCCGCTGCCAGACTGGCGCGGCAGCCACAGCATCGCGCGCATCGTGGGTGAGCATCACATCGGCTACGCGCCGCGCGATAAGGCTGATGTGCCCCAGGTCGTCTTGCTCGACACGCGGACGGGCCAGCGCCAGATCGTGACCGACGAGCCGGGCGACAAGTTCGACACCTACGGCTTCCGCGCCCCCGAGTTCGGGGGCGAGTTGCTCATGATGGCGAACATCGATCGCGACCGTTTGGCCATCTATCGCGATGTGAAGAAGGACGGCAGCCCGTGGCAAAAGATCGCGGAACTGCGGCTGCCGGCCGATTCGCCGTTCAAATACATCTATTCCTGCGAACCCATCGCGCCGGACACCGGCGTGAATGGCGTCTCCTACTTCTCGCTCAACGCGACCAAGAACAAGGGAGCCAATCGCGGTGAGACCGGCCGCGTCGAGAAGGACGGCTCCATCTGGGTGTTCGGCCTCGGCAAAAACCCGGCCAACCGCCTTGTCCGCCGCGTGGACGAAGGCGCCGTCAGCGGCATCCAGACCACCCGCTACGAGTCCGAGGCCTTCGTCGGCGCGGGGGAAGTCTTCATCTACTACGAACGCAAAGACCCCGAGACTGGTCGCGGCGAACTCCGCCGCTGCCGGACAGGCATCAGTTTATCGGGAAAATCAGCCGCCACACCCAGCCGGCAAGAAACAGAGAAACCATGAAAACGACTATCACGATTATTAGCCTGTCAGCCATTCTCGCCTGCCTGACGCTCACGGCGCAGGAAATGCCCCGGCCCGCAGGCCGCGCTTGGCGCGGAGTCGGCGTTTCGGAAGGCGCGCCGCTGCCGCCGGCGGAGAACTTCAAACCGCGCGCACATGGCGACGAGGCGAAGGCCGCCGGGTTGAAGCCGAACATGCTGGCGAAGATTGATGTCGAGATGCAGCGGCATGTTGCCGCCAAGAACGTCGCAGGTATCGCCGCGCTCATTCACAAGAACGGCGTGCGCGGTTATTTCGAGACGTTCGGCATGGCGGACATCGAGGCCGGCAAGCCGATGCCGAAGGACGGCATCTTCCGTTTGATGAGCATGACGAAACCCGTCATCGCCCTTGCCGCACTGACGCTGCTCGATGATGGCAAGTTCACACTCGACGAACCTATCTCGAAGCATTGCCCCGAATGGGCGGAACCGAAGGTGCTCGAAGACGGGAAGCTCGTGCCCGCGAAGTTTGCCATCACGCCGCGCATGTTGATGAGCCACAGCAGCGGCCTCTACTATGGCAGCCTGGAAGGCGCGCCCACGCACGGCGGCGAGGACGCGGCGGCCATGGCGTTCCGCGCCACGCGCACGCCGGGCACGACCTTGAAGGAGTTCTCCGAGGCGCTGGCACGACAACCGCTGAAATTTCATCCGGGTGAGGGCTACCAATACGGTCACAGCATCGACATCCTCGGCCGCTACCTCGAGGCCGTCGCCGGCAAGCCGTTGGACCAGGTGATGAAAGAGCGGCTGTTCGTCCCGTTGAAAATGGTGGACTCTGATTTCTGGGTGTCGCCGGAGAAGGCGGGCCGCATTTGCCAGATTTACCGTCAACCGAAGCTCGGCGTGCTCGAACCGGGCCGCGACGGTGCGAAGCTCACCGACAAACCAACGTTGTTTCTCGGCGGCCACGGCCTGTGCAGCACGATTGGCGATTACGAGCGGTTCTGCCGGATGATCCTGAACCGTGGCGAACTGGATGGCGTGCGTGTGCTCAAGCCGGAGACCGTTGACCTCATCTTCCAGAACCATCTCAAGACGCCGACCATGAAATACGGTCTCGGCGGCATCGTGAACGGCGAGGGCACCTACGGCTGGGGCGGCGCCGACGGCACGCAGTTCGCAATTGATCGGAAGAACAACTCTTTCACCCTCTTCATGGTGCAGACAGAGGGTTACAAGTCGCCGACCTATCCCGCCTTCTTCGCGCTGGCCAACGAAGCCGCCGGCATCACTGGTGGGCGTGCTGGAATGTCCGGCGGAGGCGGCGCGAGCGCCCCGTTCAAGCAGCGCGACAAGAACGGCGACGGCAAACTCGACCGCAGCGAACTGCCCGGCGCGTTGTTCGATCGTCTCGACGCGAACAAAGACGGCTTCGTCACCGAG
>CAIOIC010000012.1 GCA_903858275.1 uncultured Verrucomicrobia subdivision 3 bacterium | reverse complement strand
TCGTTACATCCTTCATCCGCGCGGCGTGAAATTCACGTCGGCGTCGGTCGCGGGCGATTCGCCCACCAATGCGGAACTCGAAGCGGGCGCGAACTGGTCGCGCGTGTTTGAAAACAAAAACGTCCGCATGGTCGCCATCGAACACAACTGAGCGGCGAGCCGCCGCTGGCCTATGTGCTGGCGCACGGGCAAATCCTGTGCGCCAGCCAAACTGAATATGAAAACCAACCAACTTCTCATGATCGTTCAGCGCAAGCGGTCGCCAGTGGTCCTTGCGGATCCGCCCAAACCTTTGTCGGTCGGTGACGTGTGTCCGCATTGCGGGCAAACCGTGACGGGCGTGACAAACGCTGAACCGTTGAAAACGGAATCTGAAAATGCGCCGGTTGTTTTGGACGTTCCCCCAATCCCGCCGAGTGATCCGTTGGTCCTTGCGGACGGCCACCAAGTTGAACCGGTCGTAGTGTCCAAGCCGAAAAAATCGCGTGCTAACGCTCCCAAAAATTAATCGCCGCACCTGGCTTGTGCTCTGGGCTCAGGATCGTCGCCGCAGCCGCGTGCGTGCCGCACAGGCCACCTTGCTGCCCGCGCCGGTGCTTCGTGCCGCGTATCCTGACCTGCTGCAATGGGATTGGGAGCTGGCGGACCCGTTCAAGTGGAACGTCTATGTGAGTCCCGATGGCGGCGCGACGTTTTCCATGCCGGAGGATTATTGGGTGAATGGCGATGCCCGGGAGTTTGCGCCCGATGGCGGCAGCGAACTTCATTTCATCGTCGGCGTGGATGCGAACGGCAGGGAGATCACGGTGCGGAGCAATCCGATTTGCCCGGATGATTGTTCACCTCCAACGCCACCCGCCCAGGATTTTACTGGCTACAATTACAATTCACCGGAATACACCACGATTGACGACGGTTCGACTGTGGTTGCGGCCAATGGCAGCGGCGGCAATGGCACCTACACCTTCAGCGGGGGGTCGGCATGGAATGAATATGGGGACTGGTTATTTCCGTCAAATGACAATGACGGAAATCCGGTTTGGCAGATCTGTTTGCAATATAACACGGATATGTATTGGTCAGACTTCTGGAATCCCATCGACCCGTCCGGAACTTACAACTTTAGATGGAACAACGGGCCCACGATTTCAATTGAGGCAATCTCGACCACATATCACCCAGGCACATCAGAAGACAGATTTTCGTGGACGGACAATTCAGGTGGGACCGTAACATTCAGAATAAGAGCTTTGTCAGATGGCATACCTATTCTTGCGTGGGAAGGCACAGGGAATTCCACGGTGATGACGCGTCCAGAATTTACGGCGGGTCAATACTCTTTTTATGCAGTTGTTGATGGAAACGAAATCCAACTCGGTCAAATAAATCTATGAATGCAATCAACGTGGTTCCTAAAACTGTGGAAGTGATGCCGGCGCGCGCGGCGCGATCGGTGGAATTTACAACGCTGTCGTGGCGGACGGTGGACGATGGTTTTAGCCGTCGGCTTCAAATCCTCGTCAACAACTCCATGGTGATAGTCGTCGAGGGCGCGGACTAT
>CAIOIC010000011.1 GCA_903858275.1 uncultured Verrucomicrobia subdivision 3 bacterium | reverse complement strand
AGTGCGCTGCCTCAAGACCATCCACGTCGAGCCGAAGTGCTGGCCGCTTTTGTGAAGCACATGAATGGCGTCCGTGGCTGTGCGGATGTCAAGGGCGGTTGGCATCAAGTGCTTGATCATCCGGAGTCATGGATTGAAACTTCCGGCACCGGCATGCTGACCTATTGCATGGCTCGTGGAGTAAACGAAGGCTGGCTTGATGATCGTTATGCCGGGACCGCGCGCAAAGGCTGGAAGGCTCTGCAAACGAAAGTAACCGCCGATGGCGACCTGACCGATGTGTGCGCGTCCACGGATACCGGTGATTTGGTCTATTATTTGAATCGCCCACGATTGAAAGGTGATCTGCACGGCTTTGGCAGCTTCTTGCTGGCTGGTGCGGAAATCGTGCGTATGCAGCAATTCAAGGCGCTAAGTCCAAAACCATAAACCAACAGTAAATTCATGAAATATCCTCTCACGTTATTATTCGCTCTGTCACTAGCTCCGCTGACCGCGCTGGCAGCCGTTGACGCGCCAAAACTTCCAGGCAAGCCCAACATCATCGTCATCCTTGCTGACGACATTGGTTATGGCGATCTGTCGTGCTACGGCGCAAAAATGGTGCAGACCCCGAACCTCGACCGGCTGGCGGCTGATGGGCGGCGTTTTATGGACGCGCATTCGCCGGCCGCCACCTGCACGCCAACGCGTCGCGCGTTGATGACGGGGGTGTATTCGTGGCGGCAACCGGAAGGTTGCAGTATTGCGCCCGGCGACGCGGCCATGACGATCAAGCCCAGCACGTTCACGCTGCCCTCGATGCTCAAGCAGGCCGGTTACACCACCGGCATCGTCGGCAAATGGCACCTCGGCCTCGGCCCCGATGGCGGGCCGGATTGGAACGGCGACATCAAGCCTGGGACGCTCGACCTCGGCTTCGACTATTCCTTCATCATGGCCGCCACGGGCGATCGTGTGCCTACGGTTTATATCGAAAACCGGCGCGTGGTGGGCCTCGACCCGGCTGACCCGATCAAGGTCAGTTACAAGGCGAAAGTCGGCAACGACCCGACCGGTCGCGAGAATCCGGAACTGCTCAAGCTCAAGCACACGCACGGTCACGACATGACCATTGTCAACGGCGTCGGGCGCATCGGCTGGATGACCGGCGGCAAAGCGGCGCGTTGGAAGGACGAGGATCTGGCCGACACGTTTTTGAAGCAGGCGGTCGCATTCGTAGAGCGGCAAAAGGACGCGCCGTTCTTCCTCTACTTCGCCACGCACAATATCCATGTCCCGCGCGTGCCGAATCCGCGCCACCATGGCAAGAGCCAATGCGGCACCCGTGGCGACTCGATTGTGGAATTGGATTCAGCGGTCGGCGATTTGCTCGCGACCTTGGATCGTTTGAAGTTGCGCGATAACACGCTGGTGATTTTCAGCAGCGACAACGGTGGCATCATGGACGACGGCTACGAGGATGTGGGCAACTTCGATCATCCCTGCAACGGAGTGTTGCGCGGCTATAAAGGCAGTCTGTTTGAGGGTGGTCATCGTGTTCCGCTCATCACGCGCTGGCCGGGGCATGTCAAAGCCGGTGGCGAAAGCGACGAGCTGGTTACGCTGCTGGATTTAACGGCGAGTCTGGCGGCGTTGACCGGGCAGGCGGTGCCGGCTGGCGCGGCGATTGACAGTTGCAATGTTTTGCCCGCGTTGCTGGGCCAGCCGCACAATCAGCCGGGGCGCGAAACTTTTGTGGCTCACGT
>CAIOIC010000010.1 GCA_903858275.1 uncultured Verrucomicrobia subdivision 3 bacterium | reverse complement strand
GTTTAAGCACGACCAATCAGTTTCTCATCACTGCCATTGCCTTGAACCAAAGTAACTTCAATTTGCTTTCGGTTGCAACTCAGGCGATTGGGCCAATCAAGATCCTGGGTCTTAAATTTTCAGGAATACCTGGCTACAACTATCGTCTCCAATTAGCCACCAACCTGTTAAATCCAAGTTGGACCGATATTTCAACCCAAACTGCCGATGGAAGTGGCCAAATTCTAATTAATCTCACCAATCAACCATCGCCTTCATTTTATCGAATGGTGTATCCATAAATTAAAGGCAAATTTCAGGTGGTCAAAGCGCTCAGTTGAGGAGTGGTGCATCCGGAGGGACTTGAACCCCCAACATTTTGATCCGAAGTCAAACGCTCTATCCAATTGAGCTACGGATGCGTGAAAACATTTTGCAACGAATCCCGCGGCTGTAAAGTCTGACTTGCGCGGAACGCACAAGAGGCTTTGCGGGTCGTTTCATAATTCATTATGCTCCACCAATGGCAAAACCCAATTTCATCGAGCTCCCCGGCTGCGAACCGATTCCAATTATCTACGAGGATCGCTCGGTGCTGGCCATTGATAAGCCGCGCGGTTGGATGCTCGTGCCGGATTCGTGGCGCAAGACCAACTGGAATCTCCAGACAGCGATAGATTCGTCCATTCGTGCTGATGATTTCTGGGCGCGTTCGCGTAACTTGGTTTACCTGCGGCATGTTCACCGGCTTGATGCCGACACCAGCGGTGTGATGTTGTTTGCCAAAAACGTTGGGGCGATGGAGGCGATGGGTGACTTGTTTGAATCGCGCCGGATGGAGAAAACCTATCTCGCCGTCGTCCCCGGTGCGCCGAAGGAAAACGAATGGACCTGCGCCCTGCCGATCGGTCCCGACCCGAAACAATTCGGCAAAATGCGTGTGGACCACACGGAGGAAGGCAAAGAGAGCGAAACCCGTTTCCGCGTGCTGCAAAAAAACGAGCGCTTCACCCTCATTGAGGCGAGCCCGCTGACGGGGCGCACGCATCAGATCCGGCTGCATCTGGCGGAATCCGGCACGCCCATCATGTGCGACGAACTTTATGGCCGGGTGGAAAAAGGCTTTCGCCTCGGTCTGCGCGCGGTGCGGTTGGCGTATCGCGACCCCTTCATGCGGCGGCCGGTGAACATCATCGCGCCGGCGGAATTTTTCCTGAGCGAATACGGCTTCAAACTTACCGAGGAGCAGCGGAAAGAAAAGTGGTCCTATCGTCCGCCGGTTTGAAGAAATTTTCCCCGTTCATTTCTGTTTAAAAAACCGGGCGGGTCAAGCGCTTACGGTTTTCGCATGAACCGTCACGACGTCCATTTATTGATCAGGCGGTGGTCGTTTTCGCCGCTGCTTGTTCGGTGGCAAGCTGGACCATGAGTTCCCGTCGTCCGAGAAAGCGGACTGGATGGGTTTGCGCGAAAGCCTTGGCCTCTTCGTCGGGCAGGCCGAGGCTGACGATATACGCGATATCGGCAAGGACTTTTTTACGGTTTTCTTCCGCGGCATGGATGTGGGCCAGATTGATAATCGGTTCGTGCCAGCGGCTGGTTTCAAAAACCAGAGTCCGGCCGGATTTGACGACGCGCACGCCAAAGCCCATTTCTTTTTCCGCAAACGTGCAGGATTCGACGAAATATTCCTGTTCTTGCATGATTTGCGCCAAAGTTTGATTCAGCAAATCCGTCGGCATGGCGTTGATCCATGACATGGAATGCGTCGTCGTGCCCATGCCGTAACGGCTCGCCTCGACGCTGGCCAGTGTCATGGTGGCGGCAAAACAGCCGCCTTGGATATTGCAGATCATCGCGCTGTAAACACTCCAGGGGAGCAGGGCAAAGCTGTAAAGCGTGCACCAGCCGCTCAAGCCCAGTCCGACAAGCTGCCAAGGCTTGACCCGGCTCAACAAGGGGGCGGAAATTGTGTTCGTCATAAGAATCCTGTTAAAACCATGACAAGCAACAATCAGGCCAAATGAGCGAAACTGGTTCAGCCCGATTTCAGAAAGGCAACGATTAACCAACCCAACTGACTGCGCGAGGGAACGGCTCAAACCGTTTCCTAAGGATAAAATCCAATTCGTGCGGTTGTTTTTAATCCGGCCGGAATAGCATTTTGCCTCTTAACGGTTATCAAGGTGTAAATTTATGTGACAGTTGCATTCCGTGATATGGGCAATTCAAACGATGCGTTTGGCTGTATCATTTTTTGCGATGGAGTAGATTTTAGGCCGCGAAGCGAACCCGCCCACGATGCACACACTCCGACCGAATGCGGAGAAGCCGAGGGACACTCTTAACCGGCGAAGTTGACTGCGTAAAATTATCGCAATGCGATTGAATCATATAGCGCGGTATTGCCGCGCAGCGGCTACGCCGGGTAAAACGCGATGATGAAATTCTACTCCGGAGGAGTTGAATTAATTCGCAGTGGAGGGTGATGCAACTCCGTTGGAGTTGGTGCTGGTTTCGGACGATGACCCAGCGTAGTCGCTGCGCTCCAACGCTGGGCTGAAAGATGGAATCCCGTTGGGATTCTTTACAACCGTGCCGCCCTAGCGAAAATCAAAATCCCCGCGCCGCCGATAAAGCACGCTGCGACATCGCCGTAAAAGGGAAACGGGCCAATGCCCAGCCGCAGGCCGGAGAGGAGCAGGATGACGCCCTCCACGATCATCAGCCAGCCGAACCACGGGATGGCCACCGCGAACTTGCGCGGCCACAGCGCCATTACCAGATACCAAATTCCGACCAGCGTGAACGCACCGCAGACCATCCGCAGCCAGTAATCCAGCATCGGGTCAAAGGTGACGGGTTTGGCACCCATGCCCTGCGCGATGGAGTTGATTTGCGGCCACGAAGCAAACACGCCCACGATACACACGCCCCACGCCAGCGCGGAGAACATCAGGAACAGTCTGAGGAGGCGGAGGGGCATTTAGAGTTTTAAGTTATGCTGGCGGAAAGGCGTCAATCCGAGCGTGTAACCACAATCTGAAACCAATCCAAAAGAAAAGAGCCGCACTGGTAAATAAAATCGGAAATCCTACAACCAGCCATTCATATCTAAATGCTAAAATGCCGCTATATAGGGGAATGAGGATTAACAATGTCCAACTTATGATTCTCCCGGCAGTCGAGTCCAAAAATAGGATTATTTTTTCGGATGGAGAACCCACTGTGACAAAATATGTGTAAAGTCCATCATGATGAAACGGCGGGTAATTAAATCGCTGAAGCCGAGTAATTCCTTCGTAACCCAAAATGACCGACAAAAGCATCATGCATACAAGAAAACTAAAAAATGCTATTGGCGTTTTAGTCATAAGATTTTACTTAATGAAAATTAAATTGTCCTCGGCCTTTTGACGACGACTTCAATCTCCGCCTTATTCTTCGCAATCGTGTTGGCCGGGAGAATGCCGCGCCAGAAGACGTTCGGGTAAACCACCGCGCCGCGCCCGAGGATGCTGCCGGGGTTCAGCACGGCGTTGCAACCGGCTTCGGCGTGGTCGCCCATGAGCGCGCCAAACTTGCGCAAGCCGGTGTCGCGCGGCACACCGTCCACTTCCACCTCAATGTTGCCGGGAAATAATTTCACGTTCGAAATCTTCGCTCCCGCGCCGAGGTGCGCCTTGTGGCCGAGAATGGAGTCGCCGATGTAATTGTAATGCGGCACCTGCACGCCATTGAAGAGCAGGGAGTTCTTCAGCTCGGAGGAATTGCCCACCACGCAGTCGTCGCCGATGATGACGTTCTCGCGGATGTAGGCGTTGTGCCGGATCTGGCAGTTCTTCCCGATGATGGCCGGGCCTTTGATCATCACGCCGGCTTCTACCACCGTGTCCGCACCGATGATGACGCGGTTGCCGATGGTGGCGCCGGGAAAACGCATGGCCGCGTTTTGCGGCGGGATGTTGGCGAGGTAGGCTTCAATCTTCTTGAGCGCTTCCCAGGCGAAATCGCAGCCGTCGAAGAGGGTGGCGTGCTGGGTTTGCTCGAGGTCGAAAAGTTCAGCGACGGTGAAGTTCATGCGGGCAGGCTAGGCGAAACGGCGGCGGCGGAAAAGCGAAATGGAAATGAGAGAAACAACCCTGCATTACCCTTGATCGGGCTATTGCGGCCAGCGCGCCAGCGTTTCTTCGGCTGTCTCGCTAGGCTTTAGTTCCAGCCACCGGCAATTGCCATGGCGGCGGAACCACGTCAGTTGCCGCTTGGCAAAGTTGCGCGTGCGGGCTTTCACCAGCTCGATGGTCTTGGCCAGATCACGTTCGCCGCGCAGATGTTCCACCACCTGCCGGTAGCCGATGGCTTGCATCGCGAACATGTTTTCCGCCAGCCCGCGCTGGAGCAATTCGCGGGTCTCCGCCACGAGGCCGCGCTGGAACATCTCATCCACGCGGACATTGATGCGTTGGTGTAAATCTTCCGGCGTCCGTTGGAAACAGATGAGCTTGCTTTCGGTGGCCTCGGCGCGCTGCGTCGTCCACTCGGAGCGCTGCCCGGAAAACTTTTTCCCGGTGAGCCGGATGACCTCGATGGCGCGGATGACGCGGCGCGGATTTTGTTTGTCGATTTTCTCGTAAGCTTCCGGATCGCGTTCGCGTAATTCGTCCAGCAGGGCGGCGAGTGGCGCGGCTCTCAGTTCCTCGCGGAGTTTTTCATCCGAGGGCGGCGCTTCGCCCAGGCCTTCGAGGAACGCTTTGAAATAAAGCCCCGTGCCGCCGCAGAAAATCGGAGTCTTGTTCCGTAACTGGATTTCCGCCACCGCTTTTTCCGCCTGCCGGACAAACTGCGCGGCGTCAAACGCTTCACTCAAATCGCAGAGGTCGAGCAGATGATGCGGCACGCGGGCGCGTTCCGCGGCCGTCGGTTTGGCCGTGCCGAGGTCAAGGCCGCGATAGACTTGCATCGAGTCCACGGAGATGATTTCGCCGCCGATTTTTTCCGCCAGCGTGAGCGCCACGGCGGATTTTCCAACGGCGGTCGGGCCGGCGATGAAGACAGGCGATTTCATTTCGCCGCAATTTTGCGTGAACGCCAGATCCACAGGATAACGCCTGTCGCAAAAATCCCGATGCTTACGACTTGCGCCGAGGTCAATCCGGCATGGATGTGGTCGGCTGGATAATCGCCTCGGAACAATTCCGCCGTAGAGCGGCAGATGGCGTAGCCGATGAAATACAGCGCCAGTATTTGCCCGTCGAATTTTTTGCGGCGGAACAGCCAAGCCAGCGTGAGATACAAAATCAGATTCAGCAGCGCGTCGTAAACCTCTGTCGGATGCAACGCTGCGCCGTGGGTTTCGTGGCTGATGGGAAAGTGGATGGCCCAGGGCAGATCGCAGGTGCGGCCGTAGCAGCAGCCGTTGAGCAGGCAGCCGATGCGCCCGAACACGCTGCCCAGCGCAATGCTTGGCGCGAGGATGTCGGCGATTTTCCAGACCGGCAGTTTTTTCCAGGTCAGATAAACAAAACCAGCCATGGTTGCGCCGATGAGCCCGCCGTAATAGACGAGTCCGCCGTGCTGGAGCATGAAAATTTCCGAGAACGGCTGATTGGCGAATTCCTGTTGCCAGTAAGTCGTCACATAGACAAATCGCGCGCCGGCAATGCTGCCAATCAGCAGCCACAGCGTCACATCCGCGATGGTTTCTCCGGAGACATTCGCGATTCGGGCGCGCCGCGTGGCGGTCCACAGCCCGGCGAGAAAGGCCAGCGCCATCATCACGCCATACCAGCGGATGGGCAGCGAACCGAGATGAAAAGCAATCGGATGCACGGTGGAAAGTTAGAACGGCGCGGCGAAAAATGGAATTTGAAACTGCGGATCAGTTTTTGTTCGTCGCGACGGTTGGGCGGGGAAACTTCGGTGAAATCGGCGGCGCGTGCGGGATGATATTGGGTGGCACCATGGCCGGTGGCATTGGCGGCCATTGCGGGACACGCGCCACCAAATCACGCCAGGCCTGACGTTCCTTCGGTGGCAATCGGGACCAGCGTTCGGCGCTCTTCAAAAATTCCGCGCGTTCGGCGGCGCTCATGCCGGAAAACTTGGCGTAATTGCGGAGGCATTGAAACCGCTGTTGCGGCGGCAGTTGCTCGAATGACTTCAAAGTTTTCTCCATCTGGGCGCGTTCCGCGTCTGACAGCGTGTTGAGGGCTTGTTGTTTTTCTGCCTCCGTGAGTTCAAAGAACTGGTTGAATTGCTCCGCTGTTTTCTGATGGGCCGCGTTGGTGGCGGGACGGTTCGTGGTTTCCACGCTGGCGAAATAATGCAGGGTTTTGTCGTTCGCCAGAAATTCCTGCTGCACGGGCGGCGGCAAAATATCCCATTGTTCGAGCCGTTTTTTGACCAAACTGCGCAGGTCGTCCGGCACCTGCGCCAGCCGCGCCTCGCGGTCGGTGCGGGGTGCGCGCAATAGCGGCGTCAGATACCAGCGCAATTCCGTCGCGCGCAGCCGCAGTTCGCGTTCGTCCGGACCGAGCGCCTGATACTCGCGAACTTTGGCGAGGATGCGTGCGCGGCTTTCCGGCGCGCGATTGGTCAACGAATCCGCGCGTTCCTTCGGCGACATGGCGAGCAATTGCCGGAAAAAGCTAACCGGGGATTGCGCCTGCGGCAGCGGCGGCATCAGGTTGGTGACAGCCGGGATTTTTTTTACAATGTTGGATGACGGGGCGTTTTGCGCCTGGGCAGTAACGATTATGGCGATGGCCAGAAAAAAAACAGACTGAAGCAGCCGGCTCATTGCAACGCTGCGAGCAGTTCGCCGTCCGCGCGGGCCGGCAGGTTCATGCGTTGGATGGCATCGAGATTTTCCAGCACCTCGATGCTGGGCAATGGCTGTGAACTGGCAAGCCGGACCACGTTTTTTGCCAGCGTGATCCGGTGCGACTGGGTTTCGTAACGCTGGAGGCTGACCCCGGCAAAAATTAATACTGTGGCAGCCACGGTGACGCGCGGCCATAACCAGCGCCAGTTTAAAGTCCAAACGCGGGAACGGATGGCGCGATTTTCCTCCAAATCAACCGCCGCCAAGACGCGGGCGGTGAAATTGGACGGCACTTGGGCGTCGGGAATCTTCGATAGCGTGGCGGTGAGACGGGCTTCCAACTCCAACTCCGGGCTCCCTTTCAACGCGCCGTGTTCGGCGGGCGAAAGGTTCCTGCGCCAGAGGGCTTCGCGCGGGTTTGAAGAGTTGTTGTTCATCGCTTTAGGTTGAAAACCGGTGTTTGGGCAAAGTTGCAAATATTTTTATCGTTTTTTGCTGCTTTACCGGTGTGGCCAGCCAATAGGTGCATCCGCAACACCAAATTCTGAAAAGCTGCTGTCCATCAGCGTCAGCTTATGCTACTTATAACGGCCAATTTGATGAACGCAAACGCCGATAAAATCGCCAATTCTCGTGAACGTTTCAACCGCGCCGCCCGCTGCCTGCCGGTGGACCGTCCGCCGATGTGGCTGATGCGCCAGGCCGGTCGCGCGCTGCCGGAATACCGCAAGCTCAAGGAGACTTACACCTTCGTCCAGCTTTGCCAGAATCCCGAGTTGGCCGTCGAGGTGACGCTCCAGCCGGTGCGCCGCTTCGGGTTCGACGCCGCGATTTTGTTCAGCGACATCCTCGTGATTCCCGAGGCGATGGGGCAGAAGTATTACTTCAAGGAAACCGGCGGCGTGCAGATGGATTTCGCCGTGACGAGCAAGGCCGACATCGAAAAACTCTCGGTCGAACACGTTTGCGAGCGGTTGAACTACGTCGAGCAGGCGCTGAAGATGTTGCGCAAAGAACTCGGCGACCAGACCGCGCTGCTGGGCTTCACCGGTTCGCCGTGGACGTTGGCGACGTTTATGATGGAAGGCGCGAGCGTGCCGAAATACAGCCGCGCGCTGCAACTCTTCCGCGAGGACAAAAAGACGTTTTTCGGCCTGCTGGAAAAGCTCACCGCCGCCATCACCGCCTATCTCCAGATGCAGGTTGCGACGGGAATTGACGCGCTGCAAATATTCGACAGCCACGGCGGACATCTTGCGCCGACTGAATTTCAGGAAGCCTCCGGTCGTTGGACGAATGAAATCATCGCCCATCTCGGTGGCAAGGTTCCCGTCATCAATTTCTCGCTCGGCACGCATGGCAACTGGCCGGATTTGATTAGCAGCGGCGCGAACATTCTCGGTATTGATTGGCAGACGGATTTGGCCGAGGCGCGGAGGATCATACCGGCGCACCTTGCCATGCAGGGCAATCTCTCCCCGGTGCATATTGCCGAGTCCACGCCGGAAGTCGTCGCGGCGGAGACGAAGAAGGTGCTCGAAACCATGCGCGGTCGGCCCGGACACATTTTCAATCTCGGCCACGGATTGACGCCGGGGGCTAAACTGGAAAACATCGCGGCTTTGGTGGAGACTGTGAAAGCATTTAAATAAAAAAATTGCCGTAGAGACTCAGAGGCGCAGAGAAAACGAATGCCAGATCCATCCTGAATATGTTTCCAACTCTGTGCCTCTGTGGCTAAAAATATTTTGTGAAAACAATAAATGTAGATCTCGATTTGGTGCGCAAATACAACGTGGCCGGGCCGCGTTACACCAGCTATCCGCCCGCGACCAAGTTCACTGACACGGTGACGTGGGAACAGCTGGCCGCGCAGATCGAGAGCAATAATCGCACGCCGCGCGACCTATCGGTGTATTTCCACATTCCATTTTGCGAGACGCTGTGCTGGTTTTGCGGCTGTACCACGGTCATCACGCTCAACCACGACAAGGGCATGGCCTATATCGAGGCGCTGGGCCGCGAAGTCTCGCGCATGGCGCCGATGTTGAACCAGAACCGCAAAGCCGTGCAACTTCACTTCGGCGGCGGCTCGCCGACATTCTTGCGTCCCGACGAAATCCGCCGCCTCGGCGAAATCATCCACAAACATTTCACCTTTGCGCCGGACATCGAAGCGAGCGTGGAGGTGGACCCGCGCCGGCTCACGCGCGAGCATATGGTGGCGCTGAAAGAAATTGGTTTCAATCGCGCCTCGATGGGCGTGCAGGATTTCAATCCGGTCGTCCAGCAGGCCATTCATCGCATCCAGCCGCGCGAGATGACCCAGCAGGCGATGGATTGGATGCGCGAACTAGGTTACAATTCTATCAACCTCGATCTCATTTACGGCCTGCCGCACCAGACGCCCGCGACGTTCAATGAAACGCTTGACGCTGTTTTGGAAATGAAGCCCGACCGCCTCGCGGTTTTCAGCTACGCCCATGTGCCGTGGATCAAGCCGGCGCAGAAAATTCTCGAGGAAAAAATTCTGCCAACCCCGGAAAGCAAACTCGAAGTGCTGAAGCTCGTCATCGAACGGCTCACTGCCAACGACCAATACGTCTATATCGGCATGGATCATTTTGCGAAGCCGAGCGACGAGCTGACCATTTCCCAGCGCGAGAAGAAACTGCAGCGCAATTTCCAGGGCTACAGCACGCGCGCCGGTTCGGACATCTACGCGTTCGGTATGAGTGCCGTGTCGCAGACGCCCGATGTCTATTGGCAGAATGAGAAGGAACTGTCGAAGTGGCAGACCGCCGTGGACGCCGGCAGCGTGCCGTTGCACAAGGCTTACCTCGTGAGCGACGAGGACAAGATCCGCCGCGAAACCATCATGCGGACAATGTGCGATCTCTCGCTCGACTACGCCGCGATGAGCGCCAAGCTCGGCATCAACTTCGAGCAACATTTTGCCGGGGAGCTCACCGCGCTCGCGCCCTTCGCCGTCGACGGGCTGGTGAAACTCAAGCCCGGCGGGCTGGAAGTGACCGACGCCGGCCGACTCTTCATCCGCAATATCGCGATGTGTTTTGACAATACGCTGGGCGCGCCGAATGAGCGGAGACATTCCAAGACGATTTGATTCAGAGAATGAAATCCGTCGCGATCATCGGCGCTGGCATCACCGGGTTGACCGCGGCGTTTTATCTGAAACGCGAGGGCGTGCCGGTCGCGGTTTTTGAGGCGAGTGGACGGGTAGGGGGCGTTATTCAGTCGGTTCGTAAGGACGGCTTTCTCGCCGAGTTCGGGCCGAACACGATTCTCGAAACCTCGCCGAAGATCAAACAGTTGGTCATTGATGCCGGACTTCAATCGCGCAAGCTGGACACCGATCCGAAAGCTGAGGCGCGCTATGTCGTGCGCTATCGTCGGCCGATTAAAATGCCCGGCAAGCCGCTGGGATTTATCACCACGCCGCTATTCACCGCCAAGGCCAAGCTGGCCGTGCTGCGCGAACCGTTCATCAAGCCGCGCCGCGATGGCGTCGAAGAAAGTATCGGGCAGTTTGTCGTGCGCCGGTTCAACCAGGAGTTTTTGGATAACGCGATTGATGCGCTGGTGGCGGGCATCTACGCCGGCGATCCCAACAAGCTCTCGCTGCCGCACGCATTTCCCAAGCTCAAGGCTTTGGAAGACAATTACGGCTCGATGATCAAGGGCCAGATTTTTGGTGCACGCGACCGAAAGAAGTCCGGCGAAGTGGCGAAAGATCGCGCGGCGAAATTTTCCTTCGACGAAGGGCTGCAAGTCCTGCCTGATACGCTGGCGGCGCAGCTTGGCGATTCGCTGAAGCTAAATACGCCGGTCACGAAGCTCACCCAGACGGCTAGCGGCTGGCGCGTGACCACGGCGAGCGGTGAAGCAGAATTTGGCGCGGTGATTTATTGCGGCACGGCTTATCAATTGTCGGAATTGGTGGTTGAACCCCTCACCCCGGCCCTCTCCCCGTTGGGTGGGGCGAGGGAGAAGAAGTTTTCCGCGTTTGGCGAAATCAGTTATCCGCCGGTGGGCGCGGTGGTGCTGGGTTTTCGGCGCGAAGATGTGGCGCATCCGGCTTGCGGTTTTGGAATGTTGATTCCGAAAATCGAGGGCTTCAAGATTCTTGGCACGATTTTCTCCTCGGCGCTGTTTCCCAATCGCGCCCCCGCCGGGCACATCACGCTCACCAGCTACATCGGCGGCGCGCGCTATCCGGAGCTTGGTTTGTTGCCGCCGGACCAACTCGTCGAGGCCACCATGGCGGATTTGCGCGTGCTGCTGGGCGTGAAAGGTCAGCCCGTGTTCATTCACACCAAGACGTGGCCGCAGGCAATCCCTCAATATAACGTTGGCTACGGCAAATACCGGGATTTGCTGAATGACCTCGAGGCTAATTCGCCAAAACTGTTTTTCGCCGGGCATTATCGCGACGGCGTTTCGCTCGGTGATTCGATTGTTTCCGGCGTGAATATCGCGGAGCGCGTTGGAAAACTTTTGTAGTCACAGATAAACAAAGATGAAACACAGATTTTTGGAAAAGAGTTTTTGAATCCGTGGTCATCTGTGTTTATCTGTGGCCGGATTTTTTATGAGCAAAGCAATTCTCTTGGTCAATCTCGGCTCGCCGGACTCGCCGTCGGTGCCGGACGTGCGTCGTTATTTGAATGAGTTTCTCATGGACGGGCGCGTGATTGACGTCGCGTGGCCGATCCGCCGGTTTGTGGTGGGCATGATTCTCATCAAGCGCCCGCATGAATCCGGCGAGGCGTATGAAAAGATTTGGACGAAGGACGGCTCACCGCTGGTTACCAGCAGCCGCAACGTGCAGAAACTCTTGCAGGCGCGTGTCTCTGTGCCGGTGGAACTGGCGATGCGCTATCAAAATCCTTCGATTGAATCCGCCGTGAAGAAGCTTGCCGCAAAAGGTGCAACGGAAGTTTTGTTGATTCCGCTGTTTCCCCATTACGCGATGTCCAGCTACGAAACCGCCGTGGTGCGCGTGGCAGAGGTTGCCAAGAAACTGGCGCCGGGAATCAAAATCACGGTGCAGCCGCCGTATTACGATCATCCTGATTACATCGCGGCGCTCGTCGCTAGCGCGAAGGATTACCTTAAAGATTACGACCATTTGCTCTTCAGCTATCACGGAATTCCCGAGCGCCATCTGCTCAAGTCGGACCCGACCGGCTGCCATTGCTTGAAGGTGGAGAACTGTTGCGAAGTTGAAAGCAATGGTGGCCGTCCGCAAGGACCGCACGCGACGTGTTACCGTGCGCAATGTTTCGCCACGACCCGCGAGTTCGTGAAACTGGCCGGCGTGCCGAAGGAGAAATATTCCGTCTCGTTCCAGTCGCGCCTCGGCAAAGACCCGTGGCTCAAGCCCTACACCGATTACGAACTGGCGCGCCTGCCGAACGAGGGCAAGAAGCGGGTGCTTGTCATCTGTCCTGCGTTCGTGTCCGACTGCCTCGAAACCATCGAGGAGATCGGCATGCGCGGCTGCGAACAATTCATGGCGGGGAATGGCAGGGAATTCACGCGCATTCCTTGCATGAATGAACATCCGGCGTGGATTGACGCGTTGGAGAAAATGGCTGGAAAATTTCTGGCGGCGTGAGCGACGAAATTACTTTTTCGGTTTATTGTGTCCGAGTTTTAACCAGACGGTTTCCTGCAGCCGGCCGAGAAAACTTTTTCTGGCCCTGACTTTGTCGCCGTTGATGCGTTCGCATTTTCGGTGGCAGATGCAGCAGAGTAAAATCGGTTTGCCGCCTTTGATGCGCATGATTCGCACACAGCCGCTGCACATGACTTCGTGGCAATGCAGGCATTTGAACGTGGCATGATGTTCCGGATGTCGCGGGCAGGATATTTCGCCGTCAGGGAGAACCCCCGGTGGCTTGGGAATCTCGCGTTCGATTTTGGGGATGGAGATGTTGACCCCGGTGGATTCAACGAGCAGTTCCACCTCGCCTAAATTCAAGGTCTGGCCGGGATCCAGCCAGGCTTCCAAGACGGGTTCGCCGTTGATGAAAGTGCCGTTGGTGGAGTGGCAATCGTGGACATAAACGCCGTCGCCCGACAGCGTCAGTTCGCAGTGCAGCGTGGAAATGGTCTCGTGGTTTATGCAGATTTCGTAATCGTCGTCGCGCCCGACGCGGTTGGTGCCTAATGATAATTCTATCACGCGGTTGCCAAAACCTTCCGTCTTGATTATGAGTCGCGCCATAAAAATCCCGGAAATAAGCTGCCACGGGAAGTGCGCCAAAGGCGAGGCTAAAAATTAAATCAGCGGATTTTGGGCAAAGGCAAATTCCGCGACAATTTTCCCGCCGACCAGGTGCTCCTGGATGATGCGCTCCAAAACCTCCGGCTTGCAGGAGTGATACCACACGCCTTCGGGATAGACGACGGCGATGGGGCCGCGGGTGCAGACGCGCAGGCAGTTGGCGCGGGTGCGAAAGACGAGCGGGTTGGGGCCGGCGCGGTTTAGTTCCTTCAGTCGGGTTTTGAGAAATTCCCACGCGGCGAGGGTTTGCTCGCGCGGACCGCATTTGGGTTCATCCGCATCGGTGCAGAGAAAAATGTGGCGGTGGTATTTTTCAAGGCCGAGCGCGGCAGCGGCGGATTGAAGTTCGTCTTTCATCTCCCAAGAATCTGCCACAGCGGTGCAGGAAGCATAGGTGAAAAGTTGGCTGTTTTACCGCGTTGCGTCCTCTGCGTCCTCATGGCCAAAGTCATCTGAAATAAGTCAGCGCGATCACGCCGCCCACCGCCACCAGCGCGCCGACCAGCGAGCGCCAGCCGATTTTTTCGCCTTCGATGATCCGTGTCATCGGCAGTAGCACGATGGGCGTGGTGGCGATGATGGCGGTGACGATGCCGGCTTGCGTGGTTTGGAGCGCCCATTGCATGCAGGTCACGCCCAGTGTCTGGCCGGAAAGGGCGTTGATCAGCACCCAGGGCCAGATGCGCACCCATTTGTCGCGGGAGATTTGCAAAGTGTCGTTGGCAAAGGCCGGGCCGTGCGCGTGGGCGGAACGGGATTTGAAAATGAGCAGGGCAATCGTGGGGATTAAAATGCCGCCGAGTACCCGCTGGTAGCCAGTGGTGCCGGCGTCAACCTGCATGCCGGCCGCCGCGATGGCGGCGTAGCCTTTGCGGATGACCACGGCGCCCAACGCGGCGCCCAGCGCGGCAAAGATGCTGGCGGTGAGGCCGATTTTCCATTCGCGCCGGGAAATCTTTATGTGGTCGCCGGGCGCCAGCGCGATGGCGACCCCGGCCAGAATCACGCCCACGCACAGGATTTCCGGCAGGTTCAACCGGGTTCCGAGCCAGAGCCATTCAATCAATGCGGCGAACGGCGCGGTGAGGCATTGCACCAGCAAAATGGTGCGGCGGCTGCCGAGCCGGGGCAGGGCCTGAAAATAGGCGGAGTCGCCCAGGCCGATGCCAAAAAGTCCGCTCAACATGAACCATTCCGGCGCGCCCATGAAACCGTGGCCGAAGGTGAACGCCCAAACGGTCAGGAAAATCGTCGCGAGCGTGATGCGCCAGAAATTGGCCTCCACCCCGCCGACCTGTTTTGCGGTGCGATAGCCGCAGATGGCGGAGGTGGCGAAGAGCAGCGTGGTGAGAAACGCGGCGAGCATCAGAGTTGCTCGTAGTATTCGTCAGGGGCGATGTCGGAAGAATTATTGCTCTCCACCTTCAGCCCGCTTTCGGTGAGGATTTTTTCGATGTCGGGCGCAATCCAGCGGCCGCCGCCTTTCTTCTTGTGTGCGGGCTTGACGCGGTAGCGGCCCATCGCGTCACTTTCCAGAATGCCGCGTTCCTTCATCGAGATCAGAACGGGAATGGCCCACTCCGGGTCTTCGTAAAAACGTTTTTTGATCCCCGCGCGCCGGCAGATTTCCGTCGTGCCGACATATTCCTTGCCCCAGGTTTTGAGGTAGTTAAAAATTTCTCGCTCGTCCGCATCCATGACGGAACCCTGCCAAAAAAAGCCATCCGCGTCGAGTAATTAGCTGGGCGAGTGTTGTTCCGACATTGCCAACCCACCCGCTTCAATTTAGGATTCCCAGCCGTTCATGTCCGAATACAAAGTCCAGTTTGAGGTCTTCGAAGGCCCGCTCGACCTCCTTCTTTACCTCATCAAGAAGGAGGAGGTGGACATTTACGAGGTCAATCTCACCAAGCTCGCCACGCAATTCATCGAATACGTGGACTTGATGCGGCAGTTCGACCTCGAAGTCGCCGGCGAATTCCTCGTGATGGCCTCCACGCTCATGTATATTAAGAGCCGCGAATTGCTGCCCGTGGATCAGCAGGTCGTCGTCGAGGTCGAGGATGAAGGCGAGGATCCGCGCTGGGAACTCATCCGTCAGCTCGTTGAATATAAAAAATTCAAGGATGCCGCCGCGTCGTTGCAAACGCTGGAGGAGCGTCAGGAAAATGTCTTCCCGCGCCTGCCGGGAAAAATGGAATTTCAATCCGAAGCCGAACCGGCAAAACCGGAAGTGGGCATCTTCGACCTGCTGAACGCCGTCAACGCCGTGCTTCGCCGCTTTCAGGAAAAGACCTCCGGCCAGCGGGAGATTTACGAGGACAAATGGACCGTCAGCGAAAAGATGGAGTTCGTCCTCAAAACCATCACTGAACGCGCGACGGTCAGATTTTCCGAGCTGTTCGAGCGGGCTGCCAACCGCGCCGAAGTGGTCTGCACTTTTCTCGCCGTCCTGGAATTGATCCGGCTCAAGCAGCTCGCCTGCGTCCAGCCGGAGCCGTTTGCTGAAATCGAAGTGAGCAAGGCAATCGCTCCCGCTGAGCCGATGGAAGTGGTCGCCTCTGCGTCTGAAGCCGGCGTTCAAAGTGAAGAAAAATCCGTCGCTTTGCCACCTGAAACGACTGCTGCCGAGGCTGAAGAGGAAGTTGAAGATGAGGAGGAATACGACGATGATGACGACGATGACGACGAGGATGAGGATGGAGAAGAAGAAGAAGCTGACAACGAAGAGCAAAAACCGAAATAACTTTTAAGATGGAACTGAAATACATTCTGGAATCGCTGCTGTTCTCCGCCCAAAAGCCGATGAGCGTGAAGGAGCTTCGCGACATTTTTGCCAATGCCGCCAGCGAGGAAAACGCGGCGGAAGAGGCCAAGGCATTCAAAAAAATCAAAGAAGACGATCTGGTCCCCGCGCTCGAACAACTCGCCGCCGAACACGAAGCCGCCGCGCGCAGCTATCGGCTCGCGTGTGTCGCGGGCGCGTGGCAGTTCGTTACCCAGCCGGAATTTTCGCCGTGGCTCCGGGCGCTGGTCGGTGTGAAAAACCGCCCGTCGCGGCTCTCGCAGGCGGCACTGGAGACGCTCGCCATCATTGCTTATCGCCAGCCGGTCACGCGGGCTGAGGTGGAGCAGGTGCGCGGCGTGAATGTGGATGGCACGATGCAGACGATTCTCGAGCGCGGCCTCGTGGAGCAGAGCGGTCGCGCGGAAGTCGTCGGTCGCCCCGCGCTTTACAGCACCACGCCGTTATTTCTGGAATATTTTGGCCTGCGCGGTCTGGAAGATCTGCCGGCGGCGGATGAGCTACGTCGTATTCCGATTGAAAAACCGGTTGCGCCCGTCACCGCCGATGCCGGCCTCGCGACGGTGCCGCCGGAACAACTGCGACTGGATGAAGCGCCAGCGAAGCCGGAAGAGACTCCCGCATCGCCGTCCGAACCGGCGGAGGCCAGCTAACGTCAACAATGGCAAACGAACCCAAACGCGACTGGTTCAAGATTTGGGTGCACTTCTGTTGTGGGTTGGTGGCTGGAGGCTTTGTTGGCTTTTACACATTTCAAGACGGCTGGATTTGCATTCTCCTCACAGCCCTGGCTGCGGCAATTTTAGCCGC
Source organism: uncultured Verrucomicrobia subdivision 3 bacterium (assembly GCA_903858275.1). Lineage (GTDB taxonomy): Bacteria > Verrucomicrobiota > Verrucomicrobiia > Limisphaerales > UBA11358 > UBA11358. The sequence goes on along the minus strand of CAIOIC010000010.1, from coordinate 31,294 downwards.
AATTTATCTGGATGATTTTTGGGAATCGGTTTCTGGCAGGTGGTGGTGGTAAGTATTCTCAAGCCGCCACCGTTTCGGCAGTTTGCGACCAGACAATTATATTGGCAACTTCCTGGCCCACCGATTAACTCCTTTTGTGTCTGACAAGAAAAACCATTCAACCATTGCCGGCAGCCTGCTGCTCGTCGTCTTTTTGTGGGGCGGCAACAACGCCGGAACCAAATGGCTCGTCACCACCTGGTCGCCGATTTGGACGGGCGCGACGCGGTTTCTCATTGCCGGAATTATTCTGCTCACCCTTCTTCGCCTGACCAGCTGGCTGGGCGAATTTCAACCGCTCAGCCGCCACCAGCATCGCCAGCTCTGGTTGCGCGGCGGGTTAAGCCTGGCGGCCTACGTCGTTGCTTTTTGCTGGGCGCTCAAACTGACTGCCGCCTCGCATGTGGCGCTTTACATCGGCGCCTCGCCGATCTGGGCGCTGCTCATCGAAGACCGTCCGCGAAAAAACTGGTCGAGCGTCCGCCGCTACGGCGCGGCGCTGTTGGCGATGTCCGGTGTGTTCGTGCTGTTCTGGCCCGCATTGAAAACCGCCAGCTTCAGTCTCGCCGGCGAAATTTGCGGATTGCTCTCCAGCCTGCTCTGGGCGAATTACAACCACCAGAGCCGCATCCTCACCCGCGCTCTCAGCGGTCTGGAAGTCGCCGCTCATTCGATGTGGATGTCCGGCGTCATGCTGCTGCCGCTGGCGCTCATCGAAATCGCCCCGCGCGGTCTTGTGCTTGACGCGCCGCATCTCGGCGTGCATTGCCTGAACATTGTTTTAGGCAGCGTGGTTCCTTATGCGTTGTGGAACTCCGCGCTGGGCCAGTGGCAAACCAGTCGCGTGATGTTGTTCAATAATCTCATTCCGCTTTCCACCGGCGTCTGGGCGCATTATTGCCTCGGCGAACCCATCACGCCGACCTTTTGCACAGCGATGATATTAATCGTCGCCGGCGTCTTGCTCGGCCAGATGGATTGGTCAAAAATCTTCAAACTGCCGGAAAGTTTTTAACCGCCACTGCTTATGGACATCAAAAACCTGAACGAAGTGCCGTCGTTTACCACCAAGGATGGCTCGGAAATCCGTGAACTGCTCGCGCACCGTAACTCCGCCATCCGCAACCAGAGCCTCGCCGAGGCGAGGTTGCCGGTGGGCGCCGCGACGCAGGAGCATTACCATCCGCGCGCCGAGGAAATTTATTACATCACGCACGGTCTTGGAAAAATCCGCATCGCCGGCGAAATTCGCGAGGTGCAGGCTGGCGACGCTATCGCCATTCCGCCCGGCCAGAAACACAAACTCTGGAACACGGGCGGCGAAGTCCTGCGTCTGCTCTGCTGCTGCGCGCCCGCTTACGGGCACAGCGACACGATTATCACAGAAAAAGATATTTGAACCCGCGTCCGCCGGGTTCTACGCTGCTGTCATGCGCGGAGATTTGGCCAAGGCCTTCGAGTTGGCGAACACCCAGGTGTTTCGCCGCGCCACGCTGTCCAAATCTTACACCGATTTAATCGGGCGGAAGTTGTTTCTCGCCATTCTCACCATCCGGGGCTTGGGCGCGTTTGCCCTCATCACCCTCGGCGTGATGCTCAATAAATTCAGCGTGGCCCGCAGCGTGATGCAGCCGCGTGTGCGTCATGAAATTTCCCGGGCCGGAGTCGCCTTGCTGCCGATGTTCCTGTTCATTGCGCTGGCGCTGGGTTTTCTCGTCATCGGGCAGACGGTTTCCGCGCTGGCGAAAGTCGGCGCGACCAATTATCTCGGCTCCACGATGGTGATTGTCATCGTGCGCGAACTTGGCCCGCTGCTCACGGCGGTGCTGGTGCTGGCGCGCGTCGGCACGGCGAATGTAATTGAACTCGGCACGGCGCGCGCGCTCGGCGAGGTCGAGGCGCTGGAGGCGCTGGGGATTGATCCGGTGCATTACCTCATCGTGCCGCGGGTCATCGGCATGGCGCTGGGCATTTTTGCGCTGACGGTTTATCTGATCATCGGCGCGCTGGGCAGCGGTTATCTGTTCGCTTTCCTGCAGGATGTGCCGATGGGGCCGGGCGATTATTTCAAGCAGATTGCCGAGGCGCTGAACTGGCTGGATTTCGCGCTGCTGGCGTTGAAGACGGTGGCGTTCGGATTTTTTATCGCCATCGTGACGTGTTACCACGGCCTCGCACAGCCGCTGCGGTTGGAGGACGTTTCGCGCGTGGCGGTCCGCGCGGTGACGCAAGGCGTCATCGTCTGTGTGCTGGTGGATGCGGTGTTCATCGTGCTTTATCTCGTCACATGAGCGAAACCACTTTTCAACCCGCCGTCATCGAAATGAGCGCCGCCCGCATCGGCGCGCTGCGCGACACGCTGCTCACCGTGATCGAGGGCGTGAATTGGTCGGTGGCATCCGGTGAATTCTGGGTGGTGGCCGGTCGGCAACATTCCGGCAAAAGCGATCTGCTGCTGCATGCGGGCGGCTTGATAACGCCGGCCAGCGGTAGCTGCCGCGTGTTCGGCTGCGAGACCAAAAATTTTGGCGAGGCGCAGATCGCCGAGCGGTTGCGCATCGGGTTTGTTTTCGCCGGCGGAAATCTGTTCAACCAGCTCACCATCGCGGAGAATGTCGCGCTGCCGCTGCGCTACCAAAGAAATGCCCCCCTGGCGGAAGTTGCGCGGGTGGTGGAAGAATTGATGGAGTTGCTGGAGCTTGCGCCGTATGCGGACAACACGCCGGCCAACCTGTCTGCGAACTGGCGGCAGCGTGCGGCGCTGGCGCGCGCGCTGGTGCTCCAGCCCGAATTGCTGCTGCTGGATAATCCGCTCGGCGGCCTCGATGGGCGACACCGTCATTGGCTGCTGAAATTTCTGGAACAGCTGTGGAGCGGCCATAAATATTTTGGCGGCCGCCCGATGACGCTGGTGGTGACGACGGATGATTTGCGCGTGTGGCGGCATCCGCAGCGGAAATATGCCGTGCTGGAGGAAAAGATATTTTCCGTGCTCGGTGCGTGGCGCGAGGTGGAATCCGCCCGCACTCCCGCCGCAAAAGAATTGCTGGCCGAGCCGGTTGAGACAACAATCTGACGAGACAATTTTTATGCCACTGCAAGATTTGACCCCGCAACTCCGCACGCGCCTTAACAAAATGGAGCGCGCCGTGGGCTGGTTCGTGTTTTTCGCGGCGGTGCTGCTGTTGTTTGGTTTTGGTTATTACATTTACCACACGGCGGAACGGAAAGGCTGGTTTCTGGCGAAGGCCCGATTCGCGACCTATCTCCAGACCTCGACCGGATTGAAAGTGGGCGACCCGGTTTTCATGATGGGCTTTCAAGTCGGCAGCATCACGCGGGTGCATCCGCGTCCGCCGGGTGACCGGCACAACGTAGAAGTGCAATTTCAAGTGCTGGAGCCGTATTTTCGTTACATTTGGACCGGTGGTTCCCATGTCAAGGTGAACGCTGGTTTTCTCGGCCAAAGCCAGTTGGAAGTGACCCGCGCGACGAACGGTTACGCTCTGTGCGTGACGCAGCCGATTTTTCAAAAAACGATTCCCGAACTCGAAAAACTCATCCTCGCCGAATCAAACCAGTGGCAGCTTTCGCAGTATGTGTTTGATGCGAAATCCAACATTCTGTTCCGGCCGTATGCCGAATTGTCGCCAGCCAGCCTGCAAACTCTTGCCGCGCTGAACCTCGAATCCAATTCCGTCTTTGCCTACAACAACACCATCAACCGCAAGCACATTGTCGCCGTCTGGCGCGAGGAATTGCAGCGATATGATTTTTACAATCCCGAAAACAATTCGCCGGTGGAATTATCGGCGGCGGAGGCGCTGCCTGTGGCCGACCGATTGGACCGGCTGGTTGGACAGGTCGAAGTGGCGTTGCCGGGGATTCTTTCGCTCACCAACAAACTCGCCGCCGTGCTGGACAATGCCGCGAATGCCACGGCGAATTTGAACTCCGCCATCGTCGCTGCGCAGCCGCTGGTCACGAATTTTACCGCCATCAGCGGCGAGTTGCGGGGGCCGGGTGCACTTGGGGTTTGGGCGCTGGGCACGAACGCGCCGTTCCAAATTGAATCCGTGCTGACCAACGCCAATACGCTGCTGGTGAACGTGGATACGAATTTGAACCAGCTTACGGCGGACATCACCCTGACGCTGCTTAACCTCGCCAGCATCACCAGCAATCTGAATGCGCAGGTGCAGGCCAATCCCAATCTGCTGGGGACCATCGGCAAGACGATTGCCGACACCGACGACATGGTGCAGGGGTTGAAGCGCCACTGGCTGCTGCGCTCGGCGTTCAAGGTAAAGACCACCAACGCGCCGGCGGTAACCGCACCGGTCAAGAAACTCACGTCGCCGCGTGGGGCAGGGCAGTAAAACGGCGTTTCTCCGTTTAGAGCAATTTCAAAAGCGCTGGGGCTCTAACCAGTTTGCCCGCTGGATTCTCCCGCACACTGGCCCACCCATGGCGGGATAATGAAAATGCAGATGACTACCATTACTCCTTTGGCTTGAGTTGAACCGGGTTGTCAAAATCTGAGTTCCTGAAAAACCTGGAGGTTGGCAATCAAGGTTTTCGCAATTGCGTGATTGTCTATGGCCGATTCAGGTTTTCAATCCAATTTGTGGCGGCGGACCGGCGCTGGAACAGCAGTTGGTAAATCCGCTCATCGGATGCGGATTCTAAATTGTTCAACCAAGCCAGCGGGGATTGCGGGTTGTCGGCGGCCAGCGCCGGGATGATTTTTTCCAGGGCGCGTTGCTGGGTGTCGGAATCAGGCAGCTGAAGAACCCAGCTTAAGGCTTCCGGCAAATTGCTCTTCATCCAGTTGTCCAGCACCGCGAGTTGAAAGAAGCCGCAGGTATCGCTCAATCCCTCATCGTTCACAATATTCCCCTCCATGGCGCTGGCGGTGGTCATGGCTGACAGCGGATTCACCCAGCCCAACCGGACCAGCAGCCACTTCTGAAAATGGCTGCGTTGCTGATCGTTCAAAATGACCGTTGCCGCCTTCAGCGCTTCGGGAATTTCCTGCTGCGGAATCCCGGCTGCGAGTTGATCGAGATTGCGCGTCTGTTCTGCTCCGCCAATATTTTGCAGCGCCTGCCGAATCTGTTCCTGGTTCAACCCGCCTGACGCCCGATTGAACTTCCACGCCCCCTCAGTCGCAGCCTTGGTCAGGGCTTGGCTGGCGATCTGGCGTTGCCGCAAGGCCACGCTGGCGGCCAGCAGGGACAGCACCGCCAGGATCGCAAATATTTTGGTGAGTCGGCGCGCCTGCCGGCTTTGTTTTTGTATGTTCTGAACTTGTTGGCGGGCTTCCTCAATTTGACTTTGCGCCGGTTGCGCCTGCTGCTGAGCTTCGAGGATTTGACTTGGGGCTTCCTGAATCCGTTCCGGAACGGATGGCGGCAGATGTTGTATTTCCAGCACTTTGTTCTGCGCCTCGCGGGCCTGATTTCGGGTCTCTTCAAGTTGTATCCCTGTTTCCCGCGCCTGATTCTGCGCTTCTACAACTTTGCTTTCGGCGGCTAGCGCTCGCTGGCGGGCTTCCTCCAGCTGGGTTTGCGTGTCCCGGACTTTATTTTGAAATTCCTGAAGTTGTTTTTGGGCTTCGCGGGCCTGGTTCTGAGCTTCCCGGGATTGGTTTTGCGCTTCCTGAATTTGACTGTGAACGTCGCGCGGCAGGTCTTGTAATTCCAGAGCTTTGGTTTGCGCCTCGTGGGTTTGACGCTGGGCTTCCTGCAATTGACGCCGTGCTTCTTCGACTTGATTGCGGGCTTCTCGGACTTGGTGTTGGGCTTCGGCTAAATCAAAGAAGTGGCGTTTTTGTTCACGCCACCATAGCCCGTTGAATCCGACCCCGAGCAGCAAGGCAATCAGTTGGATTTTGGCCATCTCCAAATCGGCTTCGGCGGTTCGGTGGTCCTTGGCCAGAATTTCCCGCTTCTCAACGCCATGCCGTGCGTCCACAAAAATGTATTTGGCCGCCCGCTTGGTGACCTCAAGCGTACCATCCGGCCGCACCGGGTGACGCAGCGCCGGAACCAAACATTCATCTTCCGCTGATCGGTTCGGCTGGCTGCCATCGCTGACATGGGGTTCTCCCGCAATCACGATGGGCAGGATTTGTTTGCCGCGTCCGAATTGCTTGAAATAGCGCACGGTTTCATTCACCCGGAGGCTTTTGGCCGAACGGGGCGAACAGACCACGATCAGGCAAATGGATTGCTCCAATGCCTGGCGCATCTCCGCGCTCAGATTGGCGTTGTCCGGCAGCTCCGGCTCAGCTTTGAAAACGGAATCAATTCGTTCGGGGATGATTTCCCCCCGCCCATTGATCTGGCCGGTGAATTCCGCCGGAACCGAAAAAGTCTTCAGCGCGCCGAGCAACCAATTGCCCCAGCACAGGTGGCTCGCCGCTGACGTGTCTGAGCGTTGCTCGCGATTATCCTGTTGGCTGTAACTGAGGAACGCCCAATATTTGTTTTCGTTATCGGTCATAATGACTTTGTGATTTTACTTCAGAACGGCTCGAAATCTTGAATGAAAAATGATCGGGATTGTCGGCCGATCATGCCGGTGATTCCCCATCATCCTTAGCGGTCCCGGTCCGGATCTCCCGCCATTAGAGAAATCTTGTCGCTTGCGGGACCTGGGGTGGGGGAGCGGTTTGCTCCCATGCCTGATGCTGCGCATTGACTGAAAACGCTTAGACCGTCTTCTGGCTATTGCGGAACCATTCCACGAAGAGCGGGATTCCCTTGGCCGCTTTCACCTGCGGATTGTAGCCGAGCATCTTTTTTGCCTTGGAAATGTCGGCGTAGGTGATCGGCACATCGCCGGGCTGAAGCGGCTGGCGGTCAATGACCGCTTTCTTGCCGAGCGCCGATTCGATGAGCGCGATGAGCTCGGAGAGTTTCACCGTCTGCGATTCGCCGAGATTGAAAACTTCAAAGCCGAATTCCTTGCGCGTGCAGGCGAGGATGCCTTCCAGAATGTCCGTGATGAACGTGTGGTCGCGCGCCGTGCTGCCGTCGCCGAAGACGGGGATCGGCTGGCCGGCATCAATCAGCTTCGTGAACTTGTGGATGGCGAGGTCGGGCCGTTGGCGGGGGCCGTACACTGTGAAGAACCGCAGCATCGCCACGTCCAGGCCGTAGATGTGATGGTAAACGTGGCCGAGCGCCTCGCCCGCCAGCTTGCTCGCGGCGTAGGGCGAGACGGCGGAAAAAATCGGGTCGCTCTCGCTGAACGGCACCTTCGCGTTCATGCCATAGACGGATGAGGACGACGCGATGGTGATTTTTTTGCAGCCGGTTTTGCGCGCGGCTTCGAGGATGTTGACCGTGCCTTCCACGTTGACCCGCTGGTAAAGTGCGGGTTGCTCCAGGCTCGGCCGGACGCCGGCGCGGGCGGCGAGGTGGATGACCTGGTCAAATTTCGTGGCGGCAAACAGGGCGTTCACCGCGCCGGCATCCGTGAGGTCGCCGGGGACAAAGGTGAACGGCTGGCCAAGCGACTGGATGTCCGCCAGCGTGCGGCGCTTGATTTGCGGGTCGTAAAAATCGTTGAGGTCATCGAAGGCCCAGACGCGGTGGCCGTCGCGGAGGAGGCGTTCGCAAACGTGCGAGCCGATGAAGCCCGCGCCGCCGGTGACGAGAAAATTCATGGGGCAACGCTAGCAACTGAAGGGGAAACTGTCGAGAACGCACGAAATTCTTTGTAGATGCAAAAGATAACTGTCCGTGCAGCCTGTCCTGCTGGCGTCGTCATTTGCTTCTCACTCTCCCTAGGATGTTGGTGAGGGGCAAGCCTCCCCAAAAACGACTGTCGTAAGAGTTGGTGGAGCAGTCACCCAAAACAAAGTAGCAATCTTTCGGCACTACCAGGGGAGACGCAATGCGGTTTTTATACTCAGTAAACGTCGGGTAGTCGAGCGACACATAAACAATATTCGTGATGTGCGCCGGAAGCGCCAGCGGCTGGCTGTTGATGGCTATGCCGCCAGAAGCAAACGATACGCTTTCCCCCGGTAGTGCGATAACTCGCGCGAGCCAAATCTGATTGGTGAATACCGGAGGCTCGAATGCCACAACGTCCCATCGTTTCGGTTTGCCAACCGCATAAGCAAAGTAATTTACCGTGACTTTTTCTCCGGGCCCGATGGTGGGCTGCATCGAACCAGAGACCTGTGTCTGTCGCTGGCAACCGCAAATGACAAGTGCGACCGCTATCGCGAGGAACTGTATTGCCTTTGTTTTTGTTGTGTTCCATGCCCGAAAGGCTGGTGACGCCCAACAGTAAATAATAGGCAGCCGCCTCTTCCTTTGTTTGTAATTTAAAATTTTCACGGCGCGGTCACCGGCGCGCCTTTGTCGGCGAGCATTTTTTCCAGCTCGGGATTGCGGGGCTGGCCCAAGTCGATCGCCTTTTGGTAATGCCAGCGGGCGAGCGCCGGCACCGGGTTTTCCTGGCTCAAATATATCACGGCGAGATTGTTGTGCGCCGGCGCGTAGTTCGGCGAGAGTTGGATGGCCCGGCGCAAGGCCGCTTCCGCCTGCGGTCGCAGCCCTTTGTGGCTCAAGGTCACGCCGAGGTAGTTTTGGATTTCCGGATTATGCGCGTCAATTTCGGCGGCGCGGCTTAGGACGTTGTAGGCGTCGTTATATTTTTCCTGCCGGAATTTTAAGTAGCCGAGGGTGGAAAGATTATAGGGGTCATCCGGGTTTTGCGCCACGGCGGCCACGATGTGTTTTTCCGCCTCGGCGAGTTTGCCCTGCTGCAATTCAATCGTGGCCAGATTGGCCAGCACCAGTCCGTTGTTCTGGTCGCGTTTGAGGATTTTAATATAGTCCGCCTGCGCCTCGTCAAATTCGTGGTTGGCAAAATGCCGTTGCGCGGAGGCCACCAGTTCGGCGGAGCCGGCGGGCAATTGTTGGATGGGGCGCCGGGTGGGTTCGGGATTGGCGGTCGCCGGCGCATTCTGCTGGAACAGCGCCAGCTCTTGCGCCGTGTAAGGAGCCGGCTTGGATTCCGCCACGCTCACCCGCGAGCGCAGGATTTTTGCCTCCTCGGCCAGGGCGGCTAGTTGCGCCGCGCCGGCCGATTTGTTTTGGGCGGTTTTTTTCTTGTTCGCCGCCGCGAGTTGCTGGCGAAAGTCTTTGCGTTGCGATTCAAACTCGTCGGCCTGTTTGCGCAGTTTTTTTTCCAGCGCGGCTTTTTCCAGCGCGCTGCTGGCGGCGGCGTCTTTCAGCGTGGCGATCTGTTTGCGGGCGTCGGCCAGTTCCGCCGGCGACGGGGATGGCGCTGGGGCTTTTTTAGGCGCGGCCTGTAAGGCGGCAATTTGGTCTTTAAGTTTTGCGTTCTGTTGATTCAGCCTGGCCAGCGCTTCGGCATGGGCGTTGGTGGTGCCGGAAAGACTGGCGCGGAGTTTTTCGTTTTCTGCTGCGAGTTTGGCGGCGAGCGCCTGTTCGGTGGTGTGTTTTTTTGTGGAAATCGCCAGTTCCTGCCGGACCTTTGCTATGGCATTGGTGTCGGCAACGACAACTTTTTGCGCCTGCGAGCGGGTGACTTTTAGTAGCTCATTTTCCTTCATGAGCCAGCGAATCTGTTCCTGGGCACGGTTAAGTTCCGTTGCGTCCACCACGGCGGGCTGTGCGGTGAGCGCTTCCTTTAATTTGGCCTGCAAGTTGGCGATCACCTCCTGCGCCGCCTGCCACTGCGCTTGCAATGCCTCCGCCGCCACGGATGTTTTGGCGGGTTCTTCAATGGGTTTGCTGGCAGCCGGAGCGGTGACAATCGGAGCGGGAACCAGTCCTTTCAGTGTTGTGATTTTTTGCGCAAGGTCGGCAAGCCGGTAGTTGACGACATTGGGACTCCAGTTTGGAAATTGTTTCTGCAGCCGCTGCAATTGCTCCTGAGCCGATGCCAACACCGCCAATGCGTCGTCTGGATGGCCGGCTCGGACCAAGGTGTCGGCCTCCTGGATGAGGTTGTAAATCCCGATGTATTTGTCATCCGCCTGCTGCTGCGCTTGCGCGGTCGCCAGCAGGGCCAGCATCAGCAGGATGGTCGCCGAGAATAATTTCATGCGATGTGATGATGCCAGAGGGAAAATATTTGGCAACCATGTCGCCGGAATGTTACTCGTCGGATGGTTGACCGGCGGAAACAGTTTTGTTATTGTCCCGCCCAGTTGCGTCATGAAATCCGCGTTGAACCAGCACGTTTTGGTTTTGAACCGGCTCTGGCAGGCGGTCAACGTCTGCACTGCCCGCCGCGCCCTCACGCTGCTCTTCCAGGGCCAGGCCCAGGTGGTGATGAACAATCCCGACGGCTCCTTCCGCACCTTCAGTTTTCAGGAGTGGCGCGATGTCTCCGCCGATGCGTCGTCGGATGATTCCATCCACGCAATTTCCTTCCGCATCCGCGTGCCCCGCATCATCCTGCTTTTCCTGTATGACCGGATGCCGAAGAAAGAAGTGAAGTTCACGCGGCACAACATTTTTGAGCGCGACCAGAACACCTGCCAGTATTGCGGCCTGGTTTTTGACCGGAGCGAATTGAACCTGGACCATGTCACCCCGCGCGACCGCGGCGGCCCGACGACGTGGGAAAATATCGTCTGCTCCTGCATCGCGTGCAACACCCGCAAGTCCAACCGCACGCCCAGCGAGGCGGGCCTGAATCTCGTCCGCAAGCCTAAGCGCCCGAAATGGCGGCCGTTTGTGCAGATCAACTTCACGCTGCACCGCCACGACAGTTGGAAACATTTTGTGGACCTCGCCTATTGGAACGTGGAACTTGGCGAGGATGTCACGCCGTAGCCGCGCATTGACTTCGCGATTTTCGCGGTTAGTATTTTCCACTCTTGGCGTGCTCGTCTATCGGCTAGGACAACGGATTCTCAATTCGTGAAGACGGGTTCGATTCCCGTGCGCGCTACCAACTCCCTTCTGCTTAATCGGATCAATGACTTTGTGCGTATTGGAGTTTTAAAAAACGCCTTGCTGCTAACCCTGGAGCCGTTTCAAAAATGCTGTCGTCGCGTTGCGCCGGCGGCAATTTCTCCCTCCCCCTTGATCCCGCTCCCGCTGGGAGCGGGCGGGGTGGGGGCGAACGCTCGGTCGCTTAAAAAATGGCCGCAGCCATAGTTAAACCGCTCTAACTGCTAACCGGTTTAAACTTTTCCAATCCCGTCAAGGCAGTGCCGTTAGTCAATCATCCTGCCGCGGTTGGCCTTCGGCCTGCAAGTGAAAGCTGCCGCCGATAGCGGAAAATTCTGGCGGCTTTACCCGAATAGTCTATCGTTTTACCAACAATTTATTAGTTTCTCTTTGTCTAAATCAATGTAACCGACTGTGTTTATCTGTGGTTAAAACCCCGATGCTCAACCAACTCACTATTTCCGAACTCACCGCGAAGTTGGCCCGCCGCGAAGTCTCCGCTCGCGAAGCCACGCAGGCTTGCCTCGATCAGATTGCCCGCGTGGATGGAGCCATTCACGCCTTTATCAGCCATGATGCCGCCGATGCGTTGGCGCAGGCGGACGCCGCTGACAAGGAGCTTTCTCAAGGTGGCCGCACCGCTAGGTGCCTTCTGGGCGTGCCGATTGCGGTGAAGGATGTTCTCGCCGTCAAAAACCAGCCGCTGAATTGCGCGTCGAAAATTCTCGGCAACTTCATTTCGCCCTACGACGCGACGGTCATTGAAAAATTGAAGGCGGCGGGCGCGATTGTTTTTGGCCGGTTGAACATGGATGAGTTTGCGATGGGCAGCTCCACGGAAAATTCCGCGTTCGGCCTCACGCGCAATCCGTGGGATACCACGCGCATTCCTGGCGGCTCGTCCGGCGGCTCGGCGGCGGCGGTGGCGGCGGATGAGTGCCTCGCGTCGCTCGGCTCGGACACGGGCGGTTCCATTCGCCAGCCGGCGGCGCTGTGCGGCTGCGTCGGCCTCAAGCCGACTTACGGTCGCGTTTCGCGTTATGGCTTGGTGGCGTTCGCCAGTTCGCTGGACCAGATCGGGCCGTTCACCAAGGACGTGCGCGATGCCGCGACGTTGCTGGGCGTTTTGAGCGGCGTTGACCCCCGCGATTCCACGAGCGTGCCCCAGCCGGTGCCGGATTATGCCGCCGCGCTGACTGGCGACATCAAAGGCTTGAAGCTCGGCTTGCCCAGGGAATACCTGATCGGCGGGCTCGACCCGGAAGTGAAAGCCGCTGTGGATGCGGCTGTGAAAAAATTTACGGAGCTCGGCGCGGAGATTGTGGAAATTTCTTTGCCGCACACCGACTACGCGGTGGCGACTTACTACATCATCGCCACGGCGGAGGCATCGGCGAATCTGGCGCGCTTTGATGGCATCCGCTACGGCGCCCGGGTGGAGGGCGCGGATTCGATTGAGCTTTATGCCCGGACTCGGGGCGCGGGTTTTGGGCCGGAGGTGAAGCGGCGGATCATTCTCGGCACCTATGTTTTGAGCAGCGGCTACCACGATGCCTATTATTTGCAGGCGCAGAAAGTTCGCACCCTCATCCGCAACGATTTTCTCCGGGCGTTCGAAAAAGTGGATGCCATTGTGACGCCGACGACGCCGACGGCGGCGTTCCGGGCGGGCGAAAAATCTGGCGACCCCTTGCAGATGTATTTGTCGGACATTTTCACGATTTCCTGCAACCTCGCGGGTATTCCCGGTATCAGCCTTCCGTGCGGCTTCACGAAAGCCCCGAAGCTGCCCATCGGGTTGCAGTTGCTCGGCCAGCCGTTCGGCGAAGCCTCGCTTTTGAAAATCGCGCACGCCTACGAGCAGTCGACCCCGTGGCATAAAGAAAAAGCTGCGCTGTGAGAAATATTGGTATAGATTAACGGAAATGATTCCGACCCAGAAAACGAAAAAGTTTTTGTTTTGGTGTGGCTTGTCGTTGCCGATGGTGGCGCTGCTGGCGATGACTTGGCTGGTGCATCAATCCAGCGGGCAATTCAGCAATTCCTTCAACTGGGTCATGCAGACTTACAAGGTGCTGGACCTGTTTGAGCAGACGCACGCGCACATCGTGGATACCGAAGCCAACCAGCGCGGCTATTTGTTGACGGGCCGGTCGGATTACCTGGAGCCTTACCATCGGTCGCTGGCCTCCATCCGTGATGATATTGCCGAGTTGAAAAAACTGACGCATGACAACGCCGCCCAGCAATCCAATTTGGCGATGCTGGAGAAAATGGTGGATTCGGATTTGGTGTTTGACCCGGCTACGGCCGTTGTTGTCGGCGTGAATGCAACCAATGGGTCCGTGGTGACGGTGACCCAGCGGGGAAGATTGAAGCTGGAGCAGGTGCGGCGCGTGATGTTTCAGGCCCACGAGGAGCAGCAGCGCTTGTTGAGCCAGCAGCAGCAGTCGGCCGAGTCGGATGCGGTGTATACGCAGATCATGGCGTTGGTATTGATTGGCGCCGTGGCCCTGGCCTTGATCCTGGTGGTGGTCATTTTGTTGCGGCTGGAAAAGTTGCAGGAATTTGTCACCATCTGCGCCTGGACCGGGCAGGTTAAATTTCAGGGAAAATGGCTGCGGTTGGATGAGTATCTCAAGCAACAGTTTGGCATCTCCGTTTCGCACAGTCTTTCGCAGGAAGCGGCGGAAAAAATGATGCACGAAATTGAGGATCTGAATCTGAACCGCCCCGGCCCGCCGCCGCCGGCCGCCTGACGCCTGCGGTTTTTTCATCGCCTGTTCGGAATTTTCACCGGGTTGGCAATTTTCCTGAAACCGTTTCGGCGGAATGCCGTCTGGTCGAAGTGGTGGCGAAACAATTCAAAGCAACCGTGAAAAATTTAATTTATCTTTGTGCCGTGGTTTTGCCCCTGTTGATTCTGGCGGGCGGCTGCTCCCCCGGCAATGCCGCCAAAACCGCCGCGCCCGTGCCGGTGCTGGCGGCGCAGGCGGCGGCCAGGACCATGCCGGTGATGATCAGCCCGTCCCCCGTCGGCCACGTCACGCCGGTTTTGAGCGTCACCATCCGTCCGCAAATCGGCGGGGTCATCAGCACGGTGAATTTTCAGGAGGGGCAGGAGGTCAAGGCGGGCGATTTGTTGTTCACGATTGACCCGCGGCCGGCGCAGGCGGCGCTGACGCTGGCCCAGGGCAGTTTGTCGCGCGACGCGGCCCAGTTGGAAAACGCCCGCATCCAGCTGGCGCGCGACCGCAAGCTGTTCGAGCAAAAACTGATTGCCCCGGATCAGTTTGACACCACCAAAGTGACGATGGACGCGCTCGTCGGCACCGTGGCCGCCGACCGGGCGGCGGTGGCCAATGCGGAGCTGAATCTGCAATACTGCGAAATCCGTGCGCCGATTGACGGTCGCACCGGCGGGTTGTCTTTTCATGCCGGCAATGTCGTCAAGGCGCCGGACGATGTGCTGCTGACCATCAACCAGATTCACCCGATCTACGCCGCGTTCGCGGTGCCGGAAAGATACTTGCCGGAAATCCAGAAGCAGATGCGCGGTCGCACGCTCACGGTCTTCGCCAGTTTTGAAAACCTCACCGGCGAACCGCCGCAGGGTCAATTGTCATTTGTGGACAATTCGGTGGATGCGACGACGGGAACGATTCTGCTCAAGGCGAAATTTCCGAACACCGACGGGAGATTGTGGCCCGGCCAGTTTGTGCAGCTCGCCCTCCAGCTCGACGAGTTGAAGAATGCCGTGGTCGTGCCGTCCCAGGCGGTGCAGAACGGTCAGAACGGTCAGTTCGTCTTCGTCGTGAAGCCGGACCAGACGGTCGAACAGCGGGCGGTGAAAACTTCGGTGACGGTTAAAGGTGAAACCGTCATTGCCTCCGGCGTGCGCGTGGGGGAAATGGTGGTGACGGATGGACAACTCCGGCTCGCTCCGGGCGTGCCGGTCAGCTTCAAAAACGAATGAGGAAAACTCCGGCCTCGAACCTTCAACCTTCAACGCCCGATGAGGCGGCGGCGGAGGTTTTGGAATACAATGAAGGCATTGGGGACAAACGTAAATTCGATCTGGAGGATCGGCTGCTGGAATTTGCTTCCGCCATCATTGACCTCTCCGAAAAATTGCCCGCCACTCGCCCCGGCAAGCATGTTGCCGGACAGGTTCTGCGCTCCGGCACCGCGCCGTATCCGTATCACGGCGAGGCCGAGGACGCTGAGTCGCGCGACGATTTCATCCACAAGCTGAAAATCTGTCTAAAGGAACTGCGCGAAACCCGCCGCTGGGCGCGGCTGATGGAACGCCGCGGCTGGGCGAAAGATGAAACTGCGTTGCTGTTTGTGTTAAGCGAAGTGGATGAACTCATCCGCATTTTCTATTCAAGCATTCAAACCGCCAAACGGAACGCTCTGAACGAACGCCGCCGCCCATCCGGCAAAGTCGGTTGAACGCTAGATGCTAGATGTTGGATGTTGGATGTTGGTTGTTGGATGTTGGTTGTTGGATGTTGGTTGTTGGATGTTGGTTGTTGGATGTTGGTTGTTGGATGTTGGATGTTGGATGTTGGATGTTGGTTGTTGAACGCTGGTTGTTTTTTAATTTTTATTCGCCATGAACATCTCGGAAATTTTCATCCGCCGCCCCGTGATGACCACCCTGGTCATGGCGGCGATTTTGATTTTCGGGATATTTGGTTTCCGCGGGTTGCCGGTCAGCGATCTCCCGAGCGTGGATTTTCCGACGATCCAGGTGAGCGCCGGCTTGCCGGGCGCGAGTCCCACCACGATGGCTTCCGCCGTGGCGACGCCGCTGGAAAAACAGCTTTCCACCATCGCGGGCGTGGATTCCATGACCTCGGTCAGCGCGCAGGGAATCTCGCAGATCACGATTCAGTTTTCGCTCGACCGCGATATTGATGGCGCGGCGCAGGACGTGCAGGCCGCTATCACCAAGGCGTCGCGGCAGTTGCCGCAGGATATGCCCGCGCCGCCGACGTATCAAAAGGTCAATCCGGCTGATTCGCCGATTTTATTTCTCGCCATGTCGTCCGCCACCTTGCCGCTCTCGACGGTGGATGACTATGCGCAGAATTTGATTGCGCAGCGCATCTCGATGGTTAATGGCGTCGCGCAGGTCGGAGTGTTTGGCCCGCAGCAGTTTGCCGTCCGCGTGCAGGTGGATCCGAACAAGCTGGCCGCTTACGGTCTCGGCATTGACACGGTCGAGCAGGCGGTCGCGGCCGGCAATGTCAACCAGCCGCTCGGCACGCTTTACGGCACGCACCAGGCATTTACGATTCAGGCAAACGGCCAGTTGAAAAACGCCGCCGCGTTCCGCCCGCTCATCGTCGCGTATCGCAACGGCAATCCGGTGCGCCTGCAGGAAGTCGCCAATGTGATTGACGGCGTGCAAAACGACAAGGTCGCCGCGTGGTTTGGCCGGACGCGTGGCATTGTGCTCACGGTGCAGCGTCAGCCGGGCGTCAACACGGTCGCCGTCGTGGACGAGATTAAAAAGCAGTTGCCCAAGCTGCGCGCGGCGATTCCGGCGGCCGTGAACATTGATTTGATTTTCGACCGCTCGCAAAGCATCCGCCAGTCGGTTTTGGATGTGGAAAGAACCTTGATGCTGACCGTCTGCCTGGTGGTGATGGTGATTTTCGTCTTCCTGCGGAATGTTTCCGCGACGGTCATTCCCAGCCTGGCCCTGCCGATGTCCATCGTCGGCACGTTCGCGGCGATGAAGCTCGCCGGCTACAGCCTCGACAATCTTTCGCTGATGGCGCTGACGCTGTCGGTCGGCTTCGTGGTGGACGACGCCATCGTGATGCTGGAAAACATCGTGCGCCACATGGAAAACGGCGAGCCGCCCATGGCGGCGGCCTTGCGCGGCGCGAAGGAAATCGGCTTCACCATCATCTCGATGACGCTGTCGCTGTCGGCGGTGTTCATCCCGGTGCTGTTCATGAGCGGGCTGCTGGGCCGGCTGCTGCATGAATTCGCCGTGACCATCATCTGCGCGGTGCTGATTTCCGGGTTCGTTTCCCTTTCGCTCACGCCCATGATGTGCAGCCGGTTCATCCATGCCGTCCGCGAGGAAAAACACGGGGGGCTTTACAATGCTTTGGAACGGTTCTTCGAGCGCGTTCGTTCGCTTTATGAACGCAGCTTGCGCGCCGCGCTGAAACATCGCCGGGTCACGCTGGGCGTGGCGGTGGCGACGTTTGTGGCCACGGCGGTTTTATTTGTTGTGATTCCCAAGGGCTTGTTTCCGGACGAGGACACGAACCAGATTTTCTGCATCACCGAGGCGGCGCAGGATATTTCGTTTGAGGCGATGAAGGCGCACCAGCAGCTGGCGGCCGGCATTGTCGCCACCAACCCGAACGTCGCCGCGTTCATGTCGTCGGTCGGCATGGGTGGCTCCGTGATCAGTGGCAATCAGGGCCGCATCTTCATGCGCCTCAAGCCGCGTGGCGAACGCCGGCAAAGCGCGGGGGAAATTGTCCAGGATTTGCGGAAGCAGTTCGCGCAGATTCCCGGCTTGAAGGTGTTTCCGCAATTGCCGCCCGCCATCCGTCTGGGGGGCTCGCTGACCAAGGCGTTGTATCAATTCAGCTTGCAGGACACCGACACGCAGGAGTTGTTTCAGTGGGCGCCGGTGCTGATGTCGAAAATCGCCGGGCAGAAGGATGTTTTTCAGGACGTGACCAGCGACCTGCAGCTCGCCAATCCGCAGGTCATCGTGGATATTGACCGCGACAAGGCCTCGTCGCTCGGGGTTACCGCGCAGCAGATTGAGAACGGCCTTTACAACGCGTTCGGCTCGCGGCAGGCCTCGACGATTTATGGCGACCTCGCGCAATACTGGGTCATCTTTGAGGTGCTGCCGGAATTTCAGCGCGACCCCGATGCGCTGGCGCGGCTCTATATCACCTCGGCGAGCGGCAAGCTGGTTCCGTTGAGCGCCGTGGCCCGGCTCGCGCGCGGGGTCGGGCCCATGACCATTTCGCACGTCGGCCAGTTGCCGTCGGTGACGGTTTCTTTCAATCTGGTGCCCGGGGTCGCGCTGGGCACGGCGGTGGACAAAGTCAGGGAGTTGCAGGCCGAGCTGAATATGCCCGCGACGATTTCGGCGAGCTTCCAGGGCACGGCGGCGATGTTTCAATCCTCCCTGGCCGGCCTCGGTTTTCTGCTGCTCATGTCGGTGCTGGTGATCTACATCATCCTCGGGATTCTCTACGAAAGTTTCATTCATCCCCTCACGATTTTGTCCGGCCTGCCTTCGGCGGGCTTTGGCGCGCTGGTCACGTTGATGCTGTTCGGCCTGGATCTGAACATCTATGGCTTTGTCGGCCTGATTATGCTCGTCGGTATCGTGAAGAAAAATGCCATCATGATGATTGATTTTGCGATTGACGCGCAGCATCACGGCAAAAAACCTTATGACGCGATTTTCGAGGGCTGCCTCCTGCGGTTCCGGCCCATCATGATGACCACGATGTGCGCGCTGATGGCGTCGCTGCCCATCTCGCTGGGGTTGGGGGCTGGCGGCGAATCCCGCCGGGCGCTGGGTTTGGCGGTTTCGGGCGGCCTGATTGTATCCCAATTGCTGACGCTCTATATCACGCCGGTGATTTATCTCTATTTGGAAAGGGTGCAGCAGCGCTTTAGTCGTAAAACCACTTCGGCCGGCGCGCTGCCGCCGGCGGGCTAAAAGAGCTTCTTCGGGATGGGCTGGCGGGCATTTTTTCAAATGTTAGCCGTTAGTCCGCATTGACTTTTGCAACGGTAAATGAAAATCTTTCCGCCGGCGCACCCCTGAATTTAATAGTAAGTGGCGCGCCCAAAATTTCGTGGCAGAAAAAGACGATTATTTATTGGACCTGCTGGTTGACCTCGGCTTCACCGATGCCGAACAGGTTGCCCGCGCCCGCGAGGAAGCCTCCGCCGCCGGCGTGGGGGTGGTGGATTTGCTGGTGGCCAACAAAGCCATCCGGCCCGGCGACGTCACGCAGGCCAAGTCCGCGCAGTTCGGCGCCGAAGTGGTTCACCTCGCGAACCTGAAGATCGACGATGAGGTTATTGCCATGGTGCCGCGTGAGGTCGCCAAAAAATATCGCGTCGTCCCGGTTTTTAAAAACGAAAGCCGGTTGGCGGTGGCCATCGCCGATCCTTCCGACCTGAATACGATTGATTCGCTGACGCATCTGCTGCGGACGGAGATTGAGGTCCGCGTGGCGTCGGAGCCGGAAATTGAGGCCGCGCTGAACAAGTATTACGGTTCCGAGAAAAAGTCGAAGGACGCCGGCATCTTCAAGGATGTCATCAAGGAGCTCGATGATGAAAATGCCGAATTAAGCGTGGTGGAGGAGGGGCCGGCGGCGGAAGACGCGCCCCTGATCCGGCTGGTGGATTCCATCATCGTCGACGCGTTCAAGCTGCGGGCTTCCGATATTCATCTGGAACCGCTGGCAAAAAAATTCCGCCTGCGCTATCGCATTGACGGCGTGTTGCAGGAAATTCCGGGCAAGGCGCCGAAACGCCTGCAGGCGCCGATTATTGCCCGCTTGAAAATCCAGGCCGGCATGGTCATCTCCGAACACCGGGTTCCGCAGGACGGCCGCATCCAGTCCAAGGTGGGCACCAAGCTGATTGACTTGCGCGTCTCCTGCCTGCCGACGAATCACGGCGAGAGCATCGTGATGCGTATTTTGGACAAGGAAGGTTTGAAGCTCGGTCTGCCGGAGTTGGGCTTTTTAAGCGACGACCAGGCGACCTTCGAGCGCATCATCGCGTTGCCGGACGGCATTCTGCTGGTGACCGGCCCGACGGGTTCCGGCAAGACCACGACGTTGTATTCCTGCCTGAACTTCATCAACCGCCCCGACCGGAAAATCATCACCGTGGAAGATCCGGTCGAATATGTTTTGGGCGGCATCAACCAGGTGCAGGTCAATGAAATCGTCGGTTTTACTTTTGCCATGGCGTTGCGCGCCATTTTGCGCCAGGCGCCGAACGTGGTGATGATCGGCGAAATTCGCGACATGGAAACGGCGTCCATCGCCATCAATGCCTCGCTGACCGGCCACTTGGTTTTCTCCACGCTGCACACCAACGACGCGCCGGGTGCTGTCACGCGTTTGATTGATATCGGGGTGAAGCCGTTCCTCGTGGCCTCCTCCACCCGCTGTCTCATGGCCCAGCGTCTCGTCCGTAAAATCTGTAAAAAGTGCGTGGCGCCTTATGCGCCGACCGATGCCGAGTTGAACGCCATGGGCCTCCGGCCGGAGGAGGTCAAGAACGCCAACGTGCAGAAAGGCCGCGGCTGTTCGAACTGCAACAACACGGGCCACCGCGGCCGCATGGGCATCTTTGAAATTTTCGTGGTGGATGATGACGCGCGGAAATTGATTTATGATCGCGTGCCGACGAACGTGCTCCGCGCCCGCGCCCGCGAGATGGGCATGCGGACGCTGCGCGAGGATGGCATCCGCAAGGTGCTGGCCGGCATGACGACGCCGGAAGAAGTCATCCGCGCAACCGTGGGCGATGAAGCGTGATTTTGGCCGGATGAATTTAGCATGATGAATATTAAAACAATCCGGCGGCGCGGAACAACCGGTTGCGCGGGCGTGGGCGGTGTCCGCTTTCCGCTTTCCGCTTTCCGCTTTTAATTTTTATGTCCTATTCCATGTCAGATTTGCTGCAGTTGGTGGTGTCGGAAGGCGCCTCCGATTTGCACATCCGGGTCGGCTGTGCGCCGACGATTCGTGTTCACGGCATTCTGCACCGCGTGGAGGGCCCGGCGCTCAAGCCGGAAGATGCGGAGGAGCTGATGCGCAGCATCACGTCCGAGGAGCACATCCAGCAGGTGCGCGAGCGCGGCGGCGCGGACTTCGCGTTTGCGTTCGGCGAGGCGGCGCGCTTCCGCGTCAGCGTGTTCAAGGAAAAGGGCAACTTCGGCATGGTGCTCCGCCAGATTCCGAGCAAGATGCTCACGTTCGAGCAGATCGGCATGCCGGAATCCATCAAGGAGCTGCTGTTCAAACCGCGCGGTCTGATTCTGGTCACCGGCCCGACCGGTTCCGGCAAGACCACCACGCTGGCGTCGTTGCTGAACATCGTCAACGAAACGCGCGAGGAGGTTCACCTCATCACGATTGAGGATCCGATCGAGTATTACCACAAGCAGAAGAAGGCGCTCATCACCCAGCGCGAAGTGCATGTGGACGTTCCCAACTTTGCCGAGGCGTTGCGCCGCGCCCTGCGCCAGGATCCGGACATGATTCTGGTCGGCGAAATGCGCGACTTGGAAACCATCGAGGCCGCGATCACGGCGGCGGAAACGGGCCACTTGGTCTTCGGGACGCTGCATACGACCGGCGCGGCCAAGACAATCGACCGTCTGACCAACGCGTTTCCCACCAACCAGCAGGAAATGGTGCGCATCCAGCTTTCGACCGTGTTGCAGGCGGTGATTTCGCAGTTGCTGATTCCGCGCATCGACAAGCCGGGCCGCGTGGCGGCGTTCGAGGTGATGATCAACACGCCGTCCATCGCCGCGCTCATCCGCGATAACAAGACGTTCCGCATCCAGTCGGACATTCAGACCGGCATGAAATACGGCATGGTGACGCTGGACTCGTTCCTGATTGATAAATACCTGGCTGGCATGATCGCCCGCGAGGAGGTCATCAATAAGTCGCAGGACCCGACCACGATCATGGCCAAGTTGCAGGAACTGGATCTGGCGCAGGCCGTCGGCAAGAACGACGGCAAGAAGAAATAATTTGTTTCATGCCTGAAGAATTTTCCAATCCGCTGCTGTCGCTCATCCATGGGCAGGGGCTCATGGACGATCTGCAATATGAGGAAGCGGCGGCGGAGTTGAAGCGCAACTCGGCGCCGGCCATCCAGGTGTTGCAGGATTTCGGCATCATGAAGCTGGATGCCATCCTGCATGCGATGGCGACGGCGCTCGGCACCTCCGTCGTGAAGTTGAAGGGCCGGGATATTTCGCCGGACGTTTTGCAGAAGCTCCCCGCGAAGGTTGCGCAGATGTATCAATGTCTGCCGGTGGCGTTTGAAAACGGGGTGTTGCAGGTGGCGTTGGTGGAGCCGCTGGATCCGGCCAAGGCGGATGAAATCCAGTTCGCGGCGAAGTGCGATGTGCAGATTGTCGTGGCCGACCCGGCGGACGTGTTGAGCGGGATTGACAAGTCTTACGGCCAGGTCGAGACCGAAAATTTCACCGATATTCTCAAGGAGTTAAGTGACGATGAGGGGATTGCCCGCGAGGTGGATCTGGCCGGCGAGGACGCCAAGGCGGCCGAGGATCTGGCCAACCAGGTGCCGATCGTCCGGTTCGTCAATTTGATTTTGCAGCAGGCGGTGATTGACCGCGCGAGCGATATTCACTTTGAGCCGTTTGAGACGG
This sequence comes from uncultured Verrucomicrobia subdivision 3 bacterium, assembly GCA_903858275.1. Lineage (GTDB taxonomy): Bacteria > Verrucomicrobiota > Verrucomicrobiia > Limisphaerales > UBA11358 > UBA11358. Next base: position 8,857 of record CAIOIC010000010.1, on the reverse strand, counting down.
AGTTCCGCATCCGCTATCGCGTGGACGGCGCGCTTTATGAGATGTCGCCGCCGCCCAAGCGGCTGGCGCTCGCGGTGGTTTCGCGCATCAAGGTCATGGCGAACCTGAATATCTCGGAGCGCCGTTTGCCGCAGGACGGGCGCATCACCATGCGGGCTGCCAACCGCGTGGTGGACTTGCGCGTGAGCACCTTGCCGACGGCGTTTGGTGAATCCGTGGTGTTGCGCGTGCTGGACCGCAGCGCGATGAGCCTGGAGATTGAATCGCTCGGCTTTCCCAAATACGTTTTTGATTTCGTCACGGAAGTCATCCTGCGCCCGAATGGGATTTTCGTCGTGACGGGGCCGACCGGCTCCGGCAAGACCACCACGCTGTATTCCTGCTTGGCGCGGGTCAATACGATTGATTCCAAGCTGCTCACGGCGGAAGACCCGGTGGAATTCGATATTGACGGCATCATGCAGGTCGCGGTGAACGAGGCGATGGGCATGACCTTCGGCAAGGCGTTGCGGTCGTTCCTGCGTCAGGATCCGGACATCATCATGGTGGGTGAAATGCGCGATCTGGAGACGGCCCAGATTTCCATCCAGGCGTCGCTGACCGGCCACTTGGTCTTGAGCACGCTGCACACGAACGATTCGCCCGGCGCCGTCACGCGTCTGGTGGATATGGGCGTGGAGCCGTTTCTGATTTCTTCAACGTTGATGGCGGTGCTGGGCCAGCGGCTGGTGCGCACGAGCTGCAAAAATTGCCGCACCCCGTTCGAGCCCACGGAGCAGCAATTGGCGCTGCTGGGGCTTTCGCCGCATGATTTGGGCGACAAGGTTTTTAATTATGGCCGCGGTTGTTCGACTTGCAACGACACCGGTTACAAGGGGCGCAAAGGCATTTACGAGCTGCTGGTCATTTCTGATCCCATCCGCACTTTGATCAATGAGCGCGCTCCGACCGTGGTCGTGCGGCAGAAGGCCGTGGAGCTGGGCATGGTCACGCTGCGCGAAGACGGCTTGCGCAGCATCTTTGAGGGTGATACAACCATTGAGGAAGTCGTCAAATACACCTGATTCATCATGCCGAAGTATAATTATGTAGCCCTCGATGCCCGTGGCAATGAAACCAAGGGCACCCTTGAAGTCGGCAGCCAGAACGAGGCCATCGGGCGCGTGAAGGAGATGGGTTTGTTCCCGACGAAGATCGTCGAGGCGGGCAAGGAGGAAAAGGCGGCCGCCGCCAAGAAGGGCAAAGGCGCTGGCAAATCCCGGGCGGGCGGGAAAAAAGGCGGGGCGCTCAATTTCAATCTCAAGATTCCCGGTCTCGGCGGCAAGGTGAAGCCCAAGGTGCTGACCACCTTCACCCGTCAGCTGGCCACGCTGGTGGACGCCGGTCTGCCGCTGCTCCGCGGTTTGCGCGTGCTGGAAAAGCAGGAGCGCAACCGGACGTTGAAAGGCATCCTGGCCGAGCTGGCCACTTCGATTGAAGGCGGCAGCACTTTTTCCGAGGCGCTCGCGCAGCATCCCAAGGTTTTCAACCGCCTGTTCATCAACATGGTCAAGGCGGGCGAACTGGGCGGTGTGTTGGAAGTCGTGCTGAAACGGCTCGCGGAATTTTCCGAAAAGGCCCAGAAGATCAAGGGCAAGGTCAAGGCGGCGATGTTCTATCCCGTGGCCGTTTTGATCGTGGCCGTGGGCATCATGATCTTGCTGATGTGCTTCGTCGTGCCGAAATTCAAGGACGTGTTTGCCGGCATGGGGGTCCAGATGCCCGGGTTCACCCTCTTTGTGCTCGCCGTCAGCGATATCATCCGGCTCAACATTATGGCCACCATGGGCGCCACGGCCGTGGTCGTGGTTTTGTTTTTGCTGTTCATCAAGACGAAATTTGGCCGCCGGATTTGGGATAAGTTCAAGCTGATCATGCCGGCGGTCGGGCCGGTTGTCAGCAAGGTCGCCATCTCGCGGTTTGCGCGCACCCTCGGCACGCTCGTCAGCAGCGGTGTGCCGATTCTTCAGGCGCTCAACATCGTCAAGGAAACGGCCGGCAATGTCATCATCTCCAACGCCGTGGCGCAGGTTTACGACGCCGTCAAGGAGGGTGAGACCATCACCGCCACCCTCGAAAGTTCCAATGTCTTCCCCCCGATGGTGGTTAGCATGGTGGACGTCGGCGAACAGACCGGCGCCCTGCCGGAAATGTTGCTGCGCATCGCCGACGGTTACGATGAGGAGGTGGATAATGCCGTGGCCGCCATGACCTCGTTGCTGGAGCCCATCATGATTATTTTTCTGGCTGTCATCGTCGGTAGCATCGTCATCGCGATGTTCCTGCCGCTCATCGCCATGATCAGTAATTTGAGTGGTGATAATCCTGAAGGTGGCGGAAAAAAGGAATAATTCCATTTCCGGCTTTTTTGCGCCAAAAGTTGACAAAACCCGCCTCCCTGTGTAAATACATTGTATTCACATTGCGTGGGCGAATTATAGACCATTGATCCCTTATGGATTTCGACTGGAATAATCCGCCTTTTGAGCTTGGTTCTTTGATCCAACGGGAAATAGAAGAGTCGTTTGAGGATCCGTTTGCCGTCCGGTTGTTGCCGGATTCCCCCCGGTTTGGGGTGCAGGCGCGGTTCTTCAATCTCGGGATGTCCGCCGGTGGCACCGGGGTTTACAGCGTGTATCGCACCAATGGCCGGCAGGTCCGCGTGCTCCTGGCGCGGCCGTTCGAACCGGAGGAGCGCTTCTTCTATCAGCGAAAAATGGATCAAACGCTTGCTCCGTGAACCGATTTAACCGTGCAAATTTTTGCCCATTGGGAGGACGTGCCGATCTTCGACAGCGAAGATTCCGAGGCGGCGTTCTGGTCGGAAAACCGGCCGGCGTTGCGCCTCATGGAGGCGGCGGTTTCGGACAGCGCCGAATCGTCGGAATCCGTCACCGTCACCCTGCGGTTTGATCCGCGGATGCTGGCGCGCATCAAGCGCCTGGCCCGGGCGCGGTATTTGAACTACCAGAGCATGATCAAGCAATGGTTGAGCGAGCGGATGGAGCAGGAATTGAAATGAAAAAAATCGGACATCGAAAATCGAACATCGAAAAGGCCCGGGCCTTCACCCTGATTGAGTTGCTCGTGGTCATCGCCGTCATCGCCGTCATCGCGGGCTTTACCGTTTCCGCGTTGAACGGTGTCAAGCGCACCCAGTTCCGGCGGACCGCCAGCGGTGAGCTGGAGCAGATCGCCGCCGCCCTCGATAGCTACAAGGCCAAATACGGTTTTTATCCGCCGGCCAATACGAACAATTTTTTGTTGCCGCCGCTTTATTATGAGTTGTCCGGTGTGACGAACAATGGCGCTTATTTCGTTACGCTGGACGGCAGTTCTCGGATTCCCATCAGCAATCCCGGCAATGACGTGCAGGCTGCCTACGGTGTGGCCGGATTTGTCAATTGCACCAAAGGCAGTGGCGAGGATGCGGTGTTGGCTAAAAATTTTCTGCCCGGCCTGAAGCCCAACCGGTATTTCTATCCGGTGACCAATAATAACGTTCCGACCACCGTGCTCGTCACCTCTGTGCGCGGGCCGGATTCGGGCTACGCCCCGTTGCTCGCGGTGGATGTCAACCCGTTCCGCTACCGTTATCCCGGCGTCAACAATCCCGGTTCCTATGACCTGTGGATTAAACTGCTCATCAGCGGGAAAACCTATCTCATCTGCAACTGGAGCCGGCAGGTGCAGATCAACAGCCCGCTGCCATGAGGATTGCTTTGCTATGTCCGCAAATCTTTTCAACGGTCCGGATTGCCGGAAATGCTCGCTCGCCATCGAGTGGCATGACTGCTCGTTCTGCCCGGCCATCACGCTGCGGCGGGGGCTGGCCGTCCGCCGGGGCGCGCCCGCAAAACCATTGCCCGGACCCGCTATTTTGCCGCATCCTCTCCGGCGCCAAAACCTTGTCCAACCCATGAAAAAAATCGGAAATCGGAAATCCCCGACCGGAAGCGCCTCCGGTTTCACCCTGATTGAACTGCTCGTGGTCATCGCCATCATCGGCATCCTCGCCGGGCTGTTGCTGCCGGCAGTGGTGCGGGCGAAAATCGCTGCGCAAAGAGCCAAAGCCAAGACCGAAATCGCCGACATCGTCAATGCCATCAACGCCTACGACATGGATTACGGGCGCTTTCCGGTTTCCACCAACTCCCAAAATACCGCTGTGCTGGCGGGGAGTGATTTCACCCACAGCGGCACGTTGCTGGGCGGCACGGCCAACTCCGAAGTGATCGCCATTTTGATGGACATCACCGACAACGCACTTTTTCCCGCCGCCGTTGTAAATATCAACCACCAAAAAAATCCCAAGCAGGTGAAATACCTCAAAGCCAAAATGGTTCCCAATACGACTGATTCGGGGGTTGGCACGGACTTGGTCTATCGCGATCCGTGGGGCAATCCTTACGTCATCAGCATGGATTTGAATTACGACGAGCAAACCGGTGACAGTTTCTATTCAAGGCAAGCCGTCTCCCAAAGCGGCGGCCAGACGGGATACAACGGGTTATTTAATCCTACTGCTGGTGGAAATACAGATAACTTTCAATTTCATGGCAAAGTCATGGTCTGGTCTGCTGGTCAGGATGGGGAAATTAATTCAGGCATCAAGGCAAACATCGGTGTGAACAAGGACAACGTCCTGAGTTGGCAGCAGTAAAACTGTGAAAGTCATCCATCCATCCCAAAACGTCATCGCTGGCAGGAGCGTTCGAAATGTTGCGGCCTTCACGCTGCTCGAGCTGCTCGTCGTCATTGCCATCATCGGCATTCTCGCCGGATTGACCGTGCCGGCGCTGAAAAACATCGGCAAGTCCCAGGTTCAGGTCAGCGCGGCCCGCCAGTTGCTGGACGATGTCGGCCGCGCCCGCCAGCTGGCCGTCAGCCAGCGCACCACGGTCTATATGGTTTTTGTGCCGGCAAATTTCTGGCTGTTCGGCGGCGGCTCAACTTGGTGGAATAATCTTTCAGCTTTGCAAAAGGAGGTCGGCACCAATCTTTTGGACAAGCAATGTTCCGGCTATACCTTCGTTTCGTTGCGCTCGGTGGGCGACCAGCCGGGGCAGGGCGTTCCCCGTTACCTATCTGACTGGAAATCCCTGCCTGAGGGCTCGTTCATCGCCACGAATAAATTCAACACGGTTTATTGGCCTTATCACAATTACGCTCCCTACCCTGGTTCTCGTGGCTACAATTCCTATCCGATCATTGATTATTCCATCAATGCTAGTTATCCGATCAATTCTTTTAGCACAAATGCCCTGCCATTTCCGACTGAAACAAACAGCTATATTCTTTTGCCTTACGTCGCTTTCAATTATCTCGGCCAGCTTGTTGTAAGGACTTCCGCCGGCGAAGTGATTGCTTCACAGGACGAATGTATCCCGCTGGCGCAAGGCACCGTCGGCCATGCGGTGGATGCCAATAAAAACCTCCAGTTGGCGGCGGCGGATTTTACCGAGAACCCGTCCGGCAACAGCACCAGCTCCATGTTCAATATTGTCTGGATTGACCGGCTCACCGGCCGCGCCACGCTGCGCCAGCAAAAAGTGCAATGAAACTATTTTCCTCCAGCTCCATGCGGAATGAAGCATGCGGAATGCGGAATGAGCCTGCCGCCTCGGTGGCCCGCTCGCTCCTCGCTTCTCGCTCCTCGCTCCGCCCCGCCTCCGCTTTCACCATGATTGAGATCGCGATCTGCCTCGCCATCATCGGGTTCGCCCTCGTGGCCATCATCGGGGTGCTGCCCATCGGCATGAATGCCCAGCGCGACAATCGCGAGGAGACCATCATCACGCAGGACGCCACCATGCTGATCAATGCCATCCGCACCGGCGCCCGGGGAATGAATGACCTGACGAACTATGTTTCTTCTATTTTCAATAGTTCGGGGTCGCATTCCAATTTTATTAATGGCGCTCAGATTGTCGGTTTGTTGAGCACGCCGGGAACCACTAATTACGCGAATGTTCGCGCTCTCAGTGGGCTGGCGTCCCGGAAACCGCCGCAGGACAACATCCTCGTGCGCGATGACGGCTTCAGCTACCGGCTGGTGTGCATGAGCACGCCGGTCAGGGTGAGTTCATTCTCGGCTTTCAACAAGCAGTTGACGAACAGCCAGTGGGAGTTGCGGCTGCGGTTTTTCTGGCCGTTGCTGCCGAATGGAAATTATGGCAGCGGTCGCCAGACCTTCCGGGCCACCATTGCCGGGCAGTTGGTTTCCACCAATTTGACTCTGCCTAAATTATATTTTTTCCAGCCGCAGACGTTCACGAACGCGCCATGAAATTTCATATTTCAAATTCTAAACTCCCGGTGGTCGGCGCGTCCGCCGTCGGTGGCCGGCGTTTCCGCTTTCCGCTTTCCGCTTTCCGCTTTTGCCGTGCCTTTTCCCTCATCGAGATCATGGTGGTGGTGGGGCTGCTGTCGCTCATCGTGGTGGCGTTGATGGCGGTGTTCAGCAGCACGCAGCGCGCCTTTCGTTCGGGTGTCACGCAGACGGATGTGCTGGAAGGCGGGCGCGCGGCGATGGATTTGATGGCTGCCGACCTGCACGGGATGACGCCGTCCGGCGGTGTCAGCAACGGCGTGGTGAATTTTGCGGCGCTGGCCAATTACCATGCTTATTACCCGCTGGGGCAACAGCTGCCAGGCAGCGCGATTTCGCGCACCAATCTGCTGAATTATTTTTTTGTGTTGAGTCGCCAGCACACCAAGTGGACGGGCGTTGGCTACGTCGTGGACAATACCAATGGCAGCACGTTGTATCCGCTCTACCGGTTTTATGCTGAGACGAACCTGGCGGCCGGCCCGCTGTCCCTGTTCCTCAATTTTTCCAACGCCGTTTCCGCGTCGCAATGGACCAATATGAGCCACCTGATTGACGGCGTGGTGCATCTCAAGCTGCATGCCTACGACACCGCCGGCGTATGGGTCAACAATGCTACCTCGCTTTACACCAACGCTTCGAATACCCGTTTTTTTTCGGCGGTTTACGGCGAACCGCGGATTTATATGTTCAGCAACACCGTTCCCGCCACCGTGGAGTTGGAAGTGGGCGTGCTGGAGGACCGGGCGCTGGCCCGTGCTGAATCGCTGCCGAATAATGCTCCAGCCGTGCCGCCGAATGACCGGCGCACATTGTTCCTCCAGTCCCAGGCCGGCGCGGTGCATATTTTTCGCACGCGCGTGACTGTTCCCAATGTTGACCGAACCGCTTACAAATGAAACTGCCACGCCCATTTACGATTTGCGATTTGCGATTTGCGATTAATAAAAAGTCGCCGGCCGCCACTGCGCCTCCGCGCGATGCCGCTGTCAATCGCCAATTGTCAATTGTCAATCGTCAATCCGCCAGCGGCATGGCGCTGGTCATCACGCTCATCTTGCTTTCCGTCACCCTCATCATGGCGGTGGCGTTTCTGGCCATGTCCCGGCGCGAGCGCAGTGCGGTGACCACCGCCACGGATACTGCCACCGCGCGGCTCGCGGCGGATTCCGCCTTGGCCGCCGTGCAGGCGGAAATCATCGCCAACGTGCTCGTGACCAACACCGGGGATTATGATTACCACCTGCTCTCGTCCACGAATTTCCTGCCGGCGGGTTACAACCAGTTTACCATTAGCAATTTTTTTCCGCGGCCGATTGTGATGATGACCAATCTCACTTTGCTCACGAATGAAAGCCGGTTTTATCTCGACCTGAACCGCAACGGCAAGGATGACCCCGGCAGCGTTTTTCTGGCGGGTGATCCGGAATGGATCGGCGTTCTGGAGCGGCCGGATTTGCCGCCCTCGGCGAACAACAAATTCCTGGCGCGCTATGCCTTTTTTGCCCTGCCCGCCGGCAATGCGCTGGATTTGAATTATATTCACAATCAGACGATGAACCCTAATCTCGCCTTGGCGGGTGACGGTTTTTTTCGCAATGAAGGCGTTGGTTCGTGGGAATTGAATCTGGCTTCGTTTCTGGCGGATTTGAATACCAACCAGTGGAATACAACTGCGTCCCCGTATTCTTATCGCCAAACGGTTGGGCCGAATAGCGGTGTTTCATTTGAGGATGCTTATTCTTTGCTTACCAACCGATATGCTGCCAATTACCTCACCCTGTTGCCGAATCCGTTTCTGGCAGACAATTTGGTCAATGCCGGCATTGATGCTTATGCCGTTGGCAATGTGATGGCGACCACCGCCTTGCCCCTGCCGTTGAGTCCTGCCGCGCCGCCAACCAAGAATTGGGCCGGCTCCGACAGCACCAACCATTTCTACGCGCTGCCGTCCGAGTTGTTTGACCCGGCTAAAAGCTCTGGTAGTCCATTAATACCTGGTTTTACAAATCGTTTGCTCAATGCCGGCGCGGGCGCCACCGCCTACGACCGTTACACATTTTACCGGATGCTCGACCAGATCAGCACGGATTCCACGGCGGACGATGTGCGGATGAATTTGAACTATCGGAACATCACCAATGGCGTGGTGATCGCCGGCCTGGAGACGAATTTGATTCCGTGGACCGCGCTGGATTTCTTCACCAACGCCGCGAACCGGCTGCTGACCAATTACACGGCCAGCTGGCTCGCGGCCGATTCCAACCGCTATGTCGCCACGTTTGGCACCAATCTGGCGTTTGGTGTGACGCATATTCCCGTGCTGGTGAGCAACAAGTTTGTCTATACGCCCGCCGTCAACCGGCTGCTCCAGCTTGCCGCAAACATCTACGATGCCTCGACGAACAACACGGCGGCGCTGGGCAAGAATTACCCGTCGGTGTTCCGCCCCATTTTCAGCCGGACCAATAACGATGTTTATATCAC
>CAIOIC010000009.1 GCA_903858275.1 uncultured Verrucomicrobia subdivision 3 bacterium | reverse complement strand
GTGTCGACGGCGCCGGGGTCTGGGCCGCTGACGAACACGGCGTCTGCGGGCAGCGGGGTCTATGATCCGAATCTGTTGAACAACACGAATATCTCCGTCATCAACGTGACGCTGCTGGCGAATTTGGGGATCGGGAAGAGCAGTCCGTCGCCTGTTACCTATGGCACCAATTTCGACTACACGATTTCGGTGACCAATTTTGGTCCGTCACTGGCGGCAAATCTTTCCGTCACCGACAGTTTGCCGGCGGGTTTGGTCTTTGTTAGCGCCAGCACTGGCTGGACGACCAATGGCAGTCAGGTTGTCTGGACAAATCTTGGCAGTCTGGTATCGGGCGCAGTTACCAATTTGACTTTGACCGTTCATCCGACGGCCAGTGGAACCGTCACCAATTATGCGACGGTCGGCAGTCCGACTTTGGATCCGAACCCGACCAACAACACCTCGCCGCCGGCGGTGACTACCATCAATAAAGCCACGCTGTTGATCACGGCGAACTCGACGAACAAGATAATTGGCACGACGTATGTGTTTGATTCGACCGTGCCGTCGCCGGACTTCGGGGTGAGCGGGTTGGTGAACGGGGAGATTGTGGGGAGCGCGACGTTGACGAGCGGCGGGGCGACGAACACGGCACCGGTGGGGACGTATACCATCTCGGTGACGAACGCCACGGGCGGGACGTTTAACTCGGCGAACTACAACATCAATTACAGCAACGCGACGTTGACGGTGGTTGCCGCGGCAGATTTGGCGGTGGCGCAATTTGGCCCGACGAACGGGGTTGCAGGCTCCAATCTTGTCTTTACCGTGACGGTGACGAACCTCGGGCCGTCCATCGCGACCAATGTTTTGGTGACGAATTTGTTGTCGCCCGGGTTCACCTTTGCCAGCTCTCCGTTTGGTGTGAATTCCGGTAATGCCGTCACCTGGCTGATTGCCTCGCTTCCGTTGAATGGCGTGACGAACCTTACGTTGACCGCCTTTGCAACGGAGGGCGGCATCTTTACGAACATTGCTTCGGGTGGGTCCGCAATTTTGGATTTGAATGTGACGAACAACAACGGGTCGTTGAGCAATGCCCAGTCGGTTACCGTCATCACGTCGTTGGCGGATGTGGTGGTATTCAAGACCGGTGACACGAATGTCAACGCCGGAGCTGTGGCAAACTACACCATTACCGTGTCGAACGCCGGGCCGTCCACCGCGACCAGCATTGTCGTGCAGGATACGCTGCCGGCGGGCGGGACATTCCAAAGCGCGACGGCGGGTTATTCCACCAATGTCACCGGGATTGTGACTTGGAATCTGTCCACGCTGGCGCCGGGTGCGGCGGCGACTTTCAATATTTCACTGCTGGCCTCCGCCTCGGTGAGTTCATTGTTGGATATTGCCTCGGCCACCTCGCCAATATCTGATCCGAACACGAACAACAACAACGGTTCTTTGCCTCAGTCGCGCGTCACCACCACGGTGAAGCCGGTGGCGGATGTGCAGGTGTTCTTGTATGGGCCGACCAACGTGACGCTGGGCGATGGCTTCTCCTATACGGTGGTGGTGAGCAATGGCGGGCCTTCATCGGCCATCAACACGTTGACGAAAGATTTCCTGCCGACGAACCTGGTCTTCACCAGCGCATCGGGCGGCGGCGTCCTTTCCAACGGGGTCGTGGTTTGGCCGGTGTTGCCGTTGTTGACGAACGGGCAGGCGACTAATTTCACGTTGAACGTCGCGCAGTCTGCCATCGGCTCGACGAACCTGTTCTCGTTCCCGCCCAATCCGTATAACTTTATCGAGACGAACACGTCCTTCTTTGTCGGTTCGTTGACGAATGTCGTGTCCGCCTTCGCGACGACGTTTGATCCGAACACGAACAACAACAACGGCACGCTGCCCACGGCGCAGGTGCGGACGGTGATTACGCCCGGTGTGTTCAGTGTGTTCCTCGCGACGAACACTTATCCGACCAACGCGGTGCTCACCAATACGATTATTCCTATTGGGCCAAATCTGTTCATTGTCGGCACCAGCGCATGGAATCCGCAGACGCAGCTTTACGAGGAATTCGTGACGGTGACAAACATCGGAACCGTGCCGGTTCATGCCTTACGGCTTTATGTCGGCGGGTTGCGCAGCGGTGTCAGGCTTTACAATGCGACGGGCACAAACAACGGCGTGCCGTATGTGGAATATGATCCGCCGTATAATTCGCCGCTCCTGCCGTTCCCCGCTTTCACAAACGGTAGCAGCGTGAGGTTTGTTTTAGAATTCTGGGTTCCGGATCGGCGCCCCTTCACCAACTCATTGACGGCGGTGGCGATTCCCGCTCCGACGGTGGCGCGTCCGAACGGAGTCCCGGCCAACATTATTCAGCAGGGCTTTGTTGATTTGCGTAACCCGTCCAACGTCCGGTTCCTGTTGCAGTTCACCAGTATTCCGGGACGGACCTATACGGTGGAATACAGCGATGACTCAATGGCGACGTGGAATACAGCCGTGCCATCTGTTTTTGCCAGCGCCACTTCGACATTCTGGTATGACGATGGTCCGCCGACGACCATCAGCAGACCGGATCAGACCAGTCCCTCTAGATTCTATCGGGTCATACTTAATCCATAATTTATTGCCATGAAGAAAATCCATTATTGCTGGGCGATTCCATTGACAGGCGTGGTGCTTTCCGGTCATACCGCTTCAGGAGAGCGGGAATTGACCAAATCCACCTATCTGGATTCGACTAACCGGGTTTCCTTGTCGCTAAGGTTCGGATTGAACATTAATGCCAAGTTCAAAGGCATCGGCAACGGGGTTCTTTCCGGTTTTGGTTCCGGCAATGGCCGGGTGACGTTGGACGGCGACCAATACAACTACAGCGACGGCTATGTTGGCAACGGCAGCACGCTGCGGGAGGACGTCAGTGGCAATTTCTTGGGCTACACCGCCTACTGGGGTTATGATAACGCCTCTCAATACAATCCGGTTGCCAACACCTTTACCTTTCACAACATCACATCGTCGGGAATCCCCTCGGAGGTGTCAGGATATAACGACAATGGTTGTCCCAGCTTTGAATTCACCTATGACTGGCAGTTGGGTGTAAAGGAAGACTGGCACCATTTGCGTTACGGTCTGGAAGTCGCGATTAATTACATGAAGTTTTCGATGGGTGGCAACAACTCCTTTAATATTTTTTCGACCACGGATGTTTACCAGTTCGGCGGGATTCCCGGCCAGCAGCCGTCTCCCGGGTATCAAGGCCTTTGGTCGGGCAACCCGGGGGATCCCGTTTTGGTGGTTCCGGGTGCTCCCGGCACGCCGTCGCTGTCCCACAATTTTCTGGCCCAGCAGGATTTCGACGCCAACATCTGGGGCTTTCGCCTCGGACCTTACATCGAATACCCCTTCAATGACAAATGGAGCCTGCATCTTTCCGGCGGTCTAGCGTTGGGACTGATTGATGCCGAGGCAAACTGGAAGGAGAGATTGACGCAGCTTTCCGACAGTTCCACCACCTCTGCTTCCGGCGGTGGCCGGGATGCCGAATTACTTTGGGGTTATTATATCTCGCTCAATGCCAACTATCAGATCAACAAGCGTTGGGGAATCGCGGCGGGCGTGCAATTCCAAGACCTCGGCACCTACAGCCACAACTTCGGCGGACGGTTGGCTGAATTGGACTTGAGCCAATCACTCTTCATTCAAGTCGGCATCAGTTACAGCTTTTGAAATAACGGAACCTCCATCAGTCGGTTTTGTTAATGATGCATTTTAGGTTTTGACGAAGGTCAGCGAGAACGAACGGCTTGTTGATGCAAATCAGCCGGTTTTCCTGCAGAAATAGTTGGAGCGAGTCATTGACGATGTCCCCGGTCATAAACATGAGTCGTCGTGACAATGCCGGTCGGGCGGCGCGAATCCAGTCAAATAATTGTCGTCCGTTTAGTCCGGGCATTTTGACGTCGCAGAGAATGCCATCAAACTGGTTCTGGTGCAGTTCGCGCAAAGCGGCTTCGCCATTTTCGGCAGTGACCACGGTATAACCGTGCCGCGTTAGGTCGTCCCGAACCATGCTGAGGAGAATTTCCTCATCATCCACCACTAGGATTTTCTTGCCCGCACCTTCATTTGGGTCGCCCGCACCGGCGATGGCGGGAACGGCAGCTTCATTGGCAGCTCCTTCATCATCAGAGGCTGGAAGTTCGATGGTGAATGTGGCGCCCGCTCCCGGCTGGCTGGTGACGGTGATGTTGCCGCCGTGTTCCTTGATCAAGCCGTAACACAGGCTCAAACCAAGGCCGGTGCCTTGGCCAACTTCCTTTGTGGTAAAGAACGGATCAAAAATGCGGGTGAGGTTTTCCGGTGCAATACCGGGGCCGCTGTCGCGGATGGCAATCCGGAGCCAGCGGTTTTTTACCTCGGTGGTAATGGTGATGCGGCCGCTGGGCTGATGGGCTTCAATTGCCTGGCGGGCGTTGTTGATCAGGTTCAGAAATACTTGTTGAAGCTGATGTCCGTCCGCCAGCACCAGCGGCAACCTCGGTGAAAGTTGCTGGACCAGCTCGACGTTGCTGCTGCGAAGTTGGTAGGCGACAATCTCAACCACTTCTTCGAGGAGCCGGTTTACGGAAACCGGCTTCCGTTCCGGCTGATGGCGGCGGGCAAAACTCAAAAGCGACTGCACGATTTTCTTGCAGCGCGTGGCTGATTTGAAAATCAGGTCCAGATGGCGGCGATGTTTTTCATCCACATCCGCATCCTTGAGCAATTCGGAAAAGCCCATCACGGCGGCCAGCGGATTGTTCAATTCATGCGCCACGCCGGCTACGAATTCACCGACGGCAGAAAGTTTTTCGCTTTGCACCAGCTGTGCCTGCGTGGTCTTGAGCGTAGTGACGGTCTGCTGCAATTCTGCCTGTGATTGCTGGATATTTTCCGTCATGCGATTGAACACCGTGGCCAGTTCACCGCACTCGTCACGGCTGCGGACCGGCACGCGCTGGGAAAAATCTCCGCGCCCAACCGCTTCTGCGCTGTCGCGCAATTCGCGTAGCGGTTTGACAGCCCTGTGCACCGCCAGCCAGACCAATCCCGTGCCTATGAGCATCGCCAGCAGGCTGACGGTGAGTAGCAATTTCTGGGTTTTTAAAACGTTTGATGACGGGTCGTAGGAACTGAACAGCAGATAGCCAACGTCCGGATTGTTCTTCAGCGAGCTGAATTGACCGCTGCGGCATAGATATTTTTTACTGCCCATGGTCATGGGGATGTTGTTATCGGATTGGGAGTGTCTGGCAAGTTGCGAGAACAGAATTTCAAACTGCCCGCTGTCGGCGTTTTCGGGTAAGGTTGGCGAGCCGGGCACTACTTTGCCATCAGCAAAGAACACTATCGGTTGGCGAGTCACGCGGCTGTATTCTTGTGCGGTGATCCAGGTGACTTCCTCCCCTACGGTCAACACGCCGAATAAAATATGTTCAGGGCTGTAAACCGGAAGCGAAACAATATTGTATAGCCGTCCATCAACCGCGACGGTGTCTGTGCGATTGACGGTCGTTTCGGTTTCCGGATGGAGCCCGCGCTGGATGTTCAGCATGCTGGCGGCGACAAATGCACGGGAAGCTTTTTGTGGCTGAAGCATAGGCTCCTGCAAACTGAATGCCTCATCTTTCGGCGTGAAAAGGATGAAGGCGATGTTTTCATTCAGGCCCGTGTTTTGCTTGAGCAAACCTTCTTCGTCCAGAAGTGAATTCAGTTGTTTTTGGATGGTGTTAAAATCCAGCGTGCCAAAGGCCGAACGGTTTTTTGGCTCATTCGCGAGGCTCTGAAATCGCAGGCGCAGGTAATTCAGATGGTTTACTTGTAGCGTCTGGAAAACGATGTCGTAAGTGTTTATCGATTCCTGCGCATCATCGCGAATCTGGCGAGTGATACGGTAATCTACAAACCATACCGTGAGCGCCAGCATTGCGACCAGCACGGCGATCATGGGTATGAGAACCTTGGCGCCCAGGCCGAAAGTGGTCGGTTTGCTTGACGAATCCATGGGTCAGTATTTCGGCAGGTTTTTGATGGTGAGGGTGAAATCAGCTTTTATCACGCCGTTGGTGGGTACCACGATTTCCCGTTCATCGGCGGGCAGGCGTTCGTGCCACGCCTTCAATTTGTAAGTTCCCGGCGGCACGTTGGAGATGGTGTAGTTACCATTGGCATCGGTCATCGCGAAAAATGGATTTTCCATCACCAGCACAATGCAGTGCATATTGGCGTGGATCGAGCAATACACATCCACTTTTCCCGCGCGGCTAAATGTGACGCGCTTTTCCGGCGGGTTTCCCTTGTAAAGTTCCAGATCAAACTTCTTGGCGTCAGAATCAGAAAAGACATTGTGAAAAATGTTATCCTGATTCGGCCACTCAACGGTCGTGCCGGCCATCAAGGGCAAAATATGCGGCGTGAATACCGCGCCATTTTGGGCCACGCGGGTGGTGGTTATTTTTATCGTGTTGGTTGGGATTGCGTTGGTGCCGACCTTGCCTTCGAGATACACCACAAAATCACGCATCGCCGCATAGTCCACGCGTTCGACAAACCTGAATTTACGGCTGGCATAGGCGGCGCGGGTGGCAGATTGGTTTTCGTCTGCGCCTGCCTTTGGTTCGGCATGCACCGTGCCTGTGATGTCGCCCGCGAATGTGGTTTGGGCCGTGAGCAGAGCGCTGACGAGGAGAAAAAACTTATTCATTGGCTGCCTTAAAATTTAAATGCCGCCTGCGCGCCGAAAAAATCCTCGTTCTGGCGTTTATCCCCGCCAACTTCATTGCCGCGCTCGAATGAATATTCCGTCTTCAGCACCAGCCGGTCGCTAAACCGGTAGCCGAGACCGAGGCTTAACCGCCACAATTGCGTCGTCAGGCTGGCGGAATAATCGGAAGTCTCGCCGAAACCCACAATGGGGATGCCGTTGTTGCAAAAGGCCTGACTCCAGCGCGTCGCCCAAAAAAACTTTCGCGGCAGGTTTTGCACGATTTCCGCCGAGTAGTAATAAATATTGCGGGCGTTGCCGCCACTGGGGTCGTTGTCGTGATATTGTGCCCAGCCGCCGAACACGCCGACGTGACCGCTTTTCCATCGTGCTGTGATGTCCGCTTCCGCTGCCTCCGCGTGGAAGCGGGTTGTGCCCGGCGTGCCGATGGAGTGGAAAAAGCCGTTGCCAAACCACATTGCGGAAAATTGATCCGCCTTCAAATCTCCCGTGCGCATACCGCTCACGCTGAAATGCCAGCGGTCATTCGGATCGTAGCTGATACGACCGGCCACGGATTTATCGCCGCCCGCACCGTTGGCATCCTCTGCGCCATTCTGCACGGCGGCAACATAGGAGAATTTCCCCAGATTGCCATAAAGTTTCACCCCCGGAGCCACGCCCCAGAAATCCACTAGGGAATGGGTGATGAGGGGATTGTCTATCGCATTACGGCTGATGTATTCCTCGCCGAAAGGGATATACATTTGTCCGAGACGAGCGTTCAACTGGTTTTCCTGTCGCCACCACTTGGAAATATTCTCAAACTCCACATAAAATTCACCCAATTCAACGTCGCTGTAGGATGAGTCGCCGGTGGCCAGCACCACTTCTCCGTTAAAATAAATGTTCTCCCAAAGCGGCGCTTCCAAAAACACCCGTGCCTCGTCCACGCGGAATTTTCCATCCGGCACAGAGCCATCTTTCCCTGTGGCGGCATAACCCACGCCGCCTTCCACGCTGACGTTTACCTTGCCGAGGCTAAAGCCATTTCGACTTTCCGGTTTGGCTGGCGCGGCGGTTCCACGGTCGGATTCAAGGTCGCGAACCTTCTGCGCCAGCAAGTCCAGCAAACCACCTTGTTGTTTTACCTGTTGTTGTAATGTCGCGTTTTGTTCGCGCAACAAACGGACTTCCTCCGCGAGTTGGCGGTCATCAGCTTGCGCGGCCAGAACGATCATGGAAAAAAACAGAGCAAGCGCCCATCGGGTCGAGATGCCGATAGGCGGGAGATGCTGGCGCTCAGTTTGTTGGGCGAAAGATTTTGACATCTAGGCGTTAAGAAACACTTACTCTATTTCAGTGAAAAACGGAAATGAAAATTCTCCCGTCAATCCGCGCTTTCGCGCTTCGTCCGTTCTGCTAGAGTATCCGCCATAATCATTTGAAATCACTCATCCAGAACCGCGACACCCGCACCGTGCGCGTTTTTCTCATCGGCGCGGAACTTAAATCCCGCGCCGCCGCCGACATTCGCGAATCGCTCGCCGAACTCGCCGAACTCGCCACCACCGCCGGCGCGGCCATTCTTGGCGAGGCGGTGCAAAAAATGGATTCCCCCGCGCCCGCCACCTTCATCGGCAAAGGTAAGGCGGAGGAACTCGGCGTCTTTTGTAAAGAAAACGAAGTGGACACCGTTATCTTTGACGATGAACTCACGCCGGCGCAGACCCGCAATCTCGAAAAAATCTTCGGTTGCAAAATCATGGATCGCACCGCGCTGATCCTGGAAATCTTCGGGCAGCGCGCTCGCACCCGCGAGGGCAAGTTGCAGATCGAACACGCGCAGCTCAAATATCTGCTGCCGCGCCTCACGCGCTACTGGTCGCATCTGTCGCGCCAGCGTGGTTCCACCGGTTCCATCGGCGGCGAAGGCGAATCGCAGCTTGAATCCGACCGTCGGAAAATCTCCGAGCGCATCGATCGCATTGAGCGCGACCTTGATTCCGTCCGCCGCCAGCGCGAAACGCAGCGTGCCGGACGCCAGCGCAGCAACTGGCCGCTCGCATCCATCGTCGGCTACACCAACGCTGGCAAATCTACTTTGCTCAATCAACTCACCGGGGCAGCAGTGCTGGCGGAGGATAAGTTGTTTGCCACGCTCGACCCGACCACGCGGCGGCTGCGGTTGCCGACGAACCAAAATGTTTTGCTCACCGACACCGTGGGTTTCATTAAAAAACTTCCGCACGGACTCGTTGAGGCGTTCAAGGCGACGCTCGAGGAAGTCGTGCAGGCGGATTTGCTGCTGCACGTCGTGGATATCAGTCATCCGCAGGCGGAGGAACAGATTGAGGCGGTGAACCTGGTGTTGGCTGAAATCGGTGCGGGGGCCAAACCGACGTTGATGATTTTCAACAAAATTGACCGGCTCACCGGCAGCGTCTCTGCCGTGATGCGGGAAAAATATCCGCATGCGGTTTCCATTTCGGCAAAGGCGGGCGAAGGCATTACGCCGCTGCTGGCGGAAATTGGCACCCGGCTACGGCCCATTCGCGAGTTTTTGGACTTGCGCGTGCCGCTGGAAAAGGCCGCCGTTATTGCGCGAATCCACGCGGTGGGGCAGGTGGTGACAAGCCGTTACAGCGGAAAAAATGCGCGATTCAAAGTGCGGATCCCGCCGCATCTACATCAGGAATTCGCGTTGTTTGTAGTGGAGGATAAATAGTCGCGCGAAGGGAGGAAGGCCGCAAACAGGCAACGCAACTTATTTTGGTTTATGAATTCGAGTTTGTGCCGGCGGCAAATGGTCTGTCAGCGCGGAATTACTAAATGCCGATGGATGGTGGAGCCAAGGAGGCTCGAACTCCTGACCTTCTGAATGCCATTCAGACGCTCTACCAACTGAGCTATGACCCCATCCACGAAACGGAAGCGCAGTCTAAATTTTTTGCGCTCCAAGTCAAAACATTTTCAGTAAAAAGGCGGGATGTTCTACTGGTATGCGTTGAAAACTATTTTTTTTTCATCATCGCCGCCCAGGAGGGTGGCAGATTTTTCACTACTTCAATACCTTTAAACGGCTTGGTCTTCCGCAGCTTCGCTGTCTTGGCCCAGTGGGACATATGGGCCAAGCCGTTGTGTAGGGAAACGTCTTTAATCAGGTCGCCAAAATATTCCCGCGCCTTGTCATGCGCGGAATAGGCGTTCACCACCTCGTTGCGTGCTTCCAGATGCCGCGCTTCCGGTTTCACGCCCATGCACTGCGCCACTTCCTGCGCCAGTTTCAGAACGGAATAGGCATGGTCGGCGCCGACATTGAAGATCTGGTTGTAACATTTTTTGCGTTCGACGCTGCGGGCGATGATCGGCGCGACATCGCTGATGTAGCTGAACGCGCGCGTCTGTTTGCCGTCGCCGAAAATTGTCATCGGCTGGCCGTTCCGGATCTGCTTCATGAAAATGCCGATGACATTACGATACGGATCGCTCAAATTCTGGCGCTCGCCATAGACGTTGTGCGGACGGAAAATGACGTGGTTCAGCCCGAACATTTCGTGCGCTTCCTTCAAGTCCAGTTCCACGGCGTATTTGGCGATGCCGTAGGGGTCTTCTGGCTGGGGCACAAGGTCTTCGCGCATCGGCAGCTGGTTGCG
>CAIOIC010000008.1 GCA_903858275.1 uncultured Verrucomicrobia subdivision 3 bacterium | reverse complement strand
TTGCCATCCGCCAGCGCCTTGTCAAAATGCTCCGGCCGTGTCTCGCAGACGCAGAGATTGCGGATGCAATCGAAGTTCGCATCCTTGATGGCGACCTCCCAGCGCCGCCGCGTTTCATCCACCTTCTTGGCCACGATGTGTTCCATCACCTCCTGCCAGGTGCGGGTGCCGAGTTTGGGATCCGCGCCGTTCATGTAGACCCGCGCCAGCGACAGATTGAAGTGCGGTTGCACCTCCGATTCATTGTGCGCTTGGAGGATGCGTTGCGCCTCATTTTTGTCGGAAGTTTTGAGGCTCGTTTGAACGCCGGTGATTTTGTTTTTGAGGTAGAAGACGCCCCACGGGCGCCGGACCAGACCGAAGGATGGTTTCATTGATTCACTCATGGTTATGAGCGTGTCAGGAACGGCATCCGTCGCGTAAGCGATCTTTGGACGGGCTATAGCCGAACGATAACAGAACCTCGAACGAGCAACTAAACAGGTGAAGAATCCGGTGTAACTCAGGCCCTCGGCCCACCTAAACCCTTGTAGAATAAAGGGTTTAACATGGAGGCGAGGGTCGGAATCGAACCGACGGATGAGGCTTTTGCAGAGCCCTGCCTTACCACTTGGCTACCCCGCCGTGAAAGGTCGTAAACAATAATTTTCTTTTTTCGTCCGCGCAAGTTCAATCGTGGGTCAATTTGTAAATCCCAGCTGATGCCGGTTTTTCCACAGGTCCTTCGGCTTGAATATGCCGACGGGGGTGATGATGCCGGTGATCAGTTCGGCCGGCGTGACATCAAATCCGGGATTGCGGGCGCCGCTGGTCGGGTTGGCCACGCGGACGTAGGCGCGCTGGCTTAATTTCCGATTTCCGATTTTCGATTTCCGATTTGGATCCGAGATGATGCCCCACGCGCCGAGCACTTCGCTTTCGTGCCGGTCTTCAATGGGAATATCGAAACCGCGCCTCATTTGCCAGTCGATGGTGGAGCAGGGGATGGCGACGTAAAACGGGATTTTGTGCCGCGCCGCCAAAACCGCCTTGGTGTAGGTGCCAATCTTGTTCGCCACTTCGCCGGTGCGGCCCAAGGTGCGGTCGCTGCCGACGATGACCAAATCGATTTCGCCTCGCTGCATGAGGTGGCCGGCGGCGTTGTCGGCGATGATCTGGTGGGAAATCTTCTGCTGCGCCAGCTCCCAGGCGGTGAGCGACGCGCCCTGCGAACGGGGACGGGTTTCGTCGCAGAAGACATGGAACTTTTTCCCCTGCACCCGGGCGGCATACATCGGGGCGGTGGCGGTGCCGATATCCACAAACGCCAGCCAGCCGGCATTGCAATGGGTGAGGACGCGCATCCCGTTGCGGATCAATTTTGCCCCCTGTTTGCCAATCGCTTCGCAGTGGCGAACATCTTCATTCGCAAATTCCTCGGCGGCGGCGAGGGCGAGGAACTGGCGTTCAGCCACCGTTTTTCCGGGCGTCAGGTGGCGCAACACGTCATTCATGGCGTTGACGGGGTCCACGGCGGTCGGTCGGGCGTCGGCGAGGGTTTTGTAAACCAGGTCAACGTGCTTAGAAAACTTTTTCAAATCGCCGCCGCGAAAGGCGCGGGCGCCCTGGGCGAGGCCATAAGCCGCCGTGGCCCCGATGGCGCCCGCGCCGCGCACGATCATGTCGGTAATAGCGCGGGCGGTCTCGCGAAAGTTTTTGGTTTCGATGAGCTTGAACTCGTGCGGGAGGAGCCGCTGTTCGATGAGCTGGACGGAGTTTTTCCGGGAGTCAAAGGCGACGGTGCGGAAATGCCGGGTGCGGCCGTGAAGGGTGACGTTCATGATATAAAAACCAATCAACCACGAAATACACCAAAGACACGAAAAGGTAAAAGCGGAAACTTGAGCAGGGAGCGGGGAGCGGGGAGCAAAGGGACAGACCACGGACTACGAGACCACGGACTACGAGACTACTGACCACTGACTACTGACTACTGACTACTGACTACTGACTACTGACTACTGACTACTGACTACTGACTACGGAAAGCGGAAAATTGAGACGGGAGACTTGAAAAAGTTTTAACCGCCAAGACGCCAAGGGCGCGAAGAAGGAATACGGAAACTTGAGCGGGGAGCGGGGAGCAGGGAGCAGGGAGCAGGGAGCAGGGAGTGGGGAGTGGGGAGCGGGTTTAACAATTACTGGCAATAGTTGAGGCTAGTAAAGAAGTTCTAACCGGTAATATTTTTGAAGGCTGTAATTATCGTCGGTTACGGACATGATGCCATTGGTCACTGTGGGCGATATGGCAAGCTCGTGCCAAATGCCCGTGGCAAGATTGGTGGAGTATTGCACTTGATAGGCATGGTTCGTCGGCGCGTTCCACGTTACGGTGGCCATGCCGTCATTCATGGTCACAGTTTGGATAGTGGGGGTATAATATTGTTTTGCCAGCATTGGCAAAGCCAGGTTGGCCATAATAATCCCCACCCCAGAATCATTGTCCATACCGGGAATACCAATATCCAACGCCGTGCCCGCAAAGACGCTGCTTAGCTGGTCATGGGTCAAGCCGGGAACATAAGATAATAGCAATGCCGCCATGGCCGCCGCGTGCGGGGCGGCGGCGGACGTGCCATAAAAAAACGCAAATCCAGGAACGGATGTCCTAACCCCGTCAGCGGCAGTCAGGTCGGGTTTAGGCCGGAGCGCGCCACCCGTGGAGGTGAAATTATCGGGAGTCACCGGGCTGCCATCGGCATTGAAAAAGATCCGCCGCGGGCCGTCGGCGCTGAAATATTCCACCGCATCTGACTTCGTAAACAAGCCGGGATACGCGGCCGAGGCATCCACGGCCGCGACACAAAATGCGTTGGTCGCGGCCGTGTGGCCGATAATACTTCCGGCGGTGCTGCCGGATAATGTGCCGTAGCCATTGACCATGAGCTGGACATGCAGGAAGCGATCGGCCCCCGAGAATTTAACAATCACAATCTGGCAACCATTGGTCGCAGTGCAGATTTCAAAGGGATCTTCCGTTCCTGTTTGCGGCCCGCCGGAATAGTCGTAAATTTCGGACCCGTCAGGCGTTAAGACAAACAAGTCGTAATCATTGGTGGATGCCCCCAACGGATCAGACCAAAAAACCGACACATATTCCACATCGCCGGCTGACAAGTCTTGAATTTGGTTGTAATTGTTCGTTCCAAAATTATGCAGACGGGAGCCGCCCTCACCCAGGCCGCCAATCAGCGAATTGGAGGCGATCATTCCCCCGTCACAAAAATCTCCTTCCCAAGTTGCGCTGGTGCCCGCGTGCCACCGCCCCGAATTTCCGGCGGATGAAAAATACAGGGCGCCCGATGCGGTCACGCTGTTTATGGCCTGCGCTATGATGCCGTCTTGGAAGGGGGATTCGTTGAAATAGAGCACGTCGTCCACTATGATATCACAGCCATGGCTTCTCAGATCCAGGATGTTTTGGGCAAAGCCGGACTCACTGGTATAAGCGGTCGCAAAGTAAAGTTGGGCGCCGGGAGCCAGATCATGAATGATCTCGAGCATGGCGGTTCCCTCGCCACTGCCCGGCATCCCGGATTGCCCATCCAGCACAACGACATTGGCCGGCAAATCGCCGGCTGATTGAGAATCGGCCAAAAAATCAATGCTATCCGAGAGCACTCCAATTTTCACCCCCTTGCCAGAAAGGTTGAATTGGGTTCGGGCCGGCAGTGCGCCATGGGTGGCATCGCCCTGGGAATCAACGCTCCCGGCAAAGGCTTTCACCGGAACCGCCTGCCGGATTTGCGTCACTTCTTGAGAGGCGGCCAAATTTTCAATCTGATTCAACGGGACAAGGGCGCGGATGGTCTTGTAACGGGAATGGCTGTGGAGGACGCTGCCGCCGGATTGTTTGATTTTACCCAGCAGCTTTTCGGTCACCTCGGCTTTTATATCAACCAACACCCGGCCATCGGCCGCATATTTAAGATGCGGCTTCCAGGCGGCATTATCCGGCAAGGCAAACTGCTGGCGCCCGGCTTTTAATTTATATACCAAGGCCGAATCCAGTTTGCGGTGCAATAATGACCGGGTCGATTTTTCCCGCACAAAAGCCGAGATTTGTTTCAGGGCGTTGGAGCTGATGGTTCCAGAAAATGCCCCGGCGGCCCGGGCTGAGGGTGGTGTGGAAAACAATAGCGCGGCAAATAGAACGGCGACCAACCCCTTTTGAACGCAAAGCAATTTATTTTTTATAACCATGAATTAAACGGCGTGTTTTTGGTCCAGTCCCGAGGCGGGGCGGATTTATGTTTTTATCATTCTGTTGTCCGTCTCCCGGCGCCGAGAGGCGATGAAGTCCGAGTCTTATTTATTCAATGGCGCAGTTTTATATGATCGGGGATTTCCCGTTTGGTTTAATGCCCGCTACCGACGCGGACGCTATGGTTAGTTGATGTTCCGGCGGCGCGTTTCGGATGTCAACGTCGAACCCAATTGCCAAAGCTGACCACCAAACCGGGCCGGGCGGGGCTGGCTGCGCTAAGAGCCGGTCTGAAAATTCCGAGGAGTGATGTTTTTTATTCTGAAGGTTGGATGGCGAGGCGCGACGAGGGAGACTGCCCTGCGCGTCAGCGCACGACTTCGCTTTAGGAAACCAATTTGCAGGGCTAGGAAGCCCATACCCTTCATGGGGATTCGACCGAGGAGCAACGAAGCCAGACGACCTGCAGAACAAAAATCCATTGGACGGCGGGTCTTTTGTCCGTGGGCGGCGTTGGCTCGGCCTTTACAGCCCGCTCCGGGGATGCTCAGGCCTCGCCGCCTGGCCCACAGCCAAAATCCCCCGCCGCAGCACCCCTCGCAATTTTCAGACAGGCGCTTACTGATTTTTTACCGGCGCTTGATGATTGTTTGAAATATTCACTAGGCAAAGCATCAGAATATGCAACGATGCGTGGTTTATTGTATTAAAATAACTAAACATAAAGATAAAGCAGCCAACTCCTAAGACCAATCCATTGATTTGAAAACCAAATTGCAACTCCTCCTCACCCTGGCCCTGGCCGCGCTGTCTGCCGCCGCGCAAGTGCCCGGCATTATCAGTCATCAGGGCAGGGTCACCGTCAACGGCACCAACTACACCGGCTCTGGCTTGTTCAAGTTCGCCCTCGTCAACGCGGCGGGCGACACCACCTACTGGAGCAACGACGGCTCCGGCAGCGGCGCGGAACCGGCCGCCGCCGTCGCGCTTACCGTGGCGTGGGGCATTTTCTCGGTGAACCTGGGCGACACCAATGTGGCGAATATGACGCAGGGCATCCCCGCCAGCGTCTTCACCAACAGCGCGGTGTATTTGCGCACCTGGTTCAATGACGGCACCGACGGTTCGCAGTTGCTGGCGCCCGACCGGCAGATCACCAGCGTGGGTTATGCGCTGGTGGCGGGCAGTCTCACCGGTCCGGTGACCTTGGCGCAACTGCCGGCGGCGGTGTTGACCAATGGCGCGGGCGGCGTGAATCTGGCCGGCGCCTTCACAGGTGACGGCAACGGCTTGACCAATCTGAACCTCGCCCAAGGTCCGCAAGGCATTGCCGGCACCAACGGCGTGAATGGCACCAACGGTCTGGCCGGAGCCACCGGTTCGCAAGGTTCGACCGGCTTGACCGGCAACACCGGTCCGCAAGGCTCGCAAGGTGTGGCGGGCAGCAACGGCACCAACGGTGTGAACGGCGTGAATGGCGTGAATGGCACCAACGGTGCCACTGGGCCGGCTGGCGCGCTGTTGGCGAACGTGGCTTTGGTGGATACCAACCAGACTTTCACCGGCATAAATACCTTCAGTGGGAATGTGCTGATCAGCGGTGGGGTGCTGGCGACCAATGCCGGCAATCAGTTCACCGGCAGCTTAACCGGCAATGGCAGCGGCTTGACCAACCTGACCATCGCCACCGCCAGTGGATCCCAAGCGGGCACACTCTCCAGCACGGATTGGACGACGTTCAACAGCAAAGTTTCCGCCACGCGCAATATCGCCACCACGGCTCCGCTCGCGGGCGGCGGCACGCTGGCGGGCGACCTGACTTTGTCCCTGCCCGTGGCCACCACCTCGGCCAACGGCTATCTGGCCAGCGCGGATTGGACCACGTTCAACAATAAAGTTGCCACCACCCGCACCGTCAGCACCACCGCGCCGCTGACCGGCGGCGGCAGTCTGGCGGGCAATCTCACGGTCGCCCTGCCCGCAGCCACCACCTCGGCCAACGGCTATCTGGCCAGCGCGGATTGGAATACGTTCAGCGGCAAGATTGGCGGCAGCGGCACGACCAACTATGTGCCCAAGTTCACCGCCAGCGGCACCGTGGGCAACTCCGCCCTGTTCTCCGACGCCAACGGCAACGTCGGCATCGGAACAATCACACCAACTGGAAAGCTGGAAGTTATTGATAACGGGGCCAGTTCAGGTG
>CAIOIC010000007.1 GCA_903858275.1 uncultured Verrucomicrobia subdivision 3 bacterium | reverse complement strand
GGTGTAAAACCGGCGCGTGAAAACGCGCCGGGCGAACATCACTGACCATTCATGTCCGCCGTCAAAAGCGGGCTGGGCCGGTGTGCAGAAGTTGGGCGTTCCGCCTGTTGGCGGCATCCCGTTTCTGCCTCACGGCCGGAAAGGACCGTATGCACGACGATCAAACCGTCCAGCGCTTCATTGAACTGCGCGCGCAGGGCAAGACCTATGCCCGCCTCATGACCGAACTGAACGTCAGCAAACCCACGCTGATCGCCTGGAGCCGGAAACACCAGTTCCAGATTCAAAACCTCAAGGCCATCGAATTGGAGGCCCTGGGCGAGAAATGGCTGGCCTCCGTCACCGACCGCGTCAACGCGCTGGGCGAACAGTTGCGGGCGGTCGAGTCCGAGCTCAGGCAGCGGAGTGTGGGCGACCTCACCACGCCACAGCTCTACGCTCTGACCCGGAGCCTGCGCCGGCAGATTGAGTTGGCCACTGGTTCGCCCGGCTTCACCGTTCCCATTAATGAAATTCCGTCGGAGGAATACCATGAACAGGTTCAGGACTGGCAAGGGTAGGGTGGGTGGGGCGAGCGTCCCCGCGAGCCGTCACGGCTCGTATGACGGCCACCTTCTCCCCCTCGGGGTACTTGAGACGCTTGGGAAGCGACGAAAGGAATTCGCCGGAGGCGAAGGCCCGCTGCGGGCCGAGCGAGCGGGCGCGAGTGACTCATTAGGCCGGGATGAGGGGGCAACCCCGCCAAAACTTTACCGCCCAAAATTAAAAAAAAAGGTAAACAAATGGTAAAGTTTTAGGTGCTCTATCAACCACTTACAACCAATCACCCATCGGGTGGTAAAGAAAATCGTAACGTTACGTTTTTTGGTGATATTGCTGACGCCGCAGCAAAGCCTTCCTGTCCGGTAGTCTTAAGTTCGTCCTCTGAACCCTAGGATATTTAATGCGAAACTTGAAGTCGCCGGATGTCGATTTCCGCCATGTCTCCCGGCGGTTGTCCTCGGAATTGCATTGCCCGATTCCAATTCCGGTTTATTTTTCCCGCCTGACAAATGCCTGAAAATATCAATAGCGACATTCCTTCGGTTCCGCCGGGTGTGAAACTCACCACGCTTGACAACGGCCTCGTCATCATCGTGCGCGAAGACCACAACGCGCCGGTCGTTTCTGTCCAGGCGTGGGCGATGGCCGGTAGCATCCACGAAGGCCGCTGGCTCGGCGCGGGCCTCTCGCACGTGTTGGAACATATGCTGTTCAAAGGCACGACGACGCGTCCCGGCAGCCGCATTGACCAGGAAGTTCAGGAGGCCGGCGGCTACATGAACGCCTACACGAGCTTCGACCGCACGGTCTATCACATTGACGTGCCGAACACCGGCGCGGTGAAGGCCGTTGATATTTTGTGCGACATCATGCAGCACGCGACGCTGCCGCCCGACGAGTTGGCGAAAGAGATGGATGTCATTCGTCGCGAGATGGACATGTGCCACGACGATCCGGGCCGCCGCGCCAGCCGCAGACTTTTTGAAACGGCTTACACCAAAAGTCCGTATCGCTTCACCATCATCGGCTACCCGGACATCTTCAATGAAGTGAAGCCGGACGACATCCGCAATTACTACACGGAGAAATACGCGCCGAACAATGTATTCTTCGTCGTCGCCGGCGACGTGAAGAATGACGGGGTCGTCGCGCAGATCAAAACGGCCTACGCCCAAGCCAAATCACAGGCGATGCCGCCCGTCGTGCTGCCGCTAGAGCCAAAGCAAACCGGCGAACGCACCCTCATCGAGGAATCCGCCATCGAACTCGGCCACGTCCATTTCGCGTGGCACATTCCCGAACTGCGTCATGCCGATGTGGCCGCGCTGGACGTGCTCGCCGTGCTGCTCGGGAGCGGACGCAGCTCGCGCCTCTTCCAGCAGGTCCGCGAACGCCAGGGCGTCGTGCATCATGTGGATGCGTGGACTTACAGCCCCGGCCTGCCCGGACTTTTCGGCATCAGTGCGATTGTGGACGCTGACCAGTTTGAAGCCGCGAACGCCGCCATTCTTGCTGAGATTGAAAAAGTTAAATCCCTGTCCGTCTCTGCCGATGAGTTGCAAAAAGCCATCAAGCAGTTCATCTCCGCCACGCTCTCCTCGCGCAAGACAATGGAAGGCCAGGCGCAAAATCTTGGCGGCAACTGGCTTGCCGCGAACGACCTCAATTTCTCCGAGCGCTATCTCGCCGCGGTGAAACGCGTCACCACCGATGACGTTCAGCGTGTCGCCCGCCTTTATCTTGCGCCGGAAAACCGCACGCTCTACGCGCTATTGCCGGAAGGCGCGTCGCCCAAACTCAAGGCGAACGTCGAGGCGAACACCGACCATCCCATCCAGCAGATTGAGCTGCCGAACGGCTTGAGGTTGCTGGTGAAGGAAGATCATCGTTTGCCCTTCGTGGAATTTCGCGCCGTGTTTCAAGGCGGCGTCCTCGCGGAAACGGCGGCGAACAACGGCGCGACGGCGCTGCTCGCCAAGCTGCTGGTCAAAGGCACGACGACGCGCACCGCGGAAAAAATCGCGACCGAGATCGAATCCGTCGGCGGCCACCTTGACAGCTACGGCGGCAACAACAGCTTTGGCGTGAACGCGGAAGTGTTGAGTGACGATTTCGCCACCGGCCTCGGCTTGCTCGCCGACGTCATCCTGAATCCAGTTTTCCCCGCCGATGAATTGGAACGCGAGGTGGAAGTCCAGTTCGCCAGCATTCAGGCGCGCAGGGACGAACTGCTCAAGAGCGCGAGCCTCGCCATGCGCCGCGCGCTGTTCGGCAACATCGGCTATGGCCTCGATCCGCTCGGCACGGAAGAATCCATCTCCCGGCTCCAGCCCGCCGACCTGAAGTCGTTCCACCAGAAATTCGCCGTGCCGAATAATTGCGTGCTGGCAATTTTCGGCGACGTGAAAATTGGCGCGGTCAGAGCGGCGGTGGAACAGGCCTTTGCCGGATGGAAGAAATCCGCGGAGTTTCTCCTTAACGCTCAACCCATAACCATCAACTCGCTCAAGCGTGCTGAAGAATTCCGCGACAAGAAGCAGGCCGTCCTCGTCATCGGCTTTCCCGGCACGACGATTCAAAGCGAAGACAAATACGCGCTCGACCTGTTGCAGGAATGTTGCAGCGACCTCGGCTCGCGCCTGTTCCTGCGCATCCGCGAACAGCTCGGCCTCGCCTACTATGTCGGCGCGCAGAATTTCGCGGGCCGCGCGCCCGGTTATTTCGCGTTTTACACCGGCACCGAGCCGGCCAAGGCCGCGCAGGTTGAAACCGAGTTGCTCAAAGAAGCCGAGTTGCTGCGCACGGAAGGTTTGACCGCCGATGAATTGCGACGTGCGAAGGCCAAGATCATTGGCGGCAAAAAAATTGCCCGCGCCGACCTGGGGCATCTTGCTTCCACGAGTGCGCTCGACGAGCTTTACGGTCTGGGCTGGAATCGTGCGGAACTGGACGACGCGAAATACGAAGCTGTCACGCTGGAACAGGTCAAAGCCGCCGCGAATGAATATCTGAAGCCGGATGCCTTCGTGGTTTCCATCGTCAGGCCGGAGAAATAAAACTCTGATTGCCGGTAAAATGAATAGCGCCCCGTCGCTTGGACGTTGGATGTTGGATGTCCCGCCGTGTGCGGGCTCGCCTTGTCCCGCCTGAATTACTTCTTTCGCCGCCAGCCGGCGATGAACATGCCGTTGCCGTCCAAATCCTGCGGCCAAATGGTTTTTGTAGCGGCGGTCGGTGGACCGCCGGAAACAGTTGCCGGCAAATCCATCGGCTCAAACTCTGCCGCGAATTTAGCGTTAAAATCAGCCGCCACTTCCGTCGTCTCTGCGCGGGTCAAAGTGCACACGGAGAAAAGCAATTTGCCGCCTGGTTTCACGCTCGGCGCGACATGCGTAAGCAGCTTCTTCTGAATTGCCGCCAACTCGCGCACATCATTCGGAACGGTGGTCCAGCGCGCCTGGGGATTGCGCTGCCAGGTGCCGATGCCGCTGCACGGAGCGTCCACCAGCACGCCGTCAAACTTCGTTTTCGTCGGCAGCTTCGAGCCGCCGTCCCAGTGCGCCGAGCGATAATTGAACACCTTCGCCCGCCCGGCGCGGCGCTTAAGCTTGGTCAATCGCCACTCCGCGCGATCGCTGGCCCAGAGCATTCCTTTGTTCTGCATCAAATCGGACAAGTGCAACGTCTTGCCACCCTCGCCGGCGCACGTGTCCCACCACGTCTCGCCTGGCTGCGGTGCGCAAAGTTGGCCGACCAGTTGTGAGGCGATGTCTTGGATCTCGAACTCACCCGCGTGAAATTCCGGCGTCTTGAACAAATCTTCCTCGCCGCGATATAAGATGGCCTCCGGCAGCAACGGACTCGCATCCGCCGCGAATAGCGTCCGCGCCAGCGCACCCCCCGTTCCGCGTTTGGCGCGCAGCCACAATTTCGGCTCGCGCTGCAAGGACAGCAGCCATTCATCGGTGACATCCATTTCCGCTGCCGTCCACGCGGGCACGGCCTTCTCGCGGAGCTCCGCCAGCGTAACGCTGGCGTTGTTCGCCTGAAAACGCTGGTTCATGCGGATGGCGAGCCGCATTTTGTTTTCCACGCCGCGTTCCTCGCGCAGCCAGACATGCCAGCGGTAATACAGGAAAACGGTCTTGGCGATCTCCGTCGCGTCGAAGGGCGCGAGGTCTTTGATCTGCTTGAGCACCTCGCGCAACGCCGCGTCCGCCGGCTTATCCTTGCCGGTTTTGCGGATCACTTCCGCCGCGATGGCTTGAACATCATGAATCATGTTCCGCAGTATACGCGATTGGATGGTGACAATACAACGCGGACATGAGGTGAACTGCGAACGATACCAAATGCGCGAACGGGTTTAATGGAATAACTTTGACTCGAAACACATACCTGTATTTCGCGGTTAAAACAAAAAGCGGCCTCCGTTTCCAGAGACCGCTTTGATTAAATTGGTTTTCCTTCACGCCTTCGCGACCAGCTGCCGCAACACATACGGCAAAATGCCGCCGTGCTGGTAGTAGTCAATTTCGATGGGTGTATCAATGCGGCAGCAAACGGCAACGTTTTCCACGGTCCCGTCCTGGCGCCTGATCTTCAGCGTGAGGTCCTGCTGTGGCTTGATGTTCGCGTCGAGCCCGACGATGTCGTAGGTCTCCGTCCCATCCAGCTTCAGTGCCAGTGCGGAAACACCTTCCTTGAATTGCAGCGGCAGCACGCCCATGCCGACGAGGTTGCTGCGGTGGATGCGCTCGAAGCTCTGCGCCACGACGGCTTTTACGCCGAGGAGGTTCGTGCCTTTCGCCGCCCAGTCGCGCGAGGAACCGGTGCCGTATTCCTGACCGGCCAAAATGATGAGCGGCGTTTTCTCCGCCTGATATTTCATTGAAGCGTCGTAGATGCTGACCTGTTCGCCGGACGGATGGAGTTTGGTCACGCCGCCTTCCACGCCGGGCACTATGAGATTCTTGATGCGGACATTCGCGAACGTGCCGCGTGTCATCACGCGGTCGTTGCCGCGCCGCGAGCCGTAGCTGTTGAAATCTTCCACCGCGACGCCGTTTTCGACGAGATATTTTCCGGCGGGCGTGGTCTTCTTGAACGAGCCGGCGGGCGAAATATGGTCGGTGGTCACGCTGTCGCCGAAAATGCCGAGCGCGCGGGCGCCGGTGATGGGCTTGATGCTGCCGGGCGTCATCGAGAAATTTTCGAAGAACGGCGGCTCCTGGATGTAAGTGGACTTGCGATCCCACTCATACACATTGCCGTTGGACGAGGAAATTTCGTTCCACTTCGGATTCTGCGCGGCGAAATCCTTGTAGAGTTTGCGAAACACTTCCGGTTGCAACGCGGCCTGCATGAGGTCACGGACTTCTTTCAAGCTTGGCCAGATGTCGCGCAAGTGAACGGGCTTGCCGTCCTTGCCGGTGCCGATGGGGTCGTTGGCGAGATCAATGTCCACATGGCCTGCGAGCGCAAACGCGACGACGAGCGGCGGCGACATGAGGAAGTTCGCCTTGATGTTCTGATGCACGCGCGCCTCGAAATTCCGGTTGCCGGACAGCACCGCCGCGGCGACCAGATTATTTTTCACAACGGCTTCTTCAATGGCCGGATGCAACGGGCCGGAATTGCCGATGCACGTTGTGCAGCCGTAACCGACAAGATTGAAACCAAGCTTGTCGAGATACGGTGTGAGGCCGGTGGCGTTGAGATAATCGGTGACCACGCGGGAACCAGGAGCGAGCGAGGCCTTCACAGAAGCGTTCACGGTCAGACCTTTTTCAACCGCCTTCTTCGCGAGCAAACCCGCGGCGAGCATGACGCTGGGATTGCTGGTGTTCGTGCAGCTCGTGATGGCCGCGATCAAAACGGATCCGTGACCGATGGTGGATTTGCCGCCGGTGAGAGCGACATCAGCCTTGGTCTTGCCAAGGTCTTCGGCTTTCATGCCAAAACCACTTTCAGTGACGGGCTTGGAGAACGCCGAGATGAATTCGTTTTTCAGCTTCGGCAATTCGATGCGGTCTTGTGGGCGTTTCGGACCGGCGACGCTGGGCAGCACGGTGCCGAGGTCGAGTTCGATTTCCTGCGAATAGACGACTTCGCCCTTCTTCGGAATGCCCCAGAGACCTTGCGCCTTGTAATAATTTTCGTAGGTCTTCACGGCTTCATCCGTGCGGCCAGTTGCCTTCAAATAATTCACGCACTCGGCGTCAATCGGGAAGAAGCCCATCGTCGCGCCGTATTCCGGCGCCATGTTTGCGATGGTCGCGCGATCAACCAACGGCAACGCCGCCGCGCCGGGGCCGAAGAACTCGACGAACTTACCAACGACTTTCGCTTTGCGAAGAATCTGCGTGACGGTGAGCGCGACGTCCGTCGCGGTGACGCCTTCGCGAATCGAGCCCGTGAGATGAACCCCCACTACATCCGGCGTGAGGAAATAAACCGGCTGGCCGAGCATGCCGGCTTCCGCTTCGATGCCGCCGACGCCCCAGCCGACGATGCCGAGACCGTTGATCATCGTCGTGTGCGAGTCCGTGCCGACCAGCGTGTCGGGATAATAAACATCACCCGCGTTCAAAACGCCCTTCGCGAGATATTCCAGATTCACCTGATGCACGATGCCGATGCCCGGCGGCACGACCTTGAACGTGTCGAACGCCTGCATGCCCCACTTGAGAAATTGATAGCGTTCGCGGTTGCGCGTGAATTCCAAATCCAAATTCTTCGCCATCGAATCCATGCCACCGGCGAAGTCCACTTGCACCGAGTGATCTACAACCAAATCCACCGGCACGAGCGGCTCGATGATCTTGGGATTCTTGTTTAGCTTCGCGACGGCGGTGCGCATCGCTGCCAAATCCACCAGCAGCGGCACGCCGGTAAAATCCTGCAGCACGATGCGCGCGACCACGAACGGAATTTCCGCCGTGCGGGTTTCGGTCGCCTTCCAGTTGGCGAGTTCTTTGATGTTCGCTTCGTGGACTTTCTTGCCGTCACAGTTGCGCAGGACGGATTCCAGCACGAGCCGGATGGAGACCGGCAGCTTGCTGATCGGGCCGACGCCGGCTTTTTCCAGCGCGGGCAGCGAATAAAACTTTCCTGGTTTGCCGCTGCCGAGTTCAAAATTCTGCAACGTCCCGAAGAGATTGTGTGATGTGCTC
This sequence comes from uncultured Verrucomicrobia subdivision 3 bacterium, assembly GCA_903858275.1. Lineage (GTDB taxonomy): Bacteria > Verrucomicrobiota > Verrucomicrobiia > Limisphaerales > UBA11358 > UBA11358. Next base: position 38,954 of record CAIOIC010000007.1, on the reverse strand, counting down.
ATTTAATTCCTATAATTAAAAAATAATCACGAGAAAATGAAGATTACGCGCCCCGCTGTCAAGCGAAGCGCGGAGTAATCTGCTTTGGGTTAGTTCGCGGCAATTCTTGTGGGGATGTGCGTCAAGGATACTCACGGTCACGGCACTGGTCAGTGTGTTCGCTGAAGGTGGTGGAAAATAAAAAGGGCGCGCTGAAATCAGCGCGCCCTTGAATTGGGGTTAAACTCTTACTTCAACTTGGCCAGCGTCGCCTTGACCGCCTCAAAGTTCGGCAAATCTTTCGGCGTTGAGGTCTGCTCGCTGTATTGAATCACGCCAGCCTTATCAATGACGAACGCTGCACGCGCGGAGGTGTCGCCCACGCCGGCGAGCATCGGGAACACCACGTCGTAGGCCTTGGTGACGGTTTTGTTCAAGTCGCTGGCGAGCGTGATGGTGATTTTTTCCTTCGCGGCCCACGCGGCCTGCGCGAACGGGCTGTCCACGCTGACGGCGATGACTTCCGCGCCGAGGCCTGCATAAGCATCGAGACCGGCAGAGAGGCTGCACATTTCAGCGGTGCAAACACCGGTGAACGCGAGCGGGAAGAACAACACGACAGTGTTCTTCTTGCCGAAGTTGTTGCTCAACTTGACTTCCACATCCATGGGGGACCTGGATTTGAGCGTGAAGTCAGGAGCTTTGGAGCCGACGGGGATTGCCATATATATTTCTCTTTGGTTTTGGTTTGGTTGTTAAAACGAACTGGCTTGATTTTGGAAATTCAAACCACCGGTGTCAACTTGTTTAGAATTAATCTAAATCAAATCATAGCGCTGCCAGCACTTCCGCCGCGTGTTCTTCCGGCTTCACCTGCGGCCAGATCTTTTTGATCCGGCCATCCGGTCCGATGAGGAAGGTCACGCGATAGACGCCGAGATATTTCTGGCCCATGAAACTTTTCTCGCCCCAGACCCCGTAGGCCGTGACAATTTTCTTGTCCTCGTCGGCCAGCAGTGTGAAAGGTAGTTTAAATTTCTCCACAAACTTGTCATGCGATTTCACCGAGTCCGGGCTGACGCCGAAGATGACCGCGCCCTTTTTCCTGAACTGTGCGAACTCGTCGCGGAAGGCGCAGGCTTCCTTCGTGCAGCCCAGCGTGTTGTCTTTGGGGTAGAAATAGAGAATGACGTTCTGTCCTTTGTAATCGGCGAGGGAGATTTTTCCACCGCCGCTGGTTGCTACGGTGAATTTTGGGGCGATATCGCCTTCCTTGAGTTTGAGTTCGATTGCTTTGGCCATAAAAAGTACCTGAATAAACATCAGGTTTGGAAAAATTTAACCGCGAGTTTCACTTTTTAACCGGCGAACTCGATGGGTGCGTGCCGATCTGTTTCATGAAATCCCAAACGTAAAGCAGCCCGGATGCGCCGGTGAACAAGCCTGCGCCAAGACTGATGATCTGCAACCACGCGGCATGATGCTCCGTCCACTTGAGGAGGATCCACAGCACCAAAACCATTTGCAGCACGGTCGCGATTTTTCCAGTGTAACGCGGACGAACGGTGACTTTGCCGACGACCAGGCGAACGACAACGACGCCGACGCCCAGTAGAAAATCACGGCCGATGATGGTGCCGGTGAGCCAGAGCGGAATGGTCGCCAGATGCGGCGCGTGATTAAAACTCAAGACGACGATGCCGGACACCAATAACAGCTTATCCGCCAGCGGATCGAGCACCGTGCCCAGTTCGCTCCACTGGTTGTAGCGCCGCGCGACGTAGCCATCCACGCCATCCAGAATGGATGCGACAGCAAAGGAAAGAATTGCCAGCAACCGGTGCACTTCGTTGCCCGTCTCGACGTAATATAAAATTTCCACCACAAAGAACGGAATCAGGAGAATCCGCAGGATGGTGATTTTATTCGCCGTTGTCATGGCCGAGGGTAAAGATGACACGATTTGCACGAATTGGCACGAATGAATTCCAGCGAGCCGCCCCGCTTAACCGGCCACCGGTTTCGCTTCGGCGTTCAGCCGGCTCTGCGGCCAGAACGGCTTGCGGAAAGCTTCGGTGAAGTCGTAGCCGTTCTGGAAATCATCGCGCGAATCCTTTTCCGTCTTGGCCAGCAGGCTGTGCTCCACCATGTTGAAAACGATTTCGCCGAAGTCGCGGCAATTGTTCACGCCCCAGTCCTCCAGCACCGTCACAGCCATCGGACCGTATTGCTGGAGGGCGTATTGGCGGAGGCCGTCGAGGAGTTCCTGGCCGGTCACATGGCGGATGGGGCCGCGGTTTTCCTTGCTGATGAGCTTCTGGGTGAAGTCGAGCGATTCCCGGATGAAATGATAGACATCGCGCGCAAAACGCGGGTCTTGCGCGCAAATCACATCCAACGCTTCATCGAAATTAACTTCTTGCATGTTATATTTTGGCTGGCTGAACGGCTAACGCCGGCGGATGTGCGGCGCGATACGCCTTGACCGCCCAACCGCTCAACAACAAGCCCAAGATGGTGATGAGCACCAATTGTTCCTGCTTTGTCAGCCAGTTCATGGGGGGAATCTAGCCGGAGAACCCGCTTTCGGCAAGTAATGACAATGGTTTCAGGCTTTAACCTTGCCGTGTTGGCGAGGCATTTGTAGTGTCCTCAGGTCATGGCTACCATCGGACGATTCCAGAAAGGAGACGAAATCTTTCACGCCAAGGTCGTGGACGGCGAACTGTTTCGCCTGCACGGCGAGGTTTTCGGCGCGCCGTCCTTTGATCGGAAGCCGACGCCGCGCAAAGGGGTGAAGACGCTGGTGCCGGTCGTGCCGAGCAAGATCATCGCGGTCGGTTTGAATTACGCGGATCACGTCCGCGAGATGAAGCGCGAATTGCCGAAGGAACCTTTGTTCTGGTTCAAGGCCACCACCTCGCTGCTGGCCGATGGCGGCAAGATTGAAATTCCTTACCGCGAACATCGCACGGATTTCGAGGCGGAGCTGGCTATCGTCATCGGGCGGAAAGTCCGGAATGTCTCGCCCACGCAGGCGGGGCGCCACATCTTCGGCTACACGGCGGCGCAGGACATCAGCGACCGCACGATCCAGAAAGCGGAGTCGCAATGGGCGCGCTGCAAATCGTTCGACACCTTCACGCCGCTGGGGCCGTATGTGGAAACGGTGTTTGACCCGAATGAATCCAGCATCCAGCAGTTTCAGAACGGCCTGCTCCGGCAGAATTCAAACATCAGCCAGCTCATCTTCAAACCGGCGGCGCTCGTCAGTTTCATCTCCACGAACATGACGCTGCTGCCGGGGGATGTGATTCTCACCGGCACGCCCGGCGGCGTCGGGCCGATCCAAAGCGGGGACAAGCTGGAAGTGCGGATTCAAGGGATCACGCCGCTGTGCAACACGGTGAAGTAGAAAAATCCTTCGTGTCTTGGTGGCTTTGTGGTTAAACTTTCCGCCACATGAAGTGGACCCAAACCTTGATACCTACGCTCCGCGAAGCTCCGTCTGACGCGGAAATCGTCTCCCATAAACTGCTGCTGCGCGCCGGCCTCATCCGCAAACTTGCGGGCGGCGTTTACACATTTCTTCCGCTCGGTCTGCGCGCCTTGCGCAAGGTGGAGCAGATCATCCGCGAAGAAATGGATCGCGCGGGTGCGAACGAGGTGCTGATGCCTGCGCTCCAGCCGCCGGAGATTTGGGAGGCGAGCGGCCGCGCCCAGACCGCCAGCAACGTGCTCTTCAAAGTCAAGGACAGTTCCGGTCGCCAATGGTTTTTGAGCCCGACCGCCGAGGAGGTCATCACCACGCTCGCGGCGAACGAGATCAATTCCTACCGCCAGTTGCCGAAGAATTTTTATCAGATCAGCTTGAAATTCCGCGACGAAATCCGCCCGCGCTTCGGCCTGATGCGCGCGAAGGAATTCATCATGAAGGACGCGTATTCCTTCGACACCACGGACGAAGGCGCGATGGCGGCTTACAAAAAAATGTATGATGCCTACACCCGCATCTTTGCGCGCTGCGGCTTGAAGGCGTTTCCGGTCGAGGCGGACACCGGTGTCATCGGCGGCAATTACTCCCACGAATTCATGGTGCCTGCTGAAACGGGCGAGAACGAAGTGGCGTTCTGCGAGGCCTGCGGCTACGCGGCAAACATCGAGAAAGCCACCAGCGGCATTCCCAAGACGGCGGCGCGCGAAATCGGCGCGGTTATCGAGAAGTTTGCCACGCCCGGCGTCGTGACCATCGACGCGCTGAGCAAGGAGCCTTACAAAGTTCCGGCCAATCGGCAGATTAAGACACTTGTCTACATTGCCGACTCGAAGCCGATCATCATTTTGATTCGTGGCGATGACCAGTTGAACGAAACCAAGCTGCTGGCCAAGACCGGCGCGGTCGCCGCGCGTCCGGCGACGGTTGAAGAGATTGTGCCGTTGCTCGGGGCCAGGCCGGGTTCACTTGGCGCGGTTGTCAATGTTCCGGCCAGTGTGAATGTTTATGCTGATGAACGCCTGCAAGGCGCGAACGACATGACCACCGGCGCCAACGAAGACGGTTTCCACTTGAAGAACGTCTCCATCGAGCGCGACATCAAGGTGACGGCGTGGTTCGACTTGCGCACGGTCAATGCGGGCGAACCCTGCGCCAAGTGTGCCAAGCCGCTGAAGATTCGGCGGGCGATTGAAGTGGGCCACGTTTTCAAGCTCGGGACGAAATACAGCGAGAAGCTGAATGCGACGTTCCTGGATGCGGACGGTTCGCGCAAACCATCGGTGATGGGATGTTACGGCATTGGCGTGACGCGCACATTGCAGGCGATCATTGAGCAGGGGAACGACAAAGACGGCGTTATCTGGCCGCTGAGTGTGGCGCCATATCAGGTTTGTATCACGCCGCTGGCGGTCGCGCCGGAGAGCGAGGCGATGAAACTGGCGGAGAAACTTTACGCGGAACTCACCGCGCGCGGGGTGGACGTGATTCTCGACGATCGCGACGAGCGGCCGGGCGTGAAGTTCAAGGATTCTGAACTCGTCGGCTTTCCCATCCGCATCGGCATCGGCGAGAAATCGCTGGCCAAGGGCGAAGTGGAATTGAAGCCCCGCAACGGCGCGCTCCAATCCATCAAAACTGAGGAGGCGGTTGAAGCGGTGATGAGGTTGGTGAAGGGGTGATTTGGAATAAAAAAACAATTATTCCTGAACCTGAAACTGCCCCGTTACCGGTTCGTATTGTGGTATCCATTGCCATCGGCTGCGCTTTGGTGTCGGGATGGTTGCAACCACTTTATGAAATGTTGGTGGTCGGCGGCGGAGTTTTTATTCCTAGATGGTGGACATTATTGCAGTTTAGCTCTTTGCTAATCTTGCTCATTTTGTGTTTCTTTACAAAACGACACCGGAGATTGTGTTTAGTCGCATGGGGTGCATTCTGGGCTACTCTGATTGCAAACGTAATGCCTGGTTTTTCGTGATTGGGAGTTACAAACTTTGATAGACTGAAAATCCATCCGCCGTCAGTTCTTCGTCGTCCCTTCCGTTTAATTCTCCGTCCGCAGGGTTATTGATTGGTCGCCGCTTTGCTGTCGAGACATTCGCGAACCATCCGGGTCAGGTCGGAATAGGAATAAGGCTTGGCGAGAAAGCGCGAGTTGGTTCGGGCCAGAAATTCCGCGCTGACCACATCGTCGGAATAGCCGCTGGTGAAGATGACCCGCAGGCCAGGTTTTTCCTGCAGCATTTGTTCGGCAATCGTCAAACCGGAGATGCCCTCGGGCATTTTCATGTCGGTGAGGAGTAGATGTATTTCATGGCGATGCTGCTGCCAGACACGCAGGGCTTCCCGGCCGGAGCCGGCTTCCAAAATGCGGTAGCCGCAGTCGACAAGAAAATCGCGGGCCATCTCGCGCAAAATCATTTCGTCCTCCACGACGAGCACGGTTTCGGAACCGCCGGAAACGGGTTTGGCGGGCAAAGTGGTTTTGGCTTCTTCGGGCAGGGCCGCTTCGCTGGCGGGGAAATAAATAGTGAACTTGCTGCCTTGTCCGGTTTCGCTGGCGACTTCGACCCAGCCGGAATGTTGTTTGACGATGCCAAAAACCGTGGCGAGACCAAGCCCGGTGCCTTTGCCCACCTCCTTGGTGGTGAAAAATGGCTCAAAAATCCGGGCGCGCACCGCCGCGCTCATGCCGCAGCCGGTATCCGACACTTGCAGCCGCACATATTTTCCGGCCCGCGCATCGGGATGCTGGCTGGCGAATTCTTCACTCGCCGCAAAATTATCCAGCGCGATGGTGAGCGTGCCGCCCTGGGGCATGGCGTCGTGGGCATTGACGGCGAGGTTCATCAAAACCTGCTCAATCATGCCGTGATCACCGTGGATGTTGGCGATTTTCGCGGGTGGTTCAAAGTGCAGGGCAATGGTTTCGCCCAGCATCCGGCAAAGCATTTTGTTCAGGTTGTCAACGAGCTGTCGCAGATCAATCGGGCGCGGCTGCATCACGTTTTTGCGGGTGAACATCAGGAGTTGCCGGGTCAGGCCGGCGGCGCGTTCCGCCGCTCCATAGATGGTGAGCATGGCGTCGAGATCATCCGGTGCGAGCGTGGTTTTGGTCAACAGCTTGCTGGATTGCCCCTGGATGATGGTGAGCATGTTGTTGAAATCATGCGCCACACCCGCCGCGAGCTGGCCGATGGAATCCATTTTTTGCGATTGGCGGAGCTGTTCCTCGAGATTCAGCCGGCCGGTGATCTCTTCGCCGTAGCAGTGGACAACCTGGCTGGCGGGCACGGGATGCAGCGACCATGCCAGAGTGCGTTTCTCGATGTGCGTTTCCAAATCGGACCGGCTCCGGCCGGTTTCTAGGCATTCGGCGGCAATCTCGCTGTAATTTTCCGGCAGAATTTCGCGCGGATGTGATTTTCCGACAGACATCGCCAGTTGTTGCGCGGCGCCGTTGAAATAATTCACCTCGCCGCCGGCGTCGAGTTCCAACGCTGGATTGGGATTTTCCTTCACGAACGCCGCCAGTTGTTGCATCGCCGATTCGGCGCGTTTGCGTTCGGCTGACATGCCGATGGTGTTGGCGGCGGCCAGCAGAAATTGGATTTCTTCGGAGCTAAATTCGCGGCGATGCGTCGAAAAAACTGCCAGCACGCCGAAGGGCCGGCCGCGGGTCGGGATGGCGGTCGTCACGCCGCTGATCACGCCGTGTTCTGCCAGCAATGGATGCAGCTCGAATTGGGATTGTTTCGGGTAATCGGCCACCACGGCGACTTCGCCGGTGCTGGCGCTGAATCCAGCTTGAGAAGTGGTTTCATCAAAAGGAATCGCCTGGCCGGCCTTGTCGGATTTCCAACCGCTTCCCGCAAGCATCAGCAAGCGCCCGTCCGGCAATCGTTGAAACACGGCGGCGTATTCAATTAAAAGCATCTGGCTGGTCAGCAATGCTCCCTGATTGAACAACACGCTCAAATCATTGTTCGTCAGCGCGCACTGGCCTAACGCGGCCACGATGGTTTGCTGATGCGCCTGATCCAGTAATTTTTGTTCCGCCCGGTTTCGTTCCTTTTCGCGTTGCTGGATGGATTCGGCCAGCCCGTCAAACGTCGCCGCAAGCACGCCGAGTTCGCCTTCGGCTGTTTTAAGACCGGTGCGCGCCTCCAGATTGCCCTTGGCCAGTTGCTGTGCGGTTTTGGTGAGAGTTCTTACCTGACGAAGGATGAAGTGTTCGCCGCCATACCACGCTGCGAACAATGCCAGCAGGCCGACAATGAAACTTTCCCAGGGCATCCTCAAGGAATATTGCCGCAGCCATTCCGGCGCATATTGCCAGAACCATTCTTGGTTGACGATGAAGGTGAGAACCAGCGCCGGGGAAATCCACAAAAACACGCTGGCCACCAGTTGCATGCGCAGGCTGGAAAACTTATTGATGACTTTGCGTGCTATTTTGATGAGCTAAATATAAACAACTGCGATTACGACGGAAGCAATTTCATTTGCCGCCGGTGGTGACCGTGGTGCGGCAGCGAGGCAGTTTGCCGAGGTGTAATATTAAAAAACCATGCAGCCACTGGCGCAATTCTGCCGTCTGGTCGGCGGTCGGCCTTACTTGCAGGATGCGCGGCCAGTTTTCTGTCGCCAGCAGGTGCGAGATTTTTTTGGCGCCCGGTGTCAGCCGCGCCGACGCTGGATCAGGCCGCAGTCCCAGTTCGTCGAGCAGCTTGAGTTCCAGCGCTAAAATCCCGTGTGGCGGCAGCGCCTGTCTGCAAAGCAGTTGGATCCATCCAGTCAGCAGGTTGAAGATTTCCGGCAGCGGGGTTTCGGTTTCGGTCGCCTGTTCCAGAAACGTGGCGGCGTAAGCGGCCTGTTGCAATTTGCGGATATCCTCTCGGATGGCCCCATGGGTTTCGAGCAGTTTCACCTCGCGCAGACTGTGCAATTCCGAACGACGGCTCCGGCTGAAGGAAAAATCCGCTTCGTAAAACAAATCCAATTTGCCGGCGAACGGCGACTTGGGGCGCCGCGCCCCTTTGGCTACGGTCGCCACCCGGCCCAGATCCGGCGTGAGCCAGTGGATAATGAGGCTGGTTTCGGTGAGTGGCCGCGTCCGCAGAATGATGCCGTGGCTGGACTCGGTTTTCACTTATCCTCGATTTTCCGCCAATGGCGGAAGCTCCGGCGAAATCGAGCCGAGGCTGACGATGTATTTGATGCCGTCCGACACGCTCATGTCGAGCTTGGTCACTTTTCCCTCCGGCACTAGCACCAGAAAACCGGAGGTCGGGTTTGGCGTGGTGGGAATGAATACGGCAACGACTTTCTCCCTGGTCTTTTGCTGCACCTCGGCGTGCTGCTCGCTTGTGATAAAGCCGACGGAATACATGCCTTCGCGTGGAAATTCCACGAGCACAACCGTTTTGAAGGAATTCTTGTTGCCGGAAAACGCCTCGTTGACCTGTTTGATGGCGCCGTAAAACTTGTTCATGATCGGCACGTTCATCATGGCCACGTCCAGCCATTCAATCATGCGTTTGCCGATATAATAACGCGCCAGCACACCGACGGTGGAAATCAGGACGACCGCCAGCAGCAGGGCTAGCAGGCTCCAATGCCAGAACATCGCGCCGGTCAGGCCGTTTTCATAAACAGCCTTCGGATCCAGCACATGGGGGAGGAAGAAAAGCAGGGTGTCGGTGAAGCTGGAGATGGTGCCGAACAGCCATTTCACCACCGCCAGCGTCAGCAGTGCGGGCAGAACGACCGCCAGCCCGGTGAAGAAACTCGCCCGCCATCGCGCGAAAATTGATTTTCTCATGCGCCTATTTTAGCCGCGCGGGATAGATGTGCGAGCGCAAACCGTTTTTCAAGATGCCGCAGGAGCCGGTTCTCCTCGCGTTTCATCCTGCGCCGTAGCTGCGGCTTCAAATCGTCGTAACCGAGCAAATGTAAAACCCCGTGAACAACATAGCGCACCACTTCCGCCTGCCAGTTGGTGCCAAATTCTTCCGCCTGCTTGATTGCCTCGTCCACACAAATATACAATTCGCCGTGAAGACATTTCTGCGTTTTGCGTTTTGCTTTCCGCTTTTCAGTGTGGTCAAACGTGATGACATCCGTCGAGCCTTCGTGCTGTAGAAAACACCAGTTCACTCGCGCCATTTCCTTTGCGCCAACGAGAATGATGCCCAGTTCTGCCTCCGTGACTTGCAGTTTGGTGAGCAATTCTGCTGTGACTTCCTTCAGAAAACGCTTGATGATTTTCTTCGTCCGCTGACGGTTGGCGATGACGAGGTTCATTCCGTTTCCGCCTTGGCCGTGCCGCGATGAATCTCGTAGGCCGAAATGATGCGCTGGACCAGCGGATGCCGCACCACATCCCGCTTTGAAAATTCGATGATGCCGATGCCTTCCGTGTTTTTGAGCGCGCGATGCGCCTCAGCTAATCCGGAATGTTTGTGCGACGGCAAATCAATCTGCGTCTCGTCGCCTGTGATGACCGCCTTGGAGCCGTGGCCCAGCCGTGTGAGAAACATCAACATCTGCTCCGTCGTGGAATTCTGTGCCTCGTCCAGAATGATGAACGCGCCGTTTAAGGTTCGCCCGCGCATGTAGGCGAGGGGAGCTATCTCGATCGTCGCGCGCTCCATGTGCTTGGCGATTTCTTCGGCGGGTAGCATATCGTGCAGCGCGTCATGTAGCGGGCGCAGATACGGCGTTATTTTTTCCAAAAGGTCGCCCGGTAAAAACCCCAAGGCCTCGCCAGCTTCCACCGCTGGCCGCGTCAGAATGATCCTGGAAACGCTGCCTTCGAGCATTGCCGACAGCGCCATCGCCACGGCCAGATAAGTCTTGCCCGTGCCCGCCGGACCGATGCCGAAAGTGATATCATGCTTGCGGATGGCCTCGAGATATTTTTTCTGGCCAACCGTTTTGGCGGTCACGCCGGGCTTGCGCTCGTGGGTTTGCACGCGGTCGCTGACCATTTGTTTGAGCGTCGCTCCGCCATCGTGTTTCACCACAGTGAGGGCGTGGTTGAACTCGCGGTTTTTCACCGGCGAACCGGCTTTTAGCAGGCTTTCGAGCGACCCGAAAAGATGTTTGGCGCGCTCGATGTTATCGGCGGTGCCTTCGAGCTTGATCCAGCCTTCGCGCGCTGTGGCTTTTACGCCCAGCTCGGTTTCCAGCGCCTGCAGATTGCGCGGTTCGTGGTTGAACAGTTGTTGAGCAAACCGCGCGTTTTCGAAATGAAGAGTCTCGGCCGCCACGATCAGCTCCGGTCATTCCGCGCCGCCGAGATGTAGTAGAGCAGCGTTAGCACCGAACTGACCAGCGCGGCGACGTAGGTGAGGGCGGCGGCGTGCAGCACCTTGCTCACCCCGGCGCGCTCGGTTTCGCGGACGAGGCCGAGGCGGAAAAGCTGTTCCTTCGCGCGTGCGCTGGCGTCGTATTCCACCGGTAGCGTGATGAGTTGGAACAGGGTGATGATGGAGAACAGGACGATGACGATGGGCAGCATGACTTTCATCATTCCCAGAAAAAAACCGAGCAGCAAAATGATTCCGTAAGCCGTGCTGGAAAACTGCGTGATGGGCACCAGCGCCATGCGCAGGTTCAGCATCGCGTAGGCGGACTGGTGCTGGAGCGCGTGGCCCGCCTCGTGCGCCGCCACGCCGACGGCGGCGATGGAGCTGCCGTGAAAATTGTCGGTGGATAAAAACAGCGCGCGCTTAGTCGGGTCGTAATGGTCGGAGAGTTTGCCCTCGACCTCCTCGACCGGCATATCGGTCAGGCCGGCGTTGTCCAGGATGCGCCGCGCCGCTTGCGCGCCGGTGAGTCCGGAATCCACCGGCACCTTGCTGTATTTGCTGAACGCAAAATGCAGTTTCGCCTGCGCCCAGATGCCAATCACCAGGCCGGGCAGCATCACAAACAAAAGATAATTCATATTCCACATAACCGTTCAAACTATGGACAGCGTATTCGCGAATGCATTCAAAGGAATGCTTCGTCGTTTGAAAATTAAATCAGGAAAGCCGTTGTGGCGCAATGGGGATTGCGTTTGGACAATTTGGGTGGCAGGGGCACGGTTGCTATGTTTGGTTATTCTTTTTGGCGGGCAATAAATAATAAACGTTGATTATTTACGGTAAGAGGGTTGAAATTGGCTACCCTATGAAAAAGATCATTGCGGTGCTCATTGGTCTACTTATGGCCGGCAGCCTCGCCCAAACCCCTGCGGTTGCCGCCACTTTTACGGTCACGCCAGCTGTCGTAAGCAATACCTATTCTGGTTACCTAACGCTTTTGATCAGCAATGTGCCGACCGGCGCTGCGATGGTGGTGCAAAAATATCTGGACCTCAACACGAACGGGGTCATTGACGGAACTGACTGGCTGGTGCAGCAGTTTAATTTGACGGATGGTCAGGCGGGCATGGCGATTGCGGGCGTGACGAATTTCAACGTGCCGGGAGATTTAAACACCACCACCGGAGCCGTAACGGTTTCCTGGAATTTCATGAACGGCGATTTTTTGCAGAATATCGTCGGTAAATATTTATTTAAGCTGTCTAGTCCATCAGGTCAGTTTACGCCAGTCACCAATCTTTTCACTGTCACCAATTTTCCGTTTGGACAGAATTTCACTGGCAACGTGGTCAGCAACGGAACGAGCACCACTTTATCCAATGCCGTGGTTCTACTCTTTCCTCCTCCGCGTCCGGGTGGTGGCGGGCCGGGAGGCAGTCCACTAGCCGGCGTGGTGGCGAATAATGCCGGTAGCTATACCGTCCAGGCTCCACCGGGGACGTATCAGTTGTTTTCGTTTAGGAGTAATTTTCTCGCAAACATGAACACTGCCCCGGTGCTCACGCTGGCTGCCGGCCTGACCAGCATTGCCAATCTGACGCTCACCAACGCGACCCAAAGCATTTCCGGCACGAATTATGATGCCAGTAATTCCAGCCTTCGCTTGCCCGGCACTTTAATTACGGCGATGTCCACCAATGGGTTGCTTGGCGTGACGACCACCGATACCAATGGCCTTTTCTCGGCACCGGTGGCTGGAGAATCAATGCGGACGACACAACGTTGGTGGTTCATGGCTATCTGGGGTCGCAGGACGGAACTAATGTCGCCGCTGGAACCACGGGAGTAAAACTGCCGGTTTCCAAGGCCACAGCGCTGATTTATGGGAGAGTGAAAGACAATCTCGGCAATCCCATGGTGGGGTTGGATGTTTATGCCCAAGATAATAATAATTACCTCTATCAAACGGACGGTTATACGGACACGAATGGCAACTATGTGGTCGGCGTGCTGGGTGGTCTCGGGGCAAGTGATCTTTGGTGGATTCAAGTCAGCAGCGATTCCAGTCCCACAAATTTCATTTTTTCGCAACCAGATTTTGGCTTTAACAACGGCACAAACATCAGCGCCAGCACCGCAGTGCAAATTAACTTCACCGCTTTGCTTGCGACGAATCGTATCACTGGCAACGTGAAGGACAGCAAAGGCACCAACATTGTCGCCGTCGGCGTGAGCGCCAATGCCACCATCAACGGCACCAATTATCAGACTTATGTGACTGCCGACACAAATGGCAATTATTCGTTGAACGTGGCCAATGGCAGTTGGAGCATCAATATAAATTGCAATGGCGGCAACGACAGTTTGGACAATATTCTCGGCGTCGGCAATTATGCCTGCCCCAATAATCAGAATGTCAACATCGCCGGCAACAACGCTACCAATAATGTCATTGTTCAGTTGTGCGACGGCATTTCCATCATTACGACTTCGCCATTGCCCGTGGGTGAGGTCGGTGTGGACTACTATCAATCCATCCAGGCTGCGGATTGTAGCGGCACAAATAATTGGTCGAAGACTGGCGGCACATTGCCGGGCGGCTTAACCCTCACTACGAACGGACAAGATTATGTTCTTTCAGGCACGCCGACCAACAGCGGGAGTTTTAATTTCACGGTTCAAGTGAACAATGGCGGCACCCATACCACCAACCGGCCATTCTCGGTGACGATCAGCAATGCCCTGCAAATAACCACCGGTTCGCTGGTCAACGGCACGAATGGCCGCAGTTACAGCCAGCAATTGCAGGCGACCGGCGGGCAACCGCCCTACAATTGGTCGCTCGCTTCCGGCAGTCTCCCGGCCAACCTGATCCTCGCGACCAATGGTTTGCTTTCGGGAACGCTCGCGGCCACTGGTAACTTCAGCTTCACGGTGCAAGTGACGGATATTTTGGGTGGGTATTCCAGTCAAGGCCTGTCGCTGAATGTTGTCAGCACAAATTTGCCGCCGCTCGCGGTAACCACCATCGGGGGACAGGTTTTGATCTGCTGGCCGTTTTCCGCCGGAACCAATTTCACCGTGCTGACCACGACCAATCTTTCCACCGGCCCGTGGGTGCCGGCGACCAATGGCGTGCCGACGGCAGCCATCATCTTCACGAATCAGGGGTCGGCCGCCTTCTATAAATTGCAGTAGCACCGGAACTTTCAACTTGGCTGGTTATGCAACTTACGGCCGCACAATCGCCGTCAAATCCCGGTTCTTGAACCGCACCATGTCCAGTCCGTGGACGCGGAATTGGAGTCCATTCGTGTCCGGCAATTTCGCCAACTCGCTGGTTGGCAGGACGAGGATGAGCGGCGGCGGGTTGGTCAGAAAATCCCGCGCCTGTTTCGGGTCGCCGAGCGTGACCAGATTGGTGGTTACACTACGGAATTTCCAGACGAGGCTTGGCTCGGTATAACCGAAACAGCCGATCTTGGTCTCCGGGCGGACGTGCGGCTTCGCCTCGCGCCAGAGCTTTTCCGTGAGCAGAAAGCTTTTGAAGATGGAAGTTCCCACCAGCGTCAGCACCAGCACCAGAACCGCCATTGCCGCCAGCCGTTTGCTGAACCAGGTGAAAGCATTGCCTTCGCGGCCAAGTTGCAGCGCCAGCCACAGCGCGATGCACGGAAACGCCGGCAGCGTGTAATGCGGCAACTTCGTCCGCACCAACGAGAACGCCACGAACACCAGCGCCGCCTGCACCAACAGATACCAGCCGAGGTCGTCGCTTTTCCGTTCCGGCCACCAGCGGCGCAAGGCCGACGGCACGCGCGTGGACCACGGAAAAAAGCTCGCGAAGAAGGTCAGGAAATATAGTGGCAGCAGCGCGATAAAGCCCAGCGTTCCCGCCAGACCATGGCCGTCGTTCACGCCGGTCGAGCGATGGATGACGTGTTCGCCCATCCCCACCTTGAGAAATTCACCGTTCGTTTGCACAAGCGCGGGAACCCCCCAGCACGCCGCGAGTGATATGGTGACGAGCATTCCGACCAGTGTTTCAAGTGCCGGCAGGCGGAAAGACTGCTTTCGCAGCGCGCGCCCCAAAATCAGGCCGCCGAGCGGCAGCCATGCCACCGGGCCTTTTGCCAGAAAACCCAGCGCCAGCGTCACGTAAAAAATCCACCACCACATTTTGCGGCGGGTCTGTTCCGGTCGGGTCAATTCCCAGCCGCTCCAGACCGCGAGCGTGGAAAAGAAAACCATCGCCATGTCCGCCGTCGCCACGCGGCCGATGACGGCGATATGCAGCCCCGCCACGAACATGGCGCCCGCGATGAAAGCCGTTTTGGCATCCGAATATTTCCTGCTCCAGCGCACCAAGAGCAGGGCGGTGGCGGCGGTGAACAGCACGGACGGCAGCCGTGCGGCAAAATCGTTTTCGCCCAAAACCTTGTAGCTCGCCATCTGGCACCAGTAGATCAGCACCGGTTTGTCGAAGCGCCACGCGCCGTTGAACCACGGCACGACATAATCGCCGCGTTGGAGCATTTCGCGCGAGGCTTCGGCGAAGCGCGTCTCGTCACGGTCGGTGAGCGGCAGAATCCAGTTGCCGGCCAGCAGCAGGATGAGACTTAACACCAAAATGGAGCGCTGCGGTTTCGCGGTTTGTTTTTCCAGCCAGGATTGCATAGGCGTAATAATGATGTAGGAGACGACGTGAGGAGTCTCTTACTTTTTTTGCAATTGCACCCCACCACCCCGGATCCGGCCAAGCTGGGTGCATCTTGACACCGTTCTTGGAGCGCGGCCTTCAGGCCGCTTCAGCGTCCAAGCCGGCGAAGACGGATCGCTTGACCTGCGGGCCTGCGAATGGTGAAGCGGCGTAAACGCCGCGCTCCGTGCCCATTGGCAATTAAGAACGGGGTCAAGATGCACCCTGCCGTAACTGGCAGTTTCACTGACAGCCTCTTCCTGCCAAGTGCCCGGATCGGACGAAAATCCGCAGGGGAGAATTTTCGGGTGAGCGGCTTGGGCTGGGGCGTGTGATAATGTTTGCCAGTTGCGGGCAATGTTCGCTCATCGGCCCGCCTGCCACAGGAGCCGCACGGCATAAGCCCGCGTTCCCAGCCGCAGCCGCTCCGCAAGGGTGCCGATGAAACGCCGGCGGTCATCCTCGTCCAGAAAGATGGCCTCGCGGCGATCACCGCGATTCATCACATGATAAATCGCCCCCCTCATATTCAACTCGTAACTTCCGCGCCATACCGAAATGATCCCTTTATAAGATTAAACATTATGGCGTCACTGCCTTTGCAGACGAAAGAAAAGATGCTCATTCCGGTCCACCTTCCAAACGTCAGGCGATTCCCATGCCGTATTGGTGGCCGTGAAGACTGCGCCGTAATTATCCCAGTCCAGCAAGTTGGTTGAAGTCTGGATCTGATAATTGCCGCCGACTCTCATCGTGGTGGATTCCAAATAAATCGCTGTCTTGACACTGATGCTAGTGGAATCATCCAAGCGGTATATTTGCCCGACCTCGTTGGTGGAAATTGCACGGTTGTAGATGCGAATGTCATCAATCTGCCCGTATAACTGATGCTGGCTGGAGGAACCGCGAAATCCAAAATCCAGGTTTCGATAGCTGTCTGTGGCGTTATTGCCCGTGTTCACCACGCTCTGGCCCACATTGGTTCCATCCACAAAAAGCGTGACAACATTTTGCCGCCGCACGATTGCCACATTATACCATGTGTTGGATTGCAGTAGCAGCTGGGTAGACTGACAAACCATGCCATTGCCCGTATAAAACTGAAGGGCCGTGCCGGAGGCGTTAAAGGGAATCATGCCCAGTTGAAAGTTGTCGACTAAATGATTCGCAAAGATAATTGCATGATCGGAAGGGTTTAACTTTTCCAGCTTGATCCACGCGGAGACCGTGAAGTCATTGGTGGATTCGGGAAATCCATTATAATTCGTCGTGCCGACCCACTGGAATTTAGCGTTAAATCGATACCCGTTTCCCGTCTGGTTAAACCGGTTTGTGCCTAGAGACGCTCCGTAAACAACCGCGCCGTTTCCATTTCCGCTCGCATCATTGGCATTTCCATCAAAAGGGTAATACGCCACGAGACCATTCGTTAACCAGTTTTGGGCACTGGAATTTAGCGTAAGCAGCAATAGTGCGCCGAGCAATAAACCTGATTTTGTAAAATACATATCTTTTCCAATGCTTGGTTTATATTAGCCAGTCTTACCAAGTCATGGTTATTTTCAAGTCATTTTTCATCGCCTCTCGGTCTCGCCACCAGCTGTAGTCGTTTTCCTCTACCATTTGAATGCGCCTTCAACCTTGTTCGCCCGAAATCATAAAGGTAAAGGGGTTAGTTCTTGACTATGCACACTCCCATTCAAACTGGGCATAAAATCCAGCCCACCGGCAAAGGTTGCCTCACCTAGCCGTTTTCCTTTTAAGAATGCTTCCTGTCGCTGACTTCCGCTTTCCCAATTTCATATCTCCGAAAATATCCGCCACGCGTTCTCGGCGTAATCCCTAACCCGCCTCAAAGGCTGCAATGCTATTGCCCCCTCTATAGCAGTTAACCTCAACATTGGCACATTGGCTGGTAGGGCGGGCAGTCCTCTGCCCGCCGCTTCTTGCTAACCAACATGTTCTGGTTCACCACGACGGCGCGCACGGAGTGGCGCGCCCTACATGTCTCATGGTTGCCAAGAACTGCTATATGTGCCGAGTGAAACAATCTCCCACCACATTCTTGGGAAACCGGGAAGCGCTCCAAGGCGGGCAAGGTGTTTGGCGGTTCAGTTTGATGTCGGCGAGCTTTTTCATCGTTCGCAGCCGAGACCACGATTCGCGCAGCGAACAACATCATTCCGGGCAACCATCTGGTGGCGGGCTTGGGAAGTTTCACCCATTCCAGCGTTTATTTTTCTATGGCACCAAGGGTGCCCTGGTTGGCGTGTAGGGTTCATCTGGTGAGATGCGTAGGATGGCGGACCAGCATCAGTTTTTGTAGTTGCTTGGGCAGTTGCCGGCTCCGGCCAGACTTGAAATTGCGGTTTTGGATTCTATTTTCCGGCGCGACGCGGTAAAGTCCCTGCGTGAAAACTTCATCCACCTCCCAGCGCCGCCGCTGGCTCTGGCTGCTGGCCGCAGGCGCGGTTCTGGGTCTGTCGTGGTTGCTGGACAACCGCGTGGGTGCCGCGCTTGATGCTACGCGCGATCCGGCCCTGAAAAACTTCGCATGGTGGTGTTCCAAAATCGGCGATGGCTGGGTGCCGGCGGCGGCGGGATTTTTCTTTGCGGCCGTTTTTCTCGTCGCCAAACGGCCGGTTGTCGCGGCCAAAAT
Organism: uncultured Verrucomicrobia subdivision 3 bacterium; assembly: GCA_903858275.1. Lineage (GTDB taxonomy): Bacteria > Verrucomicrobiota > Verrucomicrobiia > Limisphaerales > UBA11358 > UBA11358. The sequence goes on along the minus strand of CAIOIC010000007.1, from coordinate 20,805 downwards.
CTTTTTTGTGATGCTGACCTGCGAGCTCACCGGCTTGGCCGCAACTATTCTGCGCGTGTTGTTCGGTCGCGCCCGCCCGCTGAACCACGACGTGCCGCCGGGGTTTTACGGCGTCTGGCACGATGGCCACTGGATCATCGGCAAGTTTGCGTTCAGCTCGTTTCCCTCCGGCCACGCGGCCACGGCGGCGGGTCTGGCGGCGGCGGTGTGGCTGGTGCATCGCGGCTGGGGTTTGGTGGCGATGCTCTATGCGGTGGCCGTGATGTGGTCGCGCATCGCCCTGCAATGCCATCATCTTTCCGATGTGGTGGCGTCCACGCTGCTTTCCATCCCGCTGGCCATCTTGCTTAAACGGCTGCTGTTGACGTCGGTGGAATTTCAATTCGGCAACCTGCACCGCGCGCTGCGAAAAAAATAAACGAATTCCGTCTGGTAACCTTGGGCTGCAGATACACGCTCGGACCAATTCCACTCGAACTTCTGGAGCGAAAATCACAGGTTTGATATTTCACTTTTTGCGATTGACAAATCAGCTTTGTTTGAATTCTAATCGCTTTAACACAGCAAAGCTTATTAAATCTAAATTCCAAGGCAAAACTATGAAAAATCAAATCTCATTACACTCGTTATTCGCCGTCTGTGTCTGGTTGACTTCTTGCCCGGTGTTTGCACAACAATCCACAGCCTTTACCTATCAAGGCCAGCTCCGTGACGGCGGCACCAATGCCAACGGAGCCTACTCCATGGCGTTCAAGCTCTACGACTCCGCCAGCGGCGGCAGCCAGATTGGCGACACGATTAATGCCAACCCCACGCTGGTCAACGGACTTTTTACCGTGAATCTGGATTTTGGCGCGGGCGCGTTCAACGGCACTGCCCGTTGGCTGGACATCACCGTGCAAAGCGGATCCAGTTCTGCGGAAACCCTTGCCCCGCGAGTGCAAGTTCTGCCAACTCCGTATGCCCAGTTTGCGGCGGTGGCAGCGACCGTGACGAATGGTGCGATTATGAATCAACAACTGGCCGCCAGCGCAGTGGCAACGACCAACATACAAATCAACGCCATTACCACGACGCTGATTTCCAACAATGCCATCACCAACCGTAACCTGTCGGCGAACGCCGTGAACGCCACCAACATCGCCGCAGGTCAAGTCGTCAAATCGCTCAACGGCCTGAGGGATTTTGCCTTGCTGTTAGCTGGAACAAATGTGGTGATTATTACCAACGGAAATTCCCTGATTGTCGGTGCAATGCAGCCTTCTTACGGTGTCATCGATTACAGCACCACGATTATCGTTCCGACCAATCTTCCAGCCGGTGGTTGGCGATTTATGTTTGAAGTGTGGGGTGCTGGTGGTGGCGGCGGCGGTGGCGGTGGGTCTGGTAATTATGGAGCTTGGTATGGTGGATCGGGCGGCGGTGGTGGAGGTGGTGCCTATGGAAAACAGATCCTAACTCTCAATCCCGGCGATTCCATTACTGTCACTGTGGGAACCGGTGGAGCTGGTGGGAGTGGTGGTTACAGTTACGGTAGCGGCACAAATGGTGCCACCGGAGCTACCGGCGGAACTGGAGGAACCAGCAGTGTTGTTTGTAGCGCCGGAACTATTACCGCCACCGGAGGAGCAGGCGGCACGGGCGGCGGTGGTGGTGCCGGCGGCACTCCCAGCTATGGTGATGGGGGAAATCCGGGAACCAGCACAGCCGACATTGCAATCAGTGGTTTCCACGGCTGGCCAGCAATAGCTGGTTATGGTCCCGGCGGGGCGGGTGCCAATGGCGGGGCGGGAGGTGCTGCCGGTCCGAATGCAGGCTCGTATGCTTCGGGGCAAAGTCCAGGTGGAGGAGGCACCGGAGGTGGAGGAGGAATAAGTTCGTTTAGTGCCACTGTGGGGCAACCTGGCGCTTCTGGTCGGGTTATCATTTGGTGGTAATTACAAGGCGTAACGCCATGAAAAAAATAATTCTATTTGGCTTGCTCACTGTCCTATCAGTGGCGGCTTTTGCCCAAAGCAGCAGCCGGTTTGTGATCACGCGCAGCGTGATTGCTGGCGGCGGCACAACTCTCAGCACCAGCGCCCGATTTCAATTGGGCAGCACTATCGCCCAGCCGCTTGCCGCTGTGCCGAGCAGTGCCCGATTTTCCATCCAAGGCGGCTTTTGGATTTGGCCTTCACCTGTTATGTTTGCACCAAAGAAGGTTGGAAATAACTTCATGCTTTCGATTCAAACCGAACCGGGCAAGACCTACTTGGTGCAATATGTGGATTCCATTTCAGCCTTGAATTGGCAAAGCCTTCCAGTCATTTCCGGCGACGGCACGGTGAAGATTGTGACCAATTCTGCCCCCAGTGTGATGCAACGGTTTTATCGGCTCGTCGAACAATAAGGCATTCTGTATATCCGATTAGCGTCCATTCTGCCAGCGCTGGAATTTCAATTCGGCAACCTGCACCGCGCGCTGCGAAAGAAAAAATATTAAGTCTCAAGCGACCGGTCGCCCGCGTCGCCGAGGCCGGGCAGAATGTAGCCGACTTTAGCGCCGCCAAGGTGGCTTTGTCGCGCTTCAACCGTAACGTTTTTCAAGGCTGGTAGAGGAAATACATCAGGCCGGCGCGGAGCTTGGGCACCTCGACGCCGAGGTTGAGCTTGATGTCATGCGCCTGGCCGCTTTGGCCGAACAGGGAAAGGAAATTCGCAAGATCATAGCGCTCCCGATACTCCACGAGGTTGGCGGAATCAATCTTGGCAATCTTCATCGCGCGATCCACCGCGTCGTCGAAATTGCCAAGTTCGTCCACCAGGCCGAGTTCGAGCGCCTGTTTGCCGGAGAGCACGCGGCCATCGGCAAAATCTTCCCACTTGTCGGCCAGCGCCTTGCCGGATTTTTTGTTGGCTTCATGCGCGGCGCTGCGGCCATCGGCGACGACCTCTTTGAATTTGCCATAAGTTTCATCAATCAAGCCCTGCACCATCGCCCGTTCCTCGGCGGGAATGTCGCCGGGCGCACGGTCACCGCTCAACATGTCTTTGAACTTTCCGCTCTTGTAGGTCATCGGCGCGACGCCGACCTTGTCCATGAGTCCGCGATAATTGTAGCCGTGCATGATGACGCCGATGCTGCCGGTGATGGTCAGTTCGTTGGCCACAATCCAGCGGCAGCCGGAGGAAATATAATAACCGCCGGACGCCGCGAGGCTGCCCATGGAGCAGATCACCGGTTTCCCTTTGGTGGCCGGCTTGCCGTGTTCGTCCTGGTCGTCGGTCTCAAACGCGCGGATGGCGTTGTAGATTTCATCGGACGCCAGCACTTCGCCGCCGGGGGAATCCACTTTCAAAACGACGGCTTTCACGCGCTTGTCGCTCTCGGCGCGGTCGAGCTGAGCCTTGATCAGTTCTACTAGGTTGTTGCCGCTGCCGTTGAACTCGTGGCTGCTGATGATGCCATCCACGGAGATGACGGCGATTTTGTTTGGCGATTTGTTGTTCTCCAGGACGAATTCCTCCAGCTTCGGCCCGGCATCACGCGCGGAACCAAACGACTCGCTGTGCAAGCCGTTGCGGAACGACAACGCGCTGCCGATGAATTGCGCGAGGTTGCCAAACAAGCTGAACGCCAGCACCACCAGCAAAATAATCGAGGCAATCATCCAGCCGCGGCTTTTGCGGGGCGGCGTGGGCGGGGTGATGACCGGCGGCGGCATGAAGGACGGGGAGATGGGCGGTATATCCATAGTGGGCGCAACCTAGCGCAAAGCGGGCAGGGCGGCAAGCGTGTAGGATTTGGTTCAAGGTGATTAACTTGTTCGGAAAATTGACACCGTCGTCCTGCCTCTTTAGGCTTGGCCAATGTCACGACTGCCGTTTGAACTTTTCCTGGCGCTGCGTTATCTGCGGCCCAAACGGACATTTGTTTCCATCATCACGTTGATTTCCATCCTCGGCGTCGCGCTGGGCGTGGCGGTGCTCATCATTGTCATCAGCGTGATGAGCGGTTTTGACCATGATTTGCGGGAAAAGATTCTGGGCTTCAACGCGCACCTCACGGTTTCGCAAGCGGGCAGCACGATGAAAAATTATTCCGCCGTGGCTGGCGTTGTTGCTAAAAACGCGAAAGTGAAAGGCGTGTCGCCTTTTGTCTTCGGCCCGGTGCTCATTGAGACTGCGGGCGACACGAACCGGCCGGCGTTGCAAGACGCGCCAATGTTGCGCGGCATTGACCCGGCCACGGAAGGCAGGGTCAGCAATTTGCCGAAGGAGATTATCGCGGGAAAATTTGACTTGAGCGGGCGCGGGCTGATCGTCGGCGTGGACTTCGCGAATAATCTACGGATGCAGGTCGGTGATCGTCTTTCTATTTATTCCGCGCGCCAGATCAAAAAGATGAAGGTCGCGCACGACAAAAAGCAGGATGAGGCCATTCTGCCAGACGAATACGAAGTTCGCGGCATTTTTGACGCCGGCTATTACGAATACAACGCCCGCGTCGTCGTCACCTCGCTCGACAACGCGCAAGATTTATATGACCTGAACGATGCAGTGCATGGCTTGTTCGTGGTGTTAAAAGATCCGTATCAAGCCGGGGTGGCGAAAAGGGAGTTGGCAGCCAAACTCGGCGACAGTTATTTCGTGACGACGTGGATGGAGCAAAGCTCAGGAATACTCAATGCTTTGATAGTCGAGAAAAACGTCATGTTCTACCTCCTCTTTTTCATCGTGCTCGTCGCGGCGCTCTGCATCTTGAGCGCGCAGATCACCTTTGTCATCCAGAAGACGCGCGAAATTGGCATGCTCAAGGCGCTCGGCGCGTCGAAACTCCAAATCTCCGGCATCTTTCTCAGCCAGAGCGCCATCATCGGCGTCATCGGCGTGGCGTCAGGTTACGGATTGGGAATGCTCGCGGTCACTTACCGGAATGAATTTCTTCACTTCATGCGCGCCGTGACCGGCTGGGAATTGTTTCCCGCCTCCGTCTATGGCTTCGGCGAACTGCCCGCGCTCATTACGCCAAGCGACGTCGTGGTGATTTGCGTGGGATCTTTTATTATCTGCATTCTGGGCGGACTGCTGCCCGCCATTCGGGCCGGCGGACTGAAACCCGTGGAGGCGCTGCGTTATGAATGAATCGCTGATGTCCGCGCGCGGACTCAAAAAAACTTACGTCATGGGCAAGCGCTCGCTGGAAGTGTTGCGCGGTGTGGATGTGGAGATTGCGCGCGGTGATTTCGTGGCCTTGCGCGGCGCTTCCGGCACCGGCAAAAGCACTTTGCTGCATCTCATCGGCGGACTTGATACTCCGAATGCGGGAGAAATCATTTTTGCCGGACAAAACATCTCGCGGTTTTCAGAAGGCGAATTGACGCGCTTTCGCAACCGGCGCGTCGGCTTTGTGTTTCAGGCATATCATCTGTTGCCCGAACTGACGGCGCTGGAAAATGTCTGTCTACCCGCCCGCATCGCCCGGATTTCCACCGGCAACGCCGCGCAGCGGGCAGGGGAACTGCTCGCCCGCGTCGGCTTGCGCGACCGGCTGGACCACAAGCCATCCGAGCTTTCCGGCGGCGAACAGCAGCGTGTCGCCATCGCCCGCGCCCTTATCAACGAACCGGAATTGCTTCTGGCCGACGAGCCGACCGGCAACCTGGACTCCCACACCGGCGGCGAAATCATGGAATTGCTCCAATCACTTCGCACGGAAAAGCAGATGACGCTGGTCATTGCCACCCACGACGCGAAAGTTGCCGCCGCCGCGCCGCGCGTGATTCAATTGGTGGACGGAACTATTCAGCCGTGAACCGTGACTATTGGGAAAATCGTTATCAGACCGGTGACATGCAATGGGAAAAAGGCGCGCCGTCGCCCGGCCTCGTGGATTTTCTGGCGGCTCATCCTGAATTAATAAAGGGGACCATCGGCGTTCCCGGTTGCGGCACCGGCCACGATGTTCGCGCCTTTGCCGCCGCTGGCATCGAGTCCTTTGGTTTTGACCTCGCGCCGAGTGCGATTCGATTGTGCGAAGAAAAGACCAAGAATGCCGGCCTCGTGGCGAAATTTCAACTGGCCGATTTTTTGCATGACGAGCCACCACAGCCATTTGACTGGCTGTTTGAACACACCTTGTTCTGCGCCATCCAACCCGAAGAGCGCGATGCTTATGTCCGCGCCGTGTTGCGCTGGCTTAAGCCGGGTGGAAATTATCTGGCAGTGAATTATTTCCTGTGCGAGCCGGACGGTCCACCGTGGCCGACGACGCATCAGGAATTATTGGAACGCTTCTCGCCGCACTTTGACTTGGTGTCAGACTGGGTGCCGCGTTCATATCCCAACCGCGAGGGAAAAGAGTGGATGTTCTGGTGGCGGCGCAAAGCCGTTTGAAATTGCCGGTTTACCGCGTAGTATCTTGCCATGCTTGAAGATCGCGACTACATGAGAGCGCCGGAGTATGGCGGTTCGCGCTGGACGCCACGCTTTCAGTTGCGCTGGTCGTGGACCGTGCTGCTGCTGGCGGTGTATGTGGTTGTGTTTGTCGCGGAAATCGCCGCCGTCAAATTTGCCCCGCAAAGCCATTTTTTCTCCTATCTGGCCTTGAGCAAGGAAGGCTTGGAGCGGGGTTATGTCTGGCAACTGGTGACCTATCAATTCATGCACGCCGGCTGGCTGCACCTGCTGCTGAACTGCTGGGCGATTTTTACTTTTGGGCGGGAACTTGAAACCTTGCTGGGCAAAAAAAAATTCCTCGCGCTGATATGTTCCAGCGGCATCGTGGGTGGCGTTTTTCAAGTGCTGGTCTCGCTGCTGTGGCCGCAACTTTTCGGCGGCGCGGTGGTCGGCGCTTCGGCTTGCGCGTTCGGGTTGGTCGCGGCGTTTGCGCTGATTTTTCCCGAGCGCGAGCTGACGATGCTGGTTTTCTTCGTTATCCCCGTGCATCTGCCGGCCAAAACCCTGTTTCTCATCTCGGCGGTGCTGGCGGTGACGGGAGTTATTTTTCCCTGGGACAACGTCGCGAACGCCGCGCATCTCGGCGGCATGGCGATGGGCTGGTTTTTTGTGCGAAGAATCATGCGGGGCAGGGGCGCGCGACTGGAAGGAACCTTTCAGCTATTTCCATACCGCGAGCAGCCGGAACCCCCGGTGCAAAAGCGGATTGAAAAATCCCCGGCAGAAATCGTGGTGGAAGAGGTGGACCCCATTCTCGACAAGATTTCCGCGCACGGCATCCAAAGCCTGACGGCGCGCGAGCGGGAAGTCCTCGAGTCGGCGCGGCGCAAAATGGCCGGGCGGTGAATGGTCAGTGGAAGCTGGCTTTATTTCACAAGGATTTTAACCAGCGTTTGTAATCAAACAGTTTGAAAGGACGGGGACCGGCTAGATAATGATTGTAAAACTTCTGTTTTCCAAACGTCCATTCAATCAGCCACATCGCCGGTTTGCTGGCTTGAGGAATAAAACCGACCTCCGCACGACCATTGCGGTCGACATGATAATTTGATTCAAAAATGGTTAGGCGACTGTCCGCATCCCGGATGACAACATGGCCGCTCGCTTCGGTCAGGGTGTCATTCACGATCACCAATGGCTGACGACCGTCTTCCGGTTCACCGCACATCGCACAAACATCAGTTTGCACCCGTTTGATGTATTGATAGGCCAGTTTCTTGCGGTTGTAGTAATCCACAATCGCGTCGGAAATAATCGGCCAGCCATCGCGCAAATTCCACCACAGAATGCCGGTGCGCTGCCATTTGCGCATCCGGGACAATTCGATAAAAAACTTGTCCGCTTCGGCCTGACTGATTTGCGAAGCGAGGATGAAATCATCGAGATTATCCGGCACCGCACCAAACAAGACCGCGGTCTGATTGGCCATGAGCGGAATCCGGTAATTATATCCGGTTTCGCCCGGCAGCGGCCGAACGGCATGGGTGAGCCATTGCTCGTTGTTCTGCCAGGGCCACACAAAGCCCGGTTCCATCATCTGTTCCAAACTGCGTCGGTCGGGGCAGCCATGATAACCTGTTTCGCTGACGAAATGTGCGGGTGAGGAAGTATAAAATTTACCTTTGAAGTCATCCCGAGGACCCCACAAATGATCTTCCGGTCTGTTCTCACTTCGGTTGCCCGCCTTGATTAATTCCGGGCTGTAATAAGGCGAACTGGGTAGATAATCACGAATGGGATCACACTGGCGGACTACTTCGGGCAAGACCTGACGGCTTAACCGGTCAGTGTTGGGATCGAGCGGGTAGCCAAACCAGCCGGTATAAGCCTGATCAATCTCGTTATTGCCGGCCCACAGGGCGAGACTGGGATGATTGCGTAATTTCCGCACCACCGCCGTGGCTTCATCCCGCATCTCGGCGGCAAAAGCCTCGGTCTGCGGATAGATGGCGCAGGCCAGCGCAAAATCCTGCCAGACCATCAAGCCGTGTTGATCGCATAATTCGAAGAAGTCGTGATCTTCATAGACGTTTCCGCCCCAGCAGCGGAGCATGTTGCAATTCAAATCCGCAAGCATGTCAAAAGCAGATGACAGGTGCTGCTTGTCCCGGCTATGGAGACTGTCGAGCGGCACCCAGTTGCTCCCTTTCACAAAAATCTTTTCACCATTGACCACAAAAACAAATTCGCCGGACTTTTCCGGGGTGGTGATATCCGAGCGCACCAGCTTGATGGTGCGGATGCCGACCCGTTGATGCCAGGTATCCAGAACCTTGCCATCTCCGTTCAAAAGTTCGAGAGTCAGTTCGTAAAGCGGTTGTGTGCCATAACCCCGTGGCCACCATAAATCAGGCCGTGTCACATCCAATTTATGGCGATCATGGGAACCGAACACCGGGAATATCTTTTGTAGGATTTGTTTGCCGTCGCGTTCAAAGGATAGGCGAATCTTCCACCGGTCTATCGTGAAACCGTCCGTCGCAAAATTCCAATCCACCAGGACTTGCGCTTTTTGGCGGTTGGAATCCAAGCGCAGAGTTGTGAAATAAACATCGGTCAGCCGGGTGGAAGGCATCGATTCCAAACGCACGCTCCGCCACAGGCCAGCCGACACGATTCGCGGTGATATATCCCATCCATACATATGCGGGGCCTTGCGAATAGAAAGTGATTCCCAATTTGCAGCGAAGGCGCCTTCCAGTGCTGATGGCTCGTGCTGGCGTCCCGCAAGCACGGCGGAATCGAGCCGGACAGTCAATTCGTTCTCCCCGCCAGCTTCGCGCAACTGGTCGGTTACATCAATACGGTGGGCGATGAACATATTACGGGTCTGGCCTACCTCTCGCCCGTTAAGGAAGATCGTGCCCAAACAGTCAATTCCCTCAAAAACCAGTTCGATACGCGTGTTACCCGTCCGTTTGGGCGTTGAAAATTTCCGCTGATACCACCACTGGTTGCCTTCCAACTCACGCAGCCGATAGATGTTAGTTCCTACCGACAACTCCGGCAACAGCCCGGCCTTCATCAGGTCTAATTCGACATTTCCCGGCACTGTCGCCGCAATGGCTGGCCAGCCAGCCAGGGCTAACTCTCCCGGCGAGCGCGGTCCATCAGACCGTTGCGGCCCGTAGCTCAATCGCCAGCTTCCATCCAATGAAATGGTTTGCCGCCCGACGCCTTCCTGCCAGCCGCCGAAACAGGTGACGCCAAAACCGAAAACCACGGCTAGTGAAATGATGGTTCGCCAGATTCTGTTCATGTATGGATTTTGATAAGTTTATTTAGGCCTCTGAAAACTTTTGGTTGTTTGCTTGATGCTATAATCATTTTCAAACTCGCGCAACGTCCGGTTGCTGATGCCGCACGGCTTCGCCACCACGATTTATTTATTATTTCATGGATTCTGCGATTCCAGTATCTTGAACGCATGATTACTCGCTATTCCCGCCCCGAGATGCGGGCTATCTGGACCGACGAAAACAAACTCAAGATCTGGCTCCAGATCGAACTCCTCGCCAGCGAAGCGCTGGTGAAGGAAGGCGTCGTCCCCGCCAAGGATTTCAAGAAGATCAAAGCCGGCTGCGATAAATGGTTTGCCGACCTCCCCGGTCTCGTCGCCCGCCAGCGCGAACTGGAAAAGGTCTTGAACCACGATGTCATTGGCTTCACCACGGCCGTGGCGGAAGCCATCAACGACAACGCGAGCCGCTGGTTTCACTTCGGCCTCACCAGCAGCGACGTGGGTGACACCTGCTACGCTGTACAGATGATGCAGAGCGCGGACATTCTCATCGCCGACGTGAAAGCGGTGCTGCCCGTCATTGCCCGGCGCGCGAGGGAACACAAGTTCACGCCTTGCATGGGTCGCAGTCACGGCATCCACGGCGAACCCACGACCTTCGGCCTCAAGCTCGCGTTGATGTATGACGAATTCAAACGCGCTCTGCGTCGGCTTGAAGCCGTGCGCGATGTCGTGGCCGTTGGTAAAATCTCCGGCGCCGTCGGTACGAGCGCGCATCTGTCGCCGCGCGTCGAGGCTTACGTCTGCAAGAAGCTCGGCATTCAACCCGCGCCCATCGCCACGCAAGTCGTGCAGCGCGACATCCACGCCGAATTCCAACTCGCGATGGCGCTCGTCGGCGCGAGCATCGAGCGCTGGGCGGTTGAGTTCCGCCATTTGCAACGCACCGAAGTGCTCGAAGCCGAAGAGCCGTTCACGAAAGGCCAGAAAGGCAGCAGTGCCATGCCGCACAAGCGCAATCCCATCACCTGGGAACGACTCACCGGCCTCGCACGCGTGTTGCGCGGCAACGCGATGGCCTCGCTGGAAAATGTCGCCCTCTGGCACGAGCGCGACATCAGCCACAGCAGCGTCGAGCGGATCATCTTCCCCGATAGCTGCACGCTGCTGGATTACATGTTCGGCTTGCTCACGCGCCTGATGGACGGCATCGTCGTCTATCCCGCGAACATGAAGAAGAACATCGGACTCTCGCTCGGCATGTGGAACAGCCAGACTATTCTCCTCGCGCTCATCAAGAAAGGTCTCACCCGCGAAGCTGCCTACAAAATCTGTCAGGACGCCGCGATGAAGACGTGGGAAGTGAAGCACGCCGGCCGCGATGACGCGGACTTTGTCGAGCAACTCAAACTGGATGCACAAATGCAAAAGCTGTTCAAGAAAGGCGAACTCGAAGCGCTCTGCTCGCTCGACTTCCACTTCAAAGAAGTGAACAACCGGTTCAAGAAGCTCGGGCTTAATTAAATCTTTATGTATTCACCCGCCACCACCCGCTATGCCGCGCCCGGCTTTTACCGCCGCTGTGGTCGTTCCGGGCTAAAGTTGCCGCTAATCTCGCTCGGGATGTGGCACAATTTCGGGGCGAAGGATTCCTATGACAATGCCCGCGCCATCGCCCTGCGGGCCTTCGACCTTGGCATCACCTGTTTTGACCTGGCGAATAATTACGGGCCACCGGATGGCGCGGCGGAGGAGACGTTTGGAAATATTTTGCGCCACGATTTGCGGCGGTGGCGCGATGAGATGATTATCACGACGAAGGCGGGTTATTATATGTGGCCGGGTCCTTACGGTGAATGGGGCTCGCGCAAATACCTTCTGGCTTCGCTCGACCAGTCGCTCAAGCGGATGGGGCTGGAGTATGTGGATATTTTTTATTCGCATCGCCTCGACCCCGAGACCCCGCTCGAAGAAACCCTGGGCGCCGTGGCCCACGCGGTGAAAAGCGGCAAGGCACTGTATGCGGGCATCTCCAATTATCCCGCCGCCGAGACGGCGCGCGCGGCGAAAATCTTGCGCGAGCTGGGCACGCCGTGCCTCATTCATCAGGCGCGTTATTCCATGCTGGATCGCTGGGTGGAACCGCAGCTGCTGGCAACGCTTGAGGCCGAAGGCATCGGCGCCACAGTGTTCTCGCCGCTGGCCAAAGGAGTTTTGACCGACCGCTATTTCAAAGGCATCCCCGCCGATTCGCGCGCGGGTCATGATCAAAGGTTTCTCCGTCCCGCGGACATCACCGACGCTGTGCTCGCCAAGACGAAAAAGCTGAACGAGCTTGCGTCCTCGCGCCATCAGACGCTGGCGCAGATGGCGCTGGCGTGGGTGCTGCGGCATCCGGTGGTGACAAGCGCGCTCATCGGCGCCAGCAAGGTGTCGCAGGTGGATGATTGCGCGGGCGCGGTGAAAAACCTCAATTTCACCCGCGAGGAACTGGCGCTGATCGAAAAGATACTGGCGGATTAAGTTTTTAATTTACGCAGGGCAGGGGCGGTGCTCCTGCCATAGGCGACCAGAAAATAAACCAGCACCGCTCCAACCATGGCTGACGACCCGGCCCAGAAAACCGGCCAGCTGGTTCCGCCGTCTTTGGTGCAGGCGCCAAACCACCACCCGCTGCCGAGATAGCCGATGAGGTTGCCCACGCCGCCGTTCATCAAGGTCAGCAGCGCCTGCGCCCGCGAGCGCCAGGCGGGATTAATCTGCTGGTCGAGGTAGATCTGCGCGGTGATGAACACCAGCACGAACGACGCGCCGTGCAGGGCGACGCCCAGCAGCAGGGAGTTTTCCGTGTTGAACGCGCTCAAGGCGAACCGCGCCACGCCGAAGCCGAGGCCGCAGGCGAAAATCCATTTCAGCCGCCAGTTCAGCAGCAGCCAGCCCAGGCCGAACATGGCGATGATTTCCGTGACTTGCCCCAGGGTCATCCAGGCGCTGGTGTGCGTGAAGCCGAGATCGTGCAGGTGGGTCGGCGCATACGGATAAAATGCGCAGAGCGGAATGTTGAACAGGGTGGTGGTGAAAAAGACGACGCGGGTGTTGCGGTCTTTGAGCAGCGTGAGCGCATCGAGGCCGAGGCGTTCGCGCCAGGTAAGATGTTCGGCGGAGGCGGGAACCTTCAGGGCCGGCAGAAAATAGGTGAACGCGGCGACCAGCAGCCAGACCACGGCGCCGAGATAACCGGCCAGCCCCGAGCGGTCGAGATTCAGCGCGCTGATCAAGACCGCGCCGCACACCCAGCCCAGGGTGGCCATGGAGCGGATGGGGCCGAATTCCTTCTTGGCGTCATCGAGTCGCGCCAGTACCAGCGCGGTGGAGATGCTGAACATCGGCGCGTAGGCGAGATAAAAAACCTGGATCAGGCCCAGGACGAGCCAGTCGTTCCAATTGAAATTCAGCGCGGTGCTGATGATGGCCATCAGCGTGGCGGAGGCGACGGCGAGTCCCCGCAACACGATGGCGGGCGGCACATGGCGGTCGGCCATCGCGCCAAAAATCAACGGTGAAATAAAAGCGGCGACGGCGGAGGCAGCAAAGGCAAACGGCTTTATGGACTGCAAGCCGTGGGCGTCGATGATGGTGCCCAGCGGAACGAACCAGATGCCCATGGCCGCCGCCTGGATGAAAAACAAAATCATCAGCTCGGCGTATTCGGCTTTGCGGAGCGTCGTCAGCATGTCAGTCCAGCTTTTCCGCCACGCGCTGGATGCTGACAGCCTTGCCGCTGGCATCGTCAATGCGGATAAGAGCGCCGTGCAGCTTGATGTTGTTTCTAGCCACGTCAAACCGCTGCGGCATGCCGGTCAAAAACTTCTTCAGCACCGGCTCGATTTCGCGGCCCAGGCAGCCGTCATGCGGGCCGGTGAAACCCGCATCGCTCAAATAGGCCGTGCCATGGGGCAGGATCTGCTCGTCCGCCGTCTGCACGTGGGTATGCGTGCCGACCACCGCGCTGATGCGGCCGTCCAGAAAACGCCCGAAGGCAATCTTCTCCGACGTGGCTTCGCCGTGGAAATCCACGAAAATGATTTTGGTCTGTTCCCGCAGACGATTCACCTCGGCTTCGGCGGTGGTGAACGGGTTGTCCATCGGTTGCATGAACACGCGGCCTTGCACATTCATCACGCCGACGGGCGGGAGATTGCGGACCTGGAAAACGTGGGCGCCGCGCCCCGGCACGGAGGCCGGATAATTGAGCGGACGCAGGAATCGCGGTTCGCTGTAAAGCAGGTCCTGCACGGTTTTCTGATCCCACAAATGATCGCCGCTGGTGATGGCGTCCACGCCGGCGGAAAAGAGTTCGCCGGCAATCTGCGGCGTGATGCCGTTGCCGCCGGCGGAGTTTTCGCCGTTGGCGATAACGAAATCCAGCGCGTGCTCGTCGCGCAGGCGGGGCAGGATGGTTTCCACCGCCGTGCGTCCGGGTTCGCCAACGATGTCGCCGATGAAGAGGATTTTCACCGGGAAAATTTAACCACGAATGGCGGGAAAGACACGAAAAGAAATCAAAGCCGGCAAGCTACCGCACCCAAAATGGCGGCGGTGAGCCAGAGGATCAACACCGTCCGGGTTCGGCTCAAGCCGACACGGTTGAGCCGGTGGGAGAGGTGATTCGTGTCGCCGATCCAAAACGGTTTCCGATTCAACGAGCGAAACAGACTGACTTGCGCGAGGTCGAGCAGGGGAACGGCTAGCACCAATAGTGGCGCGAGCACGGCAAAGGGACGTGGTTCCTGTCTGGTATAAAAATGCGGCAGAATCGCCATCACGGCGAGCAGATAGCCGACGAGATGGCTGCCGGCATCGCCGAGGAAGGCGCGGGCATTTGGGAAATTCCACGGCAGAAATCCCGCCAGTGCGCCGCACATGAGAAAGCCCGTGACGGCCACGAGATATTGGCCCTTGGACGCGGCGATGAGCGCGAAGAAAAACGCGCCGAGCGCGCCGAGACCGGCGCAGAGGCCGTTCATGTTGTCCATGAAGTTGAATGCGTTGATGACGGTGAGAATCCAAAGCACCGTGATGGCGTAGCTGAAAACTTCGCTGGGGACAAATATCGTAATGCGTTTGCACGCCGCCGCCACGGCCACGGCAATCAAAACCTGGCCGATGAATTTTGGCAGCGCTTTCAACTCATGCTGGTCATCCAGCCAGCCAAGCAGCGTGATAGCCACCGCGCCGAGCGCAAGCACGGCGAGTTCGATGGCGCGGCGGTCAATGCCGTGGACAATCAGTCCGGCGGAAGAAAATTGGATGACATCAAGCTTTAGCAGAATCGCGCCGGCAGTGAGCGGCAGTAGAATGCCCGAAAGCACGGCAAAGCCGCCGGCCAGTGGAACGGGTGAATTGTGAATTTTGCGATGACCGGGGGCGTCCACCAGGTTTGTGCGCAGGCACCATTTGCGCCAGAGCGGCAGCGCAAGCAGCGAGGTAGTAAACGCCCCCAGAAAGGCGGCTAAGAAAATATTGAATGGAAAATTCACGCGCGGATACCGCGCTGGGCGGCCAGTTGCTGATAGACAGTGTATTGGGCCTTCACCATTTTTTCGACGGAGAAGTTTTCTCTGACAAAGTCCGTGCCAGCCCGGCCAAATTTGCTTCGCAGTTCGGGGTCGCGGGCTAGCAGTAATAATTTTTCTGCAGCGGCTTTCGTGTCGCCGGTGCGGATCAGGAAGCCGGTTTCATTTTCCCGGCAGATTTCATCCGCGCCATCAAAATCATAGGCGACAATGGGTTTGCCGGCAGCCAGCGCCTGCGGCAGCGCGCGGGACAAGGCTTCGCGATACGAAAGATGCGCGACGCAATCCATGATGCCAACGTGGCGGGCGACTTCGCCGGGCGGAACAAGTCCGGTGAATATCACCTTGCCGTCAAGGCTGAGTGCGTGGATTTGGTTTTCAATCTCGCCGCGCAGCGAGCCGTCACCGACGAAAAGTAGCCGGGCGTGCGGCACTTGCGGCAGAATCTTTGAAAAGGCGTTCACCAAATCGGCGTGGCCTTTGAGTTTGAAAATGCGGGCAATCTTGCCGATGACGAAGTGGTTTTCTTCCAGGCCGAGTTGCTGGCGGAGTTCGAGATCATTGGTCGCATTTAGAAATGGTTTTAAATCAAAACCGCTGAAGATGCGGGTGAACATTTCCGGCCGGCCGATACCGACGGTGAGATAAAGCTTCGTCATGGCCTCGGCGGAACAGAAGAAATGGTCGGTGACGCGCGCGGCGTATTTTTCGGCGGCGGTGTAAATGAAGTTGGCAATCGCGCCTTGAAAAGGGCCAAACGACGGTCCGTGGATGTGGTGGATGATGACGGGCACTCCGGCGCGTTTTGCGGCGAGGCGACCCAGAATTCCCGCCTTGCCGCTATGGGTGTGGACGATGTCCGGCTTCTGTTCACGCAGGAGTTTTTCCAGTTTTCGGAGGGCGATAAAATCCCTCAGCGGATGAACGGGACGGACGAGCTCCGGGATGATGGTGAAATCATTTGCTGAAGTGTTGGAAAACATTTCCCGCGCAGTTTTTTCCAGCGAGCCTTCCTGGCCGACGCTGGGACCGGAAATGAGTTTCAATTCGCCGTCGGGTTTCTGGCGCAGGCCGCGAATGGTGGCGAGGGTGTTTTCCTGCGCGCCGCCGACAACCAGCCGGGTGATGATGTGAGTGACGCGCATGGCGTCATTTGCCGCGCAACTGCGTCAGGCGTTCGCGGACGGTTTTTGACTCGACGGAATTGGTCGGGGCGTTGGCGAGGTATAGCTGGTAATTGCGGATGGCTTCATTTGTCGCGTGCTGCCGCCAGGCAACTTCGGCGAGACCAAAGGCGACTTGGTATGAATTGGTATAAGCGGATTGCAGCTTCGCGTAGTCGTCCCGGGCTTCTTTTAGGCGGTCGCTTTGGAGATAGGCAAGGGCACGGTTGAAGCGGGCGGTGGGATCGTTGGTGGAGATATCTAAAACGCGAGTCAAGGCAGTGATGGCCTGCGGATACGCGCCGAGCTGTATATTGGCGTAGCCTTTTCCAAAGAGCCACTGCGGAGCGTCGGGCGTTTGGGCGAGTTTGCGGTCAATGACGCGGAGCGCGTTGGTGTAGAGGCCGCGCAAGAAATAGGCCTGCGTGGCCGCGGTGAGGAGATTGTCGTCGTCGGGATGACGGTTGATTTCGGTTTCGAGAATTTCGATGCCGCGCGGCAAATCGTTTTTTTGGAAGTGCGCGGCGGAGGCAAGGATGTTGGGCTGGGTGGAATTGTTTTCGGTCAGGCCAAAGCGACGTAAGTTGGTGAGCGGATCATTAAGAGCTTCGAGCGCTTGATCTGGCAGGCGGTTGAACAAATAGAGTTGGGCGAGCCAGAGCCGTGTGGGGAGGCTGTCAGGCGCGAGTTGCCGGACACGAGTGAAAGGGCTGATGGCTTGGCGAATCAATCCGCCGCGCACGAGCAGGACGCCGTTTTCAAAGCAGAAACTGGTTTCATCAAAGGGGCCGTTGGCATTGAGCACCTGATTCCAATCGCGGTAGCGGCCAAACTGGTCGGCGGTGACGGCAGAAATGGTCACGACTTCTGCGGAACCGACGCGGAGATTATTATTGAAGGCAAGGTTGATGGTGGCGTTCACGTTTTGTGGATTCAAATTGAAGGCGGTGTTGAAAGCGTTGGCGGCCAAATCAAGTTGACCGGCGCGTTGGAGTTGGACGCCCCAAAAATTCAGGCTGCGGGAGTAAAAAGCTCCAGCGTTTATGGGGTTAGGGTTGGGCTCGACGGTGGCATGCAAACGCATCAGCACCCAGTCGAAGAAATTGGCCGGGATGCTGTAATCCGGCGGATTAAGCGCTTGCTTGATGCTCGGAGATACGGAGGGAATAGCTTGCGACCAGAAGGATTCATTTTCTGAAATCGTTTTTTTATCTGGCGACGGCGGCACGAGATTGTTCGTGGGCAAGTCTTTCAACCGGTAAATCAGGCCGTGCGGCTCCAAATAAAACTGCTCAAAATAATAGCCAAAACTCGGGTTCGCATAGTAAACGACGTTGCTTTTAGTGAGCTGGGTGACCATGGACAACAAGCCGACCTGATTGACGGCATTCATGTCTTTTTTTCCGACCAGCAGCGGCCATTGTTTGGGAAAGTTTTTGTGCAGATAGCGGTGGTAGGGCGGCCAGTTAAGGGATTGGGTGTCGGCCACGACGAATTTCTGCCAGCGTCCTTCGCGTGCCAGCATGGCTTGGATCAAAAAAGCGCGCAGTGGCTGGTTTTGACTTGGATTGTCACTATCGCAGAGCAAAATGCCACCTTCGCGCGGGAGGCATTGGGTGTTCAGTCGCGCATATTTCAGCATCGTATCGTCATTCAGGCTGCGAATGATCGGGGCGTTTTTGTAAAACAAGACCGACACAGTCAGGGCACTGAATAAAATGGTGCTGGTGACGATGATTGGGCAGAACCACCTTAAATTTCCGGTGAAAGCAGATTTGGAGCGAGGATTTCGCCGTGTGGGCATGGTGTTTCTTCCAAATACCAGCAGGAAATACCCGCAGTATGAACCGATGGCCAATGCGGTCAGATAATACAGAGTCAGGGAAGGGGATCCCAGACCAAGCCAGTGCGGGCTGAACGGCGGATCAAACATCACCCAGACGCAGGCGCCAAAAATCACCGCATAAACCAAGTGAAGCATGTTGGCAGCCAGCGTGATTCCAATAAAGCTTTTGTCGCCAAAGCTGGAACTCCACCGGATGGCGGCAACCAGCAGCGGGAGAAGAGTTGTAAGAGACATCAGTGCCAGATTGTATCGCAGCGTATTTTGCCCAAGGCATTTGATTACATTCCAATCTAGTCGCAAATTCGGCTGCAGCGCCTCCCAAATGCCAATGGAAAAGTTGCTGTTAAATTTTGCCGATAGTGGCAACAAGAGGAAAAAAAACATACCTGCTAAACCAGCCAGCGCCATTCGCCCCAGGAATTCCAGATTAAAAAACTCAAGTTTCCGCAACCAGATTAGTGCGGCGATAAATAGCGGGAAAAAGGCAATTAACGCCCAGTTGTCCGCCATGCCAGCGCCATAAATCACCGCCGCTGCGATGAGCCTCCACATTTGTTCATCCAGCCGATATTCCAACAACAGCCAGATAATGACGGCGAACAATAGTAGTTGAAACGTCTCGCCGGAGTAACAGGTGGCGTGCTGCCAGAAACTCAATTGCAGTCCGGAAAACAGAACGGCCACCACCGGCGGCGCCCACGCCTGCCATCCGGTTAAAAATACAAAATCGCTCCGTTCGCGCTGCCGTTCCGCCTCGGTGTGATCGCGTGGCAATATCGCCACAGATCGCGCCAGCAAGCCGAGCGTTGCCGCGCCACACAAAGCCGAAAATAAATTCAAAGCCAGCGGAATTTGTGCCAACGGCAGCCAGCGGAAAGGGTAGGTAGCGAGAAATTGCAGCGGTCCGAAAAATTGCGGCTGCCAGATCCAGCCGGAAACATTCGCCACCTGTCCGATATTCTGCACGTTCACCCAACGATTCAGGGTAAAATAATAAAATGCGAACATGAGGCCGCCCAGCAGCCACGGTAAAATTCGGGGTGCAAAATGTTTTCGCGGGTCAATCTGGCTTTGCTTTGGCATCAGAAACGTTCAGTTGAGAGCAAGAATCGCAATTTGGCAAGTTCAGTTTCGGCGGCGCAAATCAGCCACGCACTCCACATGTTGAGTCTGGGGAAACATATCCAGCGGCTGCACCTGCGCCAGTTCAAAGACACCATCCGCACACAAAATGTTCAAATCCCGCGCCATTGTCGCTGGATGGCAGGAAACATAAATCACCTGCGCCGGCCTGGTTTGCCGCAACAGCTCCAGCATCTCCGGCCAGCAACCCTTGCGCGGCGGGTCAAGAATGACTGACGTCTGTTCCGCGCTGAATTTTTGCAAAAGCCCGGGCAAAACGTCTTCCACCTGCGCCGCCACAAAATCACCATTGGAAATATTGCGTGCAGTCGCGTTTCTCCGCGCTGCCGCGATGGCCAGTTTGTCATATTCCACGCCGATGAACGACTTCACGACGCCTGCCGATTCGATGCCGAAAAAACCAACGCCGCAATATAGATCAATCAAATATTGCGCACCGCCGGCTTTCAAAAATGCGCGCACCGTCTCCACGAGTTTTGGCAGCAGGAAAAAATTATTTTGAAAAAACGAATCCTTCGGCACCTCCCAGTTTTCCGGCTGCACGCGCAGAACTACCTTGATGCCGCCTTTATGGGGCGGATGAGCGCGAACCTCTGTGATCTGGTTGTTCAATGCCGGCTCAGCAATTTTGCATTCAGTGATGTCTTCAACAAATTTGTTGTCCGTGCGGATAAAGCCAATCTCCAGTTTTTTTGCCGGGCCATTCCACTGGCTGCGAATCATGATGCGATTGCGGTAGCCATAAGGCGAAGGGCAGGGGATAACCGGCGCAACTACGTCACGGGGAATTTTGCCGACGCGTTCCAATAAGTCCGCAATTTGCTTTTGCTTCACGCGCAACTGCTCCGCATAGGCGATGTGCTGGTATTGGCAACCGCCGCAAGCGCCGAAGTAGCGACATTGCGGCTCCACGCGTTCCGGTGACGGTGTGAGGACCTGAAGCAGCTTGGCGCGGGCGAAGTTTTTTTTCAGTTCGGTGATTTCCACCTCGACGATTTCACCGCTAATGACAAATGGGACAAATACCACAAAGTCATCGTGTCGTCCCACACCTTCACCGCCGAATGCGGTGTCGTTGATGGTTAAAGAAATTTTATCGCCAAGTTTTAGTGACACGGAGTAGATTAGAAACTTTTTGGCACGGGAAAAAGGTTTTTTACCGAATTCAAGCAACTAATAGAAACGTTTTTAATTTGCCTACACCATATGCATTAAATTTCATTTGTTTGCCAAGTGCTTGTAATAGACACACAATGTTTGTTATATTTAAACAAAACGCGACAAATTTCCTTTAGTTAGGCCATGATTTGTTGAGCTTTTAGGGAAAGCGATTTTTCCGGCTTTTTACGAACATCCAAGGCTTTCACCGCAGTTCAGACATTTGTAGCACGCTCC
>CAIOIC010000006.1 GCA_903858275.1 uncultured Verrucomicrobia subdivision 3 bacterium | reverse complement strand
TGTCCGTAGATGGCGCAGATTTAAAAAATTTGGCAGAAATCGGCGAAATCTGCGGGCAACTCAACAACCAACAACCAACAACCAACAACCAACAACCAACAACCAACAGCCAACAGCCAACAGCCAACAGCCAACAGCCAATATCCAACATCCGGACTGACGTCCGCGGCTACGAGTCATGGCGGCACCAACCTTGTCGTCTTAAGTCCCAAGCCGCCATGGGAGCCATCCGGCCAGCATCCAGCTGGAGGTTGATTTCTGGCAGGGTCCTGATTTCGGAGCGCGGCGCGGTGATCCGCAGCATGTCGACCCGCAAATCCAGCCGCTGCGGGTCACAGACCCGCGCTCCCTGGCCAGGGCGGACGTATTTGCATCAGGCGGTGAGGGGTAGGAATATTCGGGCGTTACTGCGGGTCACAGACCCGCGCTCCGTTTTCAAATGGGACACCACCTGATTTCTATTTAAATTGCCACTTTCAGCCCGCTTTGTTATGTGTAGCGAGATTAACATGAGTAAGAATTTTCTGCTGAAAAGCCTGCAAGAATTCGGCGCCCGGCAACGGCATCTGGGCATCGAACGCTGCAACGACTGGGCGGGACAGACGGCGGCAAATCTAAAACCGGACTCGATTTTGGATGTCGGCTGTTTCGACGGATCCATGCTGGCGCGGTATTTTAAGACATTGCCGGCTGACTGTTGCGGCATCGAATGCTCGCCCGAGCACAAGATCATGGCGGAACAGCGGGGCATGAAGGTGTCCAGCTTCGACCTGAACGGGCGCTGGCAATTTCCGGACAATCAATTTGATGTCGTTTTCTGTTCGCAAGTCATTGAGCACCTCCACAATACGCGGCTGTTTGCCGCCGAGGCGTTTCGCGTGCTGAAACCAGGCGGGACGGCCATCATCGCCACGGAGAATCTTTGCAGTCTGCTGAACTGGTTCGCTTTGACGCTGGGCTACACCCCGTTTTCCTTGATGCAAATTTGCGGGCGCTATCTGGGCAATCCGCTGGGCTTGCATTACATGGAGCCGCACGGGGATTCGTTGCCGATGGATCATCCCGCCTTTTCCGGGGTTTGCGGGCATGTGCGGGTGCTGACCGTGCGCCAGGCCCGCGAATTGTTTGAAATGGTGGGCTTTCAGGTAGAAGAGGCGCGCTCGGTCAGCATTCTGCCCTTGCCTGACAGCTTGAGCCAATTGCTGGAGGGGATGATCACAAACCGCGGACACTATCTGATTTTGCGCGGACGCAAGCCGGCGGCGGCGGAAACCAGACCGTGAAGGGCTCGCTGCCGGCGGTCATGATTCAGGCGGTTATCCGCCGGCATGGCTTCAGGGCAGCGCCGCAAACCTGATTTGAATTCGCCCGCGCCTTTCGCCACACTACCACCATGCCGTCCGGCTTGAACAACAACCTTTGGCCCCGCGTCAGCATCATCATCCCGACGCTGAACGCCGAGGCGCTGCTGGACAACTGCCTGGCGGCCATTGCCCGCCAGACGTATCCGCGCGACCGGTATGAAATCATCCTGGCGGACGCGCATTCAACCGATCGCACGCGGGCGATCGGCAAGAAATTCGACGCGCTCATCCTCGATGATAACGGCAAGAACATGGAGGAGGGCAAGCGCCTCGCGCTCCAGCACGCCACGGGCGACTACATTGTGTTTGTGGACGCGGACAATGAGCTGACGCATCCCGACTATCTGGAGCTGGCCGTTCAGGGGTTGCAAAAAAATCCGCAGGCGCTCGGCGTCGAAGGCTACTACCTGCCGTCGGCCAAGATGAGCGCCTTCTGCGCCTACCTCACCGCCCGGCTGCACATCAGCGATCCGGTGTGCTGGCTGATGAGCGCCAATCCGCGGCTTGTCGCGCGCGAGGGCGAGGTGGAACGCTGGGTTTTGCCGGAGGGAACGTATTCGTATCCGCTCGGGGCGAACGGCTTTGTCTATCGCCGCGCCGATTTGAATTCCGTTCAGGCGAACGAGAAATTCCAAGACACGCACGTCGCGATGTCCCTGATGAAAAACGGGCAGCGGGAATGGCTGCGCCTGCGCGGCCGCGGCGTGCATCATTACTACGTGCAAACGCTGCGCGGCTTTGTGCAGAAACGCCGGCGCGCCACGGTGCATTTCCTGCGCGTGCAGGAGGAGATGCCGGCGAACTGGATGAAGGAAAAACCGCTCGTGCCGCTGTGGCTGGCGGCTTTCTACTGCGTCAGCTTGTTCGGCCCGCTGTTTCACACGATGCGCGGGATCGGGCGCGACGGCGACCCGCGCTGGCTCTGGCATCTGCCGGCGTGTCCCGCCAGCGTCCTGGGGAATGCGTGGGGCATGTGGACCTATCGCACGCGGCGCGGCGACAAAAAATTGATCGCGAATCTTAAACCGGAACAATTCTTAAAATAACATGAGGCCCTTAGCAAACGCTGAAGCAGAAAAGACGACAAGGCTCAAATCCCTTTCCGATCTCTTCTTTCCGTTTTCCGCTTTTTTTAATCGGAGCCTCCTCACGTCGGCTGCTACAAATTAAAACAACATGGCAAGTCAGATTGAAAC
>CAIOIC010000005.1 GCA_903858275.1 uncultured Verrucomicrobia subdivision 3 bacterium | reverse complement strand
GCTGGATTTAACGGCGAGTCTGGCGGCGTTGACCGGGCAGGCGGTGCCGGCTGGCGCGGCGATTGACAGTTGCAATGTTTTGCCCGCGTTGCTGGGCCAGCCGCACAATCAGCCGGGGCGCGAAACTTTTGTGGCTCACGTGGGCGGGGTTGTGGGCAAAACTCCGTTGGCCATTCGCCAAGGTCAATGGAAACTGATTCAGGAGGGCGGGGCCCGTCGCAGTTACGGTGATGCCAATAAATCCAGTCGTGTTCTTCCGACCGCGGAGGAAAAGAAGGAAATCAATAAACCTTTTCTGGTGAATCTAGCCGCCGACATAACCGAATCCACAAACCTCGCTTCCCTTTATCCCGAGCGCGTCGCCGAAATGAGAAAATCGCTCGATGCCATCATTGCCAAAGGTGGCAGCCAACCAGTATTAAAATCTGAAACCAAATAATGAAAACACCCAGATTCCTCATCCTTGCTGTCCTGCTCTTGGCCTCGGTGGCCGCACTCAGCGCCGCTGAGCCACCGCCGCAAACCATCATCTCGCCCAAGCCCACCACCGGCCCGTTGTTTAATCCCGGCAAGGGCTGGTCGTTGCATGGCACGACGAAGTGGCAGGAAAAGGAGGTGCTCGATTTTGCGCGCATGGGGGTCATTCGCTTTGAGTGGGCCGCATTGGAACCGCGCGAAGGTGAGTATAACTGGCGACCCATCGAACAGGTGCTGGAAGAGTGGGCAAAGATCGGTGGTGTGTGCAACATCGGTGTCATGTGCGCCAGCACGCACAGCAAGCTTCCCGGCGGTTACGTCACACCCAAATGGGTCTTTGATGCGGGTGCGAAAAAGCATGAATTGGATCTTACACCTACTATGGCCACGCAGGGCACGTCAGGCCACAAGGTCGCGCCCGTGTTTGATGACCCGATCTTCCTCGCGAAATATCGCGCGTTTCTGAAAGCCTTTGCGAAACGCTTTGATGGTGACCCGCGCATTGCCGTTCTCGATATTCGTTCTTATGGCAACTGGGGTGAATGCCACATGCATCCCTTCAAAGTGCCGGATATCGCTCCGGAAAAATTCCGCGAGCATGTGCAGATGCACCTTGATGCGTTCAAGAAAACACAGCTTTGTGTTTCGCGAAACAGCAACCTCGGTCACTATGGTCCACTCAAAGAAATCTTCGACTGGGCGGTTTTGACCCAGCACATTGCACCGCGGCGTGATGGCATCTGTGGAAACAGCGATGGTAAAGAGACCGCCATCGGCCTCGGCCTTGCGCCCGGCGTGTTCGAATTCTATGGCGACTACGATATGATGAAAAAGCTGGGCTGGTGGGATGGTATCAAGGACCAGCAAGGCCGCGGATTCCGTCTGGAAGACTGCATTGAAAACGGTCATCCGACCTGGGTTGATCTGGGGGGTGGCAAATCCAGCCTTCGCCTGCTCAACGAAAATCGCGCCCTTGTCGAGCGTCTCTCGAACCGTATCGGCTACCACTTCCATCTCACCCGTGCGGCGTGGCCCGGCAAAATCAGTGGTTCGTTTAATCTCGAACTTACCGTTCAAAATCAGGGCGTTGCGCCCATCTACATCCCGTGTTCTGTCGCTGTGGCTTTGATTGATGAATCTGGCAAGCGAATTGCCACGGTTTGGCCAAATACTCTCCAACCCAAGCAATGGCAACCTGACAAAACGACGAAGCAAACGGCAGCCTTAAATTTCAAGAATGCTCCCGTCGGCCGCTATCGGCTTGCGCTCGCCCTCACATCCAAAGCCGATGATGCGAAGCCCTTAATTAAGTTCGGCACCGAATTGCCCGTCATTGACGGCTGGTATGTTTTGGGTGCGATTGAAGTGGCAAAATAACTGCAAACTGCTGCGGGACACGGTGGCGACTACTTATGAATAAATTATTTATACCAATCCTCACCTCCCTGCTGCTGGCTCCGCTGGCTGGGCTGCATGCCGATGATACTCCACAGAAGCGTCCCCTCCTGCTGGCGAATTACTATTGCTGGTATCACGATGGCCAGCACCCGAAGCAGCCGTTCCTGCACTGGACGTATCCATCGTCCGAAACCAACGCGCTGGCAAAGAAGGCGCAGAAACCCGGCGAGCCGCCGCCAAACAGCGTGCTGCGACCGCTCGTCGGGCTCTACGACAGTGCCGATCCGAAGGTCGCCGAATGGCACGTGCAACTCGCGAAGGCGGCGGGCTTCGATGCCTTTCTCGTGGACTGGTGGGACACTCACAACGCCCTCGATCAAAATGTGGATCGCGGCATCGCGGCCGCGGCGCAGAAGCACGGGTTCAAATTCGCGCTGCTCGATGAACGCGCACAGTTTCACCAGAAGTTTGAAGACTATCAGGCCATGCTCACCCGCGCATTGCGGCGCTACAAGGATCACCCCGCCTACCTTCGCATTGATGGGCGTCCGGTGGTGTATCTCTACCAGGTGGCGACAAAACCGGGCCTGAACGCTGCGGAGTTTTCGGTTCTGAAAAAACACGTCGAGAGCGAGGTGGGTGTGGTCTATTGGATCGTGGACAAGATTGCCCACGACGCCAAAGCGGCCAACGCTGGCGACCTCGCCCGCGAAAAGCGCATCCCGGCCGACTGGCTCGCGACGCCGGGCGTGGACAGCTTTGCGTTCTACAGCACATTCTCGAATTTCCGTGCGCACGACTACGACGCCCTCGCCGGCAAATACCGCTACCTG
>CAIOIC010000004.1 GCA_903858275.1 uncultured Verrucomicrobia subdivision 3 bacterium | reverse complement strand
TTTTCTCTCTCTGCGTGTGTTCTCCCTCTCTCTTGCCGTTCTGAAAAATTTCTTCAAATGAAAACTGAAATCATCGCCAGCTTGCTGCTGGTTTGCGCCACCGCTGCGTTCGGCCAGACTTCACCCTTGCCGCCGTTGCCGGCTGACGTAAAAATCAGCTATCCCAAAAGCAACCCGCTGAAGGACGCGCTCCAGCCGGTGCCCTCCAGCGCCATCTTTAAGATGGAAGGTTATTATCTTTGGGATCCCTCCGTCATCAAAGTCGGGGATACCTATCACCTGTTCACTTCCCGCTGGCCGGCCTCGGCGGGCATGGATGGCTGGAAAAAAAGCGAGGTCATCCGGTCCACCTCCGCCTCGCTCTTCGGGCCTTACCAGTTCAAGGAAGTGGTTTTAAGTCCGACCAATCACCCGTGGGCCAAAGATGGCACGCATAATCCGAAAATCATGAAGGTAGGAAGCAAGTATCTGCTTTATCACCTGGGCATTCCCCAATGGAAAACCGGCTTTGCCTTTGCCGATTCCATCGAGGGGCCGTGGACCCCGGTGGCCAAACCCGTGATCAGCGTGAACAACCCGGCGCTGCTGGTTCGCCCGGATGGCAGCGCTTACGCCGTGGGCAAATTCAAACCCACCGTCCAAGGGGATCTCAAATACTACATGCGGGCGTTGGCGGCGACAAATTACCTGGCGCCATACACGGTGGTGAAGGATGAGTTCAGCCGGCTTCCCCATGGTTTTGAATTTGAAGACCCCACCATCTGGTGGGCAAACCAGCAATACAACGTCGTCTGTACCGACATGAAGGCCAAGGTGACCGGGGTGCAGAAGTCGGTGATTTATTACACGTCGAAAAACGGTGTGGATTACGAACTTTATTCGCAAATCCCGGTATGGTCGCAAAATGATCCGGTGCCGCTCGCCGGCGGCGGCGAATTCAAGGTGAAGGGCGTGGAGCGTCCGCAGGTGTATTTGAACGAACAAGGAGCGGTGACTGCTCTGCTCGTGTCGGTTTACCCGGCCGAGAATATTCCCACCTACATCGTTATCCGGCCGGTGGCTGATTTTCTGCCTCAGAATTAAAGTCGCTTTCAGAAATAGTTGCACCATGTGCGGCGGCTAAGACAAACCGGAAGGGTTGAAACCAGACAGCTTATAGGCAAAGGCAAAGCTTTTTCTTCCCTCTCCTCTATTTGGCGAGAAGCCGGAGAGAAAATTAACCGAAACGGCTGTGACTTAAAACGGAGAAGCTTTTGGCTTCGGCGGCGGCGGGATTTTATCGGCAACCTTCCGTCGGATGTGGTTGATGTGGTATTCGTCGGTCTCAACCGAGCGCCGGTTTCTTTTCATCTCTATCCAACCGACGATTTGAGCCATCTGGCGTTCATCAAAAAGTGCTGGACGCTCGGCGGTCAGAAACGGAATCAGGCCGGCAATCTTAAGCACGTTGGGGCCGAGATCGGTTTTGAACTGAGCATCGCCAGTAAATACCACGACGGAATGGAAATGGTCCTCTGGCAAATCGAAGAGGGCTTGCAGCACTTTGATGTGGGCATAATTTTGGCGAAGCGGATTTTGAAAGCGGAATTTTTTCAGGTAAATCTGCTGGGCCCACTGATTATCCTGCGGGTTGCCAAAAATCCAGCCGAAATAGTGCTTGGTCTCAATGACAAAGACACCCGTTGACGCGACGATCACATGATCAATCTGAGTCGTGCCGCCATTGGCTGGCAGGGTGAGGTTGTTCACTAACAGGTGAATCTGCTTGAAATGGCGGTCGATGGTCTCGGCCACCAACGCCTCGCCTTCATTTTTTCTGTAGAGGTGTTTGCCTACGCGGATTCCCAAGGCGATGCCACACAGCAAAAACAAAACAGCCTCACCCGTTAGAATGATCGGAGTCAGAAAATGATACCTAAAGTCAACCCTATGCGATGGCTGAATGGTCGCCGGACGGAGAACGTTCAGTTTTACCGCCGAGGTCCAGGCTGGCGCGGGTGACGAAGTTGCAATAACCGGTTTAACAGGTGGAGCAGCGATAGGATTTTCCGCCAAGACGGCGATCTCACCCGACATAGTCAGCCGATAGTGAGTGGTGAGATCCCCAATCTGGACGATCACAAACGATTCCCTGATTTCGAGACATTTCACCGCAATGGTCTTACCCGCCACCTTGATATTATTCGCTTCACCCGGGGAAAAGGTTTTCCCGTTGATGACCGCCAGCCGGTGATCTGACGAACCGCTCAAGCCGGACAATCTGATATGTGCTAACTCGGGTGGCGCCACGCCTTGAGCCTTGGTGGAAATCTGGCAGCCCAAAATCAGGAGAAAAAGAAAACTCATGCGCCAAAACATGGCGAAAGCATAATGAAGCTATTCAAATACGCAAGATACGTAAAAGTTATCACACAGCGGCGGCGAGACCAGTTGCGGGCACGTTCCACTTGAAGTCGAGGACGGTTGGGCGCATTCTCGCGACATGTATTCACCGATGGATTTGGCGCGGCGTCATGAGGCAATCCACCGCGCAGTCACGCCGCTGCCGGGAAGTCACCCGCGTGATCACTTCAAGTCCCTCAACATACCCGGCAACTGCGATGGTTTAACCCTGATGGCAGCATTGGGACGTATGATTGGGAATGTGTCGGAAGCCGAGTGGCAGGTGGAATTCGCGCGCGAACGGATTGTGAGCTTGGAACAGAGACCGATGGTGGCAGAGCAAATCGTCCGGGCAGGTCAACGCTACCTGCATCTTTTTCCAAGTGTGACCGAACCAGCAGTGAACGGTGCTGTAAAAATCCTATATGAAGACGAAGCCTTGGTCGTGGTGAACAAACCCGCTCCGCTGCCGATGCATGCGGGCGGAAGATTTTATCTCAACACGCTTCAACACATTCTGAATGCAGCCTATCATCCGCAGACACCACATCCGGCGCACCGGCTGGATGCCAACACCACCGGCATCGTCTTGGTGGCACGCACCCGGACCTTTGCCAACAAGCTGCAATCGCAATTTACTCAGGGACGGGTAGAAAAACATTATCTAGCGCGGGTGCCGGGTCAGTTACCGGCGGATAAATTTATTTGCGACGCACCCATCAGCATCGACGCCGGAGAACATTGTTCGCGCACCGTGGATCTTGAAAACGGACAAGCAGCACGGTCGGATTTTCACGTGCTCCAGCGCTTCAATGACGGAACGAGCCTGCTCGAAGCGCAGCCATTGACCGGACGCACCAATCAGATCCGTGTGCACCTCTGGCATTTGGGATTTCCAGTTTGTGGTGACGCGATTTATCTGGCCGACAACCAACTCGGACACACGCAGACAATGGCGGTCACTGATCCACCATTGTGTCTCCATGCAGCGCGGGTAAATTTTCTTCATCCGGCGAGCCTGAAGCCGGTCGAGTTCACCGCCCCGTTGCCTGCTTGGGCAAAATAAATGGCTCTGGCCGCCAGCGCGGCTGTGAAAATTCAGTGTTCATTCCCGCGCCGGTAATTATCATGGTCGCAAGATGAGCAAACTGCTGTTGATCGATGATGAAGAAGACTTGCGGTATTCGCTGCAACGCATCCTCGCCTCGGAGGAAATTGAACTCGCCACCGCCGCCAGCGGCGAAGAAGGGCTGAAGGTCATCCCCAAGTTCAAGCCCGATCTCGTGCTGATGGATGTGCGCATGACCGGCATGACTGGCATGGAAACGCTTCGTAAAATCCGCCAAAGCGATCCCAAGCTGCTCGTCATTTTGATGACCGCCTACGGCACCACGCAGACCGCCATCGAGGCGATGAAACTCGGCGCCTATGATTATCTGCTCAAACCGTTCGACATCCCGAAGCTCAAGGAAGTCATCGCCAACGCGCTCAAGGCCGCGCGCGACATGAAGCAGGTCGTCTCCTACGCGCCGCTCCTGGAATCGGAAGATTACGAACTCGGCATCATCGGCCGGAGCGGGCCGATGCAGGGTGTCTTCAAACTCATCGGCCAGATTGCCGCAACCGATACTACTGCGCTCATTACCGGCGAAAGCGGCACCGGCAAGGAACTCGTCGCCCGCGCCATCTACCACCACGGCGACCGCGCAACACAGCCATTTCTCGCCGTCAACTGCGCCGCCATTCCCGAACATTTGCTGGAAAGCGAATTGTTCGGCCACGAGAAAGGCGCGTTCACCGGCGCAACGGTTCAGCGCATCGGCAAGTTCGAGCAATGCAATAAAGGCACGATTTTTCTCGATGAAATCGGCGACATGACTCCCGCCACGCAGACGAAGATTCTCCGCGTGCTGCAATCCGGCACCTTTGAACGCGTCGGCGGTAACTCGCCTCTGCAAGTAGATGTGCGCGTCATCGCCGCCACGAACAAGCCGCTCGAAGCTGCCGTGGCCGCCAAGCAGTTCCGCGAAGATTTGTTTTACCGGCTGAACGTCGTGCGCATCCACCTGCCGCCGTTGCGCGAACGCCGCGACGACATCCCGCTGTTGGTAAATTATTTCTTGGAGAAAATCGCCCGCGAACACGGCCGCAAACCCAAGTCCATCGCCGCCGCCGCCGTGAAGCTGTTTGAGAAATATCACTGGCCCGGCAACGTGCGCGAACTGGAAAACGCCATCCGCCGTGCTCACGTCCTGGCCAAGAGCGATGCGATTTTGCCAGGCGATTTGCCGCCGGAAATTTCCGGAACCGCCACCGGTGTGGCTGCGCCACCCGTTGCTATCGCTACCGGCGAGACATCGAGCAGCGATGCTGCCATGCTCGCCCGCCAGCTTTTCCAACTGGCCAAACGCGACCCGAAATTAAAAATCATTCCCGCCGTCGAACGCGAACTGGTGATTCAGGCGTTGAAAGAAACCGGTGATAATCAGGTAAACGCCGCCAAACTGCTCGGCATCACGCGTGCCACGCTGCGGAAGCGCATCGAGAAATTTGGCATTCAGCGGGAATTAAATGTGAAGTGAGCCTTTGTGCTGCCATCTGGCTAAATTGCAGCCCGACCAGCTCAGCCGGCACGTCACATCTGCTCGACGACTTCAATGCCAAGCGTATCCAGTCCTTGCTTCAAGACGCGCGCGGTCAGGTCGCACAACGCCAGCCGCGAATGACGCGCGGCTTCATCATCAGCTTTCAGCACCGGGCAGCTTTCGAAAAAACGGGAGAAATGAACGGCGAGTTCAAACAGGTAGTTGCAGAGATAATTGGGCCGTAATTCATCAGCAACAGCCTCAAGTGTTATCCCAAAATTGAGCAAGTGCTTGGCGAGTGCGAATTCTTCTGGCGCGGCCAATTGGATGTTGGGCGTTGAATGTTGAACGTTGAATGTTTCCGCCGCTTTCCGAAAAATACTTTTGATTCGCGCATAAGCGTATTGCAGATACGGTGCGGTGTTGCCTTGCAGCGCCAGCATCTTATCCCACGAAAAAACGTAATCGCTCTGGCGGTTGGGCAGCAGGTCAGCGTATTTGACCGCGCCGAGGCCGATGACGCGGGCAATTTCTTTGCGCTGCGTCTCGGGCAACGCGGGGCTTTTCTCGGAAACAATTTTGAACGCGCGTTCTTCCGCTTCATCCATCAGGTCGCTGAGCTTCACGGTGTCGCCAGAGCGCGTCTTGAAGGGCTTGCCGTCCTCGCCCATGATTTTACCGAAGCCGACGTGAACAAGCTTGGTGTTTTTTGCTTCCTCGGATTTCCAGCGGGCGAAGGTGAGGAAGAGTTTTTTAAAATGGCCGGACTGCCGGTCATCTACAACATAAACAATCTCTTTTGGCGACCAGGTCTTGAGGCGATAATCAATCGTTGCCAGGTCGGTGGTCATGTAATTGAACCCGCCGTCGCTCTTGCGGACAAGCGCGGGGTCGGCTACCCATTCGCTGTCACGGTTGACGAGAAACGGGTCTTCCTTTTGCGGCAGCGAGCCGTCGCTGAACACGCCAACGGCGCCTTCGCTTTCGCGCGCGATGCCGCGCCTGAGTAGCTCATTCACGACTTCGCCTAGCCAAGGATTGTAAAAACTTTCACCCAGTGCTTGTTCAAACCTCACGCCAAGCCGACCGTAAATCGTATCAAACTGTTTTTGTGACAGCGCAATCATCTCCTTCCATATTGCGGTGTTTTCGGCCTCGCCGGCCTGGAGTTTTACCAATTCGGATTTTGCTTCTTCGAGCCGTGCTGGATTGGCGTCACACTCGGCGTTGATGACTTTGTAAAGCCGTTCCAACTCGGTGATGGCGTCGCGCTCCAGTTCGGCACGATTCAGAATTTGTTTCCAGCCGAGGAGTAGTTTGCCGAACTGCGTGCCCCAATCGCCGATGTGGTTGTCGCTGATGATGCGGTGGTTGAGCAGGCGCAGCGTGCGCTGGAGCGCGTCGCCGATGCCGGTGGAGCGGATGTGGCCGACGTGCATCGGCTTGGCGACGTTCGGCGAACTGAAATCAAGGACGATGGTTTTCGGCTGTGCGGCTTTGGCGAAGAACAGATGTTCACCGCGCGCGGCGGCTTCGAGCGTTTGGCCGAGCAAGGAATTTTTCAGCCGGAAATTCAGGAAGCCCGCGCCGGCAATTTCCACCTTCTCGCAAACGGCGGAGACATCGAGATTCGCCACCACGTCGGTGGCGAGCTGGCGCGGATTCAGCTTGCGCGTTTTGGCGAGCGACATCAGCGCGTTGCTCTGGTAGTCACCAAACTTCGGATCGCAGGGACGGACTAAAACGGCGGCGACATCGGCGTCCGGCAGCACGGCGCGGACGGCGGTTTGCAAGGACAACTCAATTTGTTTGTGTGGTAACACGGTGAAGATTTAACCACGGATGGACACGGATGGACACGGATTTTTCTGAACTGCCAAGACGGCTCGCGAGGACGCTCGCCCCATCAGAATCACTTTTTCCCGTGTTCTTTGATGACGGCGATCATGGCGTCCGCCGTCGGTGATTTTTCGAGGGCTTCGCGGAAATCGGCCTTGTGCAAAAGCTTCGCGATGTTGGCGAGCGTGTGGAGGTGCTTCTGAAATTGACCCTGTGGAACGAGAAAAAGCATGACGAGCTTCACGGGCTGGTTATCCAGCGCGTCGAAGTTGACGCCTTTCGGTGAGCGGCCGAGCGCACCGACAACTTCGTAAATCAAATCCGTCGAAGCGTGCGGAATCCCGATACCGAAGCCGATACCCGTGGACATGGAGGTTTCGCGTTTCTTGACGGCGGCAGTCACCGCGTCGCGGTCGCCGGGTTGGATTTTGCCAGTGGCCACCAGGTTGCCAATCAACTCGTCAATGGCTTCCCAGCGGTTTGATGCTTTAAGTTCGGGCACGATCTGTTCGCGTCCCAAGATGTCGGCTAAATCCATAACTGCCGTGAGGATGAATCCAAAGGCGGTCGCATTTCAAGACAGAATTGCTAACAAATTTTGGCAAGTTCATATCACACGTTGCAGCCAGTGGACGACCATGCCGGTGCTTTCAAGCCACCAGCCAATGGAATTAAGCATTCCGACGCGCGCCGTGAGCAAGGGAATGCCAAACAGGAGGACGCAGACATTGCCGAGAAAGATCACCACGGCGGAAAATAAATAGCCCTGTGATGTGATGTCCGACTGCTGCGTTTGCAAAACATGGAACGTCAGCGAAATGTGAAACGCATACGCCGCACCGAGCAGTAGGTGAAACCAAACCAGATAGCCGTGCCAGTTCCAGATCAGATTGCCGAGTACGAAAACGCCGATGACGAGGACGGCGTAGAGCGGAAAAAAATACGGGGCCAAACCAATGAGGAAGTTGGTTTTAGAAATCACCACATGGCCACCTTTCGAGGTGACCATCATTTTTTTGACCTCGCCGCCAAACAACCAGGTCCAGAGCGCATGCGTCAATTCGTGGCCAAAGACATAAATCCACATTGGTTTTGGCAGTAAAAAGAAAATCACCACCCAGCACCCCGCGCCACCGATGAACGGAACTAAAGTTATGTCCGCATTGCCGCACGCGCGCACCATCAGCCACAGCGCCCGTGCCGCACCGGCACAGACCGGCAGCAGCAAGATCGCGATGAGAAATTTAATCCACTTCGGCACGGCGGAAAGATTAACCACAGAGGCACAGAGCGCACAGAGGAAAAATTAAGTTCTGCATCACGTCGGCAAAATTGTCTTTGAAGTTTTTTGATTCAAACTAAAATCTGCGCGATGACACAAGACCAAGTTCTCCAGGTTTTTCGCGACAGCGGTGCGCTGCTCGAAGGCCATTTCGTTCTCCGTAGCGGTTTGCACAGCCGCCAATTTTTCCAATGCGCCCTCGCGCTCCAGCAGATGCCTGCCGTCGAGAAGCTTGGTGGGGCGCTTGCCGCCAAACTCAAGCCGCTGGGCGCAGTTACCGTCGTCGCGCCGGCGATGGGCGGACTCGTCATTGGCCAGGAAGTCGCGCGGCAGCTCG
Source organism: uncultured Verrucomicrobia subdivision 3 bacterium (assembly GCA_903858275.1). Classification (GTDB taxonomy): domain Bacteria; phylum Verrucomicrobiota; class Verrucomicrobiia; order Limisphaerales; family UBA11358; genus UBA11358. The sequence continues at coordinate 9,960 of CAIOIC010000004.1, read as the reverse complement.
CAGTGCGCTTCATCTTCGTGGAAAAAGAGGAAGGCAAACTGGTTTTGCGCCGTGGCTTTAAGATTGCGCCCGGCGAAAAAATTCTCATCGTCGAGGATGTCGTGACCAAGGGGGGGCGCGTGCAGGAGACGATTGATATTGTACGCGCCAACGGCGGCACGGTCGCCGGCGTGGCGATGGTTGTGGACCGTTCCAACGGCGCGGTAAATCTCGGCGTGCCGACCGTTAGCCTCATCGCGCTGCAAGTGGAGACGTTCGACCCGAACAACCTTCCGCCCGACCTCGCTAAAACTCCCGCTGTCAAACCGGGTAGTAAATAAAATTGTCGCGCGAAGGACGCGAAGGCGGCGAAGCCAGCAAAGATCGTTTTTCCTTCGCAACCTTCGCGTCCTTCGCGCGACCTCCGATTGAGCCATCCATTCTGAGCCAACCACCAAGCAGCTGTGCCATTGTGCCACTCGCGGCACAGTTTAGAGGTTGTCAGACGAGTAAGCCATAACCCGCTTCACCCTTTGTTTGCAATGACTATATGAGTTTCTCCCCGTTTGGCACACTTCGGCACTCTTATTGCATTAGAACCGTCAGCAGTTAAATCGACAAACCATTTTTTAACACACAATTTTATGGCAAAAGTTTTAGGCATTGATTTAGGCACCACGAACTCCTGCATGGCCGTCATGGACGGTGGCGAACCGCTCGTGCTCGAAAATTCCGAAGGCAAACGCACCACACCCAGCGTCGTTGCGTTCACCAAATCCGGCGAACGCGTGGTCGGCGACGCAGCGAAGCGTCAGGCCGTCACCAACTCGCGCAACACGATTTATTCCATCAAGCGTTTCATGGGCCGCAAGTTTGACGAAGTCGGCGAAGAAATTAAGCGCATGCCTTACAAAGTCATGAAGGCGTCCAATGGCGATTGCGCCGTGGAAGTCGAAGTCGAGGGCAAGCCGAAGCAATTCTCGCCGCAGGAAATTTCCGCGATGATTCTCGCCAAGCTGAAGGCCGACGCCGAAACGCGCCTCGGCGAAAAGATTTTGCAGGCCGTCATCACGGTGCCGGCGTATTTCAACGACTCGCAGCGCCAGGCCACAAAGGACGCTGGCCGCATCGCTGGTCTGGAAGTTCTCCGCATCATCAACGAGCCGACCGCCGCGTCGCTCGCTTACGGTCTCGACAAAAAGAAGGACGAGAAGATCGCCGTGTATGACTTGGGCGGTGGCACGTTCGATATTTCCGTGCTCGAAATCGGCGACGGCGTGTTTGAAGTGAAGGCCACCAATGGCGACACGCATCTCGGCGGTGACGACTGGGACAATACTTTGATGGACTGGATTCTCGACGAATTTAAAAAGGAATCCGGCATGGACCTCCGCAAGCAGCCCGACGCGCTCCAGCGCATCAAGGAAGAAGCCGAGAAAGCCAAGATCGCCCTCTCCAGCGCGACCACCTACGACATCAATTTGCCGTTCATCACGGCGGATGCCACCGGGCCGAAGCATATCCAGAAAAACCTCACGCGCGCCAAGATGGAGCAGCTCACGGACAGCCTGTTCGAGCGCACCATCAAGCCCGTCACCGCCTGTCTCAAGGACGCGGGCATCGAAGCCAGCAAGATTGATGAACTCGTGCTCGTCGGTGGCATGACCCGCATGCCCCGCGTCGTGGAAACCGCGCACAAGCTCATCAACAAAGCCCCGCATCAGGGCGTCAATCCTGACGAAGTCGTCGCCATCGGCGCTGGCATCCAGGGCGGCGTGCTCAAGGGCGAAGTGAAGGACGTGCTTCTGCTCGACGTCACCCCGCTCTCGCTTGGCATCGAAACGCTTGGCGGCGTGTTCACGAAATTGATCGAGCGCAACACCACGATTCCCTCCCGCAAATCGGAGATTTTCTCCACCGCCAGCGACAGCCAGCCCGGCGTTGAGATCCATGTGCTCCAGGGCGAACGCCAGTTTGCCCGCGACAACAAGACCATCGGCAAATTCAATCTAGCCGACATTCCGCCCGCGCCGCGCGGCGTGCCGCAGATCGAAGTGACCTTCGACATTGACGCCAACGGCATTTTGCACGTCGGCGCGAAGGACCTTGGCACCGGCAAGGAACAGAAGATCACTATCACGGCCAGCAGCGGTCTCTCGAAAGACGAAGTCGAGAAAATGCGCAAGGACGCCGAGTTGCACGCCGACGAGGACAAGGCCAAGAAGGAAGAAATCGAGACGCGCAACGAGGTGGACAACGCTGTTTATCGCACCGAGAAACTGGTCAAGGACAACGCTGACAAGATTTTGGCGGATGACAAGACCAAGCTCGAAACCGCGATTGCCGCCGCCAAGGAAGCGCTCAAGGGCAGCGACACCGCCGCCATCAAGTCCGCCGGCGAGAAGTTGAACGAAGCGGCGCAGGCGATTGGCGCGGAACTTTACAAAGCCGCCGCTGCGAAGGCGCAGGCGGATAAAGCCGGTGCCGGTGGTCAGCCCGGCGGCGAAGCGCCGAAGTCCGAGGAGAAGAAAAAAGACGACGGCGTGATTGACGCGGAAGTCGTAGACGAAGGTAAAAAGTAATTAACCGGTAAAATTTGGTAAAAATCGGTAAAATTTTCCCGCCGCGAGTGCGGACCGGGAGTTAATTAAGCAGTCAACAAAACAAACAACCAAACAAAGAAATAGTATGGCACTGAACATCAAACCGTTGGGCGACCGCATTTTGGTCGAACCGGCTGAAGAAAAAGAAACCAAAAAGGGCGGGATCATCATTCCCGACACCGCCAAAGAAAAACCGCAAGAAGGCATCGTCGTCGCGCTCGGAACCGGCAAGGTCGACGATAATGGCAAGAAAGTCGCCTTCGAAGTGAAGAAGGGCGACCGCGTGCTTGTTTCCAAATACGGCGGCACGGAAATCAAGATCGACGGTAAGGAATACAAGATTTTCAACTCGGATGACCTCATCGCGATCATTGACTAATCTTTCAACCAAAAACATTTAACCAATAACGAATAAAATATTATGGCAGCTAAACAATTAGTATTCGACGAACAGGCACGTCAGGCGTTGCTTCGCGGCGTGCAGAAACTTTCCCGCGCCGTGGTCGCCACGCTCGGGCCGAAAGGCCGCAACGTCGTGATCGACAAAAAATTCGGCTCCCCGACGGTGACCAAGGACGGTGTCACGGTCGCGAAGGAAATCGAACTGGAAGACCCGTATGAAAACATGGGCGCCCAGATGGTCCGCGAAGTCGCGAGCAAGACCAGCGACATCGCTGGCGACGGCACCACGACGGCGACGGTTCTGGCCGAGGCGATTTATCGCGAAGGCTTGAAGTTCGTCACCGCCGGCGCGAACCCGATCGGCATCCAGCGCGGTATCACCAAGGCTGTGGAAGGCGCGGTGGCGCACCTAGACAAGATCGCCAAGAAGGTCAAAGACAAGGAAGAGATTAAGCAGGTCGCGACCGTTTCCGCGAACTGGGACACCACCATCGGCGAAATCATCGCCGACGCGATGGACAAGGTGGGCAAAGACGGCACTATCACGGTCGAAGAAGCGAGGTCCATTGAAACCACACTCGAAGTGGTCGAGGGCATGCAGTTCGACAAGGGCTATCTCTCGCCGTATTTCGTTACGAACGCCGAGACGATGGAAGTGAAGATGGAAGATCCTTACATCCTGATTTTCGAGAAGAAGATCAGCAATTTGAAGGACATGCTGCCGCTGCTTGAAAAAGCCGCGCGCTCCGGCAAGCCGCTGCTCATCATCGCCGAAGAAGTCGAAGGCGAAGCGCTCGCGACCCTCGTCGTGAACAAGCTCCGCGGCACGCTCAACGTCTGCGCGGTGAAATCCCCGGGCTTCGGCGACCGTCGCAAAGCCATGTTGGAAGACATCGCCACGCTCACCGGCGGCAAATTCATCACCGAAGACCTCGGCATCAAGCTCGAGACGGTGGAACTCGCCGACCTCGGCCGCGCCAAGACCGTCATCATTGACAAGGAAAACACCACGATCGTCGAAGGTTCCGGCAAGAACAGCGACATTCAGGGCCGCGTGAACCAGATCCGCCGTCAGATCGAAGAAACCACGAGCGATTACGACCGTGAAAAATTGCAGGAACGCCTGGCGAAACTCGCCGGTGGCGTGGCCGTCATTAATGTCGGCGCCGCGACCGAGACCGAAATGAAGGAAAAGAAAATGCGCGTGGAAGACGCGTTGCACGCAACCCGCGCCGCTGTCGAAGAAGGCATCGTGGCCGGTGGTGGTGTGGCGCTCATCCGCTGCATCAGCGCGATTGAAGCCGTCAAAACGTCGAACGAAGACGAAGCGATCGGCGTTGGCATCGTGAAGCGCGCCGTGGAATCCCCGCTCCGCGCGCTCGCCGCGAATGCCGGCGAAGAAGGCAGCGTCATCGTGGACAAGGTCAAGAAAGCCAAGGGCAACGAAGGTTACAACGTCGCGACCGGCAACTACGAAGACCTCGTCAAAGCCGGCGTGGTGGACCCGAAGAAGGTCACCCGCAGCGCACTCCAGAACGCGGCGTCCATCGCCGGTCTGTTGCTGACCACCGAATGCTTGATCACCGACCTCCCGGAAAAAGAAAAGCCGGCACCTGGCGGTGGCGGTCATCCCGAAATGGGCGGCATGGGCGGCTATTGATGTAGCTTCGGCTCGGCGAGCCGATGAGTTGAGTCACAGGCTCAACCCTACAACGAGTAACCGAAAAATCAGAACGCGGTCGGAAGCAATTCCGGCCGCGTTTTTTTATTTTCCACCGGAACCTGACCGACGTTCCTTGACGTTTAATAAGCAGGGATTAGGCTGAATTGATGCACCGTTCAGCTAGATTTACACACACTTGGAGCGTTCTTGTTATTGCCGCATTTCTGGCAATTTTAGGAGCCTTTACTCCAGCCCATGCCGGTCGCATGGAACTCGATCTGAACGGCCCCTGGCAGTATGCCAGGGGCCAGACCACCAACTACCCGCCCGCCAACGTAACCAATGCGATCACCGTGCCGGGTTTTCTCTCGAGCTACACGAATGATCACGCCTGGTTCCGGAAAACGTTCACCATTCCTTCCGGCATGGCCGGCACCCAGCTCAAGCTGCGTTTCGGCGGGGTCAAATACAACGCCCAGATCTATCTCAATGGCACTTTTATTGGCAGTTACCTGAATGGCTACGAGCCGTTTGAGTTTGACGTGACCAGCGCCGCGTTGACCGGCCAGACTAATGAATTGATCGTGGGCATCACGGACTGGTCCGTGACGTTTGTCACGCCGGTGGATTTCAGCACTAAGCCGGCCGCGACCCAGGCGCGGGACTTTGTCACGAACAACATCATTGCGCCCATCGGCGGGCACTACCATTTATACGGCATCTGGCAGCCGGTGAAACTGGTGAGTCTGCCGGCGGTTTCCATTGCCGATGTGTTCGTCATGCCGTCCGTACGCAGCAATCAGGTGACGGTGCGATTGACGCTCCGCAATGACACCGCCTCGTCGCAAACGGTCAGCATCACCAATCGCGTGCTCGCCGCCGGCAGTCCGGTGCTGTCGCTGCCGTGGCAGCAGGTGACGGTCGGGGCGCTGACCAACTTGCAGTTGGACATCACGGCGCCCTGGTCTACGGCGCATCTGTGGAGCCACCTTGATCCTTATCTCTATTCGATGGAGACGAGTATCAGCAGTTCGCAGGGCAATGACCAGTTGCTGACGCGGTTTGGTTTCCGCGAATTTTGGGCCGCGTCCGGAAAATTTTATCTGAACGGCACGCCGATCAATCTGCTCGCCTCGGCGAGCTGGCCCACCTCGACGTTGCAGACCACGAATCAGATCAAACAAGTTTTGCAGGACGCCAAAGCCGGGAACATCGTGGCGCTCCGCTTCCACACCCAGCCCTGGGATGAACCGTGGTATGACATGGCGGACGAGGTCGGCATGCTGATTGTGGAAGAGTGCGCGGTGTGGTGCGACCCCGATGCCTACAAGTTGAGTAGCGCCACTTTCTGGACCAATTACTCGCGTCACATCACCGCCGCCGCGCAGCGCGACCGGAACCATCCTTCAATCATTCTTTGGAGTTTGGAGAACGAAATCCTGCATTGCGGCGGGGACAGATTGTATACCAATACGCCGGCACAACTCGGCGCCATGGGGCGGTTGATGAAAAGCATTGACCCGACCCGTCCCATCACTTACGAGGCGGACTTGGATCCCGACGGTGAAGCCGATGTGCTCGGCTTGCACTATCCGCACGAATATCCCGATTACCAAGTCTGGCCCAATGCCGCGTGGTGGATGGATCAATTCATCTCGCGCAGCTGGGTGACCGGCGGCAAATGGAAATGGGATTACGTCAAGCCGCTCTACATCGGCGAATTTCTCTGGGTGCCGTCCAGTTCGGCATCCGATTTCACCATCCTGTTCGGCGACGAGGCTTACACCGATACCAGTTATTATCGCAACCAAGCCAAAGGCGCGACGTGGCGGATGGCCATTGAGGCTTACCGTGGCTACGGTGTGAATGCCATGGGACCCTGGACCATGTTCGAAGACCCGGCGGTTGGCTGGGGCACCACCGGCCTGAACCCGGGCAGCAACTATCTCTACCAAGCGCAGAAGGCGGCGTATGAGCCGAACGCCGTTTTCCCGGAGGAATACAGCTCCCGTTTCTTCACCGGCGAAACGGCGCAACGCACCTTGCGCATTTACAACGACCGGATGATTGCCGGTGATTTCAATTTGCGCTGGCGCGCGGGAGCCGGCATCTGGTCGAGCCGGGCTTTCTCGCTGCCGCCAGCCGGACAGCGGCGGGATACTAATGCTTTCACCGTGCCCGCCGCCGGTTCATTCGCGCTGCAGTTCGAATTGAGCGACACGAACGGAGTGGTCTATACCAACTCGTATGATTACACCGCCATGACGCGGACGGTGCTCACGTTGCCGCCGGGCGTGAACCTCGCGTTGTATGATCCGCGCGGCACCACGGCGGGGTTGCTCACGCGCTTTGGTCTTCCCTACACCATTGTGACCAATCTTCGCACCGCCGTTTATAGCCAGTTTAATTTGCTGCTCATCGGTCGCGATGCGCTCACCAACGAGCCGGTGGCCGAGGTGGGCGCGGACACGCTGGCGGCGCGCTGGCAGAACTATGCCGCCCAGGGCGGCTGGGTGCTGGTGCTGGAGCAAACGAACTATCCGTCCTTTCTGCCATCGGAAGCGCGACTCCAAAGTTTTGACGCGAGCTTCGCGTTCCCGAACCCCGATCATCCCGTGATGTTGGGGCTGACGCAAAACGACCTGCGCTGGTGGGCGGATGATCACCGGCTGGTGGCCAAGGCGCTGGCCATGCCGTCGCGTGGGAATTTTCGTTCGCTGGCCTCCATCGGTTCGAAAAGCGGGATGGAATACGCCACCGCCGTGGAATTTCCCATCGGCTCGGGCGGTGTTCTCTGCTCGCAATGGCTGCTGGCTTCGCGCTTCGATCTGGAGCCGCTGGCTGGGGTGCTGTTGCAGCGCCTGCTGAATTACTGTGCGCCCGGCGGCAACCATCTTTCGCTGCGCGCCGTGGCGTTGCTGACGGAATCCAACTCCACGCTTTCGGCGAAAGTTATCGAGTTGGGACTGCTGGCGCAAAATGTTCTGGGCGAGGTGACCAATTGCAATCCGTCGAAATTTCCCTTGCTGGTCATCGGCGGGAGCAACAGTGCTTGGGGAGAAGCCACGGCGCAACTTTCGGCTCTGTCCAGCTATGTCAATGCCGGCGGCAAACTGCTGCTCCACCGGCCCACCGTCGCCTTCATCACCGCCGCGCAGGCGGCGCTTTTCCCAGATCTCGACTTCGTCGACACCTCGGTCGGTTCGTTGCTGCACGGCAGTTCCACCAACACGCCCGTGCGCTTGACGAGCCATGACGTGCACTGGGTCAGCCAGGCCGGCACCTATAATGTCAACGAGGTGATTTCCACCAACATCGCCCAGCGTTATTACCGCAAACATTTTAACCTCGCCAGCTACAGCACCATTCAGGTTGAAAACATGTATCACAGCGCTGGATCCACGAATCCGGGCGGTTGGAATCTCAACGTCAACGGCTACGTTTCACAAAACATCACCAACGCCCAGAGCGGCACTTACCTGTTCAACATCCTCGCCAAAGGCACGCCCGTCACCAACATCTGGCCGCACATGGCTTTGAAAATTGACGGACGCACTGTTGATGCCGTCAACGTGACCACCTCCAACTTTGCGTATTACACCTTGAGCAGCGATCTCACCAACGGCATCCATTCGCTCGCGGTCTATTTTGACAACGACGCCTATGCGGTGCCGGAAGATCGCAATCTTTACCTCGATGAAATCCGCTGGGGCCGCGACACGGACAACAGTCCCACCGCGTTGTTATCCCGCCCGGGTGCCGTGGCCATGGAGCGCCGCGGCCTTGGCTTGGTGCTGCTCGACGAAATCTGCTGGGACACCGAAACCCTGAACGGCACGAAAGCCGCGCGCTTTGGCAGCACTCTGCTCACGGGATTGGGCGGCGCGTTCCGGCAATCGCCCGGGCTGGGCATTGAGGCTGAAACCATGACCAACGTGAATGTGACTCCGGGGAATTTCACCATCTCCGGCGGCATTGTTCGACTCAACAGCAATGGCCGCATGGAAACCAGCGTTCGCATCACCGCTAGCGGAAGTTATGCGTTTGAAGTCATCGCCGGCGGCACGGCTGTGACCAACTTCCTGCCACAAGTGGCAATCACCGTGGATGGCACCAGCAAAACCAACTGGTTCCTCACCAGCACCAACATGACCAGCTACAAATTCACGCTGACGCTCACGGCGGGCACGCACACCATCGGCCTCGCTTTCTTGAACGATCTCAACTACGGCGGCCAGGATCGCAACGCCTATTTCGACCGGATGGTGATCATTCCATTGACGGCTCCGCTCCTGGCGATGACAGACATCAATCCCGTCGCGCACACCACCACGCTGCAATGGGAGGCGACGCCGGGAACAACCTACGAGATTCGATGCGCCACCAATCTTGGGACCGCCAATTGGCAAGTGCTCACAAATGTCGTCAGCAACGGGACGGTGGCCGGCTGGCAGGACAGCAGCGAGGTTTCCAGCAACGCACCGCTCACCCCCGCTGTCCCGCAACGCTTCTACCGCGTCCGCCAAATTAGCCCTTAACCTGATTCAGGTCGTGGCGGGCAAAATGGTTTTCTACTGCGAATCTGTTTTCTGCCGACAATTGTTAATTTGACCCCGGCAACGAATTGAACGATGATGGTACCGCCAAATCGGTTGGGGGCGCACTGGTTTCGACCATGTGAACACGCCAGAGGCGGCATGCCGAGGAAGATGCGTTGGCCTCGTAAATCATTCGCATCAAAACCAAAAAGCTAACGAAGAACTAGCCCTCGCGGCCTAAGGCCACGACGTCTGCCACTGGACACCTGCTACGGTGGACGGACGAAACAGCAGGTATGATTGAGGACGGAGACCGCGCGTCAGCAATCGAGATCTTATCATGCGGACTAGGCAGTGCGACTCGAGTTCCGGCGCCATCGCATAGCAGAAAAAATTACCGGGAATAAGCATGTAGTCGCGACTGGTTGGTTGACTTGGGACGCGGGTTCAATTCCCGCCGCCTCCACCATCTGTGTTTTAATCAATAGAATTGATGTTTTTTTAAATTTCAGGGCTTCTGAACCCAAAAGTTCCAACGGCTGGTGACTGCATGCTCGCGAAAATCCGGCGATGTTTGACGGTGTTGCAAAACAGGATTTGCTTTGCGTAGGTGTTGATTGAGCAGCGTTAGGAGCAGGTCAATCGCTTCACCGTTGGTTGGAAAAGTGAAAAACCGTCAGGTGTTTGTCCGGTTAAAAACACCATTCTTTGAGTTTTTCTATTTTGGAGAAACTCATAAAACCATTGTAAAAATTGGCGGAAGGGGTGGGATTCG
>CAIOIC010000003.1 GCA_903858275.1 uncultured Verrucomicrobia subdivision 3 bacterium | reverse complement strand
GTAACCAGTGACCAGCCGCGCAACAGCTTTGCCGCAGGTTTTATCACAGATACAATCATAGAAACAGTAAAACTATGGCGAAGCCAAACTGGAAACCATGGTCAATCTTGACCAGTTGATGGACATTATTGACTTTTTGGCCACAAAAAACCGGGCAGCGCGGCCAGCGGTGCCAGCAGCAGGGTGGTGAGGAGGAGGGTGCGTTTCATGGTTGTTTGTTTCACAGTCAGTCGATTCGTCAGTTCTGATCATTGGAAGGCATATCCCCAGTGGCCACTCGCCCAAGATTCATCCCGATCCGGACGGTCTCCTTTCCGCTCTCACCACTCCACCCTCACCAGTTTCCAGTCCCCGGTCTTGCTGTTCCAATCGATGCCGGTGAAGCCCTTTTCGAGGTCCGGGGCCATGCGATCCCATCGAAAAACGTTCGCATCGAGTGCCACCATTTTGGGCGAGTGACTGAAATCAGCCAGCCGAAGCAGACTTCGTCCGAGGCCGAGGGTCATGGTTCCATTCCGGTCCGAAAGGGATACCGATCGCAGCGCCCGGCTGTCCATCAGTTTTATCCGGGGCTGCCAGTTTTTCCCATCGTGGAACCGAAGCCAGAGTGTGCCGTCGAGAAAGTAGGTGACCCCGGGGCGGTCCTTCCCATCCACCCATAAGCCCGAGCGATCCGAAAGTCTGGCATCGGGCCGGCCGTCGATGATATCGGGGATGGCCCCTTCCCGGTCCATGTCCAATGGCAGCGCCAGTTCCGTGCCATCCGCCCGGCGCCAGGTGATGCCTTCGTCATCGGACCGGGCATAGAGCACGAAGTTCTGGGCTGAGGCCTTCTGACCGAAAACCTGAAGGGTCAGGTGCAGCCGCCCCCTTCGGTCGAACCGGGCGTCGCCCTTGAACATTTGGTAACTGGCCTCTTTACTGCCCGTGGCGCTCCAATAGATGACGGGAAACTTGCCCTTGTCGGATGGAGGAACCTGGCCCCGGGCCAGCCATGAGCCGTCGGGGCTCATCTTGTAAAGGCCAAGACCACGGCCGCCCGGCACCGAATACTCGGTCAGGGCCTGGGCCCGGGCGATGAGAAACAGATCGCCCTTGGGATTCTTGAAGAACGAGTAATAACTAAAACTTCCGGTAATGGCGTCGAAACGGCGATTGAATCCCTTCTCCACCGATCGGGGAACCCGGGAAACCCAGTAACGCAGGCCATTATTGTGCATGTTGCCGAGGATGTGGAGCGACCCTTTCCCATCGACGGCCATGCTCAGTTCATTGTGCCCGTCGTCATCGAAGGTGTATCCGTCTTCAACGGCAACATCCGTCACCTTCCCCCGGGTGACGGAAACAATCCGGGGTCGCCGATTCGGATCGACATAGACCCCGTAGGTCGTTTCCCCGTCGGTGACCACCGGGGAAGACCAACCGTCCGTATACCAATTAGTCCGGGCCTTTGCCGTGGCCAGAATCTTTGCGGAGGCCTTAACCGACTGGCCCGGCGTGGAGTCGGCAGCGGCAACCTCGATGATCGTCCCGATGACGAGTCCAGCGCCGATCTTCAATGCCTCGCGACGGGTGATGCTGTTGGGGTTCATGCTGCGTTTGTCCTTACTGTGAGTTCAATCATTGCGAGTTTTGGATTCTCTGCATGGATCGCTCGTGATGCAGCGGAGCCGGCGGTGCCAGCAGCAGGGCGGTGAGGAGAGTGAGAGTGTGTTTCGTGCACCCTTTTTTCGCATTCATTTTTAGTGTTACTTAGAAATGATCACGTGACTGCGAATGGCCGCCAACTTTGCCAATTCCTCCGCACTCAGCGCGCGATTGAAAACCGCCACGCCGCCGATCCAGCCGGTAAAGCCGACGGATTTCCCGCTGTGGATGACGCGGCCGATGGTGAAGGGGCCGCCGGTGCCATCATTGGGCGGAGTGTAGATGGAGTCGGGCGAAAACCACCAGGGATTCAGCCGCACATCGGCGAGGTCGCGACCGGTGGTGGCCCAGGTTCCGTCGGTGGCTTTGCGCTGCGTGACCTTCACACGGGTATAACGGAATTTCTGCAACTCCACGCGCTCGTCTGCGGTCTCGCTGATCACTTTGGTGGCGATGGGTTGGTCTTCGGGGGGGGGGTAAAATTGATCCTTCGGAAAGTTCGGATCTTCGCCGGGCTGCGCGCCGGGCTGACGGCGCAGATTGTCTTGCAACCAGGCGTTGTGGATGGAGGGAATGACTTTCCGCACATTCTCCTGCCAGCGGCCGGTATCTTTGCCATTAAGCCAGCCGGTGAGTTCGTGGGTCTCATGATTGTAGGTCATGGCAAAGCATTGCCACGAGACATCGAGCACCTCGGTCGGTGAATCCGCCGGCACCTCGGGCGAGACATCCCCGGAGTTGCATTTATGCAGGGCGTATTTGTTGAGGAAGGAACTGGCACCGTTTTCGGAAACATGACCGCAAGCACTGCCGGGCTTGTTCAATCCCGCAAAGAGCGCGTATTGCCGCTGGCCACGTTCCACCTTCTTGATGGGAGCCACTTCCTTCAGCTTCAAATCAGTGCCCTCATGCCAGATGCCGGCCAGCGCGTGATTGCCGCTTTCGCGAATGGCCCAGACGACAAGCGTGACCGATTTGCCCGCGCCTTTGATGTCGATGGGCGAATCCTGCAAACGCGCCCGCGGCACGAACAGGAAAGGACGAAACGAGGCATCTGACTCCTTGCGAATCTGAATGGCGTCACCAAACGGCCCGCAACCGAGCAAGGGAAAATCCTCGTAAGTCGCCTCGCGCCCTTCGCCCCAGTAGTCCTTCACGTAATTGCCGGCATCGAGCGCGAATTCATTCGTCGCGCCCACCGGAACATGCGCGGTGAAACGATGCGCCCCATCCGGCTCGCGCTTCACGAAATCCCAGAAGGCCATACAGCCGGGGGTATTCATGACCAGAGCAACACGATTGACGTTTGGGTCGGCAGCGTGGGTGGCGGACATGGCAGCGGCGAGGGAGAGGATGAGATAAAGATGGCGGCGCATGGGTGTGGTGATGGTGGCCAAAGATCATGCCGGTGGCAAGCGGTGGCAGAGCTTGCACGGGATTTGTCGCGGCATCTGACGAGAATCGTTGGGTAAGGAGATTTTTTAAATCATGTCCGTCAGACCAGGAGGCTCGGTCACCGTGCAAGCCGCTCGCGCTAAAAACCTTAACGTTAAGCTTTTCTTTACCAGCCAGAGGGCTAATTGTTGTAAGTGGTTGATGGAGCATCTAAAACTTGACCGTTCCTTTACCACATTAATTTTTTGGCTGGTAAAGTCCTGAAATTATTTTAACACCCGTAAACAGTTGAACCCCGCCCAACAAAACCCGCTGGCACCGCCAGCAATGGGTGATTTTTTCCGACCAACACACACCGCCCCGCGATGGAGTTGACAAGAATTTATCTACGCCCATCACCAACGGCTGTCAAAAAGATTTTTAAAGAATAATGCGGAGGAAATTTCAGACACGAATTAACACAAATTAACACGAAAGGAGACTTGAAACTTGAGACCGGAAACATTCAATGACGGCACTCGGCCGAGACGCCGCTACAGGAAGGGATGCTCCGTCCTCGCCGCCTTGCCCACGACCAAAACCCCACGCCGCAGCTCCCCTCGTCATTTTTAGACTTGCTCCAGGGAAAGACTATCGGCCCGGGCTTGAGGCGAGGACCGGTTTGGCTGATGTCAATGGGCTGGAAGCCCAACATCAAGGCGGACAATCCGGGTTTCAGGGTGAAGTTCCCCTGCTCCGGTGCGACAAACAGCGGGTCGGCGTATTTTGAATGCGCATTCTTGCCGCGCTTGCGCCATTCGGCCCAGTTGGCGTCCTTGGTGAACTTCACCTCCTCAAGCTGATTCAACTAAAGCAGAAACCACATTAACTTATTGTTCAACCCGTCTACCTACGGAGTCGTCATCACGCGCAGCCTGATGAAACGATTGGTTGCTCCGGCCACCGGCGTCCGGTCGCGGGCGGTGATTGCCTGCAAGAAAACCCCATCTACCACTTGCCACAATTGCTCCACGTCATTCGTGACCGAACTCCATGGCCCGGTGACTGAACCCGTCACTTCCGCCACGGCCGTAACGTCCGTCGCCGCCTTGTTCTTATTGTAGTTGAGCGTGAGGAAACCGTTCGTCAACGTGCCGGCTGGCAATCCGTTTGTGGCTGGCAGCAGCGGGTTCAGTCCCAGCGCGTATTTCAGGAGGTTCGGAACGCCATCGCCACTGTGACTGGCGGAATCGGCGGCGACGCCGGTGTTGTTGGTCGTGCCCCAGTTGTTAAAACGCCACTGCTGGATTCCGGTCCACGCCGTGGCCATCGCTTCCGTGCTGTTGGCGCCTTCACCGCCAAAGTTGACTCCCGAGACCACATAGAAATAGGACATGCCTGCGGCCAAACCCCCGTTGCTGAAATTGGTGGCGGTCAGTCCGGTGATCAGGTTGGTGTAAGGCCCACCGCTCACACCGGCACGCTTGATAGTGTAACTGGCTGCACCTAAACTTGCGACCCAATTAAGTTGAATCTCGGTGGCGGAAACATCTGTAGCCTTCAGGCTCGTAGGGCTGGCGGGAGGCAACGGCATCGTCACGGCAACGATGTTGGTGTTGTTCATCCAATCGGGATCAAACGTGGTTGCCGTCGCACTCACCACGTTCGTCATCGGCCCATTCCCCAGCGCCACCGACACCACATAAAGGTTCGTCGTCGTCCCGACCGCCATCACCGCAATGGTGTTCGTCACCAGCGTCCCATTCGGCAAGATGTCTATCACGACCACATTCGTCGCCGTGGACGGCCCGGCGTTCGACACTGTAATCGTGTTCGTGTAGGTCGTTCCCACCAGCACGCTGGTCGGGGCAAGGTTCGTCACCTGAATGTCCGCCACCTGGATCACTGTGGTCACGGCGAGGATGTTCGTGTTGTTGCCGGGATTGGAATCAAACGTCCCCGCCGTACTTGCCGCCCGGTTCGTCAACGACCCGTTTGCCGGGGCCAAGTAACTCACCAAAATATTGGTCACGTCGCCAGCAGCCAGCACCGTAATGGGGTTCGTCACCTGCAACCCGTTCGGCAAGGTGTCAACCACCACCACACTCGTCGCTGAGGAAGGCCCGGCATTTGTCACCATGATCGTATTGGTGTAGGTTACACCCGCCAGCACGGTCGTCGGTGCCGCGTTCCCCACAACCACATCCGCCACCGGAACCACTGTAGTCACCGCGATGATGTTTGTGTTGTTGCCCGGATTAGAATCCAGTGTGTCCGCCGTGCTTGATACCCGGTTGGTCAATGAACCGCTCGCCGACGCGGTATAACTCACCAAAACATTGGTCACGCCACCGGCGGCTAGTGCTCCCACCGCGTTCGTCACCTGCGTCCCATTCGGCAAGGTGTCCAGCACCATCACGCTCGTCGCACTCGACGGCCCGGCGTTTGTCACCGTGATCGTGTTCGTGTAGGTCGCACCCGCCAGCACGGTCATCGGCCCCACGTTCTGCAAAATCACATCCGCCACCGGCGCCGACTGGAACAGCACGTCGGCAAAATAGCTCGAGTTTTGATAGCTCAGCGTCGGATAGGTGCCAACCGCGTTGTTGTTGCCAGCAATCAACGCATAAGAGCCATTGGTGCCCACCACCGTGGACAGCGGGCCGTTGGAAACTGAATTCGCCAAAAGATTCGCGCTGGAGGAGTAGTAAGTGGCGGAGTTGGTCCATCGCACATCGTAGGTCACCACATACATCCGGTTGGAGACAATGGCAAAGGGCGAGGCCAGATTCCAATTCTTCCAACCCGTGCCGCTGTCGCCGGAGGTGCTGACCGTGGCCTGCGGAGTGTTGGTTGAAATGGAAGGATCCCAAAGCTTGAGCGTGTGCTGCAACGGATCGTTAAGGCACCGGAAATACCTCAAACCGGTAACGCTGCCTGATTGGCTGGAGCGCCAGCGGGTGCCCAGTTCCAATCCGCCGCCGTCGGTGGTGTTGTTGGTCTGGCCGGTCGGAATCTGGTTTGTGAATATCGTGATCGGTACGGCCGCCGCCGCCGG
This sequence comes from uncultured Verrucomicrobia subdivision 3 bacterium, assembly GCA_903858275.1. GTDB lineage: Bacteria > Verrucomicrobiota > Verrucomicrobiia > Limisphaerales > UBA11358 > UBA11358. The sequence continues at coordinate 3,283 of CAIOIC010000003.1, read as the reverse complement.
GGTGGTGGCATTGGTCTCATTGCTGTAAGCTGAATCGCCGATGCTGTTGGTGGCGCGGACGCGATAATAATAGGTAGTGCTGGCAGCCAATCCGGTGTCCGAATAATTGGTGATGCCGACGCCGGTGGCGTCAATCTGCGCATACGTCGCGCCTGCGCCGGTCTTGCGCTCGAGCTTGTATCCGGTTTCATTGGTCGCATTGTCAGTCCAGGTCAGATTGATCTGGGCGCTGGAGATTGCGCTGGCGTTCAGGTTTGAAGGCGCGGCCGGCAATTGCAGGCTGGCCCAGGAATTTGCCAACACGCTGGGCGAGTAGCCGGAGAAACCCGTCTGGTTATAACTCCGCACCCGGTAGTAACTGGTGATTCCAACCGGAGCCGCGACATCGGTGGAGGCGTTGGGGCTGGCCGCAGCGGTCCCGATTTCAAAAAAATTCTGATTGTCGGTCGAGCGTTCAATCTTGAAACCAATCTGGCTGCCGTTGGTCGGCGACCAAGTCACCAACACTTGATTGGATGCAATAAAAGCGGCCGCGACCGCCTGCGGCACGGGCGGGGCCGCCACCGGCGACACCGCGGTGAAATAGAAGTAGTCCATATTGCAGACGCCGGAACCGCCTTTGAACACCAGGAACAAATCATGCACGCCGGTCACATTGGTGACGGCAGCGATCACGTTCGTAAAAAAACCGTAATCACCCGTGCCTAGAATGTTGATATTGGCAATCCGGGTGCCGTTGGTGCTGTCCAGCCGGACTTCCACGTAATTATTGAGGCTGACTGAACCACTGGCGGCTCGCAGGGTGATCTGGTTGGCACCGGAACCAAAATCGGTGCCGGCATACTTGGCCCAATCATTGTTGTCGCAGTAACCGAGGCCGCTGCCGACCGTCAAACCGCTCTGCGCATCGAGCAACTCGGCCTGCATAATTGAAAAGGCATCATGCCCTGAACCGGCGGACAACCGGTAATTGCTGTTGGGCGATGCGCCCGCGCGAACCCGGTAGAAATAAGAATTGTTCGTCACAACGGCGACATCGGTGTAATTCGTGGTGTTGGCCGGCAGATAAACCAGTTCGTTGTAAACCCGGTTGTCCACCGACCGGTCAATGACGAAAAAGGGTTCGTTGGTGGAATTATCCTGCCACGACAGTTGAACGCCGCCACCGCTGAGGCTGCTGGTGAGTCCCGTGGGCGCGGCGGGCGGCGCGGCGGCAAGCGTGGCCCCCGCCGTCCACGCGGGCTGGCCGTATTCAAACGCACCGATGTCCGGCGCAGTGCCGCTGTAACCATCGGTGTAGGGCGACACCGCGAATCCCGCGTCAACCGCCGGCGAATTGCTTTGCACCCGGAAGTCGAGCTGGTTCGTCGAGACAAACAGCGGATTCACATTGTTGGTGAGATTGTTCGACACCGTCACCTCGGCCAGATTGGTCGTCGCGATGACGAAGGCTCCGGTGCAAATGTTATTGCGCACCTCGCCGCCAGCCTGGCTGCGTCCCGCCGAAAATCCGCCGGAGAAACCATTTTGAAACGCAACGGCGGTGTTGTTGAACCACTGCATGTTGATGCTGTGAAGATTGTAGTGGAGCCCCCAGCCGCTGTTGTAGATGAGGTTGTGGTGGACGACGAAATTCGTGGATTGATTATCCAAATAGATGCCCGATCCGCCGCCCGAGCACATATTGTCGCTGACGCGGTTGTAGGCGATTTCAGTCCCCTGCCCGTCGTGGGAAAATGAGTAGAGCGCGCCACCATCCGTGGTGCGGAGCATCGAACGGTAGAGAACGTTGTGGTGAACTTTGCCACCCGCCAGCGAGCGAATCAACATCAGCCCGCGCCCGCTGTCGTAGCAGGTGTTGTAGCGGATTTCGTGACCGAACGAAGTCGAGGCGGAATTGCCGGTGTTGATGGCGGCGCAATCGAGGTCGGCGTAATCCACGCCATGAATGACGCAGTTATCCACGAGATTGCTCACGCCCAGAACCGTCACGCCATTGCCCGCGCTGAACGCGATGTGCGAGTTGCGCAGCGTGTTGTTGGTGCCCCGCAACATGAGGCCGGTGTCCTCCATGTGGTAAGTCCATGGACCCGCCGTATCAATCAGGGAAAAATGCGAGACGTAGCTGCAATCCAAACCATCGAGCATCAAGCGCCGGCTCGTGGTGGAGCTGTTCACGGCGCAGGCAAAGAAACGCAGCCCCTGGATCTGAATGTCGGATTTGCCGGAAAGATCAAAGCCATAATCCCGCTTCTTCGCTTCGACCAGGTGATTGGTCGGCGAATCATTCTGCGGCGGCCAGAGGTAAAGCGTGCTGGAATTGGTATTGATGAACCATTCGCCCGGCGTGTCGAGCAGCGATAATAAACCGAAAAGATAAAACGGGTCGCCCTGCTTCGGCATATAGGTATTCGTCGTGCCATTGCGTTTCCAATGAAACTCCACCGAACCCGGCGTGTTTGTCGTCACGTAGCCGGTTTGCGCCACCCACACGACGCCGGGCACCAGATGGATTTTCGCGCCGGTCAAAAATCCCGCCACCTGCGTCAGCGAAGCATTGGTGTAGCTCCCCGTGACCGTGCCGTCGGCATTCAGATTCGTCACATAGCCTCCGCTTGCCGCCACGGCTTTCACGGGGCGCGAGACGTCGAGCGAAGTGTTGGGCCAGCGCGCCAGATTCATCATCACGCCATCCACAAACACCTGGTCTTTGTCACCTAAAGCGCCGGTGAACGTCGCCTGATAGATGCCGTTGGAATAAACATTCCAGCCGCCCACCACCTCGGCTCCGCTGATGATGACCGGCTCGTGGTTGTAAGGTTGATAAGTGATCGGCGACGACGCCGTGCCGGAATTGGTCGGGGTCACTGTCTCGCGATAGGTTCCGCCGCGAATGAGCACCGTGTCGCCCGCCACCACGGTGCCGGCCGCTTTCTGGATGGTTTTCCACGGAGTCGCCAGACTCGTCGCCTGCACGGCGGTGTAACTGTCACTGCCATTGGTGGCCACATAGAAAGTCCGAGGACCGGAAGCCACCGTCAGGTCAAATGACTGCGCCGTCTGGAACGTGCCGTTGTCGGCCAGAACGGTGATGGTGGCCACGCCGGTTTGATTGCTGGCGGACGTGAGGGTGAGGGTGCGATTGGTGCCGCTGCCGCCGAGCACGATGCCGCCCGCCGGAACCAGACGCGGGTTGGACGAACTCACGTTCAGCACCAGCAGGTTGGCCGCAATCGCGGGATCCACGACGGTGAAGGCCATCGGCCCGGCGGTGGAATTTTTG
>CAIOIC010000002.1 GCA_903858275.1 uncultured Verrucomicrobia subdivision 3 bacterium | reverse complement strand
CGCACCACCGATGGACTCCTCACCGGCACGGCCTCCGGCAGCATCGTGGCCGGGCCGGAGAACCAGCTCTGGGCCTTTTACACGATCCGTGCAGGTGTGGTTCACAGCTTCGAGCGCCGCATCGGCATGGACCGCGCCGAGTTTGATGCCGGCGGCGAACTCGTCGTTCACGGCGCGACTTCGCTCCCGCAGTGGTTGCCGGGAAAAACGCCGCCGGACACGAAATCCAACGGCACCGGCTGGCTACCGATCAATGGCTTCGTGCAAACGCTCGGCTCCACCAGCGCACCCAATCTGCCGGGCCGCTTCGCCGTGGACAACGAGATGCGCACCTGGTGGCAGCCTGCCGAAGGCGACACCCAGCCGACGCTCACCAGCACCTTCGGCGCCCCCGCCACGATCCATGCCGTGCGCCTCATCTGGCGCGACATAGGCCTCGACACCAATCGCGGCGTGAAGCCAGGTCCGTTCCGCTATCGCGTGGAACTCGAAACCGCCAAAGACAAATGGACCACGATTCTCGACCGCAGCGAGAGCGCCGAAGACCTGCTCATCGACTATCGTGAATGCAAACCCACCACGGGCACCCGCGCCCGGTTGGTCATTCTCGGCTCCCCGAAAGGCATCACCCCCGGCGTCGCCGAGTTCACCGTCTTCGGCAAAACCGTGCCGGCAAGGTGAAACATCCGTGTATATAGGCGGCGGAGGTTCCACCCTACGGACAATTCGATTAATCCGATCGCTATGGTAGTGCCACCAATAGGAAAGACCCGGCTCCGATTCACCTGACCGATTTGGAAATTGATTTTCCCTTCCACCACACCAATTGGCAGCGTTTCTTCCATCGTTGCCCTGGTGGCAGCCATTCGTGTTCGGCTGCCTTTCCGTCACTGGCTGGTTGCGGCTGCCTCGCCACCAGCAACCGGCTTGAGCCGCTGGTCGGTTGACCAATAACTTGACTGACACTTGACTCATCTTTCCGTGCCTGCCGGCGCGGAAAACAAAATAGCCCGCTGGCTTGCGCCAGCGAGCAGCATAAATTCGTCAGTCTGTTTAGGGGCGCGGAAGATATTCAATGCGGTCGGCCCACTCCCAATCTTTGGCCTCACGCCACAGATCCACGATGAGCCGGGCCTGCTTGCCGTAGGCAATCACTGGCACCGAACGACGAAAGAGAATCACCCCGGCATGGCCCAGACCTTCGCGAGTCAATTCGCCCGCGTGCATCGGTATGCTCGCCCGATCAAAGCCCACGAGAATCATTTCTTCCTCCCGCAAGGTCATCAGCAGGGCAGGGTCTTTCACCGACATATATGCGCCTTCCTGCCAGTCGGCGATGTGAATAATGGGAAATTCCGGGGAGATTTGCCGGCACGCGGCCACCAGCCGATGCGACGTGTTCTCATCCGCCAGCAGGCGCGGTTTCACGCGGCGACCTCGGCCGCACGTTGTTGCCGGATTTCTTGAACGAATGCCTTGGCAAACGCCAGCGCACAGCGCACCAAGGCCGGCGGCCAGCGAAAGTGATCCGCCGTTTTGGCGATGGTTTTCGCTTCTTGATACACGTCGGCCACTTCCCACACGGCAACGCGATGGCCCTGGACATACGCTTCCCGTCCGCCGACGGAATCACGAAAACCGATCCCCGGATATTCTTCCTCCAACGCTTTTTCCTTCAAATAAAGACTGCTCAACGTGGAGACTTCCAGGTGCCGCCGCTTGGCCTGGCGCGAAAGCAACGCCGCATGACCTTCTTCAATTCGACAGGATTGCACGATAGTTGGCATGACCAGAGTGTCGTTTACATCGTAAACGATGTCAAGGCCCGTATTTCAATCCACTGTCTTTGCCGTCTCTTTTTACTTCGGCACACAAATGATAATTGCACATTTTCGTAGGTTCGACGCACGCCACCATGTGAAGTTGTGAGTCGTTGCGAATGTGAATGATCTTCGGCGTTCGGTCGTCCTCGAATCAACTTCAGCTCGCTGTGCTCGGTAGAATTTCAGTTCGCGCTGCATTCCATTCGCGTGCTCAACGAATACGAACGCGCTCAGGCACACGGTTCCCATTATTCACGTTGTGCGGAGGTTTTATTGGCTCGCTTTGCTCGGAACAATTGAACCGCACATAAGGCGCGTGCGCGGACGCCTGACGTTCATGCGCGGCCAGCCAGCTAACGCTGGCTGATGCCGGTCACCGGCACGCCTTCATTGGCTCATGGATGCCAGCTTACGGCGTGCCTTTCACTTCAGCGCGCACGCGTAGAGCGTCGTGGGTTCGAGAACGATTTCCGCGCGCTTGAGAGTTTCAGGCTCGCCATGATTTGGCGCGCTGACAGGCGGGGAAGAAATGTCTGCGACGCTAATGGGAACTCGCAAGCTCGCCCCGGCAGAACGCCGGTAGATGGAGAGATGAGGCATAATGGCAGGTGCGGCACGCACCCTCGCCGCTACGCGGCTCGCGCCGGCGAACCGTCGCAAGGCTTCCGGTTCGCCTTTTTGATTCCCTCTCCGGCCCGCGCAGCGGGAGGGAGAGGGCAGGGTGAGGTAGGGCCGATGATTTGTGCGCAGCACCCAAAACAGT
>CAIOIC010000001.1 GCA_903858275.1 uncultured Verrucomicrobia subdivision 3 bacterium | reverse complement strand
TTTCGGGAGCAGAAAATCCAGCCGCGGATCCTGGCCGAGTTTGAGGACCTCGCATTGATGAAGGTGATGGCTGCCGAGGGACGCGGGTTCATCGCCCTGCCCAGCGTGGCGGTAAATGAGGCGGTGGACCGCTACGGCTTTCAAACCATCGGCAGGACCGAGAAATGCCGCGTGCAATTCCACGCCATCACCGCCGAACGCCGCATCGCGCATCCCGCCGTGGCACTGATCACCAGCCAGGCGCGGGTGATGATGGAGGGGTGTTTATAGCCTGCTGTTTTCTCCTTTGCCGCAGAAACAATCTATAATAATCTTCCAAACAGGCTCTGCATGAATTGGGAAGAAAAATCGCCGGAACAGCACTTCAGGAGCGCGGCTCACGCCGGTTGCCCCGTCCCCCGACGTCAGCCAACCGCTTCCCCTAATTTCCCATGATCGGGATCGCGCCATCCGAAAAGGACACGTCCAGCGCCGCGCTGGAAAAGCGCCTCGGGGATGACGCCGGCTTCCGCTCGCTTCGCTTCGCCACCCACCGCGCCTGGCAACTCGCACCGGTGGCCGCCCTGATGTTGCTTGGCTGCGGTTGTCACTCCACCGCCCCCCAAGCAACGCCCGCCGCGATGTCCCAGGACCTGAAGCCGAAGGTGGTCCGGGGTGTCCTGCCCCTGGCCATACAGCCTGATCAGGCCAAGTGGCGGCGCTTGCAGGCCGGCATGACGGAGGGCGAAGTGATTGCATTGATGGGAAGCCCTTACCTCAAGGACGCGCGTCCGCCAGCCGATGCCCAGCCGAACGTGAGACATTTGTATTCCTGGTATTACGGCGAAATCTCCTTCCGCAGTTTCACCACCCAGGGATCGTATTACTGCACGGTCACGTTTCATGAAGGCCGGGTGGACGAAATCAGGGACCCCTGGGACGGAAAGTTTTCCACCAACGGAATCCCCACGGTGCCGGAGCTGGTTCTTCCGCATGCCGGCCAGACGCTAGACCACTATCCGCGCTTCATGGATTTCCGGTGGAAGCCGGCCTCCGGCATTTATCCCATGGAATACGAAGTGACGATTCAAGTCCTCGAAGTGGATCAGCAGGATGCCGAACATTTTGAGGATTACATCCGCAAGACAATCGATCGCAATCGAGCCGATTGGAAAGAAGCTGGCACATCCGAGAAAGAGATGGATAAGACCGCTGCCTGGCTCGCCCGGGATTTACGGCAAAGGCAGGGTGCCCAAGCAACTTATTCCTTCCGCACCCACGACATTTATCTCCCTTTCACCTGGGTGGGTGCGAACACCGGTCGATGGCGGATTCGAGCGACCAATCAAAAGGGAGCCAGTGATTGGAGCGCCTGGCGCTATTTCAATTTCTCAACCTGACCAATTTCCCATGATCTGGATCGCACCCTCAGAAAAACACCACGACAACGCGGCGCTGGAAAAACGCCTGTGGGACGCCGCCGACCAGTTCCGCGCCAACTCCGGCCTGAAGGCGCAGGAATACTCCGCGCCGGTTCTCGGGCTCATCTTCCTGCGCTTCGCCGAGGTCCGCTTTGCCGCCCAGCGCGCCAGGCTGGAAAAAGACAGCGCCTCCGCCCGGCGCGGCTCGCGCGTGGATGAACCGGCCGCCTACCACGCCGAGGGCATCCTGTATCTGCCCGCCGAAGCACGGTTCGATTACCTGCTCAACCGCCCCGAAGCCGAGAACATCGGCGCAAAGGTCAATGCCGCCATGCGCGACATCGAGAAGCACAACCCGCAGCTTGCCGACGTCCTGCCCAAGACCTACAACCTCTTCACCAGCACGCTCCTCAAGGAACTGCTCAAGAAAGTCTCCGAGATTCCCGCCACCATCGCGGGCGACACTTTCGGGCTCATCTACGAATACTTCCTCGGCAACTTCGCCATGACCGAAGGGCAGAAAGGCGGGGAATTCTTCACGCCCAACTCGCAGGTCCGGCTCATTGTCGAAATTCTGGAGCCGTTCCACGGACTCATCCTCGACCGCGCGTGCGGGTCCGGCGGCATGTTCGTGCAAAGCGCCCGATTTGTGGCGGCGCACAAGAAGAACCCGGCCTCGGAACTCAGCATCCACGGACAGGAGCGTGTGGATGCCACCGTGCGCCTCTGCCGCATGAATCTTGCCATCCACGGGCTGGAGGGCGACATCCGGCATGGAAACAGTTACTACGAGGATCCCCACCACAGCACCGGCCGCTTCCACTTCGTCGCCGCGAACCCGCCCTTCAACGTCAACGAGGTGGACAAGGAACGCCTCGCCAGCGAGGTCGGCCCCGGGCGCCGTTATCCCTTCGGGCTGCCCCGCACCGATAACGCGAACTACCTCTGGATTCAGGAATTCTATTCCGCGCTCAACGAGCAGGGCCGCGCCGGTTTCGTCATGGCCAACTCCGCCTCCGATGCCCGCTCCTCCGAGCAGGAGATCCGCCGCCAACTCATCCAAAGCCGCGCGGTGGACGTGATGGTCGCCGTCGGCCCGAATTTTTTCTACACCGTCACGCTCCCCTGCACCCTTTGGTTCCTGGATAAAGGGAAGGGAAAATCGGCCCGCGCCGACACCGTCCTGTTTATTGACGCCCGCCACATCTACCGGCAGGTGGACCGCGCGCACCGCGAATGGACGGCCGCGCAGATTGGCTTCCTTGGCAACCTCGTCCGCCTCCATCGCGGCGAAGCCCTCGACTTCACCCTCGGCGGCGACGAAGCCCGCGCCAAGCTCGAAGAGATCTTCGGGAAGAAACCGAAATTCGCCAACGTGCCCGGCCTGTGCCGCGCCGCCACGCTCAAGGAGATCGAAGCGCAAGGCTGGTCGCTCAACCCCGGTCGCTACGTGGGCGTGGCCGCCGGCGAAGCCGTGAGCGACGCGGATTTCAAGGAACACCTCGAAACGCTGAACGAGGACCTCGAAACCCTCACCGCCCCGGCGCGGGACCTCGCACACTCC